>DATAQN010000180.1:0-71464 GCA_036264635.1 Xanthobacteraceae bacterium | reverse complement strand
TTGCCCATGGAGCTACAGATTGGGTCTGGCAGGGCTGCCCGCTTAATCGCTGAACAGGGCGCACTCGAAAGCCCGTTTGTCCTCGTCGATATCGGTGTTCGTGGTGGCATTCATCCGCGTTGGGCGGCGTTCGAGTCAGCTTTGGAAGTTTACGGCTTCGATGCGATTGCGGAAGTTCATCCTCCGAATGAACGTCATCATTACTTCAAGCTTGCTATTGGCGACTTCGATGGCGAGTCCCTATTTGACGTGCCCGAGAACCGCTATGAGGCCCGAATCTCGTCCGCAGGCTCAGTCCTCGTTCCGATAGCGAAACTTGATACACTTTGGTCCAACAAGTCGCTCCCAACGGCAGATTTCATCAAGATTGATTGCGAAGGGTATGAACCGGAGGTATTGCGCGGTGCTGCACGATACCTTGCTGCCAGCAACATCCTAGGGGCTGATGTCGAAACCAACTTCAACATCAGTCCAACCCTGCCAGGATCTCACTTTGTCGGAATAGCTGAGCCGCTTATCGCGCAGCGACTGCTGGTTGCCGACCTGGCATTTGGCACCGCTTCTTTTCCATCCAAGCTGCCCTGGCCAGGTACCTGTAATGTTCTCTTTACTCGCCATTTCATCAACGAGCGGGGCCATCAAAAGAACTATGTTATACGCAATCCTGATGTGTCACCTACCGCGGACGAAATTCTCAAGACGATTGCGATCTTTGACTTATATTCTCTCAGAGGCCCTGCTCGCGCGCTCCTAACCCGATTCCGAGACGTTATTGACTGTCGCGTCGACGCGGCCGCTTTGCTGGAGTGTCTTCCTCCCGATCAGGGATATGCGTTTGAACGATTTATTCCGCACTTGGGCTTAGGCTTGTGGAGCGGGGCAAAACGTCTCCTCGGTCTTACTAAAGGCAGATCGCGGCTCAACCGAACGCTTAGCCTCTAAGCGTCCGATGTCGCTGATTGGCACGTAAGTGACATCTCACGATCGACGTCTGACGTCTGCTTTCGCGGCTAAAGCGGACTTGGACAGAGCCCAGCCGAATGTCCGAGTCAAAGCCGCTCACCACGCATGTCCGCACTGGAAGGTGGCAAAGCATCCCGCAACAGGCGCGTACAATTCCAGTTCCTGCCGCGATTTCGAGAACACGGCGTCACCCAGCGGCTGAAGCCCCTCGCGCCAGGTCCGTCCCATAGTCAGCGAACAGGTGCGGACCGAGGCCATAATCATATTTTGCCGAAACGTCGCTGACAAAATTCGCGGTCGGAATTTCATGATTTCTGTCGGATTTGTTGGTGAGTCCCGCGTTGCGCCGGACCAGCGGGCCCGGGCCCGGCATGCCGAGCCGATGGTTCATCGCGTCGCCGTCGTGACAGGTTGCATGTAATTCTTCACTACGTATTCGCCGATCTTGTAGCCCATGTCCTGGCCGACCCTGGTCGAGAAGCGATAGTGGAAGCCGGCCCAGATGCGAGCCTGCGCGACCTCGTCGGCAAAGGTGTGGACGTTGGTCCAGTGATGGGTCACGCCAAGCGCGGTCGGGCTCGTGATTGAAACCTCCGGGATATCGGCCGTGCCGAACACATTCTGCACTACGCCGGCGACCGCGGCGCTTTCGATGCAGTGCGCACACGGATATTCCGGATGCATCGGCGTCGTGTCGAACGGCTGCCAGGCCGCGTCGCGTTCAGTCGCGGGATTCCCGTCGATGTCGCCGTTGCGGATGGCGGTGACAGGACGCCAGAACTCGTAATGATACTTCGCGTCGAATACGGCGATCAGCCCGTCAGCTCGCGCTATCGCTGTCAACGCGAACAGGCGGGCGCAGTCGACGAGGTTGAGCTCTTTCTCGGCGGCAATGGTGCGGATAACGGGATAGTAGACTCTGCCGTCAACCGCGAGCCAGAAGCGGGCGTCCTCGGTCTGCCGTGCCGAGCGTTTGGTGTTAGCGCTGCCGCCGAGTTCCTTGATTTCGTTGTAATTGGCCGCCCACTCGGCGCTGTTGAGCGGGATCGGTGCCGGGGGACGGAACTGCGATGCGCTGGTCAAGGCGAACGGTTTGACGCCCGGCCAATTCGCCGCCAAGGGTATCACGGTTGGTACATAAACCCCGGGCGTGGTCCGTGGCCGGTAAACGTCCGGTGCATTGGCGCCGTCGTTGGCGCGCGCCGCCAACATTTTCGCCGCAATCGCTTCGCCGAGCTTGACGCCTTCAGTTTTGGCATCACTGTCGGGAATGACGGCGAGGTACGCGGCGAGTACTGCATCCCACTCGGCCCGCGCCGCTGGGTTGGCCCCCGCCAATACCATTCCTGCTGCAGCGGCTGCCGCGGCTTCTTTGGAAGCAGTTGCCGACGCAGGAAGTTCAGTGAGATAGGGACGATATTTGTGCTCGATCGAATTGACCGCGTCGAACATCGCCGCATGGGTCATCGCGAGCAGCCGCTCGGCCGGGGGTGGCGGCATCTTATGGCTGACGATGAAATCTATCGCCCACTGGTTCCAGTCGACGATGACATCAGCGTGCGCCGGGCGCACCAAGGCAAGCAAAGTAATGGCGATCAGGGCATTGCGGCGACTGGCGTTCATGATTTGCCTTCTGATTGCGGTCTCGCGGGCTACGTGCGGGAATCTGGCTGCAGCAGCCCGGGAAGTCGTGGCGGAGTTCTGGGAAATTTCCGGGAAATTCGGAAGCGGGCCGGCCGATAACCGGCGTCCCACAGCTAGCGTTTCAAGGCGAGCTTTGGCGTGAAAGCGGCCCGGCTAAAGCACGCGACATAAACTAAAAATCGAGCCGCTGCGGCCAACTATCGGACAGGAATAGTGGTGGGCTGTCCTCGTTCGGCCAAAAAAAGTCGGGCCTAGTAGACTGCATCGGCCTGAAGCCTCAAATACCGGACATACTCTGAGCACGGCCGACCGTCGATCATCGGCCTAGTCGTGCGGCGGCAGGCCGCTTCGATGCGAGCAATCTCTTCCAGAGGTACGTGAGCGACGATCAATTCGATTTTCCCTTGGTCGATGGTAGCCGTGAACGCGAAGTGCACTGGCGCAACACCAAGCTTGCGGTAGAAGTCCTCATTCACCGATTCTGTCCAGGAGACCTGATTGTGGTCGACTACCGGTTGCTCCAACTCGAATGAGTCATTGAACCACATATCCTCGGTAAGGAATCGCCTTAACTTTTCTGCGCCTGCGGTTGTGGCGCCCGCAGCGTTCACGATCACCGCGTCATCGGCGAACAAGGACAATGCTCGATCGAGATCGAATGCTTGCTCGGCGTCCATTAATGCTTGGATGGTCGATAACGGCGAAGTCGCTCCGGCGCGCGCGAATGGGATTGGAATGACAAGGATCGCAGCCACGGCGATTGCAAAGAGCTTCACGACAAGCGCGTCACCAAGAATGCGCCCTGCATTCGGCCAGCATCGCGATCCCCCCATTGCCATAATCGGCTTTTCGACCAACGCCCCGCCAAGATTTGCGCTCATTGTCTGCTCTGGACCATTGCGGCCGCGACACCCGCGTGCGAGAGTTTTTACGGCTGCGGTTCTCGAAGTACTGGCGAAGTTCCGGGAAATTTCTGGGAATAGCGCATGGGCGCGGACGAGCAACTCGCGTTCGGTCTGTTTCGCTTTGACCCGCGAACTGGACAGCTTTGGCGTGACGACCGCGAGGTCAAACTTACGCCGCGGGCGGCAAGCGTGTTGCACGTCTTGGCCGACCGCGGACAGCAACTCGTCACCAAGCAGGAATTGTTCGATCGAGTTTGGGGCGGCTTGGCCGTCAGCGACGACGCGCTCACTTCGTGCATTCAGGAGCTACGCGGCGCGCTCGGCGACGACGCGCGCCGCCCATGCATCATTGAAACGCGCCACCGGCGCGGCTACCGGCTGATGTTGCCTGTGGAGCGGATCACGGACCGACGCGGCGTCTTGCAATCGCGCGCCGTCGCTGTCGAACCCTCACGGCTGGTCGGGCGCGCCGCTGAGCTGGGAGAGCTTGTGCGCAGCTTCGATGAGGCGCGTGCGGGCCATCGTCAGGTGATCTTCGTGACCGGCGAACCCGGCATTGGCAAGAGTGCGCTCGCTGATGCTTTTCTTGACCGGCTTCAGAGCCCACATGCGGTCAAAGTCGCGTTTGGCCAGTGCCTCGACCATCATGGAGTCGGCGAGCCTTATCTGCCGCTGATCGAAGCGCTGACGCGGCTTGCCGGCGCGCCGGACGGCGGGCTGGTGAAGGAAATTCTAGCAGCCCAGGCACCGAGTTGGCTTGCTCAGATGCCATCACTGTGGACTGGCCCCGAACGTCGCGCGCTGGAAGCTCGCGGGCGGCCGACGCGCGAGCGCATGATGCGCGAACTGACCCATGCGGTCGAAGCGGTCGCATCGGATGCGCCTCTCGTGCTCAAGCTCGAAGACATTCACTGGTGCGACGAGTCCACCCTTGATTGGATCGGCCACGTGGCACGCCGACCGGAGGCCGCGAAACTGGTGCTACTCGGAATGTTTCGACCGGCCGATGCGTCGGCTGCCAAGCCCGGCCTCGTCCGCCTCGTTACCGAGCTCACTATGCACGGGTCGTGTCGGCAAATCGCGCTTCGACCGCTCGGTTTGCAGGCTATCGAAACTTACCTGACGGTTCGATTAGGCACCGATGGCAACGTCCCGGAGCTGCGCCAGATGGCGCCACTGCTCCTTGAGCGGACCGGCGGCAATCCGCTTTTCATGACTAGCATTGTCAATCAGCTCGCTCAGCGAAGTATCCCCCACCGGACGCTCGATGCAATTGGTTCAATCCCGGACGATGTGCGGCGCTTCATCGATGGGCAGATCGACGAGTTGGCTGACGAAGATCGTAATCTGCTGACCGCGGCCAGCGTGGTCGGCCGAGGCTTTGCTACCCCTGCCGTAGCCTCCGCGCTAGAGTGTGAGTTCGACGAAGTCGAGTCCAGCTGTGCACGTCTGGCACGGCAGTGCATATTCATTGGGAAGTCCGAACACACCGTGTCCGTCGCATCCGTTGCCTGGCCCGACGGTACGCCCGCGGAACTGTATTCGTTTCGGCACGACCTTTACCGAGAGTTGCTCTACGAGCGCCTGCCAGCAACGCGGCGCGCGCTCTATCATGGCCGCGTCGGTAATCGCCTTGAGGCAGCCTGGAGCAGCCATCTCGAAGCCGTTGCGTCCGAATTGGCAGAGCATTTCGAGCGAGCCCGTGAGCCGGTGCGCGCTATTCCCCACCACCATCGGGCAGCTGCCAAGGCTCTGCGGCGCAGCGCCAACGCGGAGGCAATCAATCACATCCAGCGAGCGCTCAGTGCCGCTACCACCATCACAGACGAAGTCAGGCGTACAAAGATCGAAGTTGGATTGCTGATCAATCTCGGAGCCGCATTCTTGGCGACGCGGGGATTCGGCGCGCCGGAAGTGTTGGAGGCCTATTCCAGGGCAGAAGCGCTCTGCGACCGTCTGGGGCAGGATGTAGATATTTTCCCCGCACTTTGGGGCCAATGGCTGTTCCGTTGGGGACGAAGTGAAATCGAGGCCGCTTGGCGACTGTGCGAGCGGCTGTTGGCGCTGGCTGACCAATTAGGCGATGCCCGGCTCAAGCTGCAAGCCCACCATGCGTCGTGGGCTACCTCATTCGGGCTCGGCAGGCTAGCGGACGTACGTGCCCACGCCGAAGCGGGGCTCGCCCTCTACGACGCAAAAATTCACCAGGCAATGGCCTCAAGCTATGGCAACCACGATGCCGCCACCTGCGCCCGGTATTTCAGCGCGCTGTCGTTGGCGCTCTCCGGCGAGAATGATCGCGCACGCAAAATGGCCGAAACTGCTGTTGCCGGCGCCCGGAAGCTGGACGATCCATTTTCACTCGCACTGGCGCTCTATTTCGCGGCGGCCACCGCGCACATTCTCGACGACACCGCGCTCGCCGCGCGATACGCCGATGCGAGTGGACAGCTCGCGATGGAGCACGATCTGGCGATGCCCAGAGCGTGGAGCATGGGGGTCAGCGGATGGTGTGCTGCCGAGAACGGAGATCCTGATCGCGGAACGGCTTTGCTGACGGAGGCGGTCGCGGCGCTCCATGCCGCACATTCTCGGCACTTCATGCCCTATCTGCTCGGCTTGCTTGCCGAAGTGCATATGAAGTCCGGAAACTATGCCAGCGCGCTGAAGGCCGTCGACGAGGGTATCGTACTCGCCGATGCGGGCGGGGAGCGCTACTACATCGCGGAACTCTATCGGCTTAAAGGCGAACTAGTCGCGCGACTGTTGGACGGCCGCAAAAACCAAGCAAGGAAGTCACTTCGTACTGCAGTCGAACTTGCGAAGCAGCAAGGGGCCAAAGCTTTGGAAAACAGAGCAAAGGCCAGCTTAGAGCGCTGGGCCGGCACGGCGGCACCGATCGAATGTAGACGTTCTTGACGTGTACAATTTTGAAAGCGCTTTTGCTCTAACCAAAGGGCGAGCACGACGATATTCCGGTCGCCCAGCCAACAAAATATGACCTAATCATCAATGCGAAAACCGCCACCACTATCGGGTCCCACGATCCCGCCTACTTTGCTCGCCACCGCTGACGACGTGATCGAATAGGGCTATTTGCTGCGCCGCACTTTGTCTGAGTTTGGCACAACTCGGACATCTCAACTGCATCTAGCGATGTCCGCTGCCGGGAGATAATCGGACCTCGCAAAGCCATGTTAGTACGGTCGAAAATGACCCCAATCGGACATGTCGATCAGTCGGCGGCCCGCCAGCACCCTCCGGAACTAATACTGAATCTCAAAGGTTGACTTGCGCTTCCCTAGCACCAAGCCGGAGAAACTAAACATGGCAAAAGTTGATAAGCTATCGAAGAGCGACAAGAAAATGCTGACTAAGGCCGGCAAAAAAACAATCAAGGACAACGACAACAAATCGGCAAAGAGACAAAAGGTTGATCGGTCAGACGTGCCGCTTATTTCTTCGCCCAATCGAGATCGGGCCTACTGAGCGATAATAAAATGCTCGGCGCTACGGCGGTTCAATTGCCGAATGTGCGAAAATAGGGCTCCAAGGGACGCGCATTGCTGGCGCCTCCAAAGCTATGAAGCCCTCGGGATTGAGCCATCGCTAGCTCTTTCTCTCTTTGGACCCACTGAGCCCTGGACGGCTCATGGGCCCGGGCCTCTTTCTTGCCGCCTCAGAGCCGCACGGCGAATAGCCCGCAGCTGGCATTTCAGTCGCGATTATCGCCGTTGTTCAGGGTCTGGGCGTGAACCTCAACGCGACCTTGACCAGTGTGTCTAACGCGTTGAAGTAGATAGGCGTCAGCCTAACTCGTGCCCCAACCTGAGTTGCAATTACGGCAGGCCACGACCCCCCGCGAAGTGCTATGCAGCAAGGGTTTTAGGGGGTCGAAAACTAGATTTTTGCTAGTTGTTTTGGGGGGCCGGTCAAAGAAGCGATGACCGTTTGGACACGGCAAACAAACAGAGGGCCCGACACGACAGGGAGCTGACGCGCCGGGCCACAATGAAGCAGGGTGAGAATTAGTGGATGCCCAGCCCCAAATCATTTTGCCCGCCAGCGCGAAGAGAATCTAGCGCCGAGTGGCGCCTTGGTTTAGCCGGTGGGA
Source organism: Xanthobacteraceae bacterium (assembly GCA_036264635.1). Lineage (GTDB taxonomy): Bacteria > Pseudomonadota > Alphaproteobacteria > Rhizobiales > Xanthobacteraceae > BOG-931. The sequence continues at coordinate 63,838 of DATAQN010000180.1, read as the reverse complement.
TCTGGAAAAGGTCCGAACAAACAGAGGGCCCGGCCCGTGGAGGCAAACACGGCCGGGCCACAATGAGGCAGGGCGAGAGTGTGGCGTGGATACCTGCCTCAAAGGCCGAGTGTATACGTCGACGACATCGGCTTCCAGCGCTGAGCGGAATTAGGGTTAGTGAGGCGGCTGTTGCGGTACACGAACAAACAACGAATACAGTGGGCATCTAACGAGCAAAATTTATACGGCATCAAATCGCGAACAGATAGCTAATCGCGCGGCACCACCTATTCCGATACCGCCGTGGGCGCGCGAGATCGGTTTAGTTTTTGTCTTTCAGGTTCATAAATTTGCCCCGCTTCCAAATTCACGGGTGCTCGCATGTTCGAAGTCATCGGATATGAAAATCGGTCATCTTCGTCAAAAGTCATACAACCGGAGAAATTCACACGTTTGAGGTAGACGACGACGGCACGCTTGGGCGCAGTGACGCGCAGACCGATCAAGTCGAAGCGCGACAGGCTGCGATCCTGTACCTTTCTGTTTTAGGACGCGCCCGGCGGCTGGCGTGATCTGGGTATGCGGGCCCGTCCATGTGGCGCGCCAACACCCTTCTGCAGGAAAAATGCTGTTTTTCGTGCTGTAGATCACAGCGACCGGCTGGGGTGCGCGTACCGTGTAGCGTGCTGGTTGGAAGATTTCGGGGAGTGATCCATGAGCACGATGATCGCAAATAGCGGTGGCGTGCTGGCCAACCTGGAACATGGTTTCACGATGTGGCTGCACCGAACCTATTCACGGAATGAACTGCGCACCATGAGCGATCGGGACCTACGCGACATTGGTTTGTGCCGCACAGAAGCCCGCTGGGAAACATCGAAGCCGTTCTGGATGGCCTAAGGTCCATAGCGCCCACACAAATCGTCACTAACCCTCCCAACTTGTCCCCGACGCCCGCGTTGGGGGCTTTCTTTGCGGCGCCTCGCCGGGCGATTTCATTGAATTGTTTGGTCATTCGACCTGGGGGTAGAAATGGCTCGATCAGCAGCTATTGCATTCTTGTCAATTTTCATCGGCGTCTCAGGCGCTTCACTGGCTTATGGTCGAGAAGAATGTAGACCTAATTTGGCGATTACACGGGTCAATTTTTCAGCGATGCAGGAATTGTATCTGACGCGAAAGTGGACCGCAGTCGTGACTGTCGACGCGGCTCGTTGTGCGGTGGCTTCTGGCGCATTTGAAATCGGGTTTGAACGGCTGAAGGAAAACGGGCCGGATACCGATTTTACGCAGCAGTTCGAGTGGACTCCGCCATCGATAAACGTTGCCGTGGATTTCTGGGCCGATGAAGCGGTGGGTCATAATTGGATTGACAAGATACAGCCGTGTCTGTGCGCCCGATGAAACAAAAAAATCTCACGCTCCGTCTTACGCTCGGCGACGGAAGCGGTGTCTACTAACGAAGATTTTGAGAATTCTTTCACCCCGCCATTAACAGCCGTTGAGCACAAGCGCGGGGCAGCCATGCGCTCGCCCCGCGCTTTTGGTACAACGCTACCGAGGCTTGTCGAACTATTGTGCAATACTGCAGATGTTGCGTTACCCCAACTTTGCTCTTAGCCCCGGTGCCGCAATGCCGGGGCTTTTTTCTTGTTGTGAAGACATGGGCATTAGGCGCGTTGGAGTGGCGGTAGTTGAGGTGACCACTCCAGACGGTAGCCGAGAACTTTGGGCTGCAGCGACAGAACATTCCAAAGCAGTCGCCGCGGTTCAGCGCTTGTTATCGCCCGGATATGTCGCGAAACTCAGTAATCTGAAATATCGCCGGTCCTCCCGCGTCAAAGGCTTTCATTACGGCGAGGTGCGGAAAGTCGAACCGTAAGCCCGCCTCAGTTCAAGTCTAGCCGGTGGCACGAAATGTCGAAGCGTTTAGCGTTATGGTTGAAACGCACATCAGACGAAGTCATTGCTCGTCGATACATCATTGAAGGTGAAGTGCTCGGGCAAAAAATGGTGGAAGCCTCCGATGTGATACTCGATCTGCTTGATAAGAATTCGTATCGCCGCAAAGGACTGGTAGAATTCTTGACAGGTATGATTTGCGGGGTGCCTCTCGGCTGTGCTTTGATTCTTTTGCTGGAGAGGTTCGCGCGGTGACGGCGCGACCAGGTCGGACGTTTGCCGGCGCCCGCCGATGCAGCAGAGGCTAACATACCAGCCGCTGAAGCGATGGATGTGCACCAAATGCACCTCAATCATCCCAATCCACCTGATCAGAAAATGCACGACATGACATTCGTGTTCGAGAGCGAATGAATGGGGCTGTTGTAGAGCGTGGCTGTTTCGCTCGGGACTTGACGTTCTCCAGCATGAGCATCATCTGCTCCGCCCGCGCGAAAACTGTACTTTCGTGATGGAAATCACATCCAGGGTGGGTAGGCCGTGATCCTCGTATAATGACGCGTTTTTTTGGCTAACTGAGCGTAGTGGGGCGAGTTGGGGGGCTGATGTCGGCCGCGAGGAGACTAAGGAGCGTTTGGTACCCGTATTTCGCCGTGACCGGTGCCAGCGTGGTCATTTTGCTTGCGACAGCCCTCGGAATATTGCTTGCGCTTCTGGTTGCAAATTTAGCGATTTGGGTTGGCCATGCGGACCCAAATCTGGGTTTCTGGAGCGGAGCACGGTAAGCTCTACCTCTGATTATTGATCGGCTCGCACTCCACGCCTTCCACCATCGGCACCATCCGCAACGCGATCGTCAGCCGCCGCGTCGGCGCCGGCGTTAACTCCGCTCATCGTCCCATCGCACGCCGAGTTCCGCGATGCGCTTCATCACTTCGTCGATTGGCCGGCACAGAAATATCGCCACACAGTCAACCGAATAGCCGCCCCAGATTGCGCGCCGCAGGTCATCGTCGTCTTGTCGCGACCACGGCTTGCCTTGGGGCATCTCCGAAATGATATTCGACGTTCTCCAATACCAACACCATCTGCAGCGCAATCGATAGCTGAGTCGTGTCGGCGCCCGGGTGACGCCTCGTAGGGAACATGAGGCTGAGATCTGACGTTTCTCACGGCGAGCGGCCTGCGGGAGTGCGATAAGGAACTTGCGATGAAGAAAGCTAAAATCTTCGCAGTCGGCGCGTCGCCGCTGAGGGCATTAAGACGGTGATCGTAATCGGGAGCGCGGCAAATCGCCGATTTTTTTCTTGGCCCGGTTTAGCGTTAGGCTCCGGGTGACCGGGAAGGTCTGCAAGTTCTATCACGAAACGCATGAATCCTGACCCTGCCCAGCGCGGCCTATCGGCCCACACCGCAAGCTCTCGAAAAATCCCCTCTGCGATGGCCTCAGGTGATCCCGACAGGCGATCTCCGAAGGTCTTGAAGGCTTGTAGGGCCAAGTGGTGCTGGGCTTCCAAGACCTTGGCGAGAAGTTCGTCTTTGCTGTTGAAGTGATGATAGAGCGTTCGCTTCGTGAGTTTGGCTCCGGCCGCAATGTCGTCCATGGTCACGCGGCTATAGCTATGCCGACGAAAGAGCTTGTAGGCCCCTTCAAGAATCCGCTTGCGTGTCTGCTCCGCAGAACGCGGCATCGTGGCTCTCTCAAAGTATACTCATTAGTGAATGTACATTGTGATGGGCTGAGTTAGAAATGGCGAGCCTTGTCGAACCTCCAACCGCGCGAGTGCTTGCTATGCACGCTCCCCTGACCGTCAGAGACATAATTGCACGGCCGGTCGTCCTTCAACTGAAGCGGCCGGTCGTAGCCAGGATTGCCGCCTTGACCGAATGGCCGCTCATACTCATCGATCTGCAGACCGAAGAGGGCATCGTCGGGCGCAGCTATTTGGAGCCCTACGTCGTAAGGTCCATGCGCTACCTCGTGCCGGCGCTCAAGGATCTTGGTGCGATGCTCAAGGGCCGGCGTCTTGCGCCCATCGAACTTTTTGACGCAGCACGGAAATCGCTTCACTTCGTTGGTTATGAAGGCCTGTCAATGATTGCTGCCTCCGGCCTCGACATGGCCGCCTGGGATGCGCTCGCGAAAGCAGCGAACCTCCCGCTGTGCGTGCTGCTCGGAGGCTCCGTTGGAACTGTCAAATCTTACAACAGCAATGGCCTTTGGCTGAAGGAACCGGAGGCTCTTGCGGAGGAAGCACTGGAGTTAAGGGACGAAGGCGGATTCAAAGGTCTCAAACTGCGTCTTGGTCGCCCGCGAGTATCTGACGATCTTGCCGCTCTTGAAGGAGTGCGGAGGGCCGTGGGTGAAGAGATGCACCTCATGGTCGATTTCAACCAAGGCTTAGATCTCGCTGACGCGCTACGGCGCTGCCACATGATTGACGACTACGACCTCGCCTGGATCGAAGAGCCAATCGTTTACGACAACCTGGACGGTTATGCGCGGCTTGCCGATGAGCTGAAAACTCCGCTGCAAATGGGAGAAAACTTCTATGGTCCTCGGGAAATGCACAAGGCGATTCAAAAAAAGGCCAGCGATCTTGTGATGCCGGATTTCATGCGCATCGGCGGAGTCACCGGATGGACGCGAGCGGCTGCTATCGCCGGCACAGCGGGAATACCCGTATCTACGCACCTCTACCCCGAGGTGGCCGCCCATATGATGCGCGTCACAGAGGCGGCGCATTGGCTGGAGTGGCAGGATTGGGCCGATCCAATTCTCCAAATACCCTACGAGATCAAGGACGGGCTCTTACATATACCCGATGTGCCTGGAATAGGACTCGAATGGAACGAGGCAGCAGTCAAACGGTATCTCGTCTAATCCTGTGTCTGCTAATGGCGCATTGCCGACATGACCTAACAATCGCCCCGATGTTCGCATGCGGCAATGGAAAATGAAGGCATGGGCCGCTGGATAACCGTCGTTGCTACTGTCACAGTTGAATCTAGCAAAAAGCTGGTTCGACCCAGATATTTTTCGGGGATGTCTTGAGCACGTCGAGGACTATTCTGTTATCGCAACGATTTCGCGGAGCGTGCATCCGGCCCCAGCGAGCATCGTGACCGTCTTGCCGCGAATATCCCGACTGTTCTAGCTACAATGGCCCTGGAATGTCCCGCTCGGCCGCAGCCGCAAGCTCCTGTTCCTTGCGCCGCCAATAGAGGATCAAGGAGGCCACCACGATAGCCCCGACCACGGCCAGCGCCAACGCGAATGGTCGTGCAAATTTCTCGACACCTTTGCCGAGAAAATATGCGCCAAGCCCGTAAACCAATGCCCAGGCCACCGCACCCACGCTGTTGGCGATCATGAAGTTGGCGAACGGCATCCGATTTGCTCCTGCAATGAACCCGACGACCGATCGCAACACAGCTACGAAGCGAGCAATGAGGACAATCACCATTCCCTGACGCCGAAACAGATACTGGGCGATCTTAATTCTTGTTTCGGTCAGTCCGATATAGGAGCCATAGCGAAGCAGTAGCGGATATCCGTATCGATCGCCGATCCAGAAGCTGATGGTGCTGCCCAGTATCGCCCCTAACACGGCGGAGAGAAGAACGAGCGCGATGCCAAGCTCCTGCGTCTTTCCAGCGAATATCGCGGCGCTCACTAGGATCGCCTCTCCCGGCAGCGGCAGACCAATCGATTCCAGAAGCACAAGCGCGAACACGATCCAAGCGCCGTATTGGTGGATCAACTCCTTCATGACGGAACGGCAATCCGGGGCATGACCGTAACAAACCTCCACCGGCATTGGACATACGCCATCGTTAGCGAAGACCATTGTACTAAGCGTACCAGATCGCCGCCAGGACGATGACAACGGCGGTCCCTGACGTAATACAACGACCGTCGCATGCTGCAACCCGGGATGACGGCTCACAAGACGTGTTGTTGGTTTGCATGCCCGCGATTGACACTTTTCCAACATCGCCGGGTTGTCCGATACAAGCCACAATGCGGCCTATAGCCGATATCCGATCAGCGCCGCCTCTTCGGCAGTTCGCAGCTACAAAACCTCTGCCCGGACGTAGACTACGCCGCGACTGATCATGCCCAACGAGCGAGCGGCTCCTGTGCAAAGATCGAGTACGCGGCCCCGATTAAATGGGCCGCGATCATTTATTGTAACGACGACGCTCCGGCCGGTCTTCGGATCAGTCACTCGGACGCGCGTCCCGAATGGCAAGCTCTTGTGGGCAGCTGTAAGCCCCCCGCCACGACCAGGATAAAACGCGGCCATGCCGACGAACGCCTGTCCCGCCGAAGCGCTGGAGGGAAGCCCGGCAATCAGCGCAATTAAGGCCGCAATCGCATAAAGACGCATATGAAACCGATAGGGAATTGAGGTAAATCGGCTGAATACCAAACTGATGATGCACAATTTGGTTCCCTCGGACGGCTGCCAAATGAGGCCGCGCTCGCTGCGGATCGTTTCCGAAAGACCGCAAACGCTTCAGGGCCAACGCCTCGACGGTTCAAGCGATCAGTTCGCGCCAATAAATGCGTCCATCGACTTGGGGCAGGTTGCGTCGCTCTTCCTCGCCCAACTCAATCTGGGACTTTACCGCCTTTGATCAAGATCAATGCTGCTTCGCGCGCTCTCCTCCACGCTTAATCGACAATTCTAGCGAGCGACAACAAGCAAAGAGACCCGTACTGGTTGCCGTTCTTTCGCGGTTTCGATTACGTTCATTACTGGCTCGCGCGTGAAAAGCCCGACGTCGCGGTGGTGTTCTACAACGACCACGGGCTGAATTTCTTTCTCGACAAGATGCCGACTTTCGCGGTCGGTGCCGCGGCCGAGTACCGCAACGAGGACGAGGGTTGGGGCATTCCGGTATCGCGGGCGGTCAAGGGCGATCCCGCTTTGTCCTGGCATATCATCAATCGGCTCGTCGCCGACGAATTCGATATAACGATGTGCCAGGAAATGCTGGTCGATCACGCGCTCACGATTCCGATGATGTTGATGTGGCCCGGCCAGAAATTTCCGGTCAGGGTCGTGCCGATTGCCATCAATACCGTGCAGCATCCGCTGCCGTCGCTGGCGCGCTGCCTCAAGCTCGGCCAGTCGGTTGGCCGTGCGATCCAGGCTTACCCCGAAGACCTTCGAGCCTTGGTGGTGGGCACCGGCGGCTTGTCGCATCAGCTCGACGGCAAGCGGGCCGGCTTCATCAACAAGGAATTCGACAAGTTTTGCATGGATAAGCTCGTCGGCGAACCGGACGTGCTTGCCCGCTATTCGATCCACGACTGGGTCGAAGAAGCCGGCGCGCAGGGCGTGGAATTCGTGAACTGGATGGCGATGCGCGGCACCTTGAACGCCCACGTCGCGGAAGTGCACCGCAACTATCATGTCCCGATCTCCAACACGGCGGCGGCGACCGTCGTGCTGGAAAATCGGCTGGATCCGCAAACGCGCGCCGCCTGATTTCGCCGGCCGGATGCGCCGCAGTCTGGCGTCCGAACGCCGATCGTCCTTGCGCAGAGATTTAGTTTGCGATCTTGCAGGCTTCCCTGATCGTTGCCAGCAGCGCATTGCCGACCAGCGGCTTTTCGATGATCGGCACGTCGGCTGCGGCGGCTTGTGCCGCGAGCCGCGCATGGGGGCGGCCGACGATGAGAATGGCTGGAGCCGCGATGTGGCGCCTGCGCAGGCCTTCGATCAGTTGCATACCGCTGGTATCGGGTAAGATCTGATCAATCACGAAACAGGCATAGTCCTGCAGATTTTCGGCCGCAGCGAACTCGGCGCCGTTGTAAAACGCCCGTACCGAGAGACCCTCGAGCTCGAGCGAGAACTTGAGCGAGTTGCATACGGCTGGATCGTCATCCACAACCGCAACAACGGGCTTTGGCGTCCTTGATCCAGGCGGTTCCGTCATTGTCGCGCGCCGTTATCTTCGCAAGCGAGTGAACAAAAATGCCCTGCGGCCGGACGGCCGGCTTTGACCTAGCTCAAGTCCTGACCTTGCCGCTGGATGCGCGAAGACGGCTGTGCTGCCGCCGTACCAGAGCATGATCCGGAAAAGCATGCCCTCGGACTTGATCCGAGGGTGGAAACCGGTTTTCCGAGAGGATCATGCTCCAACCAACAAACTAGACCATGATCCGATTCGATTTGATCGGATCATGGTCTAGCCGCTGCCGAGGATTTCCGCGATCAGGGCCATGCGGACCAGATCGGAGAGGCTCGACGCGCGCATCTTCTCCATCAGATTGGCGCGATAGATTTCGACCGTGCGCGGGCTGATGCCGAGATCGAAGGCGATCTGCTTGTTGGCGCGGCCGGCGATCAGCCCGCTGAGCACGTCGCGCTCGCGCTTCGACAGGGCGGCCAAGCGGTCCTCGATGACGGCGCGTTCGATCAGGCGCTTGGATTGGCCCTCGTGCTCCTGGAGCGCCGATTGTACCGACGCCAAGAGCACTTCATCGTCAAACGGCTTCTCCAGGAAATCCACAGCGCCGGATTTCATTGCTTCGACCGCGAGCGGCACATCGCCATGGCCGGTGATGACGATGACCGGCACGCCGATCTTGCGCTCCCTCAGGCGTTTCAACAGATCGATGCCGCTGAGCCCGGGCATGCGCACATCAGTGATCACGCAACCCAAATTCGTATCCTGTAACTGCTCGAGGAAAGCCGCTGCCGAGATGTGGCTGCGCACCGCGATTTGGGCGGTGCTCAGCAGAAACGCGAGCGACTCGCGCAGCGCTTCGTCATCGTCGATGATATGCACCACCGCGCCTTCAGAGGACATGGCTGGTCTCCTCTTGAGCGACTGCGGGCAGCGTCAAGATGAATATTGTGCCGCCGCCCGGGTTGGCGCCGACCGTGATGGTGCCGCCATGCGCCTCGATGATGGTGCGCGAGATCGAAAGGCCGACGCCCATGCCGTGCCGCTTGGTCGTGACGAAGGGTTGAAACAACTGGCCGGCGATCTCGGGCGCGATTCCCGAGCCGGTATCGGTGACGCGGATCTCGATCATATTGTTGTCGGCAAGCGCCGTCGCGATGACCAGATCGCGTGTTGGCGAAATCTCCATCGCCTCGATCGCGTTGCGCATCAGATTGAGCAAAACCTGCTGGATCTGCACCTTGTCGGCCAGAATGAGGTCGGCCCCGGGAGCGAAATCGAAGCGCACCCGCACGCCGGTGTCCTTGGCGCCGACCAGCGCCAGCGCGCTCGCCTCCTCGATCAGCTTGCGCACGTTTTCCACGCGCCGCTCGCTCTCGCCGCGGGCGACGAAATCGCGCAAGCGGCGGATGATCTGCCCGGCACGCAAGGCCTGCTCGCCGGCTTTGTCCAAGGCGTCGCGCAACGGCGTGAGGCTATCGTCATTGCGGCCGTCCAGCACCCTTCGCGAGCCTTTCACATAATTGGCGATCGCCGAGAGCGGCTGATTGAGCTCATGTGCCAGTGCCGATGCCATCTCGCCCATCGCCGTGAGGCGCGAGATGTGCACCAGCTCCGACTGCAGTTCCTGCAGGCGGGCCTCGGTTTGCTGCCGCTCCGTCAGGTCGCGGATGAAGCCGGTGAAGTGGCGTTGATGGTGGACATTCACTTCACCGACCGCAAGCTCGATGGGGAAGGTAGAGCCGTCTTGACGCTGGCCGACGACGACGCGGCCTATGCCGATAATGCGGCGGTCGCCGGTGCGCAAATAGCGGTTGAGATAGTCGTCGTGGGCGTCGCGATAGGGCTGCGGCATCAGCATTTTCACGTTCTTGCCGAGAACGTCGGCTGCACTATAGCCGAACAGCCGTTCGGCGGCCGCGCTGAACGAGCGCATCATGCCGCGGTCGTCGATAACGATCATTGCATCGGGAATACTGTCGAGGATGGACTTCAGATGCGCGGCGCGCGTCTCGGCGTCTTCGGCGCTGCTGATGGCCGCGCCACGGAAGCGGCGCAGCAGTTCGCCGCGCCATAAAATGCCGACGCTGACCAAAGCGAAGACTGCGGCATCGACATAATCCGCCGCGGTCAACGTCCGGATATCGGCGACAAAAAAGAGACCGAGCGAAAGGCCGAGCGCGGTTGTTAAGAGGCCAGGACCCCAGCCGCCGATGGCCGAGGCGATCAGGATCGCCGGCATATAGAACAGGTAGGATGCCTCGCCGCGCAGCACGCTCTCAAGCGCGGTTCTCGCCGCCAGCGCAACGACAATTGCGAATAGCGCAAGGCCGTAGCGCCACGCGATATCGCGCCAACCGGGCGTCTTCCGATCGGCGGCCTTTGCGGCCGATTTCAAGCCCGCTTGAGGGTTGGCTTGCAGCTCTTTGAACGCTTCCATCATGGCTGGCTGCGGGTTACAATCGATGTGGAAAATTAAACCTATTCAATAGCATAAGGACGCCAGCGGAGGTCACCTAAGGGAAATCCCTTAGGGTCAATATCTGAATATTCGTGCCTGTGCATCGGGGTTAGCGATGTCTTCGCAAGCTCCCGGAGGACCAAGCGTCATGCACACTCACAGCGTCATCGCGCGCAGCACAATTCATGCCGAGGCCGTCCGCCATCCGGCAGCGTCGGCGCGCCCTCTTCAACATCGCGGCGACGACGCGAACGGGCCGCTCGATCACGAAATCATGCTGATGGGGGCCATTGTGTCCTATCAGCGCAACAGCGAAATCTTCGGTGAATGCGAGCCCGTGGAATATCTCTACAAAGTCGTCAGCGGCGGCGTGCGCACCTCCAAGATTCTGAGCGATGGGCGGCGCCAGATCGGCGACTTTTATCTCCCGGGCGACATTTTCGGATTGGAGTTCGCGGCTACCCATGTGCTGTCGGCCGAGGCCATCACCGATACGAAGGTGCTTGTGATCAAGCGCAGTGCGCTGAACGCTCTGGCCGCGCGCGATGCTTCGGTTGCCGCGCAGCTCTTTGCGCTGACCGGCCGCGAGCTGCGCCGGGCACAGGAGCGCATCGTGCTCTTGGTCAAGAGCGCGCAGGAACGGGTCGCCGGCTTCCTTCTTGAAATGTCGGACCGCTTGGCGCTCGACGATGCGATCGAACTGCCGATGTCGCGCCAGGATATTGCTGATTATCTCGGTCTGACTATCGAGACTGTGTCACGAACGCTGACCTCGCTGGAGAGCGCGGCCGCGATCGAACTGACGACGGCACGGCGCATCCGGCTCCGCAATCGCAACGCACTTAGCTGCATGAACGGCTGATCGCCATCAGCACCGAATTTGGGTCCGCCATAGGGAGTGAGAGCCATGCAAGTTAAAGATATCATGACACGCAACGTGATTTCGGTCGCCCCGGATGAGTCGATCACGAAGGCGGCGCGGCTCATGCTGCAGAATCACATCAGCGGCCTGCCGGTGATCGCCAATGGCGGCGAACTCATCGGCATCGTCACCGAAGGCGATTTTCTGCGCCGTGGCGAGCTCGGCACGCAGCGCCGCCGGCCGAAATGGCTCGAATTCATCGTCGGGCCCGGCCGCCTGGCCGAGGAATATGTTCAAGCGTCGGGGCGAAAGGTCGATGAGGTCATGACCACCGATCCGGTCACGGTGGTGGAAGACGACACTCTCGAAAGGGTGGTCGAACTCATGGAGCGGCGGCATGTGAAGCGGCTTCCGGTCACCCGGGACGGCCGCGTCGTCGGCATCATCAGCCGCTCCAATCTGATGCATGCGCTGGCGAGCTTCGCGCGTGACGACAAGGAGCAAGTGCAGCCGAGCGATTCCCAGATCCACGACAACATTATCGCCGTTCTCGACCGGCAAAGCTGGGCGCCGCGCGTGAATGTCGTGGTGAAGAATGGCGTCGCCGAGCTCTGGGGCGTCATCACCGATGACCGCGAACGCAAGGCGCTTGTTGTCGCGGTCGAGAATGTTGCCGGCGTCGCGCGAGTCCACGATCATCTCGTTTGGGTCGAGCCGATGTCCGGCATCGCATTCTCGTCGGCAGAAGACGACGCGACATCGCGCGCTGTGCGCCCTTAACAAGCGATCGCTCCGCGGCCGCGGGCTTGATTTGAATCAAAGCGAAGCCGGTCGAATGGCTGGATAGGCCATGTCCGCGAGGCTGCTCATGCGAAAGCTTCCGAGCCAACCGGTCTCTAGAGCCTTCGCGTGAGAGCGTTTGTGAAACCGCCGAAGACGATCGAGCAGAGTGCGCTAGATTTTTGTCAGATCGTGTGTTGAGCGCGCGAACATCTCTTCGACCGGGAGCTCACGGATCGACAGACCCTGCTCGAATGAATAACGTGCCAAGGTCTCGAGGACGTGCCGGTTTTCCTCAAGACCGTAGCTCCAATAATCCTCTCCCATGAAGCGCCGCAGGCGGTCGTATTCGGCGACGGCCCACGGCAGTGACGTTGCCAGGTGCCCGATCTGGCCGAGCTCATGCATACAGAGCTCCTTAGCTTTGACGAAAGCCTTGTAGACGCTCACCGCCAGCCAGGGATGCGCCTCGACCAGGGAGCGCCGGATGCCGATCGCATGCATGGTCGGGAAGATGCTAGTCTTGCGGAAATAAGCTTCCTCGACAGTCGGATAATCCGGGAACAGCCGCGCAATATGCGGCACTTGGCGCAGGAAGCAGGATGGGGCGCGCGCGCTGATGATGGCATCCAGTTCGCCCTCGGCCAGCATCTCGCTGAGCGAGCGATCCACCGGCACCGATTGCAGGTCTATTTCCGGCGGCAGCTTGATTGCGGCGCGCTCCTCGCGTCCTGGATCTTCCAGGCCGCCGCGACGCCAATGAATATCGGACGGCTCTACGCCGTATTCGTCCTTGAAGATGCCGCGGATCCAGACATTCGCAGTCATTTGATATTCGGGGAGGCCGACTGTCTTGCCCCTGAGATCTTGCGGCTTATTGATGTTGCGGTCGGTGCGGATGTAAATGCCGCTGTGCCGAAACAAACGCGAGACGAAGGCTGGCACGGCGATGTAATGCGCGTCGCCGCGCGCCGTCGTCATGATGTGGCTGCTGAGCGAAATCTCGGAAACGTCAAATTCCTGAAACTTGAAGGCGCGGTGAAAAGACTCCTCCGGTTCCAGTGGCACGACCGTGACGTCGCAGCCTTCAATGGGGGCGCGGCCGTCGATAACGGCACGCGTGCGGTCATAGTCGCAGACCGAGAGGCTAAGTTTGATCAAAGCCATTTAAATTGCTCCTGCACATAAAGCTAAGCGGTCCCGGCCGACGGCGACACTCTGGCGATCAGGGGCGTATGCGGCTCATCGAGCTGCCGTAAAACCAATGAAAGCGTACACCGCCCGCGCGAGGTGCAGCCGAAACAACGGATGGTGTGCACTACGAGGGACAGTCGGCGCTAAGAGCCGTTGGCGGCCTGTCAGACAGTTTTGAGATGCGCGTCGCGTCTCTTGTATAGCTCATCGTCGGCATACCCCATGGTCTCGGGCTTGCCGCGCCCAAGCATGACTTGGAAATAGACCGGCTCCAGACTGTCGTTCTGATATCCGTGGATGACGCCTGCCGGGCAGGAGATGCATTCCCATGGGCCAAGCCGTTTGGTGATGCGGTTACCGGCTTCATCTTCCACGAACACGTCGAGATGGCCCTGAAGCACAAAGAAAACCTCCTCGACCTCGTGCGTGTGGGAAGCATTACCCTGTCCGGGAGGCACGAACATGATCGAGAGGGTGAAATTCTTGGCCGGAATGGCACTAGCGTCGCCGTGTTTTCCCGAGCCGCCGGCGCCGATGAACCGATGCTGGGCACGTTTGTAACCTTCGATCTTGGCGTCTTCGAACGCAGCCCAGTCGGCCTTGCGGTCGGCAAAGCGCGCGGTGTAGCGATCCATGATCTCTTGCAGCGGTACGCCAACCAGCTCTTGCGGAAGCGGATGTCTAGCAACGCCCATAGCTCAGCCTTTCGATATCCAATGTGTTCGGTTTCTTTGAGATGATAAATGCATTGACCAAACAGTCAATAGAATGCTCTCCGCGGTGGCAACGTCGATGGAAATCTGCACAACGAGTGAGCACAATTTGTTTGTGCTATGTATCCACGCATGACATGTTGACCGGATGGTCAAGACAGGGTAGGAATCTGAAGGTTGCCATCCGTAAGATGCGACAGTCCAAGCAATGAAGTTGCCGCCTTTCGAATATGTTTGTCCGGCGACGATTTCCGAAGCGGTCGCGCTGATGAGCGCGCACGATGGGGAAGCAAAGCCGCTCGCCGGAGGCCAAAGCCTCGTGCCGATGATGGCATTTCGCGTCGCGTCGCCGGCGCTTCTTGTCGATTTACGCAAAATCGCGGGACTGCGCAGTATCAAAATTTCCGAGGATCGCATCACCCTCGGCGCGATGACGCGCTGGTGCGATATCCTCGACGACCTTCGTTTGCGCAGCGCCCATCCGCTGCTGGTAGCTGCGGTCGAGCATGTTGCCCACTATCAAATTCGCAACCGCGGCACTGTCGGTGGCAGCATTGCCCATGCCGATCCTGCCGCCGAACTGCCCGGGATCATCGTGACCTGTGAGGCGACGATTGCTGCCGTGGGCCGAGCCGGCACGCGTTTGATCGCGGCTGCGGATTTCTTTGTCGGCCCGCTGATGACCGCGCTGAAGCCTGACGAAATCATCACCGAAATTCATTTCCCGGCTTGGCCCGCGCGCCGCCGTTTCGGCTTTTCGGAATTCGCGCGTCGTCGCGGCGACTTTGCGCTGGCTGCCGCGGCACTGTTCTACGATGAGGACGATGCAGGACGGGCGAATAACGCGCATGTCGGCGCTATTGGCGTCGGCGATCGGCCGCTGCGGTTGGCGGCGGTTGAAGATTGCATCAACGGCAACAAGATCGACGATGTGATTATCGCCAGAGCAGAAGCGGCTGCATCCGCTGCTGTTGAACCGGCGGACGATATTCATGCCAGCGGCGCCTACCGGAAGGCGCTGGCCGGGGTCATGGTTGAACGCGCCTTAAAAAGCGCGGGGACGTGAGGGACGCTAGGACGTTAACCGCATGCTCGTGCAATTTGAAGTCAATGGCAATCCGGTTGAAGTCGAGGTCGAGCCTCGATTGACGCTTGCCGACTGCCTTCGCCATTCGCTGCGGCTTACAGGAACCCATGTGGGATGCGAACATGGGGTGTGCGGCGCCTGCACCGTGCTCGTCGATGGCGCTGCAGTGCGGTCGTGCTTGATGCTCGCGGCACAGGCCGACGGCGCCAAAGTGGTTACGGTCGAAGGTCTTTCACTTGAAGAGGGTCTCACACCTCTGCAGGCTTCGTTCCGCAAACACCATGCGCTGCAATGCGGTTTCTGCACACCCGGAATGATTACAACGGCGCATGCGTTGTTGACGAAAGAGCCCGATTGCGATGCGGACCGCGTGCGCGACGTGCTCTCCGGCAATCTCTGTCGCTGTACCGGCTATATCTCCATCGTCGAGGCGGTGCTCGATGCACGCTCCGCCTACGCGCGCAAATAAAGAGCAAGGCGATGACGATTAAACCGTTCGTCGGTCAGCCTATCGAACGGTTAGAAGATCTCCCGCTGCTGCGGGGTCGGGGCCAATATGTCGACGATCTCGCGCGCGACGACATGCTGCATGCGGCGATCCTGCGCAGCGCCCTCGGCCACGGCCGGATCCGATCCATCGATACCACGCGCGCGCGCGAGCTTCCTGGCGTGCACTCGGTCATCACGGCGGCTGATCTCGGGACCCCGGTACCGTGCGTCCCGATGCGGCTGCAGCCGATGCCGGAATTCGAGGCTTTCGCACAGCCGGTCATGGCGGGCAACAAAGTGCGTTATGTCGGCGAAGCGCTGGCGATGGTGCTGGCTGACAGCGCCGCGATTGCCGAAGACGCGCTCAGTGAAATTGCGGTTGATATCGAACCGCTTGCGGCGGTGCCAAATCATGCGGTCGCCGTGGCGGATCAGACGCTGCTGTTCGAGGAAAAGGGCACCAACACCGCGATGAAATTTCGCGCGGTGCTGGGAGATGCGGCCTCGGCATTCCAGAATGCGCCTTATAGACGACGCGAGACTTTCAGCACGCAGCGCAATACGGCGCTGACGATGGAGCCTCGGGGGCTTCTCTGCGAGTGGGACGCGGCGTCCGGCAAGCTGAAAGTCTTCGGTGCGGCGAAAGTGCTCTTCTTCAATCGGCGCGTTATCGCCCGGCAGCTGGGGCTCGCCGAAGATTCAATCGAAATGGTGGAGTGCCATGTCGGCGGCAGCTTCGGCGCGCGCGGCGAGTTTTATCCCGAGGATTTTCTTATTCCATTTGCTGCGCGGCGTGTCGGCCGGCCGGTTAAATGGATAGAAGATCGCCGCGAACACCTGATGACGATGAATCACGCGCGCGAGGCCGCGTGTGATGTCGAAATCGCATGCGAGCGCGACGGCACCGTTCTCGGGCTTCGCGGCCATGCATTCGTTGACGTCGGCGCCTATATGCGGACGAACGGCGCGGTTGGCGCGCGCAATATTGCGCAATTCATGTCGGGAGCCTACCGCATCCCCAACATCGACATCGACGTTGCGCTGCTGCTCACCAATAAGACCCCGGTCGGGACGTATCGCGGTCCCGGCCGGTTCGAAACCGATTTTTTCCGGGAGCGGCTGTTCGATTTGGTGGCGCGCGACCTCGGCATCGATCAGGTCGATTTCCGCAGGATCAATCTGATCAAGGAAGCGGAAATACCCTACGCCGTCGCCACCATTGCGCCGTTCGAGAGCAAAGACGAACTCGACAGCGGCGATTACCGGGTCACGCTCGACCGTTGCTCGGCGGAATTTGGTTGGGCCGAGAAAGCCAAGCTCAAAGGCAGGTCTATTGATGGCCGCTATCACGGCACCGCGTTGAGTTGCTTCATTGAAGGCGGTGCGGCGGGTCCCAAGGAAACTGCGCGACTGGTCCTCGAAACCGACGGCACGATCACGGTTTACATCGGCTCTTCCGGTGTAGGCCAAGGGTTGGAAACGGCATTCGCTCAGATCACGGCCGATGCCATGGCGGTGCCGATCGACCGCATCAACAACGTGTTTCACGGCTCAACCTCATATGTGAGCGACGGTTACGGCTCCTATCATTCGCGGTCCATCGTCATGGGCGGTTCGGCGGTCCTCGATGCCGCGAATAAGTTGCGGACTGTCATGTGCGCGGAAGCGGCGCGGCGTTTGAATTGCGGCGCTGCCGAAGTGCTGCTCGCCGATGGGCGCGCGGCTGCACCCGACGGCAAATCGATCTCTTGGGCCGAGCTCGCACCTGAACCGCTCTCGGCCGAAGGGTTCTTCCTCAACAAAAAGCACACCTGGGCCTATGGCGCCGCCGCGGCTCACGTCTCGGTGGATGCCAAGACCGGCCACATTCAGCTGCTGGACTATGTCGCCGTGGAAAATTGCGGTCGTATCATCAATCCGTTGACGCTCAAGGGCCAGCTGATCGGCGCCATCGTTCAGGGGCTTGGCGGCGCCGTCATGGAACATCTCATCTATGACGAGCAGGGACAGCTTCTCACCGGCTCGCTTGCTGATTTTCTTCTGCCGACGGCCGCGGATTTCCCAACGATCCGCGGCGTCCTCATTGAATCCCATCCGTCGCCCATCAATCCACTCGGCGCCAAGGGCGCGGGGGAGGGCGGCATCATTTCGGTCGGAGGAGTGATCGCGAATGCCGTCGCCGATGCGTTGAGCTCGCTCGGTGTCGAGCCGCGCGACCTGCCGCTCTCACCCTCGCGCCTGTGGCACCTCATACAGGACGCCCATAAGGCGCGCGAAGTTTGTCGATAATGCCGGGAAACACATGAGCATCTGAAAAATGAAGAGAATATTTGGAGTTCGCACAGCTCGCGCACGTGAATCCCTGCTTCTATCGCGACGTCTGATGCCTTTCGTTCTGCTGGCCATCACGCTGGTTCTAGTCACGCGCGTATCGCCGGCATCTGCAGAAGAGAGCTGGCCGCAGCATCCGGTCACGATCGTCGTTCCGTTTCAGGCCGGCGGCTCGGCAGATCTGCTTGCGCGTATCGTGGCGCAGCAGTTGCAGGAGCAACTCGGCGCGCCGTTCGTCGTCGAAAACCGTTCGGGGGCCGGCGGCAGCGTTGGGACAAGCTATGTGGCGAAGGCGGATCCCGACGGATACACGTTTTTGCTCGGCACCTTCAGCGGGATCGTGCTCAATCCGCTTGTCTACAGCAAGCTGCCCTATGATGCCGAACGTGACCTGCAGCCTGTCGCGCTCTTGGTCCGGATGCCGAACCTGCTTGTCGTCAGTCAAAAAATCCCGGCCAAGACTGTTCCGGAACTGATCGATTACATCAAAGCGAACGACGGAAAACTCAATTACGGGTCTTCCGGCGTGGGCACGTCCTCGCATCTTTCCGTCGTGCTGCTCGGACTTGCGACCGGAACGCATATGATTCATGTGCCGTTCCGCAGCACGACGGACGAACTCACAAGCTTGATGAACGGCAGCATCGATTTCGCCATCGACAGCATGACGACGCTGTGGCCGCAATCGCAAGCCGGCGCTATTCGCGCCCTCGCGGTCAGCACCGCAACACGCAGCCTCAGCGCGCCGAATCTGCCGACCATTGGCGAGACGATCAAAGACTATGCCGTTCCATCATGGCAGGGTTTGTTCGCTCCGGCCGGCACGCCAAAGCCGATCATCGACAAGGTTGCTGCCGCATTGAAACGAAGCTTCGAGAAGCCCGAGGTCGTCGACGCTCTGACGAAATTGGGCGGAGATCCGGCAGTGATGGGCCCCGGCGAATTTGCCGCCTACATCAAGGAGGAAGCGCCGAAATGGCGAGACGTCGTCAAAGCGGCGGGTGTGCATATCGATTGAGCCCGTGCCGCTATCGATATCGGTAAGGCGCCGATCGCTTTGCAGGCGCGACAATCCGGAGACATCGATCGTCATATGAATATACCAAACCGCCGAACGACAAACTTGCTCGTGGGCAGCCCCATCCAGCGCGTCGAGGATCAGCGCTTTCTCACCGGGCGTGGGCAATATGTCGATGATCTCGTTGACGATCGGATGCTCCATGCGGTGGTGCTGCGCAGTTCCGTTGCGCACGGGCTCATTCGAACCATCGATGTGACGGCGGCTCGCGCGCGGCCGGGCGTGCATGCCGTGATCACCGCCGCAGATATCGGCAAAATCCCCGCCATCCCATTGCGACAGGAACCGCTCCCTGAACTCAAGCGTTTCGAGCAGCCCATCATCGCATCCGCAAAAGTCCGCTATGTCGGTGAGCCGATTGCGGTTGTGATCGCTGACACCGCCGCCTTGGCTGAGGATGCTCTGGAGGCGATCGTCGTCGATATCGACCCGTTGCCGGCTGTGGTCACGCGCACCGCGGCGCGCGAGGGCGAAATCTTGCTGTTCGAAAACGCCGGCACCAATATCGCGAGCACGATAACGGCGGTTCGCGGCAACGCTGCTGCAGCTTTCGAGGATGCACCGTATACCCGGCGCGAACGGTTTCGCGTGCAGCGGCACGCGGCAGTACCCATGGAACCGCGCGGGCTTTTGGCCGAGTGGGATGCGCACCATCAGACAATGACGTTGCGGGGCGCCGCCAAAGTCCCTTTCACCAACCGGCGAGTGCTGGCGAAGATGATGGGTCTGCCCGAAACGTCGGTGCGGATGATGGAATATGATGTCGGGGGCGGGTTTGGCGCGCGCGGCGAGTTTTATCCTGAGGATTACCTCATTCCATTTGCGGCGCGCCTGCTTGGCCGCCCGGTGAAGTGGACGGAGGACCGCCGCGAAAACCTTCTCGCGCTTAACCATGCGCGGGACGCCGAGTGTGAACTGGAAATCGCCTGCGACCGCGACGGGTCGATCCTCGCGCTGCGCGGCAACGGCTATACCGACCTGGGCGCCTATTTGCGCAGTGTCGGCGCTACGGCCTCGCGCAATCTGGCACAGGTCATATCGGGTGCGTATCGCATCCCCCATGTGCATATGGAGGTCACGCTTCTCCTGACGAACAAGACCCCTTCGGGCACTTATCGCGGGCCGGGCCGGTTCGAAGCCGATTTCTGTCGCGAAAGGCTGTTCGACATGGCGGCGGCTGATCTCGGCATCGATCGTGTCGAATTCCGGCGTCGCAACCTGATCAAGGAGGCGGACATGCCGTATTCGCTCCCGACCGTGCAGGTGCTCGACATCGCGACCGAATGCGACAGCGGCGATTATCAGATGACGCTGGACCGCTGCCTCGCCGAATTCGATTGGTCGGAGAAGTCCAAGCTTTCCGGTCAATTCATCGATGGCCGCTACCACGGTTTGGCGCTCGGCTGCTACATCGAGGGCGGCGCCTCGGGGCCGAAGGAGAACGCGCGGCTGGAACTCAATGCCGACAGATCGTTTTCAGTGTTCGTCGGCTCGTCTTCGGTTGGCCAGGGCGTCGAAACGGTGTTCGCGCAGATTGCCGCCGATGCGCTCGAAGTGCCCATGGCGCGCATCAAACAAGTGTTCCACGGCTCCACCGATTATCTGGACGAAGGGTTCGGCTCGTATTCGTCACGCTCGATCGTGATGGGCGGCTCAGCGGTGATAGCCGCCGCCGGCAAGCTGCGCGAACGCATACGCGAGGCTGCCGCGCCGCGTCTGCGTTGCGCAGCCCATGAGGTCGCCATTGAGCTCGAGGCGGCCGTGGGGCCGGACCGTTTCTCGATCGACCTGAGTGAGTTTGCAGGTCTTACGGCCGACGGCACTTATGCGAGCGGCAAACGTACCTACTCGTATGGAACACACGCTGCCCATGTCACTGTCGATCCGAAGACCGGCCATGTCGCGCTTCTCGATTATCTTGCTGTCGAGGATGTCGGCCGCATCATCAATCCGCTGACCTTGCATGGTCAGACCATCGGCGCCATCGTGCAAGGCCTGGGCGGCGCGTTTCTGGAACACTTTTTGTATGACGAGAACGGGCAGTTATTGACCGGATCGTTCGGCGATTACCTGATGCCTACGGCGACCGATTTTCCGCGCATTCGCGCGATCGCTCTTGAGGCAAAGCCCTCGCCGAATAATCCGTTAGGCTCGAAAGGCGCGGGCGAGGGCGGAATCATTCCCGTTGGCGGCGTTATTGCCAATGCGGTCGCGGCGGCGCTGATTTCGCTCGACGTGCAGCCGCGCGAACTCCCTTTGTCACCGCCGCAAGTTTGGCAACTCATTCAGGACGCCGGCCGGATTGGCCAAGGCGGAAAAGCCGGGACTTAGACACGTTGACCTTCGCTGAGTGGAATGTCGCGCAGCGTGCTTGGTGCAAACAGCTCCTCGATCTCGAGGCGCCGCGGCGTAAGCCCATGTTCGTAGGTGTATTGCAGGAGCGCTTCGATCGTCGGGCGGTTCGCTTCGATCCCGTAAGGATACCAATCCTTGCCGATGATCGCTTGCTCCTCCTCGAGAAGCGGTTGCAGCCAGGCGAACGATGCTTTCGGCGATCCGGCTTCGGCCAGCAGCTGGAACGCGTAGTCTTTGGACCGGCACAGCGCCTTGTACAAACTGAGCGCGATCCACGGGTCGCGCTCATAGATATCGCGGCGCACGACGACGGTGTGCATGATGGGATAGATCTTGGTGCGCCGGTAATAATCCTGCTCGACCTCGCGATAATTCGGGAACAGCCGTTTGACGTTCGGCGCCCCGCGCCGGAACGACAGCGGATTGTTCGCCGTCATCAGGAAATCGATTTCACCGCGCTCCAGCAGATCGCCGAGCTCACTGCCGGCCGGCGCCTGCGTCAGCCGGATATCGCTAGGCAATGCATGGCCCAGCCTGTCGGCGCGGCCTTGCAGCCATTCGATATCGCTCGGCTTGACGCCGTATTCATGCTGGAGGAGGCCACGCATATAAACCGCAGCGGTCATGCTGTATTCCGGAACGCCGCCGCGTTTGCCTTTAAGGTCGGCAGGACTGGATATGCCACGGTCCGAATTGATGAAGAAATAGCCGTGGCGGAATACACGCGACGGAAACACCGGTATTGCCACGAAAGGCGCGTCGCCACCTGCAACGAGCGTCGTGTAGTTCGACAGCGACATTTCAGAGACGTCGAACTCTTTATATTGCAGCATGCGCCAGAAGATCTCGGCGGGCTGCAAAGTGACATAGGTTATATCGATGCCTTCCGGTTTGATCGTGCCGTCACGCAACGCTTGAGTACGGTCGTAAGGACCACAGGCAAAAGTCAAACGCAGATCAGCCATCGTCTCTCTCCGTCCCTTGGCAATCGCTGTTGGGTCGGCAAGCTTTATCGAAGCCGCCATGCTGTCAAGCAGAGAAGCACATCGCATGCGTCACCGGAATGTATTCGCGACTTGGCATGCGTTTGCGCGAGCGCAAGGCTGAGGTGGCAGCGGCTTTTCCATTGTGAAGAAACTTGCCGGGTTTTTTCAACGCACATCGACCATGTG
Organism: Xanthobacteraceae bacterium; assembly: GCA_036264635.1. Taxonomy (GTDB): domain Bacteria; phylum Pseudomonadota; class Alphaproteobacteria; order Rhizobiales; family Xanthobacteraceae; genus BOG-931. The sequence continues at coordinate 41,504 of DATAQN010000180.1, read as the reverse complement.
TTGTTTGCAAGGGGACGTCATGAAATACACCCGGCGTAGCTTGTTGAAATGTGCTGCAGGTGGCGTCGCGCTGCCTCTTGCTGCAAGAACGGCGCAAGCGGAGTCCTATCCCGCGCGCCCGGTGCATATTGTGCTTGGCTTTCCGCCAGGCGGCTCGTCCGATGTTCTGGCGCGGCTGCTGGCGCAATTGCTGCAACAACGGCTGAAGCAGCCTTTCATCATCGACAATCGTCCGGGAGCCGGCAGCAATATCGGCGCCGAATTTGTCACCAAGGCGGACCCTGACGGATATACGCTGCTCTGGTCGACATCGGCCAATGCCATCAACGCCACGCTATATGACAATCTCAACTTCGACTTCATGCGCGATACGGTCCCGGTCGCCGGCATATTTCGCGTGCCGAACGTGATGGAGGTCAATCCGGGGGTGCCGGTGCATAGCGTCGCCGAATTCATCGCTTACGCCAAAGCCAATCCAGGCAAGATCAATTTTTCTTCCGGCGGAATCGGCACAACGGCGCACGTCTCCGGCGAACTGTTCAAATTCATGACCGGCGTCGACATTCGTCACGTGCCGTATCGCGGGTCGGCGCCCGCGCTGATCGATCTGCTCGCAGGCGAGGTGCAGGCCATGTTCGATCTGTTGTCGACCTCCATTCAGAGCATCCGAGCCGATAAGCTGCGCGCGCTTGCGGTCACGACGAGCACACGGTCGTCATTGCTGCCCGGCATCCCGACAGTCGCGGAGACCGTGCCCGGCTATGAGGCGAGCACGTGGAACGGTTTATCCGCGCCGGCCAATACGCCCAGCGAGATCGTCGCGACACTTAACGCGGCAGTGCTCGCCGGAGTGGCCGATCCAATATACCAGGCTCGGCTTGCCGAACTCGGCGCCGAACCGATGCCGATGAGCGCGTCTGATTTCGGCAAATTCCTCGCTGTCGAGACGGAGAAATGGGGCAAAGTCATTAAATTTTCCAACATTAAGCCGGGTTAGTCTGCGGTCGATCCGCGAGCGCCGCGTCGGCCAAACCGCGCTTGTCGGCCACAGAGCAAATTGCTACCAGTCAAATTGACTCGTCAGTCTAAGTCAAAGCGATTGAAGGCTTTCCGGCGGCGCGCGTCATCGACCAGCGCCGGAATAGATTTGCGTTAAGGAGACGAAGCTTGGCGCGACGCAGCACCGATCCGGTTCGGACCCGTGAAAAAATTCTGAAATACGGGACCCAGGAATTTGCGCGTCTTGGTTTCGGGGGCGCACGCGTCGACAAGATAGCGGAGCGATGCGGCTTAAGCAAAAACATGCTTTATTACTATTTCGGATCAAAGGAGGGATTGTTTATCGCCGTCCTCGAAAGAATGTATCAGTCCTTGCGAGATCAGCAAAAGGACATAACGGTGAGGGCGAGCGATCCCCTTTTCGCCCTGGAGCAGCTCATTCGCCACACATTCAGCGCGTTCAAAGAAAATCCCAGCGCCATTCAGCTTATGAATGAAGAAAACAAGCTCCAGGGGAAATACATTCGAAAATCAGGCCGAATGCGAGCCATGTATAATCCCTTACTCGAAACGGTCGGTTTCATTTTGGAAAAAGGCCAGGACGAGGGCGTCTTTAGATCAGGCCTCGATCCGGTCGATGTCTACCTGTCGTTCTCGTCCATGTGTTATCATTTTCTCTCCAATCAATATACTTTGGAAGTCGCGCTGGATCGCGATTTGAGGTCGCGCGCGGTGCAAAAAAAATGGCTGGAGCACGTTGTCAGGCTCATGCAGCTCTATTGCGTTTGCGACCCGGCGCTTGTTCTTTCAAAGAAACAACGCGCCCGATCTTTTGCCGCTTGATGGCGGCGCCCGGGCGGCGAAACCGGCTGCGTGCTTGAACAAAGCTGGAAAGCTTCGGCCCGTCCGCGGATAGCAGTCTCTCAAAATACATTCGCCGTATCAGTGCTGAGCGGAAGCTGTCGCGTTCTTCGCCGCGGCGTCGGCGCTGACTTATTCTGGCGGCTGTTTCAGGATTGGAAGCTTGCGCGGGCAGGCGCGGCAAAGCCGGCGCTACGATCGCCCTTTTCAAGGAATAATAGCGGGGCCCGATCTAAACGTCCGCCCTTACAGCACGAGCCAAAAAGATTATCGTAGTTGACTGAATAGTCAACATGCTGTCTTCTTCTTGTAGCAACTGCGGAGGGGCGGGGCTATGACCGACTTGGTGATACGTTCGAAGAGCGATGTTGCCGAGTTCGTGAGCCAGCAGCCAACAACTAAATCCGGGCTGGGCGTGATGCTGATCGCGCTGGGTGGCGTGTTTGTCGATGCTTACGATTTTGCCAGCCTTGGTATCGGCGTCCCAGGACTTAGCGCGGAATTCCATCTGCAGCCGTCGCAGCTCGGAACCATCACGGCGATCATGGGAGTGGGCGCTGTCATAGGCGGCGTCGCCGGCGGATACCTAGCCGACAAGGTTGGGCGGTTGAGGATGTTCGTCCTCGACCTGATATGCCTTGTCATTGCGACGCTCGGGGCGGCGCTGTCGCCCAATATGTATGTGCTGCTGTTTTTCCGCTTCCTGATGGGTTTGGGCGTCGGGTTGGATTACCCCGTTGCGTTCAGCTTTCTCGCGGAGTTTGTCAACGCGAAGTGGCGCGGCGGCAGTATCGCATTGTGGGTGTTCCTCTGGCAGGTCGCGGTCGCCGTTTCCGTCGTGGTGGCACTGCTGATCTACTATTTCGGATTCACCGATTATCTATGGCGGTTTGCGGTCGGCTTCGGCGCTGTCCCGGCTCTCATCATCCTCGCACTGCGCGGTCGATATATGTGGGAGAGCCCGCTTTGGGCGGCGAATTATCTCGGGCTTGACGAGGCTGCACGACTGCTTGGCAAGACCTACGGCGTCCAGGTGAAGGTGGCGGGCGAAGCCGGCAAGGAGACTGAGCGGCACCGTTTTAGCTATTCGGCGATCTTTTCGCCGCCCTATCGATCGCGGACCGTCCTGGTATCAATCATATCCATCACGCAAAGCCTGCAATATTTCGCCGTCGGCTTTTATTTGCCGGCGATCGCGGGCACGATCTTCGGACGAAACTTCGTCTATGCAGCTGTCGGTACGCTCGTATCGACGATCGCAGGCGTTATCGGCGGCCTGTGCGCCGCGGCATTGGTCGATCGAGTGGGTATCCGCAGATTGCTGATCGTCGGTTATTCGATTATCGCCGCTTGTCTGATCCTGTTCTGGTGGACGGCGGATCGGGTGTCGCCTTACGTATCCATCATGCTGATTTACGGCTTTATCCTCGGGCAAACGCTCGGCCCGGGCTCCGTTTCGGCTTCAATGGCTGCCCTGTCATATCCAACGCTGCTGCGTGGGACCGGCACCGGGTGGGCACAGGGGATGGTGCGGATCGGCACCATCCTTGGACTATTTTTCTTTCCCGCTTTGCTGGCCCAGGTCGGACTTCCAAAGCTCATGCTGATGCTGGTGCTAATGCCAGCCATCGGGCTGTTATCGCTTTGGGCGATCAACTGGGAGCCGATTGGCAAGGAGATCGAGCGTGAACCGTCGGGTGTCGAAGTTTTTCCTCCATCCGGGATAGCCGCGTAGCTCAGCGCAGACAGGTGAAGGATGCGATCAGGAAGCCCCTCTGTCGGTGGCGGGCGATTCCTCCAGGAAATGTAAAAACGCGGTCACCTTTGCGGAGAACGTCACGCGACGACGTGATGCTTGGAAAATTTCCTTGAGCTACCAGTCTCGAGTTCGGCCTCGACGGTGCATCGGGGCACTCTGATAATTCCCAAGCCGTCCAGCGCCAGCCGGGTGAGGACGGCAGGACTGTTCGACGAAGCAGGTGCCCATGTGGGCAGCTCACTTTGAAGCCGCGACCGTGGTCGATGATGCAACCTGCTCCGTAGCGTTTAGTACGGCGGCCTGTCCTTGGTAGTACTCGAGGACGAACAAGCGGATATGCGAAGATAGATTCCCTTGTTGGCGCCCGTTGTCGATTGACGATACCAGCTTTGACACCGTCGTCCCTTTGGCCACCGCGATTCCTCGCAAGCCATTCCAAAAGGGTTCTTCGATACTGATGCTGGTTTTGTGACCGTCGATTACGATTGAGTGTTTCATGCAAGCCGATGAATATTTTTAAGATGCAAGGGATGCATATATCCAATGTCGCCGTCGTTATCTGTGTCATTTGACACAGTGATATTTTCCTAGACCATGATCCGATCAAGTTGAATCGGATCATGGTCTGGTTTTTTCGTTGGAGCATGATCTTTTCGGAAAACCGGTTTCCACTTTTCCGGATCATGCTCTAGCTGCTCTTATTCCCCGCAATGATCGGCTGAGCTATCGGGTGAATCTGACATCTCGTCTGAGCTATGATGGAAGAATTAACTGGACCTTGGAATCAGGGGTACTGCGTAGCAGTGGCGGAAACAGGCGGCGTTCAATCGGCTGCAGCCCGCCAGCATGCGGAGAAGCCCTATGGCCGCGTGTCTAATGTTTTACGTTGGAAAACGTCACCCGATCGGTGATCAACCAAGCGTCACAATGAACCACTATCGGCGGACTGCCGGCTACAGAGACAAATCACGTTCCGGCAGTATCATTTTGCTCCGAAAGGCGCACTCTGCAACGCAGAGGAGTCCGGCTGGGCGGAGCCCTACACTCCAAAGACGCGCTTTTTGGAAAGGACCCGGCCTCCGCAAAGGTAAAATGCCGGTGAGGAACCGCGCCAGGGTCGGCACAAGGTTGCTGCTCGGTCATCCGCCGATGGCGGCTCCGGGCGATGGGTGAGGCGCCACGAGTTTGATTTTCTGAAAAGCGGAGGACTAAGCGACAGGTCGGATTTCAGCTTCTCGCCACGTCGCCGTGCCGCGTCAGCAAGCGCGGTCGCAAGAGTTCTCGGGTGGCCTTGATCCCTGCCGTGGCTACGAGTGCAAAAACAATGAGATCACCGTATTCAAGCAAATTATCATTGGCCAAACTATAAATAGGGTCTTGTAAGAAATAGTCGGCACAGATCATTGCCACGGCCGCGCACAGCAAAGCGATACGCCCATTGTACAATGCTGCACTCAAAATCACGGGAAACAGCAAAAAATAAGTGAGATCGCCCGAGCTGTCGGTGCTCAGTTTTATCTGCCAAAGAATCGCCGTGAGTGCGAATACGAGACTCAAGGACACGAGAACTGGCGAGATACGCTGCAAGATGCCCATGACGGCCGCCCTTTGCCCATTGCCAGAAACATACCGCAGATAGGTTGCTCGGGATACAACAAATGAAAAATGTCCGGTCGTTGGCGACGGACAGGGGCGGGAAATGTCAGGCATCGAAGGCTTCTCCGCCAACTGACCGGCCTCTTTGACTTGCATAGCGAAACGGTCGTGCGAGCCCCGGGTCGTCGACGCGACGCCGCGCCCGCCTTGACCGGAGGCGCGGCTTATTCGATTATGCTTCGAACAACCTGTCCACAATACGGACAAAGCTCGAGGGTGAAACGTGCCGCGTTCTGTATCGCTCGATGCTCACAACGCAACCGAGGGAGTTGATGTCTCTGCGGTGAAAAGCCTGTCCAAGGCTCTTGCCGTGCTGAATACCGTCGCAGGCGCGGAACGTCCGCTTACGGTCGCGGAAGTTGCGATCAATGCCGGCATTGCTCGGCCCACTGCCTATCGTTTCGTGCAAACCCTGGTGGGCGCCGGATATCTCGCTCAGGATCCGCGCGACGGGCGGCTCTCCGTTGGTTTCGCCGTGCTTCCGCTGGCCTCGAGTCTGCTCGACCGCAATCGACTGCGTGTCGAAGCGCTACCGCACCTGCACAACCTCGCCACGAAAACAGGCGAACGGGCCAATCTCGGAATCCTCTATCGGGATCGCGTTCTTTACATCGCAGGGGTCGAAAAGCCGGCTTTGCCGACAATCTATTCCCGTTTCGGCAAGAGCGCGCCGGCGCATTGCTGCTCGCTTGGCAAGGCCATTCTGGCTTTTCTGCCCGAAGCAGAGGTGCGCGAATTGCTCAACCGCAAACCGCTCGCTGCATATACGCCAAAAACGATCACGAGCCGCGCCGCCTTCCTGAAAGAACTCGCCGACACGCGGCAGCGAGGCTTTGCCGTCGATCGCGCGGAACATGTGTCGGGTTCGTATTGCCTTGCCGCCCCGATTTTCAATGCCGCCAATCTGCCGATCGGCGCTATCGGGGTGAGCGGCCGCGAACTCGAGCCGATGCTCGCGCACAGCGATCTGGTGCAACAGATCGCGGAAGTCGTTTCTCACCACCTGCTGTGATCGCAGCACCTTAAAACCCAAGCCGGATACTTCAGGGACAAAAATGGAAAAGCTCATAATCACCGTCGCCTGCGATTCAAGAACGTCCTATCCCATCAATCATTATTGCCCGCCCCAGGAAGATATTGAGGGGGTGGCGCAGCAATATATCGACGGCATCAATGCGGGCGCCGCAATCGCGCATATTCACGGCATTCGCACGCTCGAAGAGTCGATGCAGGCCGATGGCAAACAGGTATCGCGCATCAATCATGACGGCTGGAAGCGGCTGCAGGATGCCATTCTCGCCAAGACCGATCCCGTCATGCAATTCGGCGTTGCCAGCGCTCGGCTCGAGGAGAAGGTCAAGCTGATGACGCTGGGCCCCGACATGATGGCAGTCGCCTTCAACGCCCACGACGAATATTTCAATCCGGACCCACAGTTTCCGCCCAAGCGAATGATGGCGATCCATCCGGTTGAAGAACTTCTCGACTACGCGAAGGCTGCCGAAAAGCACAAGGTGAAGCTCGAAGTCGAATGCTTTCACACCGGTGCTTTCTGGAACCTCGAATTCATCCGTAAGCAGGGTTACCTGAAGGAGAAGTCCTATACGACGCTGTTTCTCGGTTGGCCCGGTGGTACATGGACCCCGCCAACCGAGAAGGCGCTCATCTATATGGTCGATCACCTTCCCAAAGACTGTATTTGGAATGTGAGCGTCATGAATCCCGCAAAGCAATGGGATTTGCTTTCGCTCGCTGTCTCCCTCGGCGGCCACGTCCGTGTCGGATACGAGGACAATCCCTATATCGCGCCAGGCGAGCTTGCCAAAAACAATGCGATTCTCGTGGAGCGGATGATGAAGATCGCGCAAGGATTGGGACGCGAGGTGGCGACCCCGAAGGAGGCGCGCCAGATCCTCGCGCTCGCAAGACAATAATGCGCCGCGCTCCAGACTCGAGCGTCTGCGACGCGGTCTGGTGCGAAAAACAAGAAAATAAAAACAATCGGAGGAAGTCCATGACGACGGCAATGTCGGTTCGCTGGGGTAACTGCCGAAAGCTTCGTGCTCCATTCGGTATCTTTGCTACGGCCGTGGCTGTGCTGTTGGCGCTGTTTGCGGTTTCGGCACAGGCCGCTTTTCCGGAACGTCCGGTCAGGTTGATCGTACCGTTCGCACCGGGCGGCGCCAGCGATCTTATCGCCCGGGTGCTGAGCGCGCCCTTGGCCCAGGAGCTCGGCCAGCCGGTTGTTGTTGAAAATCGCGCCGGAGCCAATGGCAATGTCGGCATCGCCTATGTGGCCAATGCGGATCCGGATGGCTACAAGCTGCTGGTGGCGTCGAGCGTGATTTTCGTCAACCAGTTGTTGAAGCGTCCTGACAGTCACGATCCGGAAAAAGACTTTACGCCGATCGCCGATCTTGGCGGTTCGCCCGACGCCTTAGTGACAAAAACCGACAGCCCCATCGTCGACTTCGCCGACTTGATCAAGCGCGCGAAAGAAAGTCCCGGCCATATCACTTTCTCCAGCCCGGGCATCGGCAGTATCTCGCAGCTCGGCGTCGAATTGTTGGATCTGCGGGCTGGTATCAAATTGACGCACGTTCCTTTCACCGGCGCGGGCCCCGCGGCCCAGGCAGCGCTCGCCGGCACGACTGATCTTGCCGGTGTGAATATTTCGGCCGTCATGCCGCTCATCAAGGCTGGCTCGCTGCGGGCGCTGGTACAGACCGGCGCCAAACGCTGGTACGAACTGCCCGATACGCCGACGATGGAAGAGGCGGGCATCGCTAACGCCGAATCCGAGACATTACAGGTTCTGCTGGCGCCGCCGAATTTGCCGAGCGATGTCACGGATCGTTTGAGCAAAGCAGTTGTCAAGGTGCTGGCGGCACCAGAGCTGCGCGATCAACTCCTAAAGACCGGTTTTGCGGTTTCCGGGACCGGTTCCGCGGCACTCAAGAAGCTGATCGGATCCGAAGTTGCCAAGTGGCGCACCGTCATCGCCGAAGCAGAGCTTACGGTGAATTGAACATTTCTGCGAAGGCGTTACGCGTGACCGGTTTCGACACGATCATTATCGGCGCGGGCTCGGCGGGTTGCGTTCTCGCGAGCCGGCTGTCTGCGCAATCGTCGCGTTCTGTGCTTTTGATCGAAGCCGGGCGCGACACCGCGCCCGGCCATGAGCCCGCCGACGTGCTCGATACATTCGCCTCGTCCTACTACAACAAATCCTATATGTGGCCGGGTCTGGTGGCGCATTGGCGCACGCGCGATACATCGCCGGCAACGCCTTACGATCAGGCTCGCATCATGGGCGGCGGATCGTCGGTCATGGGGATGGTGGCGCTCCGCGGGATAGCGGACGACTATGACGAATGGGAGCGGCTGGGCGCGAACGGATGGAATTGGCGCGAAGTCCTACCGTATTTTCGCAAACTCGAAACCGACAGCGACTTTCGCGGCGATCTGCATGGCGATAGTGGCCCGATCCCGATCCGCCGCACTCGCCCGCAAGACTGGCCGCCATTGACGCGTGCGGTCGGGCAATTCTTCGACGAACGACAAACGCCCTATATCGACGACATGAACGGCGATTTTCGTGATGGCTATTGCTCGCTGCCGATGAGCAATACGCCCCACCGTCGGGGCTCGACCGCCATGGGCTACCTCGACGCCGCCGTGCGCGCGCGCAAGAATTTGACAATCCTGACCGGCGCGACCGTGACGCGGCTGCTGTTCGAGGGAGCGCGTGCCAGCGGCGTCTCTGTCAGGATCGACGGCACGGACCATGATGTTCGAGGCGGCGAGGTCGTGCTTTGCGCCGGCGCTATTCATTCGCGGACCCTTCTCCTGCGTTCTGGTGTCGGACCGGCGACAGAACTGCGTGCGCTTGGCATTGATGTCAGAGCTGAGCTTCGCGGTGTCGGACGCAACTTGCAAAATCATCCGCTTCTGTTTGTCGCCGCGCACCTGCGGCGCGGTGCCCGTCAATCGCGCCAGCTCCGGCCACATCCGATGACGTGCTTGCGTTATTCGTCGGGGCTGACGGCAGCGCCGCCGAGCGACATGTATATCGCCGCGCACAGCAAGTCCTCCTGGAATGCGCTCGGCGAGCAGCTCGCTAATTTCAATGCCACGATCTTCAAGCCGGCATCACGTGGGCAGGTGACGCTTGCATCGGCGGACCTGACGGTGCTGCCGCGGATCGAATTCAATTTCGTTGGCGAAGACATCGATCTCAGGCGCCTGATGGATGGGTTTCGCCGTGTCGTCACACTGGTGACCAGCGATGAGGTACGCCAATTGTGCACGACTGTCTTTCCGGTGCGGTTCACCGACCGCATCAGAAAGCTCAATCGGCTCAACCGCGCCAACGCGATCAAAGCGACGATCGTCGCTGGCACGCTGGACGCTGCGCCGGCACTGGCTGATCTCGTGTTCGGACGCCTGACCGGACAACGCATCGATCTTGCCGCGCTTGCCGCTGACGACGCGGAGCTTGCCGACTATGTCCGGAACAACGTCGCAGGCACGTTTCATGTCTGCGGCACATGCCGCATGGGTCGGGCCGATGATCCTGATGCAGTGGTCGATGCCGTCGGACGCGTACGCGGCATCGCCGGATTGCGCGTCGTCGATGCTTCGATCATGCCGGCAATCCCGCGCGGCAATACGAATATTCCAACGATCATGTTGGCCGAAAAGATCGCTGCCGGCATGTGCGCCGAACGCACCGGCACCGGGACTCAACCTCCAGGACGACAATGACAAAAACCCGAACCATCGACTCGCATACGCATATTCTGACCCAGGAAGCAATGCGGCGGCTCGCCAAGGAGTCGCCCAAAGTCGCGCCAGTGCTCAAAGACGTCAATGAACGTGACGCCACGCTGGAGATCGCCGGAAAAGTGGTGCAACGGCCGTTGCCCCGGGAAATCTGGGATGTGGCTCTACGACTGCGCGACATGGATGCCAACCAGGTTGACGTCCAGGTTCTGTCGCCGACAGTGTTTACGTTCTTCTACGACCACGACCCCGCATTGGCGCTGGCCTGCGCAATGCTGCAAAACGAAGATATCGCCGCGGTCGTGCAAAAACATCCCGACCGCTTCCTCGGCCTCGGCAGCGTGCCGCTGCAAGCGCCGAAGGCCGCCGCCGACGAACTCACACGCGGCATGACAAAGCTTGGCCTGCGCGGCGCGATGATCGGAACACACGTCAATGGCTGCAATCTCGACGATCCGGCTCTTGAGCCGTTTTGGTCCGCGGCCGCGGAGCTCGGCGCCTTCATCTTCATCCATCCGCATGCCGGCGCCGCGGCTGAACGCCTGAATAACTACTATTTGAAGAATTTGGTTGGCCTGCCCTTTGAGACGACGATCGCCGGCGCCTCGTTGGTGTTCGGCGGCGTTTTGGAGCGCCATCCCCAACTCAAGATATGTCTATCGCATGGCGGCGGCTTTGTGCCTTATCAGGCCGGACGTTTCCAGCATGGCTGGAAGGTCCGCGGCGAGCCAAAGGCCCGTATCAAAGAACCGCCTCGACAGTCGCTTCATCGCCTCTACTACGACACGATACTGCACTCGAAACCGGCGCTGGAATTTCTCATCGGCAGCGTCGGCCCGGATCACGTGCTGCTGGGCAGCGATTATCCATTTGATATGGGAAATCTCGATTGCGTCGCGCGCGTCAAGGAAGTCGCCATCGGCGCGGAAGCGCAGCACTTTATTCTTGGAGGCTATGCGCGGACGCTACTCGGTGAGGCGCGTTCAAATGCGTGAAGGGCAATTCGGCACAACGGCTCTGCGCGTTTCGCCCGTCGGACTGGGCTGCAACAATTTTGGCGTGCGGCTTGATCGCGCTGGCGCACGGGACGTAGTTCATGCAGCGCTGGATGCTGGTATCACCCTCTTCGATACGGCGGATGCCTACGGCCAGCGAGGCGGCTCAGAGACGATCTTAGGAGAAGTGCTGGGTGCCCGGCGCAAGGATATCGTTCTCGTCACCAAGTTCGGGCTGGCGATGGATGATGAGGACCGGCTGAAAGGCGGATCCGCGCGCTATGTCATGAGCGCGATCGAAGCGAGTCTCAAACGTCTCAAGACCGATTGGATTGATCTCTATTACTTGCACCGGCCCGATCCCGCGACGCCAATTCAAGAAACGCTGGAGGTACTGGGTAAACTGATCGAGCAGGGCAAGGTCCGTTACATCGGCTGTTCGAATATGACTGCCGCGCAGGTGATCGAGGCAGAGCAGGTCGCGAAGGCGAACGGCCTGCACCGGTTCATCTCCTGCCAAGATCAGTACAACCTCTTATCCCGTCGGATTGAGGACGATCTCATCCCGGTCATGCAGACGCATGAACTGACGTTATTACCTTACTTTCCATTGGCAAGCGGTATGTTGACCGGCAAGTACAGATTTGGCGCTCCGATTCCGCACGGCGTTCGACTGTCGCAGAAGCGCTACTCGGACCGTTTTCTCAACGACGAAAATTTCCGTATCGTCGAGAAGTTGCGCGACTTCAGCGAACGGCGCGGCCGCTCGCTTCTTGAACTTGCGTTCGGGTGGTTGTTGTCGAAGCCGTTTGTCGGCTGCGTGATCGCTGGTGCCAGTACCGCGGAACAGGTCCGGCAAAACGTGGCGGCAAGCGAATGGCGTTTGGATGCCTCTGAAATGGCCGAGGCAGAACGGCTCTCTCATCGCATGACAGCGTAGAACTATTCATCAAAACAAAATCCGGGAGCATGAGATGTCGATCGTGAAGCGGTTGCAGACCCGAAGGCGCATGGCATGTTTTGGTTTAGCCGCTCTGGCCGCAATGGCGACTGGCACGGCACGCGCGGAGTATCCGGACCGTCCCGTGACAATCGTCTCATGTTTCCCGGCCGGAGGCGGCACCGACATTGCAGTACGTCTGATCAGTACCGAGCTGGGCGCGGCGCTCGGAAAGCCTGTCATTGTCGAAAACCGGGCCGGGGCCGGCGGCTCACTCGGCACCACCTTTGTGGCGCGCGCGCCGGCCGATGGTTACACGCTGCTCGGGTGTTCGAGTGCGTTTGTCGTTAATCCCAGCCTTTATGCGAACATTGCCTATGATCCGTTCAAAGACTTCGTACCGGTCATGGTGCTCGGCGCTGCGCCTAATTTGTTCGTGGTGCCAAAGCAATCGAAAATCAGCACGATGCAGGACTTCATCGCCGAGGCAAAGGCTAGTCCTGGCAAACTGAATTGGACAAGTCCCGGCGCCGGGACGACGCCACAGCTTGCCGGCGAGCTTTTGAAGTCGGCGACCGGTATCGACATCGTCCACATCCCTTTTACCGGGGCAGGTCCCGCGATGACGGCCGTACTCGGGGGCCAGGTCGACATGTATGCCGGTAACTATGGCTCAATGGGTGGCTTGCTCGGCAGCGCCCGACCGCTCGCGGTGACCGCCGATAAACGCTGGCCGGATCTGCCCGATACGCCAACGCTTGCTGAACTCGGCATCAAGAGCCCATCGACCGATACGTTTCAGGCGCTGCTTGCGCCGGCCGGTACGCCGCAGCCGGTCGTCGATCGATTGGTGAAGGAACTCACAGCAATTCTCGCTCGGCCTGACATCCGCGAGAAATTTGCCAAGGTCGGACTGCCGGTCGTTGCCGAAGGCCCCGACGTGTTTCGTGCGCGGATTGCCCGTGAGGTGCCAATGTACAGGGCAGTGGTCGAAAAGGCTGGCCTGAAAATCCAGTGACGCGGATGCCGGCATGGCGCCACGCGGCAACGGGACAATCCTGCTCCCCACGGAGAAGGGGCAATAACGAGGAGGACATACGTGCGCTATATCGACGCCTTCAATCATTTTTTTCCGAAGGGCTATTACGAGGCGTTTCTCGAGACGCCGGCTGGATCGAAGGATATCGGTAAGCGTGTGCGCGGCATTCCGGCGCTGCACGATCTCGAATTGCGCAAACGCGTCGTCGAACAGTTCGATAACTACACGCAGGTGCTGTCGCACGCACTACCGCCGATCGAGCGGGTGTGGGGTCCGGACCGGTCGCCCGATATGGCCAGGCTCGCCAATGATGGCCTCGCCGAAGTCGTCGCGCAGAATCCCGAGCACTTCGTCGGCTGGTCGGCCCTCTTGCCGATGAACGCGCCGGAAGCGGCGGCAAAGGAGGCCGAGCGGGCGCTCGAGAACGGCGCCAATGCCGTGCAGCTGTGCACCAATGCAAATGGGCTTCCGCTCGACGAGCCGCATTTCCTGCCGGTTTTCGAAGTGATCGCGAAATTCGGCAAGCCGATCCTGCTGCACCCCGCGCGCACCCGCGAGATGCCGGATTTTCCGACCGAGAAAGTCTCGAAATACGAGATCTGCAGTGTGTTGGGCTGGCCCTACGAGACCGGCGTGACCCTGGCTCGGCTGATCTTCTCCGGCATCATGGATCGTTTTCCCAACCTCAAAGTCATCGCGCACCATCTCGGCGGCGTTGTACCTTATCTCGAGGGTCGCGTCGGCCATTCCTTCGATCAGCTGGGCGCACGCACCTCGGACGAGGATTACGGCGCGCTCCTCAAGTCGCTGAAGAAGCGGCCGCTCGACTATTTCAAGGACTATTACGGCGATACTGCCATGGAAGGCGCCCGGCCGGCGACCGTCTGCGGCATCGAATTCTTCGGCGCCGATCACGTTGTCTTCGCTTCCGATTGCCAGTTCGATAAGGAGAAAGGTCCAGGCTATATCCGCGACACTTTGAAGGTTCTCAATGCGATCGCGCTGTCGGACGCAGATCGCGAGAAGATTTTCTATCGCAATGCGCAACGACTATTCGGCATAGCCTGAAGTTCCTCGCGCCGCGAAGGAAACCGGACAATATTCGGCTTTATGCATTCTCATCCATTGCACCACGACGTCTTGCCTCCAGCCTAATCTTGTGTCACCCCGTTTTATGAGGGCGCCAAAAACAAACTTGACCACGAATCTCGGGAAACGATGACCCAAATCAATATCAGTCGAGTCGTTGATTCAGCGCGCCTTCGTCCGCTGCATTTTTTTCTTACGTTCTGGTGCATCCTCGCGATGATGGCGGATGGTTTCGATCTATTGAATGCCAGCATTGCCGGCCCGGCTATCATCAAGGATTGGGGAATTAGCCGCGCCGCTTTGGGTCCGGTATTCAGCGCGAGCCTGGTCGGCTTCTTTGTCGGTGCGCCGTTTTTTGGCTATTTGGGCGATCGCTTCGGCCGGCGCGTTGCGATCATTTCCAGCCTGATCTTCATCGGTTTGACAACACTCGCATGCGCCTGGGCGCGCGACCTGCAAGAACTTCTGTGGTTGCGCTTTTTGAGCGGTCTTGGTCTTGGCGGCGTGCTGCCGAATGTCATTGCGCTTATGGGAGAATTTACGCCAAAGCCCTTTCGCGCCACCATGATGGTCGTGATGTCGATGGGAATTTCACTCGGGGGCGCCGTTCCCGGGCTTGTTGGCGTTACGCTGATGCCGACATATGGCTGGCCAGTTATTTTCGTGGTCGGCGGAATCATCCCGATCGTCATCGGGATGTGTTTGATCTTCACGCTTCCCGAATCGATAAAATTCATGGTGCTGCGCGGCGGCTATGACGAGGCTGTACGCCGTCTTGTTGAGAAAATCGCCCCCGCTCTGCGGATCGAACCGACCAGCCAATTCATTTTGGATCAGACGGAAGGCAGTACTGCGACGCGTGGTTCGCCGCTTGCGCTGTTCCGCAGCGGTTGGGCGCCTGTGACGGTGCTTGTGTGGATTATCTTTGTGCTCAATCTCATGGCCAACAATCTCATGAATGCGTGGCTGCCGATGATCGTGCAATCCGGCGGCCATAGCGCGGCGCAAGGAAGTTTTGCCGGGTCACTGTATCAGCTCGGCGGTACGATCGGTGGGTTAGGTCTTGGCATCTCGATCGACCGCATCGGCCTCAAAGTTCTGACAATCATCTTTGCAATCGCGGTTCCGGTTCTGGCTTTTACCGGCCTCGCTGGAAGCTCGGAATCCCTGCTGCTCGTTATGGCTTTCTTTAGCGGCTGTGCCATCGTCGGCACGCAGAACGCCCTTAATGCCGGCGCCGGTCTTATTTATCCCACGGCGCTGCGCGCCAATGGCGTAGGCTATGCGCTTGGCGTCGGGCGCGTGGGGTCGATCACAGGCCCGCTCATCGGCAGCCTTCTAACCAGTCTCGCAATGCCGCCGCAGGCGTTCTTTTATGTGACGGCGGTTGCGCCCTTACTTTGTGCCGTCGCAAGCACGGTGTTGCTCAATCGCTTGCGCCAGGTGAATCAGGAGACCACAGCGGCGCCACTCTCTCCTGAGGGTTCGCCGAACCACTTACAAAGTTAACCACACGCCAGCGCGGGCGATCGCACTCGCGCTTGCAGATTCCTCGGAAGGAATGGGTAGAACGACATGCGCCACATTGATGCGTTTTGTCACTTTTTTCCAAAACAGATGTTCGAGCTCATGTCGCGGACCAAAGGCGGCACGACCGATGTCGGCAAGCGGATGCAAGGCGTGCGAACGATCCATGATCTCGACGCGCGCTTCCGTATGATGGATGAATTCGGGGATTATACCCAGATCCTGTCGCTCGGCTTACCACCGCTCGAGGGTATGGCCGGGTCCGACCAGACGCCGGAATTCGCGCGCGTGGCGAATGACGGTCTTGCCGAACTATGCGCAAAATATCCGGATCGTTTCTCAGGCTATGTCGGTGCGCTGCCGATGGATGTGCCCGAAGCTGCGGCTAAGGAGGCCGAGCGTATTCTCATCAATGGTAATGCCAACGGCCTGCAGCTCCACACCAATGTGAACGGTGCCTGCCTCGACGAGCCGCGGTTTCTGCCAATCTTCGAGATCGCCGAAAAGTCCAACAAGCCGATACTGCTTCATCCGGCGCGCAAACCCGATTTCCCCGACTTCGCTGGCGAGAAAATATCTCGATACGAAATATGGACCATTTTCGGCTGGCCCTATGAGACAAGCGCGACGATGGCGCGGCTCGTCTTTTCAGGCGTCATGACGCGCTTTCCACGCCTGAAGATACTGACTCACCATATGGGGGCCATGATCCCGTTCTTCGATGCGCGCATTGAGACCGGCTGGGCGACGCTGGGTAGCCGCACCTCCGCAGAAGATTACAGCCACGTGCTGCCAAGCTTGGGCAAGCCGCTGCTCGATTGTTTTCGCGATTTCTATGGCGACACTGCGCTATGCGGCAGCCGTGCCGGGATCATTTGCGGTCTCGAATTTTTCGGCGTGGACCGCGTGCTTTATGCATCTGATGCGCCGTTTGGGCCGAGTGGCGGCGCGGCCTATATCCGCTCGGCCATGGACGTCGTTGCCTCGCTTGACCTCTCCACGCCGGACAAGGAAAAGATTTGTTATCAGAACGCAAAGACCTTTTTCGGCATCGGTTAGTCACTCTCACGCGCGAAGGGTTTCTACGTCGGAATAAGCGACGAAAAGTGGCGCTCTGTGTTTATTCCATTCATATGGTCGACTGCCGTCAGCCGCGGATTCAGCCGCGTTTACACAAGAACGGCGACAGCTCGCCATCCTTTTGCTGAGTTACAAGAAGCGGTTGCCTGAACTGAACCGCGCCCAGGACCGGACGATCTGGCGTGCGCTTCCGATGAAAGTGTCCCTGAATCGTTCTTCTAGGCGTTTGCGGCTCGTAGGTCAGAAAGGAATAACGAGCCCGTCCAATGGAGCGTCGCAGTTCACGAGATCGACGCGCTTGAACGCGATCTTCAATTGATCCTGCCAAACGAGTTGGTGGAAGCTCGTGCCGGCGAACAGCCGCTGTTCATTGCGCCGGAACTCCACCATGATGAATTTGGACCGCAGCGTCACCGACGACGCGCCGCGCTCCTCGATCGTGACGTTGTTGACTGTGCGGCTCGTTCGCGAGCGCGGCTCTTGTGAATAGATGCGCGGGCTTGCCAGCCTTCTGATCCTTGTTTCGAGCAGACGGCGGTCGTCATACATCAGCGAGACCGTGGTCAACGGGCTTTCCTGATCAGGCTCGCTCGGCACCCAATATCGGGCGTCGTCGGTGAACAGCGCGAGCCAGGCGTCGAATTTGGCTTCGTCGAGCAGACGCGCCTCGTGGACGAGGAAAGCTTCGCATTCGGCGGGCGACGGGTTGAACTCCGCCATCGGACCGGCGTGCTGCAAGCCTGATTGCGTGATCATGATGCGGCGCCCCGGACCCGCATGGTGCGTGTGCCTGGGAGCATGTAGCTGCGCCAAGCGTCGAACATGTTGCGGATATAGACTTCGCTGGTGGAGTTCTTGCCCCGCCGCCCGCCGTGCTCGTCGGGAACGTCGCTGTCATAGCCGCGCCCGATTTCGAGCCACTCGGCGCCTTCGCTCGATATGCCAAGACCGACGCGATTGTAAATTTCAAGGTCGTCCGTCAGCACGAGGGAGCCAGTTCCATTCACGATATTGGCGAATGCGATGGTGTTCTCGAACATCTTTTCGGGT
The DNA here is from genome assembly GCA_036264635.1 of Xanthobacteraceae bacterium. Taxonomy (GTDB): domain Bacteria; phylum Pseudomonadota; class Alphaproteobacteria; order Rhizobiales; family Xanthobacteraceae; genus BOG-931. The sequence goes on along the minus strand of DATAQN010000180.1, from coordinate 23,724 downwards.
GCGCCGCGCAGCTTGAAATTGTAGGTGCAGACCAGCGTCCGGTCGACGGCGATGGGATGGATCACGCGAAGCTGCTGGAACTGGCTCATCAGCGAAACGTTCGGATAGATATTGCTGTTCCAGCGGCGCACGGAGAGGATTCGCTTTGTCTCCTCCGGCCCCTTTTTTGCTTCGAGAGCGCCGATGTAATCGCGGAAGACCGGGTCGTTCATCGCCGCGACCAGCTTGGCATCGTCGTGATAGTCGCCGAGATAGCTGTGGCCGTTCGGATAGGTCCAAATGCCGACCTGGGATTCCCAGAAACTATACGGCGCGCCGTTCTGGCGCATTTGCCGGATCGCTATTTCGCCGGTGCCATCAGAATGGACATCGTCGCTCTGCTGTTGCGCCGCCTCGATCGACGAGCGGTGCGTGAACCAGGGATGCGCGGCATCGCAAAGGTTCTCCAGATAGAGCTTCCAGTTGCCGTTATAGGTGTGCTTGAAGACGCCGCCGGCGACTTCCATTTCGCCTTCGGGGGCGCGGTCCACCATGTCGTCCAGCGACGTGGTCATATGGCCGAGCCAGTCCGTCAATGATGGCGCGGCGTCGGACTGGTTCACGAAGATGAAGCCGCGATAACTCTCCACCCGCGGCACATGCAACATCGCGGTCTTCGGATCCTTCGGATTGAAGTCGGCCGGATAACCATGCTGCAGCGGCACCGCCTTCAAGCGGCCATCCAGATGATAGGTCCAGCCGTGGTAGCAACACTGAAATTCCGACGCCGTGCCTTTGTCATTGGCGACGACCATGGCGCCTCTATGAGCGCATTGATTGTGCAGAACGTGAATCTTGTCGTCCGCTCCGCGCACCACGACGATTGGCTTCCGCCCGAGCTGGGTGGCGAAATAGTCGCCGGCTTTTTTGACCTGGCTTTCGTGCCCGACATAAATCCAGGCTTGACCGAAAATCTGCTTGAGCTCGAGTTCGAAAATCGTCGGATCGGAATAGAGGGACCGGTGCACCCGGGCGGGGTGCACATATGACGCAAGGGTCTCCAACGCGGCGGACAAGGGCGCCTCCATGAAGCTTCGCATTATTCCAAAACGATACTCATGAGTATCGATATTTGCAAGTGGTCACGACGCGACGATCCGTAGATTGTCGGAACCCAGGCTTGTATTGAGCCTTTGCCGACTTACGGGTAACAATCATACGCAGTGATCCTGTCAGAGGCTCATTCCCGGAGATAATTTCTGCTCAAGGCCTTTCCTCCTTCCCGCCGGGTGCAGCGGGCCGACGCCAAGCGTCGTGTCATTTTGCGCGCCGCCAAGGCGATCTTTCTCAAGGGCGGTTTTGGCGGGGCAACCATGGACGCTGTCGCCGCCCGCGCCGGCGTGTCCAAGATGACGGTCTATCGGCATTTCGCCGACAAGGAGACCCTGTTCGCGGGCGTCATTACCGATCTGTGCGAGCAATTTATTCACGAGAACATCGAAGCAGTCTTTGAATTGCCGCCCGCGCAGGCCCTCAAAGGGTTTGCCCGCAAAACGGTCTCGATCCTGTTCGCGCCCGAAACCGTCGAATTGCACCGCATCGTCATCGCCGAATGCCAGCGCTTTCCCAAGCTCGGGCGCCTGTTCTACGAAAGCGGCCCCGAAGCCTCCATTGCCGCCTTGGCGGATTACTTTGCCCGCCACAAGGCGAATGCTGCGTTCAAGGTCCGCGATCCCCGCCGTTCCGCCGAAGAATTTCTGGAGCTGCTGCGCGGCTATGCGCATCTTCGTGTCCTGCTCCGATTGGAGAAAGCGCCGAGCGAGCGCGAAATTTCGCAACGCATCGACGCTGCGATCGGGCATGTCCTGACGTAGCGGCGTCAGGCCGGACCCGCCGCCGCGGGAGTCACCTTTCGCAAAGTGGCCGCGAGGATTCCCGTAACCATGGCGAAGGCGGCGAGGACCAACAGGCTGCCGCTGAACGAGCCGGTCGCCTGGTGTGCATAGGCCAGCAGGTTCGGCGCGACGACGCCGCCGAGCGAGCCGAGGCTGTTGATGAAAGCGAGCCCGCCGGCCATCGCAGTGCCGCCGAGGAGATCGCCAGCATAGGCCCAGAACACGCCGAAGATCGACCAAATGCCAAGCACGCCGACGCAAATCGCCACGAATTCAAGCGTCGCGCTCGGCGCGTTTGCGGCATAAGCAAAACCGGCGGTGCCGATGAGCGCGCTCACAACAATGTGCCATTTGCGATCGCCAGTGCGGTCTGAGTAGCGGCCGGAAATGATGCCGCCAATGCCGCCGATCGCGAACGCCACGGATATCAGTAGGCTTATCTGGACGTTGTTCAAGGCGGGAAAGGCCGGCCTGAGAATTTGCGGCAGAAAAAGCACCGTGCCGAAATTGGCGCAGACCAGGAAAAAACAGGTGACGGTCGTCAAAAGCACGCGCGGATCGAGAAATCCTTGGCGGATGGTCGTCGCCCCCGCACCTTTCTTCTGCGCGTCCTCGGCATCGAGCTTGTCTTGCAACCAGGTTCGCTCGTCCGCCGTGAGCCAGCGGGCGTCTTTGACGTAATTCGGCAACAGCAGCGGAACGACGGCGCCGATCAGCACGGTCAGAATGCCTTGTGCCGCATACATCACCTGCCAGCCCTTCAGGCCAAAGACGCTGAACGTCATAAGCCAGGTCGTGAACGGCCCACCCACGACATAAGCGATCGCCGTCGTCGCCAGCAGCGTTCCGTAGACCACGCCGCGCTCCTGTGCCGGCATCCAAAGGGCAAGATAAAACAGCAGGCCCGGGAACAGACCAGCCTCCGCCGCGCCGAGCAGAAACCGAACTGCGTAGAGCGATGTGCTGCCCTGGACGAAAGCATTGGCGATGACGACGATGCCCCAGGTGACCATGATCCGTGCCAGCCACAGCCGCGCGCCGACCCGCGCCAGGGCGAAATTGCTCGGGATCTCAAAGAGAAAATAGCCGACATAGAAAATGCTGGCCGCCACGCCGTATTGCGTGAGCGACAAAGCCAGGTCCTTGTTCATTTCAAGGGCGGCGAAGCTGATATTGGTCCGGTCGAGCAAGCTCATAAAGAAGAGCAGCATGGCTACCGGCAACAGCCGCAACTTGACCTTCCTGAGAACCCCCTCGGGCATGGTGGTCGGCATAAAAGTCCCCCCGCGTGAACGGCTTTTCCCGGTCTGAATGGCGATACTCACAAGTATCGTTTCAAGAATCAACGGGCTTTTGCGCGGAAGCGAAAGTAGCGCCGCCGGGCAACGCCGGCGACCGGCCCTCGAGTATCCTCGTTCAATTCATTGGCTTTGGCGGCGACGATGCATCAAGCGTGTGCAGTAAATCACCGCGGCGGGCGAGCTAGAGTCGCGGCCGCCTGCAGGAGAGCAATTCTACCGTACAAATTTGTACTGAAAGCGCTCGCCGTCTGCTTCGATCAGGCCCGTCGTCGGATGCGGAAAATGGATCGGCAATACGAACTTGCCGGTGCCTGCGGCTTCGCTGAGAAATTTGCGACGTGATTGGGCGGCCTGCGCCGGATCCCAATCGAAGACCGTCGACCAATCGGGCTCGCGACACTGCAAGGCGTGGTGCATCAGGTCGCCGACGACGACCGCATGTTGTCCCCGCGAGCGGATATTGACGCAGCAATGGCACGGCGAGTGGCCGGGTGTCGGCATCAGCCAAAATGTATCGTCGAGCTGATAATCGCCGTCGACAAGCAGGGCCTGGCCGGCTTCAACAATCGGCTCGCAATTGTAGCGCCACACATTGCCGCCGCCGCCCGCGCGAGTTTCGCCGTGGTTGGTCGACTCCTCCCAGGCGGCATATTCGCCTTTGTGGAAAATGTATTTGGCCTTGGGGAAGGTCGGCACCCAGCGGCCATCGCGCAGCACGGTGTTCCAGCCGCAATGGTCGATATGCAGGTGCGTGCAGAACACGTAATCGATGTCTTCGAAACGCAGGCCGGCGGCCTTGAAACCGTCGAGCCAGGGCTGCTTGGGAAAATCCATCGGAGCCGGATAGCCTTTGTCCTCGCCGGTGCAGGTGTCGATGAGAACGGTGTGCCTGGGCGTGCGCACGATAAGGGTCTGATAGGTGATGACCATCTTGCCCGATGCCGGATCGAAGACTTCGGAATCGAGCGCGGCGAGATGACGCCGGCCGATCTCGGGATCATAGGCCGGAAACATCTCCTCCGGCCGCCGCCACGGCCCGTCGCGCTCGATGATGCTGGTGATCGTAACGTCGCCGATCGTAAGCTTTTTCACTCTGTTCCCCTGACTTTCCCGCTCGCCAAAATAAGTATCACAGCGAGCGCTTGCGTGTCGGCGAATGTCCAAGGCGTTGCGGCGCCATATCGGCCGGCCAGACTTCCGCCAGGTGATGAGTGGCTTCGACCACCTCATGGCCGGTCTTGATGAACTGTTCACGATCCATACGCGAGATCGGCGCGGCCAGGCTGACGACGCCGACGCAATGGACGCCGCCGTCGACGTCCTCGACAAGGATGGGCGCCGCAACCGTTCCGACACCCAATTCGTGCTCTTCATAGCTGATCGCAAAGCCGTGCCGCCGCGCCTCGGCAAGGTCCGCCTTCAGCGCGCGCAACGTCGTGATCGTGTGCTTGGTGTATTCTTTGAGCGGCTTGTTGCCGATCAGGCGCTCGACATCTTCATCCGGCAGCGTGAACAGCCATGCCTTCGCCGTGGCGTGGCTGTGCAGCGAGACATCGTGACCATAGGTCGGCGTCACCAGCAATCGCCGTTGCACGCCGGATTCCGAATGAATCCAGACCGGACGGTCGTGTTCGATGACCGCGAGCCGCACCAATTCGCCGCTGCGCTCGGCGAGCGCGCGTAACGGCGCCACGCACTGATCGAGAAGGCGTGAATTCGCCAGCTGCCGCAGGGCGAGATTGCTGATGCGGTAGGTCAAACGATAATGCTGCGTGACCGGATCCTGATAGATGTAGCGCAGCGCTTCGAGCGTGGTCAGGATGCGGAAGGCGATGCTCTTGTTGACATCCAATAGCCGCGCGATCTCCGAAACAGACAAGCCGCCGCGCGCGTCGGACAGATGTTCGACGATCCGCATCGTGCGTTCGACAGTTGTTAGAAAGTCGATACCATTTTTCTTATTCACAATGGTCGGTCTCGAAATGTGTTTTGCGGTGCGTCGTTTTTCGGCGTGGCTGCCGGCAGCGTGCTTGTTGGCGATATGGCGTGCCGATTGCCGCGTGTGTTGTCAGTGCGCAAGGGATTCGGCCGCTATTCTTCCGGCGCGACGGCCGGAGGTGAAAGCCCAGCCGAGGTGATGACCGTGGCCGGCGAGCACGAGGCCGCCTTGGCCGGTCGCACCGACGGCATAGAGCCGGGGAATCGGGGTGCCTTCCGCGTTCAAGACCTCATGGCGCGCCGATACTGCCAGTCCGCCATCGGTCAGCACCACCCAGCTCAATACCGGGCCGAGCGCATGGAACGGCGGCTGCACGAGGGCGGCGCAGCCGGCCGTGCGTGCAGGGTCCGCGATTACACTATTATGGGCCTCGACCGATTGCCTGAGATTGTCGGGCGGCACGCCGATGGCCTGCGCTAGCGCTTCGATGGTCGCGGCTTGCCGATAGACGTCTTTGCGGACACGCTGGTAGTCCGGCACATAGGCGTAGGCGACGCCCGGCGCGGTTGAGACAAAGTTCGGCCACGCGCTGAATTTCCGCGCCAGCGCCTCGTCGAAAATAATGTGGGCCGATTTGTCCGGCTGTTTGGCAATGCCAAAGCCGGGCGCGGCGAGTTCATCAGCAAATCGCTCGCCATTCATGTTCACGAGCATGGCGCCGGCGGCGAACATCGCTGGCTCCGGTGCGAGATAAGTCGTCATGAACGACAGCACCAGCGGGCGGAACAGTGAGATCGGCAAATTCATCAAGGCGAGTTGCATCGGCAGCGTGAGCCATTGCGCCGGCGGCAGCCGCCGCAGCAGCGATTCCTTCGCCGGAGCGCCGAAACGCAAGCTCGGGCCGTTCATTAATTCGCCGTTGCGGATCGGCACGCCAAGCTGATGTCCGATGCGATGACCGTCGCCGGTATTGGTGCTGTTGATAGCGTCGATATCCGCCAATGCCGGATCGAACATGGCCTTGATCTCACGACCGGCACTGTAATCGCCGGTGGCCAGCACCACGCCGCGCTGTGCGCGAGTCTCGATCTTGCGGCCGTCGATGCTCATCAGCATGCCGGCGACACGCGAACCGTCGAGCAGGGGCTCCTCGGCGCGCGCATTCAACCGGATGTCGACGCCGACGCGCCGCGCCTCGCGCTCCAGATGGTGGATATAGGAGCCGGAGTTCGGCAGGATATTGTGCATTCGCGGTTTGCGGTGTGGCGGTTCAGGCATCGGACCGAAGAAACGCATGCCGAGACTGATCAGCCATTCCAGCGTGTCCGGGACGTTGTCGACGAGAATGCGGCGCAGTTCGAGATTGTCTTTGCCGGCATGTGGCCCGCAAAACAGCGTCATGTCGGCGAAGTGCTCGTCCGGCGTATCGTGGATGCCGTTCCGTTTCTGAAAGCGCGTGCCTGCAGCCGTGATGGAACCGATGGAGAGCGCTGTAGTGCCGCCGAGCTTTTGGTTCTTCTCGAACAGCAAAGTTCGGGCGCCGCTCTTCGCGGCCGTGATGGCGCAAGCGAGGCCGGAGCCGCCGCCGCCAACAACGACCACGTCGGCTTGCAGTGCCCGCCCGTTCGTCGGGGTGGCGCCCATGGTGCATTTCCCCTGCAGGCTTTTGCGGAAGAAAAGCATAACGGCGTTACCTCAGTCAACTGAGAAGACGGCCCATGCCCAAGAATGCATGCTAGGCCTCTTGCAGCGGTGAGGCAAAACGGGCATTACTGCGCGACGCGGTAACGCCGTTATCAAAATGTGGCGGTCTCTGGCCGCTACCGATAATGCCACCGATAATAAAGAGCGCTCGAGAAAACGTAACGAGGGAGTATCGGGTTGGACGCGCAAGCTGATCGAATCCGCCTGTCGGCCGATGTGGGGGGCACTTTCACCGACATTGCCGCGTTCAATGAAAAGACCGGCGAATTCAGCCTCGGCAAGACGCTGACCACGCCGGCGCGGCTGGTCGACGGCATTGAGACCGGTGTCACCAAAGCCGGCACGACGTTCGCGGATGCGCGGCTATTCCTGCACGGCACGACGATCGCCATCAACACCATACTGGAGCGCACGGGCGCAAAATGCGCGCTGCTCACCACGCAGGGCTTTCGCGACATTTATGAGATCGGCCGGATCAACCGGCCGGAATCCTACAATCTGTTTTTCCAGAAGCACCAGCCGCTGATCGAGCGGGCGCTGCGTTTCGAGATCCGCGAGCGGATCGACGCTCAGGGCACGGTGCTGATCAAGCTCGACGAAGACCAAGTCCGCGGTATCGTCGGCGATCTGGTCAAGTCCGGCATCGATGCCATCGCCATTTTGTTCCTGCATTCCTATCGCAATCCGCTGCACGAGCAGCGCGTCAAAGAAATCGTGCAGGAGATGGCGCCCGGCCTGTTCGTCTCGGCTTCGCACGAATTGTCGCAGGAATATCGTGAGTTCGAGCGCTCTTCGACGGTTGCCGCCAACGCCTATGTCGGCCCGCGCGTGCGCAGTTACCTTTCGGTCATGAATTCGCATCTGCGCGACGCGAATTTCGGCGGCACGTTCCTGATCGTGCAATCGACCGGTGGGCTGTTTGATATCGACGAAGCGCGCGATTCCTGCATCCGTATGCTGGAATCAGGGCCGGCCGCGGGCGTTATCGGCACCAAGATCCTGTGCGACAGCATGGGCATCAACAACGCCATCGCTTTCGACATGGGCGGTACGACGGCCAAGGCCGGCGTCATTCATGGCGGCCATGTGCTGATGACCGGCGGCGCGCTGGTCGGCGGTTACGCCACGGGCCTGCCGGTGCAAATGCCGATGATCGATATCCAAGAGGTCGGCACCGGCGGCGGCAGCATCGCGCGCGCGGGTCTTGCCGGCGCGATGCGGGTCGGGCCGGAAAGCGCGGGCGCGGTGCCGGGGCCGGTCTGTTACGGGCTCGGCGGCGAGGAGGCCACCATCACCGACGCCAATCTCGTGCTCGGCCGGCTTGGCGCCGACAGGTTCCTCGGCGGCGAGATGAAGCTCGATGTCGAGGGGGCAAAGCGCGCGCTCAACGACAAGATCGCCAAGCCCTTGGGGTTGACGCTCACCGAAGCCGCCGAAGGCATTCTGCGCATCGCGACGACGAAAATGTCGCATGTGGTGCGCTGGGTGACGACCGAGCGCGGGCTCGATGCCGCCGAATTCGCGCTGTTCGCTTACGGCGGCGCGGGGCCATTGCATGCGGCGATGGTGGCGCGCGAATTGCGCATCGGCAAAGTCGTCATTCCGTGCGCGCCGGGGCACTTCTCCGCCTATGGCATGCTGATGGCGGACCTGCGCCGTGACTTCGTCAATACCTGGTTCACGCCGCTCGCCAAGGCGTCCTTCGCCGATATGGAGAACCTGTATCAGGACATGGAGCGCCGCGGCCGCGCCGGCATCAGTCACGCCCATGTCGAACTGCAGGAGATCGCCGTTCTGCGCGGCGCCGACATGCGCTATGTCGGCCAGGAGCATGCGGTCACTGTCGAACTGCCCACCGAATTGTTCGCCGCACAGGATCGCGACGGCATCAAGCATTGTTTTGATGCCGTGCACGAGACCCGTTACGGCTATGCCTCGCCCGGCGAGGCCGCGGAGATTGTGAGCCTGCGCTGTGCTGTCGTCGGTATGATGAAGAAGCCGCACCAGCAGCAAATGGAAGCTGGAACGGCCGAGCCGCCGGCGCAAGCCTTCCGCGGCAATCGGCTCGTCTATTTCGCCGGCACCGGCTTTGTCGAAACGCCGACCTATGACCGCGCGCATCTGGTTGCTGCCAACACGATCAAAGGGCCGGCCCTGGTCGAGGAATATGCCTCGACCACGGTCATTCATCCCGGCGACGCGCTTGAAGTCGACGGCCTCGGCAATCTGATCATCACGACCGGGAGAAGCTGACAATGAATGTCGCTTTCGACAACAAGTCGGACGTCAAGCTGCAAGGACGGATCGATCCGGTCACCGTCGAAGTGGTGCGCAACGGTCTCATCGCCGTCACCGAGGAGATGAAGACCAATCTGATGCGCACCGCCTACAACATGATCATCTACGAGGCGCTCGATTTCACCGTCGGATTGTTCAATGCGCGCGGCGAGACTGTCTCGATCGGGCTCGGCCTGCCGATGTTCATTCGCGGCATGAGCGATACCGTCAAGGCCAAGATCAAGCACTACGGGCTCGAGAACATGGAGCCCGGCGACATTCTCCTGACCAACGACGCCTATACGACCGGCAGCCACCTCAACCATATGACGTTCACCGTGCCGATCTTTCACGACGGCAAGGTCGTCGCCTTTTCCAGCTGCATGGCGCATTGGCCGGATGTCGGCGGCACGCTGTCGGGCGTGACGACGGACATCTATTCCGAAGGCCTGCAGATGCCGATCGTGAAGGCCTATCGCAAAGGCGAGCCGAACCCGGAGATCATGGATATCATCCGCATGAATGTGCGGGTGCCGGAAAACGCCATGGGCGATTTGCGCGCCCAGATCGCCACGGTGAAGACCGGCGAGAAGCGCTTCCTGGAGATGATCCAGAAATACGGCGTCGATGCCGTGCTCGGCTCGATCGATGCGATCATGGAGCAGAGCGAGGCGATCACGCGTGAACGGGTGCGCGCGATCCCCGACGGTACTTATGAGGCCGAGTCCTATATGGACGACGACGGCGTCGCGCTCGGCAAGCGCATTCCGATCCGCGTCAAGGTCGAGGTCGCGGGCGATCGCATGAAGGTCGATCTGTCGGATGTGTCCAAGCAAGTTGCCGGCTTCTACAATTCCGGCGAAACGGCCGGCCGCTCGTGCTGCCAAGTCGCATTCAAATGCCTGACGTCGGCGCTCGATCTGCCGATCAATGATGGGCAGTTCCGCGCGCTCGAGGTCGTGCTGCCGCCGGGCCGCGTGGTCAGCGCGCAGAAGCCGTCGGCGATGCGGATGTGGATGACGTTTCCGATGACCATTGTCGACACGATCTTCAAAGCGCTGGCTCCGGCGCTGCCTGAGCGCACGATCGCCGGTCATCATGCCGATCTCTGCGTGGGGCGGGTCAATGGGCGGCGCCCGAGCGACAACAGTTTCTACATTTATCTCGGCGGCCTGATCGGCGGCGGCTGGGGTGCCAAGCACGACGGTGACGGCGTCAACGCCACCATCGCTATCAATGACGGCGATACGCATAACGGTCCGAGCGAGCAGGTCGAGGCCAAATATCCGCTGCTGGTCGAGCGCTACGCGCTGCGGCCAGATTCCGGCGGCGCCGGAAAATTCCGCGGCGGGCTTGGCACCGAGCAGGTGGTGCAGATGCGCGGCAAGATTTCTTTCAACGCGCAGATGGACCGTGTGCGTTGCCGGCCATGGGGGCTTTCCGGCGGCCTTGCCGGTTTCGGCAATTCGGTCGCCATTCACCGTTTCGATGAGGACGAGCAAGGCTTTGCCAACGGCAAGGCCTTCGATCAGGTGCTGGAGCCGGGCGACGCCTACATCCTGCGCTCAGGCGGCGGCGGTGGTTACGGCTCGCCACTCGAACGTGAGCCCGAGCAAGTCGAGCGCGATGTACGGCAGGGTTATGTGACAAAGGCCGCGGCGGAGAAGCTTTACGGCATTGTGTTTCGCGACGGCACGCTCGATGTCGATCTCGTGCGTACCCAGGCGCGCCGCGAAGAGATGCGCGCGCAAGGGCTGCCGGTCAACGATCCGGAAATTCCCGATGCGCCGGGCGAAGGTTGGTCGCTCAATCTCGACCGCCGACGGCCGCAGAACAATCGGCAGCTGACCGATGAGGAGCGTCTCGTCATCGCCATGTCGGGGCGCTGCTGTTAGCGCGCCGATCAGCGGCATGAAAAATAACGGCACGACAAAAATGAGAAATTCAAGGGGAGGTTGCAATGGGGAAGGGCGCGACGACTAGCGGCATCCTGAATAATTACGTCATCGCTGCTGCGGTCTCTGCCGCGGCGGTCGGCACGGTCTTGGCGGCGTTCGCCGCAATGCCGGCGCGCGCGCAATCCGGCCAGCCGATCACGGTGGGCGTCATTACCGAGTTGAGCGGGCCCTATTCGTTTTTCGGCACGGCCTGCCGCCAGGGCGTCGAATTCGCGGAGAAGAAGATCGCCGCGGAGGGTGGCGTGCTGGGACGGCCGCTCAATTTCAAGATCGTCGACGATCAGACCAATCCGGCGCAAGCAGTGGCCGCCGCGCGCAGCCTCGACGTGCAGGATAATGTGCTGGCGGTGACAGGGCCGACCAGTTCCGACATCGCGCTCGCCGTTTATGGCTATGCCGAGCAGAACAAGGTGCCGTTCGTGGTGCCGGTGGCGGCCTTCGCGCAACTCACCAAGCCAGGAACGCATTACACCTTCCGCGTCGAGCCGGACGCCGTCGGCTGGGGCTATGCGGCGGCGAAATTCATCGCGGCGCAAAAGCCCGGCGCCAAGCTCGCCTTGATGTACAACGATATCGCGCTCGCCCGCGCCATCGTCGCCGGCATCAAATATCAGGCGCCCAAAGAGAACATCAGCATCGTCTCTGACATCCTGTTCCCGCAGGGCAGCAACGATGCCACGGTGCAGGCGGCGCAGGTCGTCGCGGCAAAGCCCGATTATGTCTATCTCGCGACCGTCGGCGCCTTCGATGTCACTGCGACCAATCAGCTGCTTGATCTCGGCATCAAGCCCGAGCAGATCATCCATAATGTCGGCACCACCAGCACATTGCTCGGCTATGGCGCGCGCAGCATCGGCTCGATCTATGGCTCCTTCTTTGACGCCAATCTCGACAATGTCACCGCCGAAGGGCATCAATTCGTCGACGAATATACCCAGGCCGTCGGGCGCATTCCGTCCTACGTCGAGAACTTCTGCTACAACACGCCCTATATCGTCAAAGCGGCGATCGAGAAGGCCGGCAGCGCCGATCGCGAGAAATTCCGCGACGCCATGTCGGCGCTCAATATGGTCGAGCCGACCTCGGGCGTTCCGATCTCCTTCGACAAGAACGGCGCGCGCAAGGAATACATGTATTACATGCAGCTCACCGGCGTCGCACCACCGAAGAGCTACACCGCAAAGAAGCTGTTCTATATCGAATGGGCGCCGGAAACGCTGCCGGTCTATGACCTCGTGAAGTAGAGAGGAGCCGGCCGTGACGCGGAGACCGCGATGATGTCCAGTGCCGCGCTTCTGGTCGCGATCTCGGTGATCACGACGGGTCTGGTGCTGGGCGTCATCTTTTCGCTGGTCGCCGCCGGCGTGACCATTGTCTATGGCAGCATCTGGCTGCCCAATGCGTCGAACGGGCAGTTCTTTCTGACCGCGGCGCTGATCTGCTGGAGCTTCGCCACCTGGCTCGCCATGCCGATCTGGGCCGCGGCGCTGCTCACATTATTGGTGAGTTTGCCCATCAGTTATTTGCTCGAGGCGACGCTGATCCGCCGCTTCTACGACGTGCCCGACCGCAACATCGCGTATTTCGTGGTCACGCTCGGCGTCACGCAGATTCTCTCAGGGATCTTCTCGGTCACTTACGGCCGCTGGAGCGACCAGTTCAATCTGCCGCCGGTCGTCAGCGGCATCACTTTCATCGGGCCGTTTCCGATGACCAACAATCGCATCTTTGTTCTTGCGGCGGCGAGCGTCCTGTTGGCGTTGCTCTTCGTCATGCTGCGGTTCCACCCTTACGGTCGCGCTCTGCGCGCGGTGTTCCAGAATCGCGAGGCCGCGGCTCTGCGCGGGGTCAATGTGCGCGCGATCTATCGGCTGTCCTTCGCACTCGGCATGCTGTCGATTTTCGCGGGCGGCATTCTTTATGGCATGGCTTATAGCTTCGACCTGACAGTCGCCTGGACCATGGCGGTAACGGCCTTCGCCATCATGATCGTCGGCGGGCCCGGCTCGGTGCTCGGCGCCGTCGTCGTCGGCATGGTGTTCGGCTTCACCCAGGCCGCTGTGAGCATCTTCGCCAATCCGACGGTCGCGACATTTTCCTATCTCGCCGCCATGCTGGTCATTCTCCTGATCAAGCCGTCCGGGCTGTTTGCGCGATGAGACGCTTGCTGCACACCGCGTTCAAGCCGCAGCTTTTCCTGCTGCTCGCAGCCGGGCTGCTGCTGACGATCGTGGTGCGGGAGAACCGCTTTTTCGCCTTCGTCGCCGGCATCACGATGATTAGCATCATGTGGGCGGCCGGCATGAATCTGCTCACCGGCTATGCCGGGCTGGTTTCGCTTGCCTTTGCCGGGATCGCCGGCATCAGCGCCTATACGACTGTCGGATTGGTGATGCGCCTGGGCTGGTCGTTCTGGCTCGCCATGCCGGTCGCCGCGCTCGGTGCGGCCGCGGTCGGCGTGTTGCTCGGCCTGCCGTCGCTGCGGCTCAAAGGCTTCTATTTCGCGCTGTCGTCGCTGGTCATCCAGACCGTGCTCAGCCTCGGCTTTGTCTATTTCGTCAATCTGACCAACGGCGATACCGGCATCAGCCAGATTCCGCCGCCGGACATCCCCTTCACCGGCGCCGTCCTGCGCGGCACGAGCTTCGATCTGCTTTTGACCTTTGCCGCGTGGTTCAGCCTGGTTGCCGTCTGGGCCATCGTGCATTCGCCGTTCGGCCGCCGGCTGATCGCGATCCGCGAGGACGAGGTTTTGGCCGAAGCGATCGGCATCGATGTCGTGCGCAACAAGATGCTGGTGTTTTTCGTCGGCTCGCTGTTCGCCGGCGTCGGCGGCGCGCTCTATGCCACCTATGTCGGCTTTGCCTCGCCGCGCAGCTTCGATCTCCTGTCGAGCCTGAGTATCTGGCTGATGGTCGCTTTCGGCGGCCGCGGCACGCTGATGGGCCCCGTCGTCGGCGCGCTCATTCTGGCGCCGGTGCCCTTCTTGCTGCAGCAATACGACACGCTCAAAGACGTGATCTACGGCGCACTGATCATCGCCGTGATCGTCTTGCTGCCCGGCGGAATTTATGGCGCACTGGTCAGCTTTGCCCGGTCGTTGCCGCTGCTGCGTCGTCTGTCAACGCCCTATAAAAAAAGCGTTCCCCATGACCGATCTGTTCACGGCGCGTAATCTCTGCAAGCGCTTTGGCGGCGTGCATGCGTTGCGCAATGTCGACGTGACGCAACGCGCCGGCGAAACGCTCGGCATGATCGGGCCGAACGGCTCCGGCAAGACTTCTTTCGTCAATGCCGTGACCGGCGAACTGGCGCTCGACAGCGGCCGGATTGATTTCGAGGGCGCCGAGATCACCGGCGCGCGTCCGCACAAGGTTGCCGATGCCGGGCTCGCCCGCACTTTTCAGGCCGTGCGCCTGTTCGGCAAGCTTTCCGTACGCGACAATCTCGAAACCGCGATGCTGGTGCTCGAAGATCCGGCGCATACGCTCGAAGCCGCCGAGCGGCTCGAACTGTTGCAGTGGCTGAAGCTCGACAACCGGCTGCAGGCCGAGGCCGGCAGCCTCACGCTGTTCGAGCAGCGCCGCCTCGAGCTCGCGATGCGGCTCATGATGCGGCCGCGGCTGATCATGCTCGACGAGCCGGTCGGCGGCCTCGCGCCGGGCGAGATCCGTGCCATGATGCAAATCCTGCAAGAGCTGAAGGCGCGCTGCTCGATCTTCGTCATCGAGCACACGATGCGCGTGATCCGCGAATTGGCCGACCGCGTCGTCGTCCTCATCATCGGCGAGAAAATCGCCGACGGACCACCGGCCGAGATCCTCAAGGACAAGCGCGTCGTCGAGCAATATCTGGGGACGGCCCATGCTTGAGACCGAGGCGCTGGTCATCAAATACGGACCCTTTCTCGCACTCGACGGTGTCGATGTTTCTATCGGCGAGGGTGAGATCATCGGCGTCATCGGCGCCAATGGCGCGGGCAAGAGCTCGCTGGTGCGCGCCATAGCGGGTCTCGTACCTGCAGCTTCGGGCCGCGTCGTATTCAAAGGCAGGGCGCTTGGCGGCGAGCCGCCGCATCAGCGCATCCGCATGGGCATCGCGCTCGTGCCCGAAGGCCGTGGCCTGTTCACGCGCATGTCGGTGGAAGAGAATCTGATGATGGGCGGCTATCCGCTGCCGTCGCGCAACCGCATGGCCGGCAACATGCTGCGCTGTTTCGACCTGTTCCCGGTGCTGCGCGAGCGCCGCCATCAATTGGCCGGCACGCTGTCGGGCGGACAGCAGCAAATGTTGGCCATCTCCATGGGGCTCATGTCCGAACCGGAACTGCTTATTCTCGACGAACCGTCGCTCGGCCTCGCGCCGATTGTCATCGGCGAGATCGGCGAGCAGCTCAAACAGCTTAAATCGTCAGGTATGACCATTCTGCTCGCCGAACAGAACGCCACGCTGACCGGCAATATCACCGACCGCATCTATGTGCTGCAGACCGGCCGCGTGCGCTATCACGACAAGCCGGACGTGCTGTTTCGCATGCCGGAAGTGGCGGAGAGCTTTTTGAGTATTTGATTACGGTCACTCGGCGGCGTCCAGCGCCCCCGGGGATGTCCGGCTGCCGTTTGTGGAGTGCCGCTCGACCGGACGCGAAGCGAGTTCGGCGATCATCTCCTGCAGCCACTCCATCTTTTGCAACGCGACGTTGGTCTGGCCCGGGCCGGTTGGAATAGCGATGCCGGCCTCCTTGAAGGCGCCGAGGACCGCGATGGCGAGCTCGGTGCGCACGCCGCCGGCTTTGTTGATGTCGCCGACATAGCCGTAGAGCGTGAAATTGAGGCTGGAGGCTCCGAATTCGTCGAGCGTCACAAACGGCTCCGGGAACTTCAGAACATCGGCATTGTCCTGCGCCACTTTCAGGAGCGTGGCGCGGACCTGATGCGGATCGCTGCCATAGCCGACGCTGACCGGAAACGACACGCGGCGGATATTATTGCGGAAGGTCCAGTTCTTGACCTTCTCGGCGATGAAATAAGAGTTCGGGATCAGAACATTGGCGCGGTCGAACGTCTCGATTTCGGTGGAACGGACGCTGATCTTGCGCACATAGCCTTCCTCGCCGCCAACGACGACGAGGTCGCCAACCCTGATCGGCCGCTCAGCCAAGAGAATGAGCCCGGAGACGAAGTTATTGACCAGGTTCTGCAAGCCAAAGCCGATGCCGACCGACAAGGCGCCGGCGACAATCGCTATGTTCGACAGGTTGAACCCGGCATAGGAGACCGCCATAAGCCCGGCGATCAGAATTCCCACATAGCCGACGCCGGTGCGGATCGAGTTGCGCACGCCGCCGGAAATGCCCGCCGGCAGCAGGACCTGCGCATCGAGCCAGCCCTGGAACAGTCGCGCGGCGGCGTAACCGACGCCGAACACGATGACCGAGGCCATGAGCGCGCCGAACGTCACTTCGGTATTGCCGATGTGAAGGCCGAAGAACAGCTGCCGATACCATTCGCGGATATCCGGCCAGGTGTAGCCCCACTGCAGCATGATGAGCGGCACGGCGAGGATCAGCAGCGCAAATTTCAGCGACAGGCTGATCGGCAGCGCCAGTTGCTCGCGCCGCGCCGGCTCCAGTCCGGCAGTCTTCCTCAGCCAGGCACCGACGATTGTGCCGTCGTCGCTCAGCCCTTGGGCAAAACCGTCGACCCACAGCAGCAGCAGATAAACCACCGCGAGGATCGAGCCTGTCACGACCAATTGCTGCGCCAGGAAGCGCGCCAGCGGCAGGTAGCCCGCCAACGCGCAGACCACGATCGCGCCGACGATGGCCCAGGCGGCGATGCGGATCGGCTTGACCAGCTTCGACGGGGCGGCATCGGTGCCGCGCTCGATCGGTGTGCGCAGCATGGCCACGACGAGGCCGGCGACCAGCAGGCTGGACGGCAGGGCGACGGCGATCGTCAGCGCGAACGGCGCCTGGACGAGCCGCGTGATCACATAAAGCAGCGAGGTGAGGCTGTAGACGAGCGCGAGCAGGATGACCAGACCGCAAAGGCGTGCAGCCGCAGCATCGGAAATCGGAACAAGCCGCCATTTCGGCGCGCCGGGCGCGAATACGGCACTTGCCAGCGCGCCAACCGTGAAGACGATCACGATCGATTGCGCGGTCAGATAGAACAGCCAGTCGATGCGCTCCGAGAGCGCCTCGGTATTGGCGATCATAGCGTAAAGAAAAGCGACCGGGGCGACGACCGGAAGCGCACGGAAAAACAGCACGCCTGCGGCGACCGATGCGCGCTGCCAGAACGGCGGTTCGGCACCTACGTCCCGGCGCCGCAGCCGGCGCACCAGCCTCGAGCTCAACAGGCTCAGCGCCAGGGCGGCCAACAGCGCCTCGATCGCGATATGCGTCACGTTCTCGGGATCGAGAAGGTCGTTCCACCAGTTCGCGATGAGGTCGTACACCTTGCCGGCGGCAGCCGGCACATCGCGCGGCACCTTCGCCCAGGTGTCATAAGAATAGACGCCGGGAATGGGCTGGAACAGAACTGACGTGAAGTTTTTGCGGCGAATGTCTTGAATCGTATTGAGCTGCGTTTCGATGCGCAGGTTGGCCGAATTCACCGCCGCCTGTCCCGTCGACAGCAGTCCGAAATGATAGTTCAGCGCGGCACGCGCTTTCGCGACCTGTTCGGGCTCCGGCGGTTGACCGGCGGCGGGCGCGGCGCCGAGCAGATTCATCTGCGCTTTGTCGGCATCGAGCCGCGGCTGCAATCGGCCCGAGACATCGTCGACTTGGGAACGCAGATGCTGCAGGTCGTCGCGAAACTGGTTGAGGTCCGAATAGCGCAACTGCGGACGGCTGAGATCGCTTTCCGTTTGATTCAGTTGGTGCTGCCACCCGGCGATCGTCGCCGGGAGATCGATGCCCAGTTCTTCATTGAGGCGATCGACGATCTCTTTGGTGTTGATCTGAGGTTCGGCCGGTTGCGCCGCGCCTTTGGCATCGCCCGCCGCTGCTGGCGTGCCATTCGGCGCGGTCTTTTCGGCGGACGGTGCCGCTTTCGGCGCTTGAGCAAAAGCGCTTACGCCCGCGAGCACCATGGCGAGAGTCGCGGCGACCATGACGACGCTGCTGGTTCGCGCAATTCTTCGCAGTAAGGTCGGCATCGAATCCCCCGTCACGACCGCTCCCAAAGGCGCGCTTTAGGGGTGGAAACGGGGCAGATTATGGCAAGGGCAATAGCAGGCGGGTTCCGTCAGCTCTATATGCGGCGGTTTCAACGCGAATCCTTCACCAGAAGGCCGTTCAGCACCATTTCCAGGTGGGCATTGAAATACGTCTTCAAGTCCAGCGGCAGACGGTCCCCGAACATCATCAGCCATATGTCGACGAGCGCAATCGGGGCGATCACAACATGCGGTGAGTCGATGACCGCCGAATTGCGAATCTCACCGCGATCGATGCCACGCTGGATCGCTTGTTTCAGCTGCTCCATGCAGGGCTGCAGAATCTCTTGATAATAGCGGTCGGCAAGCTCGGGAAAGCGCGCCGCTTCCGCAATCAGCATGCGCAGCACGTCGCGCCGCCGCTGATCTTGGACGATGTGCTGATAGATGAAGCTGAACTGCATGCGCAGCAGATCGGCCGTCGAGCCTTCGTGGGTCTCCGCCATGTCCTCAACCGTATCGAAGGTCGCCTTCGTGAGGTCGTGGACCATCGATATGAAGAGGTGCTCCTTGTTCTCGAAATAGACGTAAATGGTGCCTTTGGTGACACCGGCACGTTCGGCGATCTGGTCGAGCGTGGTCGTGGCATAGCCATTGCGCGAGAATTCGGTGAAGGCCGCCTCGATGATTTCCTTGGGCCGCTCGGCTTTGCGGCGGCGCCTCGCATCAGGCTTGATTTCGCTTACGTCGGTCACGTGCGACCTGTCTCCCAAAATCCATAGTTCCGCGAATTGACTCACCCCGTTATTGACTAACCGGATAGTAAATAATTATTATCGGTTTGTTAAGGGTGATGAAGTGCCAATTTTGTCGAGTGGGTTCAAGGGGCGCGGTCGTTCGCGGAAGCAGCGCGCTTATGCGTCTGTTTTTACGACATTTTCGCTGTTGGCCGCGTCCTTGTTGGCGCTGTCGGCCTGCGCGGTTGGGCCCGATTTCGTGTCGCCGCCCGCCCCGGATGTCACTGGTTACACGCCGGAAGCCAAGCCCGCCGCCACCGCTTCGACCGATATTGCCGGCGGCGCGTCGCAAAAATTCGCCTCCGGCCACGACATTCCCGGGGAGTGGTGGAAAGTCTTTCATTCGCATGAACTTAACGCCTTGATCGAACAGGCCATCGTGGCCAATCCCAACCTCGAGGCGGCGCAGGCATCGCTGTGGCAGGCCAAGGAGGATCTCTACGCTCAGACCGGCTCGCTGCTGCCGACCGTCGATGCCAATTCCTCGGCCGAGCGCCAGCAATTTTCGCCGGCCGAGTTCGGCGGTACCGGCGCGCCGTCGATTTTCAATCTCTACCAGGCCAGCGTGAACGTATCTTACGCGCTCGATATCTTCGGCGGTACGCGCCGTCAGATCGAGTCGTCTGCGGCGGCTGCCGGCTATCAGTATTTCCAGCTCGAAGCGGCTTATCTCTCGCTCACCGCCAATGTCGTCACGGCCTATGTCCAGGCGGCGTCCCTGAACGGCCAGATCGAAGCCACGCGCGACATTATCAGGCTCGAGCGCGAGCAGCTCGACGTCGTTCAGCACCAGTTCGATGTCGGCGCTGCGTCCAAGACCGACGTGCTCACGCAGCAGTCGGAAGTGGCGACCCAAGAGGCGACTTTGCCGCCCCTGCAGAAGGAACTGGAGCAGGAGCGCCATGTGCTGCTGGCGCTGACCGGCCGCTTTCCGAGCCAAGCGCTGCGCGCCGGTATGACGCTCGGCGCGTTGCGGCTGCCCACATTCCTGCCCTTGAGCCTGCCGTCGCAGCTTGTCGAACAGCGTCCCGACATTCGCGCCGCGGAAACGCAGCTGCATCAGGCCAGCGCTCAGATCGGCGTCGCTATCGCCAATCGGCTGCCGAAAATCACGCTTAGCGCGAGTTACGGCACCGCGGCGCTGACGCCTGGAACCATGTTCACGCCCGAAGCCGCGGTGTGGGACATTGTCGCCAGTGGCACGCAGCCGATTTTCCACGGCTTCACGCTGTTGCATCAGGAACGCGCCGCTCGCGCCGCCTTCGACCAGGCGGATGCGACATACCGCAACACTGTGTTGTCGGCGTTCCAGAACGTCGCCGACTCGCTGCGGGCGCTGCAGCTCGATGCTGCGACCTTGCGCGCGCAACGCACCGCGCTCAAGGCGTCCTCCGATACGCTCGATCTTGCAGGCGGCCAATTTAAGCTCGGCGCCATTACCTACATCACCTTGTTGAACGCGCAACGCAGCTATCAGCAGGCGCGGCTCGCCGTGGTTCAGGCGCAGGCCGCGCGGTTTGCCGACACCGCAGCACTGTTCCAAGCGCTCGGCGGCGGCTGGTGGAACCGCGTCGACGTCGCGCCCAATCCCTATAGCCCGGAGGCCAATGGTCTCGCCGAACACGTTGTCGGCAGCCTCTCCGTTGCGCCCGCAGTTACGGAGCCTCACTAATGACCAAGCGCATGGTGATCATGCTGATCGGCGTCGCCGTCGTACTCGGCGGCGTTTTCGGGTTCGGCGCCTTCAAGCAGGTCATGATCAAGAAATTCATGGCCGCCATGGCGGTGCAGACACAGACCGTATCGGCGACCCGGGCGGCTTTAAGCCAGTGGCAGCCGCAGATCGAAGCGGTGGGTTCGCTGCGCGCGCTCAACGGCGCCGATCTGTCGCTCGAAGTTTCTGGTGTCGTCGGTTCGATCGCCTTCAAGTCCGGCGATGACGTCAAAGAAGGCGACGTGCTGCTCACGCTGCGCTCGGATGATGACGTCGCCAAGCTGCAGTCGCTGCAGGCCATCGCCGATCTCAACGAAATCACCTACGACCGCGATCAAAAGCAGTTCAAGCTTCAGGCCGTCAGCCAGGCGACGATTGATACCGACGTGGCCAATCTGAAGAACGCCAAGGCGCAGGTGGCGCAGCAGCAGGCTATTCTCGACAAGAAGACGCTGCGCGCCCCGTTCGCCGGCCATCTCGGCATCCGCGCCGTCGATCTTGGGCAATATCTGAGCGCCGGCACGACGATCGTCACCCTGCAGGCGCTCGATCCGATTTTCATGGATTTCTTCGTGCCGCAGCAGGCGGTCGATCAGATCCGCATCGGCCAGCGCGTGAACGTGAAGATTGACGCCTATAAGGATCAGACATTCTCAGGCGAGATTTCGGCGCTCAATCCGCGAGTCGATGCTTCGAGCCGCAACGTTCAAATCCGCGCGACGCTGAAGAATGCCGATCACAAGCTGCTTCCCGGCATGTATGCCACCGTCGATATCGCGACCGCAGCGCCGCAAGATCTGGTCACGCTGCCGCAAACGGCGATCACCTATAATCCATACGGCGACACGGTTTATATCGTCGACACCAAGGGCCCCGATGCCGGCGGCAAGCCGCAGCAGGTTGTGCGCCAGACCTTCGTCACGACAGGCACAACGCGCGGCGATCAGGTCGCGGTGCTCAAAGGCGTCAATGAAGGCGACATGGTCGTCACCGCGGGCCAGATCAAGCTGCACAACGGTTCGGTGGTCCTGATCGACAATTCGGTGACGCCGACTGCCGATGCAGCACCGACTGTGATCGATCGCTAGGGCGAACCGCGATGCAATTCACCGATATTTTTATCCGCCGGCCCGTGCTCGCCTCGGTGGTGAGCCTGTTGATCCTGGTGCTGGGCTTGCGCGCCTACACCGTGCTGCCGATCTTGCAATATCCGCGGACCGAGAACGCCATTGTCACGGTCACGACGATCTATTACGGCGCCGACCCGGATGTCGTGGCCGGCTTCATAACCACGCCACTCGAAAACGCCATCGCCCAGGCGAACGGCATCGACTACATGACCTCGGTCAGCCAGAGCGGCACGAGCACGATCCAGGTCTATCTGCGGCTCAACTACGATTCCGACAAGGCGCTGACCGAGATCAACACCAAGATCAATTCCGTCGTCAACCAATTGCCGACCGGCACCTTGCAGCCGACCCTGAGCGTCAAGGTCGGCCAGACCATCGACGCCATGTATATCGGCTTCAACAGCGACACGCTGCAGCCGAACCAGATCACCGATTATCT
This sequence comes from Xanthobacteraceae bacterium, assembly GCA_036264635.1. Classification (GTDB taxonomy): domain Bacteria; phylum Pseudomonadota; class Alphaproteobacteria; order Rhizobiales; family Xanthobacteraceae; genus BOG-931. The sequence continues at coordinate 1,424 of DATAQN010000180.1, read as the reverse complement.
CGTGCGCGTCGTGCAGCCGAAATTGCAGGCGGTGACCGGCGTGCAGACGGCCGAACTGCTCGGGCAGAAGGTCTTCGCGCTGCGCGCCTGGCTCGATCCGGTCAAACTCGCGGCCTTCGGCCTCACCGCGGCCGATGTCAGCTTGGCATTGACCGCGAACGATTATATTTCCGGCGTCGGCACCACCAAAGGGCAGATGGTGCAGGTGAATCTTTCGGCATCGACCACGCTGCATTCGGCTGAAGAGTTTCGCAACCTCGTCGTCAAGCAAGTCAATGGCGCGGTGGTGCGCTTGAAGGACGTCGCCAATGTCGTGCTTGGATCGGAAGACTACGAATCGGAAGTCGGCTTCGACGGCAAGCAAGCGGTCTATATCGGCATTCAGGTCGCGCCCAATGCCAATCTGCTGGACGTAATCCAGGGCGTTCACGACATCTTCCCGAGCATTCAAGCGCTGTTCCCGCAGGGCCTGAACGGCGAGATCATCTACGACTCCACGGAATTCGTGCACAGTGCGATCTACGAAGTGATCCGCAGTCTCGTCGAAGCGCTCGTGATCGTCACCGTCGTGGTCTTTTTGTTCCTGGGCTCGCTGCGCTCGTCCATCATTCCGACCGTCGCCATTCCGCTGTCGCTGGTCGGCACTTTCATTATTCTTCTGGCCTTGGGCTATTCGATCAATCTTTTGACGTTGCTGGCGCTCGTGCTCGGCATTGGTCTCGTCGTCGACGACGCCATTATCGTGGTCGAAAACGTCAACCGCCACCTCGAAGAGGGCCAGTCGCCGATGGACGCGGCGATCATGGCGGCGCGCGAGCTTGGCGCGCCGATCATTGCCATGACAGTGGTGTTGGCCGCGGTCTACGTACCGATCGGTTTCCAGGGCGGCCTCACCGGCGCGCTGTTCTCGGAATTCGCCTTTGCGCTGGTAGGGGCGGTGACAATGTCGGGCGTCGTCGCGCTAACGCTGTCGCCGATGCTGTGCTCGCGCCTCCTCAAGGCGCCGGATCACGACGGCCGCGGCTGGGAAGCCCATCTGATCGATTTCATCGATCGGCGCTTCGCCGCGCTGCGCGGCTGGTACGAGAGGCGCCTGCACAACAGCTTGAATTTTCTTCCGGTCACGCTGGTATTCGCCCTGATCATTCTGGGGAGTATCTATTTCCTGTTCACCAGTGCGCAAACCGAGCTTGCGCCGACCGAAGACCAGGGCGCCATCCTCGCGCAATCTGTTGCGTCGCCGAATTCGACCTTGCAGCAGCGCCAGCTCTATGCGCGCCAGGTTTACAACACATTCGCCAAGCATCCGGAAACCGAGCACGTCTTTCAGATCGACGTGCCGGGCCAGATCTTCGCCGGCATGGTGTTCAAGCCTTGGGACAAGCGCGACAAGACCACCGACCAATTGCAGCCCGTGCTGCAGC
>DATAQN010000155.1:0-5860 GCA_036264635.1 Xanthobacteraceae bacterium | reverse complement strand
CGGCGTGAGCTACGATCCGGGCATCATTGCCCGCGATCACGCTCAAGGGGTCTTCCGGCAGAGCTTCGACCAGTTCGCCGGGCGCATGGTGCCGCCGCGAATGGCGCGCGGCCGGCGCATGATGCTGCAATATGCGTCCGTACTCAGCGGCATCGAGCAGCGATACGGCGTGCCCGGATCTGTGCTCGTCGCCATCTGGGGATTGGAAACCGACTTCGGCGCCGACAGCGGCCACTTCCCGACCATCCGCGCGCTGGCTTCGCTCGCCTATGATTGCCGCCGGCCGGACAAATTCCGCGGCGAGCTGATCGCTGCGCTGCAGATCGTCGAGCGCGGCGACATGAGCCCGGCCGACATGCGCGGCGCCTGGGCTGGCGAAATCGGCCAGACGCAGTTTCTGCCGTCGTCGTATCTCAAATACGCGGTCGGCCGCGATCTCATTCACAATCCGACCAACGCGCTCGCCTCGACAGCCAATTATCTCAAAGGCTACGGCTGGCAGCGCGGCCAACCCTGGGGCGAAGGCACCGCCAATTTCCAGGTTCTGCTGCAATGGAATTCATCGCAGGTCTACACCAAGACGGTCGCTTATTTCGCGCAGCAGCTCGACCGCGAGTAGAGCCTTTCGTCATGGCCGGACTCGTTCCGACCATCCACGTCTTTGTTCGGCACAATATTTAAGACGTGGATGTCCGCGACATAGGCGAGCGAAGCGACGCCGTTCTTCGAACGGCTATGCGCGAGCATGACGCGTTTATTCAATCTCCGCTTTAGCGGCGCTTAATCCGCGGCCGCCATGAGTGACTGTCCAGCGCTCTCTTTCCCGCCGCCGAGCCAGCGCTCCAGGAAAACCTTGAGCCACGCCCGCGCCGAATAATCGTACACCGCGCGGTCGGCGAAATGCGTGTGCCGCGGTTTCGCGCCCGGCATCGCCAAGCGATCATGCCCGGTCGTGGTCCAGCGGTGCATCATCGCGTGCGTGACTTCGGGATGAAATTGCAGCGCGAAGGCGCGGCCGAAGCGGATCGCCTGCACTTCGAAAATGTCGCCTTCGGCGAGGAGCTCGGCGCCGTACGGCAGGTCGAAGCCCTCGCGGTGCCACTGATAGACGCATTCCGGCAAGCTCTCGACGACGGCAAGGCCGGCGAGCGTCGGCCGCACCGGGTAATAGCCGACCTCGGCATGGCCGCTCGGGTGACGAAACACCTTGCCGCCAAGAAATTTGGCGCAAATTTGCGCGCCAAGACAGATGCCGAGGAACGGCTTGTTGTCGCGCAGCGGCACGCTGATCCATTCGATTTCGCGGCGGATGAAATCGTCGCTGTCATTGGCGCTCATCGGCCCGCCGAAAATGATCGCGGCCGAATGCTCCGCCATGGTCGCGGGCAACGGGTCGCCGAAGCGCGGCCGCCGCACGTCCAGCGTGTAGCCGAGTTGTTGCAAAGCATGGCCGAGGCGGCCAGGCGTGGAGTGCTGCTGGTGCAGGATGATCAGGACCGGATGCTGCATAAACCGAGCAAAGCTGGTTAAGCCCTGCACCCTCGTTACCGCCGCCCCACGCGATCTATTTTGCGGCCCCAGCCGCCCGGCTTTCGTCCACCAAGCGCAAGAGCAGCGCATGCGGCACCAATCGCATCAAAGACACCAAAACCCTATTACCTATTCCCGCGATAACGACCCGCTGACCGGCCATAAACGCGTCATAGCCGATCTGCGCTACACGCTCGGCTGAAAGCTCCAGCATCCGCGCCGCCGCGGGAAGCGATAGCCCCGCCCGGGCCTGGAATTCGGTCGGCACCGGCCCCGGACACAGTGCGGTGACGCGCACGCCGCGCCCGGACAATTCGCGATGCAAGGCTTCGCTGAACGAGAGCACGTAGGCTTTGCTGGCATAGTAGACGGCCATGCCGGGTCCGGGCAGAAAAGCGGCGAGCGAAGCAACATTGAGAATGCCACCGCGATGCCGCGCCACGCTGTCGACGAACATCAGCGACAATTCGGTCAGCGCGCGCACATTAAGATCGATCATGGCCAGCTGTTCGTCGCGAGACAGCGTGGCCGCTTCGCCGCGAAGACCAAAGCCGGCATTGTTGACGACGATCGCCGGCTCCAATCCTCGCGACGACAGCTCGGCGGCGATGGCCGAGGCGCCATCGCGGCGTTCGAGATCCGCCGTGAACACGGTCGGCCGCGGCTGCCCGCTCGCCGCGATTTCGTCGGCAAGCGCTTCGAGCCGATCGCCGCGCCGCGCCGCCAAAGCGAGCTCGTGGCCATGCGCGGCGAAAACCTTGGCCAAAGCCGCGCCGATGCCGGATGACGCGCCGGTAATCAGGACAATCGGCCTCATGACGATTCCCCGCCGATGCGCCGGCGCAGCTCGATGCGCTCGCGCGGCGATACGCCGAGCAGATCGGCGGCACGCCATAACAAATTGTCCTCAAGCTCATCGCGCTGACCGTCGGCAAATACGATTTCCCACATCATCTCGATAACGCGGGCGCGCCCCGGCTCATCGAGCGAGCGATTGAGCAGGCTGGTGAAATGATAGAGATCGACCGACTCCTGTTCGGCTGCGGTCGCCTTGGCGATCAGCTCGTCGGTCGTCTCGTCGCTGAGCGCGAAGCGCTGCTTGATGACGCTGTGAAGCTTGTCGCGCTCGCGCTGTGACATGTCGCCATCTATCGCCGCGGCGTGCACCAGCAATGCGGCTGCCGCCAGGCGATAGTCGTTGTCGGCAAACTGGCTCGGATGTTTTTCGCCGTCGACAAAATCCGAAACAAAACTTTTGAACGCTTCAAACATGGACACCTCAAAGATCGCTACCGTCGCATTGTCTCGCATCAGGCGGGAATTCAGTCCCGCAACGATCGTAGCCGCGCTGCGCGCTCGGTCGCCGCGCCCTCGGAAGGCCCGGCGATGGTCCTCATATCGCGGCATTGAGCCGCCAGCGCAAGCCTGCTCGCGGCGACGCGGCATGTAGGCTGAATTGGCTTGCCAATATGCGCAATTGGGCTTTTGGTAAGGGTCATTGTGACAGCGGCTGCGCGCACCCAAGTCGCGATTATCGGCGGCGGCCCGGCCGGTCTGCTGCTGTCGCATATTCTGCACCGGAGCGGCATCGATACCATCGTGCTGGAGCGCCAGAGCCGCGCCTATGTGCTCGAGCGCATCCGCGCCGGGGTGTTGGAGGCCGGTACAGTCAACCTGTTGCGCGAGGTTGGGCTCGGCGAGCGCATGGACCGGGAAGGCCATCCGCATGACGGCTCGGCCATCGCCTGGGAAGGACGACCGCGGTTCTTCATTGATACCAAGAAATATACCGGCAGGCCCTTGATGACGTATGGCCAGACCTCGATCACGGAAGATCTTTATGCGGCGCGCGATGCGACCGGCGGCAAGGTGATCGACGAAGCCGCCAACGTCCGTCTGCATGAGCTCACGTCGCAACGGCCGTTCGTGACCTACGACAAAAACGGCGCCGCGCAGCGGATCGACTGTGACCATGTCGCCGGGTGCGATGGCTTCCACGGCGTGAGCCGGTCATCGATCCCGCCCACGGTGCTCAAGACCTACGACAAAGGCTATCCATTTGGCTGGCTCGGGATCATGTCGGAGACGCCGCCATTCCCGGACATGGTCTACTGCTACCATCATCGCGGTTTCGCGCTGGCATCGATGCGAAAGCCGATGCTGAGCCGCTACTACATCCAGTGCGCGCTTGACACCAAGCTTGAGGACTGGCCCGACGATCGCTTCTGGCGCGAATTCAAGGCGCGCTGCCCGCCCGAGATGGCGGAGCGGATCGTCACCGGGCCATCGATCGAAAAATCGATCGCGCCGCTGCGCAGCTTCGTCGCCGAGCCGATGCAATATGGCCGATTGTTCCTGGCCGGCGACGCCGCCCATATCGTTCCGCCGACCGGCGCGAAGGGGCTCAATCTCGCGGTGTCCGACGTGTTTTATCTGTCGCGCGGCTTAATCGAAGCCTATCGCACCGGACGCACGCATTATCTTGATCGCTATTCCGACATGGCGCTGCGCCGGGTGTGGAGCTCGGCGCGGGTGTCGTGGTGGCTCACCATGCTACTGCATCGTTTTCCCGACGAGCCGCCGTTCGAACAACAGATGCGGCTCAATCAGTTCGATTATCTGCACGCCTCGGAGCATGCTCAAGCATCACTCGCTGAGCAATATGCCGGCATGCCGTTCGAGGACTGACGGTCTACACGCAGCTATAAATTGAGCGGTGAACCTGTTTTATATATTCGACCATCGGATTATTCTCGTGACCCTTCGTAGCGGAAGCACGGCCACTTTTGTTGGTGTTTGGATGGAAACCCTCACATGGTCAGAGGAGAGATAACTGATGGAAGTCAGCAAGCGCATATCGGGAATCTCACGCCGCCTGTTACTTCGGGCGGGGGCTGCAATGGGGGTTTATCCCGTTCCGCAGCTCCTCGCGCAAACATCAGAGCCCCTGAAGATCGGGTTCCTCACCGTTCTGACCGGACCTCTTGCCGCTGGGGGCCAACAACAGGAAGAAGGCGCCGGGCTGTTCCTTAGTGGGCGAAATGGGACGATCGCTGGCCGAAAGGTCGAGCTCATCACCCAAGACACAGGAGGAAATCCCGCCCAGGCCAAAACAAAAACGCAGGAATTGGTCGAGCGTTACAAGGTCCCGATCATGATCGGGCCGCTGGCGACCAACGAAGCCATCGCAATGGATGGGTATATTCGCGAAAGCAAGGTGCCGTTGATCACGACAACTTCCGCGGCCACGGTCGATCTCAAAGGCCACGCGGTAAACCCCTGGGTGCTGCACGCCTTCGGTACGGCACCTCAGGTGACCTATCCGCTGGGCGATTACGCGGCCAAGACGCTAGGTTTTAAAAAGGTTGCGATCATCGCCGAAGATTTCACTTACGGTCATGAGGGCGCCGGCGGCTTTCATCTCGCGTTCGAGGCGGCCGGTGGCAAAATCGTGCAGAAGCTCTGGCCGCCGCTCAACACACCCGAATACGCGCCTTATCTCGCGCAGATCAAACCAGAGGTTGACGCCATCTATATCGGCTTTGCCGGCAGCAATCCGGTGCGCTTTCTCAAGCAGTTCAACGATTTTGGGTTAAAGGGCAAAGTCGCGGTGCTCGGCAATACGACAAGCACCGATGAGGGCATCCTCAGGGTGATGGGCGATGAAGCAATCGGGGTCTATACAGCCGGCTGGTACGCGGCGGGTCTCGAGACGCCTGACAACAAGAAATTCGTCGCCGGCATCAATGCCGCATACAAGCACGATCCCGGATTCTACACCGCCGGTCCCTACACCGCTCTTCTTATCATCGAGGAAGCACTGAAGACGACCGGCGGAAACACTGATGACGCGCCTGCATTCCTCAAAGCCATGCACGAGGTCCGCCTCACCCAGGGGCCGATCGGCCCAGTACGGCTTGACGAATACGGAACCCCTGTTCTCGACATCCACATCCGGAAAGTGGCGCGCGTAAACGGCAAACTCACCAACACGATCGTCAAAACGTACCCGCAGGTGAGCCAGTTCTGGACCTATGATCCCAAGAAATTCATCGAGCAGCCGGTGTTCTCGCGCGACTTCCCTCCAAGCCAAAATCTCGAATAGCTAACGTGCAAACGGCACGTCACCTTCGCAGGTTACCTTTCGGCATAGGAGCGCGGCACGAAGCGTTTTGAAGTCTAAGGTTGGCTAGAACCTATCTCAAAATTGCCTGAAGAGGATAACGAGGCAAGCGAGCTGGACAAAGCCGAGGAAGTTCTGGGTGTGATATTCCCAGCGGACGAGAATACGGCGCTGCCATTGTATCCACGCGAAGAAGCGCTCGACGAG
>DATAQN010000124.1:0-14179 GCA_036264635.1 Xanthobacteraceae bacterium | reverse complement strand
GCCGAGCGCTCGGTCGAGCGACTCTGGAATCGCATTGCACATCTCCTCGAGGCCTTCCAACCAAACGAATGCGCCAATTACTTCCGCAACGCCGGGTATGCTGCACATTAAGTGGAAAATGCTCTCTAGACGCGATGATTTGTGGCGGGATCGCTATCGTCATTGTGAGGAGCGAAGCGACGAAGCAATCCAGGGCCGCGCCTCAGCGCTGGATTGCTTCGCTTCGCTCGCAATGACGACGGTGGCTCAGCTCGCTTCGGCAAGCAGCGAGAGCTGGCGCGGCGTCGCGTCCTGCGCCGTGCGGTCCGTAAGCGCCGTTGGATATTCGCCGGTGAAGCAATGATCGGTGAATTGCGGCCGATCGGGATTGCGGCTCTTCTCCCCCATGGCACGGTAGATGCCATTGACCGAAAGGAAGGCAAGCGAGTCCGCGCCGATGAATTCGCGCATCTGTTCGAGGCTGTGGGTCGCGGCCAGAAGCTTGTCCTGCTCGGGCGTGTCGATGCCGTAATAATCAGGATGGGTGATCGGCGGCGAGGCGATGCGGAAATGCACTTCGCGCGCGCCGGCATCGCGCATCATTTTCACGATCTTTACCGACGTGGTGCCGCGCACGATCGAGTCGTCGATCAGGACGATGCTCTTGCCCGCAACGACGGCGCGATTGGCGCTGTGCTTGAGCCGCACGCCGAGCTGACGGATCTGTTGGGTCGGCTCGATGAAGGTGCGGCCGACATAGTGATTGCGGATGATGCCGAGCTCGTAGGGAATTCCGGACTCCTGGGCATAGCCGATCGCCGCGGGCACGCCGGAATCCGGCACCGGCACGACGACATCGGCTGCCGCAGGCGCTTCACGCGCGAGCTCCGCGCCGCTTGCTTTGCGCACGTCATAGACGCTGCGGCCGCCGATGATCGAATCCGGCCGTGCGAAATAGATGTATTCGAAGATGCAGGGGCGGGGCGGCATGGCCGGAAACGGCTTGTAGGAATGCGCGCCTTCTTCATCGAAAATCAGAACCTCGCCGTTCTCGACGTCGCGCACGTATTGAGCGCCGATAATATCGAGCGCGCAGGTCTCGGAAGTGAGGATCGGGCAGCCGTCGAGCCTGCCGAGAACCAGCGGCCGAATGCCAAGCGGATCGCGGGCGCCGACGAGCTTTTTGTTGGTGAGGCCGACGAAGGCATAGGAGCCTTCGAGCATGCGCAGGCCTTCGATCAGGCGGTCGACGAAACGATTGCGGCCCGAGCGGGCCACCAGATGCAGGATCACTTCGGTGTCGGTGGTCGACTGCATCATCGCGCCTTCGCGCACCAGCTGACGCCGCAAGGTCAGGCCGTTGGTCAGATTGCCGTTGTGGCCGACGGCAAAGCCGCCGGCGTTCAATTCGGCAAATAGCGGCTGCACATTGCGCAGGATCGTTTCGCCGGTCGTCGAATAGCGCACATGGCCGACCGCGGTGGTGCCCGGCAGCCGGTCGATCACTTCGCGCCGGGAGAAGGTGTCGCCGACCAGACCCAGGCGGCGCTCGGAGTGGAAGCGCTTGCCGTCGTAGGAGACGATGCCGGCGGCTTCCTGGCCGCGGTGCTGGAGCGCATGCAGGCCGAGCGCGGTGATGGCGGCCGCATCGGGGTGGCCGAAAATGCCGAATACGCCGCATTCCTCGCGCAGCCGATCCGCATCGGGATCGAAGACGGCAGCAGGTTCGGTCATGATCTTTACGATCCTCGTCGCGCTAGCTGTGCTGGTCCGGCGCAGCCCCCGGAGTCTCGGTATCCTCCGGATGCGGCTTTTTCAGCTTGTTTAAGATGGTGCTCTCGGGGTCATCCGGCAACATCGACATGAGCCATTGTCCCGTGCCGGCAAGCACAACCCGCGATTTTGCATTTCTCACCCACTCCGGCTGGCTGCGGTCGGGCACCAGCCAGGTGAAGAACTGGAACGCGATGACGACGATAATAAGCCCGCGTCCGAGCCCGAACAGAAAACCGAGCGTGCGATCGAGCGCACCGACCCGGCTGTCGAGCACCGCGTCCGATATCCTGATGGTGATCACCGAGACGACGAGCAGCGTCAGCAGAAAGACGCCGCCGACTACCGCGACTGCGGCGACGATATCGTTGTTGAAGTACTGTTTGGCGAGCGGCAGGAGCTTGGCATAGGAGTAGAGGGTGGCGCCGGCGGCCAGCACCCAGGCGGTGATGGACAGGACTTCGCGCATGAAGCCGCGCACCATCGCGAGCAGCCCCGAAATCAGCATCACCACGAGAAGAACGATATCGAGCAACGAAATCGGCATCGCTAAAAGCCCGCCCGCCCTGATTCCCCAATGCGCAGGCGCCTAAAGCCTAGCCCCATGCGTATCCCGGAATCTTCGGAGACACCAGCAACTCTATGATCCAAGTGCGGTTTTCCGACCCGACGCTGCTGCTTATGGTTGCCGCTCGGTTTCAGGAACCTCGCCTCCGCCGCGCCTGACGCCGGTCTGCCCGCCCGCCGCGTGTATAGCCGGGCTCCGCCGCGGCGTCACCCGTCTTCTGGCGCGGTCAACAGGCGCGGGCAGGTTTATCGATTTGCGCATGTCCTTGTCGGAAAACCGGTGCCCATCCTCGGATCAAGTCCAAGGACATGCTTTTCCGGGACATCCGCTAGCTGTCCCGGCCGGCGACGCGGCGCGGCGCCGGCGCGCCATCGCGGGCGATCTCGGCGACCAGGCTGCTCAGAGCGCTGATCGGGGAAAGTGTGACGCCCTCCGGCGTCTCGTTATGGGCGGCCTCCGGCACCACTGCTTTGGTGAAACCCAGCTTCTGCGCCTCCTTCAGGCGCGCCGCAGTCTGCGCCACCGGGCGCACCGCGCCCGACAGCGAGACCTCGCCGAAATAGACCGCATCGGCGGGCAGGGGCGCATGCGCGAGCGACGACACCAAGGCCGCCGCGGCGGCGAGATCGGCCGCCGGTTCTTGGATGCGCAGGCCGCCGGCGACATTGAGATAGACGTCGTGGCCAGACAGGCGCACGCCGCAATGCGCCTCGAGCACCGCAAGCACCATCGACAGCCGGCTCTGGTCCCAGCCGACCACGGCACGGCGCGGCGTGCCGAGCGAAGTCGGCGCCACCAGGGCCTGGATCTCGACTAAAAGCGGCCGCGTCCCTTCGATGCCGGCGAATACCGCCGTGCCGGGACTGCCGAGATCGCGTTCGGACAGAAACAGTTCCGACGGATTGGCGACTTCGCGCAGGCCCGATCCCGTCATCTCGAAGACGCCGATCTCGTCGGTCGGGCCGAATCGATTCTTCATGGCGCGCAGAATGCGGAATTGCTGCGAGCCTTCGCCTTCGAACGACATCACCGCATCGACCATGTGCTCGACGACGCGCGGCCCCGCGATCTGGCCGTCCTTGGTGACATGGCCGACCAGGATCACAGCGGTCCCGCTGCGCTTGGCAAAACGGATCAATTCGCCGGCCGAACCGCGGACCTGCGTCACCGTGCCCGGCGAAGCCTCCACAGTCTGCGTCCACATGGTCTGGATCGAATCGATGACGAGAAGGCGCGGGGGCGCTCCTTGCGACAACGTCGCAACAATGTCCTCGACCGACGTTTCGGCTGCTACATCGACGGCAGCTTCGGCAAGGCCAAGCCTCTCCGCGCGCAGCCGCACTTGCGCCACGGCCTCTTCGCCGGAGATGTAGACGGCGCGGTGGCGATTGCGCGCAAAGGCCGCCGCGACTTCCAGAAGCAAAGTCGATTTGCCGATGCCTGGATCGCCGCCCAGCAGCAGAACCGAACCGCGCACCAGGCCACCGCCGGTGACACGATCGAATTCGGCAATGCCCGACGGCAGCCGCGGCGCCTGATGGCCCTCGCCGCCTTTGAGCGGTTCGATCGCGAAGGCGCGCCCCTTGCGCGGCGAGCGGCGCGGCCCTTCGGCAGTTTCCTCGACGATCGAATTCCATTCACCGCAAGATTCGCATTTGCCGGACCAGCGCGCGGTCGCGGCACCGCAATTCTGACAGATGAAGTTCAGTGCGCGCGCCGCCATCCCGTTCACCTCATCCGCTGCGATAGACGAGGTGACAGCGCGGGCCGAGCCGGGTGAGAATTTCGTAGCCGATGGTACCGGCTGCCGCTGCGACGTCGTCGATGCTGATGTCGCCGCCAACCAGCGTCGCATAGTCGCCGCGACGGACGGCGCCGGCGGGCACATCGGTGATGTCGACGCAGGTGAGGTCCATCGAAATGCGGCCGACGATCGGGCAGCGCTGTCCGGCGACGATCGCCGAGCCGCCGGGATGATCGCCGGAGCCGCTGCCTGCGCGCAAAAGCCCATCGGCATAACCGAGTGCAACGACCGCAATCCGCGTGGCACGCTTCGCCGTCCAGGTGGCGCCATAGCCGACCGTCTCGTCAGGCGCGACATTGCGGATCTGCAGGATGCGGCCGGTCAATTCGACGACGCCCTGCATCGGGTTGGGCTTGCCTGGTGTCGGGTTGACGCCGTAGAGCGCCGCTCCGGGCCGCGCCAAATCGTAATGCGCCGCATCGCCGAGAAATATTCCTGAAGAATTGGCGAGCGAAGCCGGAATGCCGGCATAGAGCATGCGCAATTCGCGGAATAATTTGATCTGCGTCTCGTTCAGCGGATGGTCAGGCGTATCGGCGCAGGCGAGGTGGCTCATGACCAGCGCAATGCCGTGATTTTCGGTTTGCGCGCGCGGCGCTAGCGCTACGGCTTCGTCCGGCGTGATGCCGAGCCGGCGCATACCGGTGTCGATGTGAAGCGCGGCACCTCCGCGCCACGAACGGGCGCTGACGAAAGCGTCCCATTCGGCGAGTTCGGTGGTCGAATTGATGACGGGCCGCGCATTGATCTCGATCAGGGCGTCGCCCCAATCCGTCGAAAACCCGTCGAGCACATAGATTGTTGCTTCGGCCGCTTGTGCGCGTACCCCGCGCGCTTCGGCCATGTCGGCAACGAAAAATGTCTTGCAGCCGGCTTTTGCCAGCGTCGCGGTAACCGGTTCTAGTCCCATGCCATAGGCATTGGCTTTGACTACGGCCGCGCATTCCACGGTGCGCAGTTCGCGCCCCAGCGTGCGCCAATTGGCCTCGATCGCGGCGAGATCGATGATCAGCGTGCCGCCGGTTTCGGCGACGGCTGGCGTCGTCACTGAATCGGAAATGGGCGCGGCAAGGGCCATGGTCAGGTTATGGCCGTTGCAGCGGCTGGGGTAAAGCGGGGGCCGGAGCGCCCTAGAAATTCGGCCGATGTGCCGTGTCGAGATTGGCGAAACGCGTGACGGCGGCGTCGAATTGTAATTCCACCGTGCCGGTCGGGCCGTGACGCTGCTTGCCGATGATGACTTCCGCTTTGCCCTCGACGCGTTCGCCTTCGGCCAGCCATTCGGCAAACTTCTCGCGGTTCGCTTCCGTCGGCTTGCGCATCTGGTGGTAATATTCTTCGCGGAACACGAACATCACGACGTCGGCGTCCTGTTCGATCGAGCCTGATTCGCGAAGATCGGAGAGCTGCGGGCGCTTGTCGTCGCGGCTTTCGACCTGGCGTGACAATTGCGACAGCGCCAGGATCGGAATAGCGAGCTCTTTGGCGAGCGCTTTCAACCGTGTCGTGATCTCGGTGATTTCCTGCACGCGGTTTTCGCTGGAGCGCCGGCTCGAGCCTGTCAGCAGCTGCACGTAGTCGATCACCAGGAGATCGAGCCCGCGCTGGCGCTTGAGCCGCCGCGCGCGCGCCGCCAATTGCCCGATCGACAGACCGCCGGTCTCGTCGACATAGAACGGCAGGTTCTGTAAATCGATCGAGATGTCCTTGATCTTTTCGAAGTCGCCTTCATCGATGCCGCCGCGGCGGATCTTGCTCGACGGAATCCCGGTCTGCTCGGCGATGATGCGGGTGGCGAGCTGCTCGGCCGACATTTCGAGCGAGAAGAAGCCGACGATGCCGCCGTTCGCTGCGGCCGTTCGGCCGTCGACATGTGTCTCGGGCACATAGGCTTTGGCGACGTTATAGGCAACATTGGTGGCGAGCGCGGTCTTGCCCATGCCAGGACGGCCGGCGAGGATGATCAGGTCGGAAGACTGCAGGCCGCCCATTCGCGCGTCGAGATCGGTAAGGCCGGTGGCTAATCCGGATAGGCTGCCGTCACGCTGATAGGCCTTCGCCGCCATGTCGACAGCGGTGGTGAGGGCCTGGGCAAAGCGCTGGAAGCCGGTATCGTAGCGACCGGTCTCGGCGATCTCATAAAGCTTTCGCTCGGCGTCCTCGATATGTTGCATCGGCGTCGATTCGACCGGCGCGTCATAGGCGAGATTGACCATGTCCTCGCCGATGATGATCAGATCGCGGCGAATCGCAAGGTCGTAGATGGTGCGGCCGTAGTCCTGCGCATTGATGATGGTCGTCGCCTCGGCGGCGAGCCGCGCCAGATATTGGTTGACCGAAAGGCCGGCAATATCGACGTCGCCGGGCAGGAACGTTTTCAACGTCACCGGCGTCGCCAGCTTGTTGGCACGCACCAGTCCGCTCGCAAGCTCGTAAATGCGCTGATGAATCGGCTCGAAAAAGTGCCGCGGCTCGAGAAAGTCGGAGACGCGGTAGAACGCCTCGTTATTGACGAGGATGGCGCCCAGCAGCGCCTGTTCGGCCTCGATATTGTGCGGCGCGGTACGGAACGTCGGTTCCGGCGACGGCGGTGTCTGCTTGCGTGCTGTCGAATCGAATGCTGGCATGGTCCCGATCAAAGGAATCGTCGGCTATGGCCGTTCTACGGCGCGTTTCGATCGTGTCGTTACGCAACATTGCAGATCACTCAACAAAAAGCGGCACCGCGATCGGTGACGCTCCGATGAGCGGCACCAGCAACCGCACGCAACAGGGACGCTCTCGATAATCCAGCGGCGAAGCGAATGGAAATCCTCGTTGCCGCTTTCCCCACTACCCACCGCCGGGCGGTGAGCACCAAAGAGATTTCGCTTTATGCTTGACGCATGTTTTCGGCGATCAAAAGGCGAAGGTCACTCGCCTGCGAGTCGCAGCGGCGCCGCGTGGCGGGCTTCGATCCCGCGCAGCCGCGCTTCCTCCTGCGCGATGTAGTCGCGCGTTTGCGGGGCGATGCCTTTGTGTTTGGCCATTTGGATCTGGAACACCACCATATCGCCTTCGCGAAACGCCATTTCGGAGCAGGCGAGGTAGAATTCCCACATCCGCACGAAGCGCTGATCGTAAAGTTTCACGGCTTCGTCGCGATGGGCCAGGAAGCGTTCGCGCCATGCTTTGAGCGTCTCGGCATAATGCAGCTGCAGGATTTCGATGTCAGTGACAATAAGCTTTGCCCGCTCGATCGCGGGCAGAACTTCGGAAAGGGCAGGGATATAGCCCCCCGGGAAGATGTATTCGGCGATCCACGGATTGGTGATGCCGGGCGGGCTCGAGCGCCCGATCGTGTGCAGCAGCGCCAAGCCGTCGTTGTCGAGAAGCTTTTCGACCGTGCCGAAGAAAGTGTCGTAAAAGCCCACGCCGACATGTTCGAACATGCCGACGGACACGATGCGGTCGAATTGGCCCTGGACGTCGCGGTAATCGATCAGCCGGAAATTCGTGTCTTGCGTCAGACCACGTTCCAGTGCGCGATTTTGCGCCACCTGGAACTGCTCCTGCGACAGCGTGATTCCGGTGACATGGGCGCCCGCCATTTCAGCGAGATAAAGGGCAAGCCCGCCCCAGCCGCAGCCGATATCGAGCACATTGGCGCCCGGCGGCGGGCGAAGCTTGGCCGCTAGATGCCGCCGCTTGGCGAGTTGGGCATCGTCAAGCGACTGATCGGGGGTCTCGAAATAGGCGCAGCTATATTGCCGGTCGCAGTCGAGAAACAGCGAATAGAGCCTGCCGTCGAGATCGTAATGGTGGGCGACGTTCTGGCGGGAGCGGGAGCGAGGATTGTATTGCTGCAGGCGGCGGAACAGATGGCGGACCAGCCGTGGCAGCCAGGCCCAGTTCGCCGCACCGATGCGCTCCTGGCGCAACAAAACCGCCAAAACATCGGCAATCGAGCCTCGTTCGACGACGAAAGTGCCGTCCATATACGCTTCGCCGAGCTTGAGTTCCGGATCGAACAACACGGCACGCTGTGCCGCGGCTGAGGTAAAACGCACCACAACGCCCGGCCCGCTGCCATCGCCGAAGGTACGAGTAGTCCCGTTTGCCGTGGTCACCTTCAAAGAGCCGCGGCGAATGAATTTCTGCAGAAAAATGAACAGCAACCGGTCCACGGCCGCCTCCACGCCTCACAAAACTCCCTTGCGCAATACGCCACGCGCAACCTACGACTAAACCGCGCACCGTTCCGCCATCGCGGCGATTTTGCCGCGTAATCAGCTCATCGCGCTCCCAGAGTGTCCATTGATTGCCGTGATTAAAACAAAATCCTCGTCGACCAGCAATGCCGCGAAGGTATGACTGTCCGCCGCGGAGTGCGCCCTCGCATTCGGCAGATAGGGTCAAGTATGATCGCTCAAACCGCAAAACCCAGGCTCATTGAGCCAAAGCCTGCAAAGCCCAAGGAGACTCGCGTGTCCCGCCGACTCGTGCCGATGATCGGCCTTTCTGCCGTTTTGGGCATTGCGCTCTTGACCGCTCCGGCGCGAGCGCAGGTCAATATCGATCAGGGGAAATCGCCCTCGGAAATGTTTTCCGGCGATTGCGCGACCTGCCACAAGAGCGCCAAGGGCCTCGCCAACGGCCGGAACAGCACTTCGCTCGCATCTTTTCTGCGCGAGCACTATACGTCGAGCGCGCAGCAGGCCTCGTCACTGGCGGCTTATGTGCTCGGCGCCGGGTCCGGGCCGGCGCCTTCCGGCAATATGAAGCCGGGCACCGGAGATACCAAGGCAGGCGAGGCAAAACCCGGCGATAAGACCGGCGATAAGACTCGTGGCGGTCGGCCCGAACCGGCTTCGACTGCAAGAGTCCAGCCGCCCACCGAGCAGGATACCAAGATCGAGGCGGAGCCTGGTAGTGAACGTGGTCCCGGGGCTACGAGTCCTGCCGGATCTTCGCGCAAGCAGCCCGCCGCAGGGAAGCGCGAGCCGCGGCCGGTGACGGCAAGCCGAGGGCCGAGGCAAGAGCCGGAGACCCCGCCGTCTGCGCCGGAAGCCGCGCCGGTGGCGACCCCGGAACCCGGCTCGCCCGTGGCGACACCAGAACCCGCAGCACCGGCGCCGGTTGCCACAGCGCCGGCGATGTCCGAGCCGCCGAGCTCGCCGCTGGCCCCACTGCCGCCGATGCCCGAGCCGCCCAGTTCGCCGTTAGCTCCACCGCAGCCAGCGACAGCCGCCGCGCCGGCAGCAATTCCGGAATCCAGTTCGCCACCGGCTGCGGCCGCCTCGAGCGCCACGGCCGCAAGCCCGGAATTAAGCCCGCCTGGGAGCGCAGGCGCGTCGGCCGAAGCGCCATCAAGTGAAGCCACGCCGGAGGAGGCCGCTCCGGTTCCACGCGACGATATTCCGGACTAGAGGCCGCTCCGGAAAAGCCGCCGCGGATTTTCAGAAAAGGTCACGCTCAATAGATTTAGGCCCTGATCCATTGACTCGGATCAGGGCCTAAAAAGACTTGGATCAGGGCCTAAAAATAAAGACTTGGATCAGGGCCTAAAAATTTGGACTGAGAGCTAGTCGGCTCCGAGCCGGCTACTTCGTGTCGGGGCCTGGAGCTGCTTCGGCTGCTTCTTCGCCTTCTTCCGGCTTTGCCTCGCCGGCGCCCGGCTCGAAGAAGGACTCAGCGGTCGCGAGCGCCACCTCTTGCTCGGTCGGCTCGCGCAACTGGGTCGCGTCCTCGCCGCGGGCGATGCGCGCGGCTTCGTCTTCGTTGCGGGCAACGATGACGCTGATCGAAGTCTCGATCTCTGGGTGCAGCAACAGCGGCACCTTGTGCTGTCCGATCATCTTGATCGGCGTATTCAGCTCGATCTGATTGCGCGTGACTTGATAGCCGGACGCGGCAACCAGGCTGACAATATCGCGCGGCGACACCGAGCCGAACAGCTGACCGGACTCCGAGGCTTGGCGCAGCACGGTAAACCTCTTGCCGTCGATCTTGTCGGCGATCTGACCTGCTTCGGCCTTCAGCGTGGCGGACCGCGCCTGAAGGTCGGCCTTCATGCCCTCGAAGCGGGTGCGGTTCTCGTCCGTGGCGCGCAGCGCCTTGCCCCGCGGCAACAGGAAATTGCGGGCAAAGCCGTCTTTGACGCGCACGACCTCGCCCATCTGGCCGAGCCGAGAGATACGTTCAAGGAGGATCACTTCCATCTCGGCCTCCTCAGCGGATCACATAGGGCAATATGCCCAGAAAACGCGCGCGCTTGATCGCTTGCGCAAGCTCACGCTGCTTCTTCGCCGAGACCGCCGTGATGCGGCTCGGCACGATCTTGCCGCGCTCGGAGACGAAACGCTGCAACAGCTTGACGTCTTTGTAGTCGATCTTCGGCGCGTTGGCGCCGGAGAAGGGGCAGCTCTTGCGGCGGCGGAAGAACGGACGGCGGCCGCCGGCGCCTTGCGGTGACATTGCCATGTTCATTCCCCCGTGGCGGTTTGGGTTTCGTCGACGGCGCTGCGCCCGCCGCGGTCGCCCGCACTGCGGTCGCCCCCACCGCGGTCGCCGCCGCCGCGATCAAAGCGGTCGCCACGGTCAAAACGATTGCCACGGTCGCCGCGATCGAAGCGATCGCCACCGCCAAAACGGTCGCCGCGATCGAAGCGGTCGCCACGGCGTTCGTCGCGGTCGCGATCTCGCTCCGTGCGCCGCATCATCGCCGAGGGGCCTTCTTCAAGCGCTTCGACCTTGATGGTGAGATAGCGCAGAACGTCTTCGTTCAACCGTTCCAGGCGTTCGATCTCGTTGATCGCCGCCGGCGGCGCGTCGAGATCCATCAGTGTGTAATGGGCTTTGCGGTTCTTGCGCAGCCGGTAGGAGAGGGTCTTGACCCCCCAATATTCGGTCTTCTTGACCGATCCGCCGAGACCTTCGACGACGCCCTTCAACTGCGCGGTCAATTCCTCGACCTGCTGTGCGCTGGCGTCCTGGCGCGCAAGATAGACGTGTTCATAGAGCGGCATGGCTGCCCTTTCCTCTGTCGTTATGCTCGCCCAGGCGCGAAGCCCCTCGAACCCTTCGGGAAAGGCTCGAATGCTCTGAAGGCGAGGACACCGGACGCCGGACCCAAAACTGGCGAAAAAGGCTATGTTTTGGGGTCCTACCGCGGGGTTCTGCGCTATTCGCGAAAATCGGTTAACCAATTTTGGCGGATTTTGCGCCCAAGCGGCCGTCCGTTCAGCCCCCGGCCGGGGTCGAGCGGAAGCGCGCGTTATACGCGGCTTTCTGAGAAAGGCAAGGTCGCAGTTCGGCGCTAAACCTTGATCCATTTCAGTTGAATCGGATCAAGGTATTCCTAGTTTGAGGATGATCTTTTCAACCGGTTTCCACCCTCGGATCAAGTCCGAGGGCAGGCTTTTTCGGGATCACGCTCTAGGAGCGCGCGGGGGAGGCGGACTTCCGGCTCTCTGGGCCGCTCGGCTGTCCGTCCACTTTCTGTATCAGTTCGGCAAGGCGAACCGCCAATTCCACGCCTTCGCGCAGCTGCGCGTCAGACGGCGCCGATTGCGCCGATTTGCGCAGCTTCTGTATTTTGGCCAACAGTGTTTCCAGGCTCTCCGTCAGCAGCTTCTGGCGGAATGCCGGATCGGACCGGGCGCGGGTCAGATCGTCCTCGGTGACCCCTGGAGACATGCTCATCGCAAAATGCTCTTGCGAACGCGGCCTTCGCGGCGACCCAAACAGGCGGAAGGTAGCCCAAACGGCGGCTTCCGGCCGAAGTGTCCTTTAACAATATCGACCTTATCACCGCGCAGTTGTTGCTTTCTTACCCGGTGGGCGGTTGCCGGTTTCCCTTGACATCCGTAGCTTCGCGGTATTTTTCGCCCCTTCCTGAGAGGGCAATATCGCAAACCGGGGCGGTACTATTTAAAATGACGACGGCGTTTGTTTTTCCAGGGCAGGGCAGCCAGGCGGTCGGCATGGGCAAGGCGCTCGCCGACGCGTTTCCGAACGCGCGGCGCGTGTTCGAGGAAGTGGACGCCGCGCTCGGCGAGCGGCTCAGCGACGTTATTTGGAATGGGCCGGGCGATACGCTGACGTTGACCGAAAATGCACAGCCGGCGCTGATGGCGGTGTCGCTCGCGACGATGCGTGTGCTTGAAGACGAAGCTGGTGTCGACCTGAAACGCGACGCGACTTTCGTTGCCGGCCATTCGCTCGGCGAATATTCGGCGCTCGCCGCCGCCCGTGCGCTGTCGGTCGCCGACGCCGCGCGGCTGTTGCGGATCCGCGGACGCGCAATGCAAAAGGCGGTTCCGGTCGGCAAAGGCGCGATGGCGGCGCTGATCGGGCTCGAGCTTGGCGACGTGAAATCGATCGCGGCCGAGGCGCAAAGCGCTGGTATTTGCGCTGCGGCCAACGATAACGGCGGTGGGCAAGTCGTGCTGTCCGGCGACAAGCTTGCCGTCGAGCGCGCGGTTGAAGTCGCCAAGGCGCGTGGCGCCAAGCGCGCGATGCTGCTGCCGGTGTCCGCTCCGTTCCATTGCAGCCTGATGCAGCCCGCCGCCGACGCCATGGCGGAGGCGCTGGCGAAGGTCGCGGTCCATCCGCCCGTCGTTCCGCTGGTCGCCAATGTGTTGGCACGGCCGATCAGCGACCCTGCCGAGATCGTCAAGAGCCTCGTCGAACAGGTGACCGGCACGGTGCGCTGGCGCGAGTCCATTCAGTTCATGGCGCAAGCAGGCGTCACCACATTCTACGAAGTCGGCGCCGGCAAAGTACTTACCGGCTTGAACAAGCGCATCGCCGACGCGGCGACTGCGTCGTCGATCGGCGCGCCCGACGACATCAGCCGCTACAAGGCTGCGCGCGGTGCGGCTTAGAGCATGATCCCGAAAAGTGGAAACCGATTTTCGGAAAAGATCATGCTCAAAAGCAAAATCTAGTCTTTAAGAGCAGGGAAAGTAGAGAGATGTTCGATCTCACCGGAAAGACCGCGCTCGTGACTGGCGCCACCGGCCCAATCGGTGGCAGCATTGCCCGCACGCTGCATAGCCAGGGCGCGACGGTCGCGCTCTCCGGAACCCGGCGCGAAGTGCTCGACAAACTTGCCGCCGAGCTCGGCAGCCGCGTGCATGTGTTGCCCACCAATCTTGCCGATTCGGCTGAAACGGATGCGCTCGTGCCGCGCGCCGAAGAAGCCATGGGTCAGCTCGATATCCTGGTCGCCAATGCCGGTGTCACGCGGGACAATTTGCTTGTGCAATTGCGCGACGAGGATTGGGACCAGGTCATCGCCATCAACCTGACCGCGACGTTTCGCCTGGCGCGTGCTGCCGTGCGCGGCATGATGCGGCGGCGCTTCGGGCGCGTTATCGCCATCACCTCAGTGGTCGGCGCGACCGGCAATGCCGGGCAGGGCAATTACGTTGCCGCCAAAGCGGGCATCACCGGCATGATCAAGGCAATCGCGCAGGAATATGCCAAGCGCGGCGTCACCGCGAATTGCGTCGCGCCGGGCTTCATCGTCACGCCGATGACCGACAAGCTCAACGACAAGCAGCGCGAGACCATCGTCGCGAAGATTCCGGCGAACCGCGCCGGAACCATCGAGGAAGTCGCGGCCGCGGTCGCCTTCCTGGCATCGAATGAAGCGGGCTATGTGACGGGTCAAACTTTGCATGTGAATGGCGGGATGGCGATGATCTAAAGTGGTGCCGCAAACCGTCCGCGAATCCTTGATTTAATCCGCGATTTGAACACGATACGATCAGCGCCAGCGGGATACGTCCCGCGCTGGTCAACGCGAATGAAGTGTGGTAACCGAACCGAAATCGGGCTGGGGGAGCCGGAATGCCGGAGAGCGGGGCAACACCATCCGCCTCTGATCGGTGTCGACCCAATTGAGCTTGTCGGCCCCCCGTCGGCAGGTTCATTGAAAAGCTTGTACTCAAACGAGACTAGGTTGCGAGACCAGTTGATTGGGTCGCGTTGAAAGATGAGGTTGGAACGATGAGTGACATTGGCGAGCGGGTGAAGAAAATTGTCGTTGAGCACCTCGGTGTCGAGCC
>DATAQN010000102.1:0-2896 GCA_036264635.1 Xanthobacteraceae bacterium | reverse complement strand
ACCGTGTTCCTCAACGGCCAGAAGACGGTGGACGGCGCCAAGTCCGACAAGTTTGCCGCCGGCCGTATCGCGCTCCAGCACGGCATGGGCGCCAGCGACGACAAAGGCGTGGTCAAATTCCGCAAGGTGGAAATCAAGCCGATGTGACCTGTTCGACGCGGCGATAGGCCGATCGGTCTATCGCCGCTGACAGGCTTGCGATGGAACCGGCCGGTTAGCCGCGCCCGACGGCTTTGCCGAGCACTGCCGCGGCATCCGCGGAAGCGCTGTCGGAGGTCCAGGCGACATAACGGTCCGGCCGTACCAGGATGAGCTTGGCTTCGTATTTCGTGCGGCCGTCCGCATAGCTGTCGCAGACGATCTTCAACGGCACACCCAGCGCACGCGCAGCCTTTTCGAATGACGCTACGGTTTGTCCTTCACCGTCGAAGACGAACAAGGTGAAGTCGGGCCCGAGTTCCTCGAAGGCATTGCGGCCGGAGGACAAAAGCTGCGGCGGCAGATGATGTCCGGCGCGCGCCTTGAAGGTGTGCGAGCCGTGCGCGCTCGACACACCACCCGGCGGCCCAAACACGATCGGCGAGCCTTCGTAATTCGGCTCATAGGTCATGACCCGTGGCGCCGCCGCATTGGCGTGCTCCTGCCAGGCTTCCTCGAAGGCGGCGAGATCGCGCTCGGGGCTATAGCGCGCCATGAATTCCTTGTCGCGTTCGATGCCGGCCTCGATGAAGTCCTCGGCGGTCTCCTTGAAGATCGGTCGCCGCTCCTCGGTGTAAGTTCGCAACAGAGCGTCGCTGCCGAAGCCTTTGAGCTTGGCGGCAAGTTTCCAGCCGAGATTGACGACATCGTCGAGCCCGTTATTGAGCCCGTAGGCGCCATAAGGCGGATGCGAATGCGCGGCGTCACCGGCAATGAAGATGCGGCCGACCTGATAGTTCTTGGCGACGGCGATGCGCAGATCCCAGAACCCGACATAGTCGAATTGCGCGGCGAACGGAAAGCCCGTCGCCTTCTGCAACAGGCCGTGGAAATCGTAGTTCTCGCGCGTCGTATCGGCGGGCACCGGCGAGTGAAAGAACCAGCTCTCGCCGACATCGACGCGGCCGAAGAACTGCCAGTAGCCTTTGAGGTCCGGGTGCAGCACGCGATAGGTCGAGCGCGGCGGAAAACGCTCGAGCTTCTCGTGCAGTTCGCGCGAGCGGAACAGCGCCAGCACCATCAGCTCGTCGAAATCGGAGCCGGCGCGTTCGATGCCGGCCTGCTGGCGCACGGTGGAATGGCCACCGTCGCAGCCGACAACGTAATCTGCCTCAAGCGTGACGCGGCCCGAGCCGCCATCTTCGGCGCAGATGACCCGCACGCCGTTGTCGTTTTGCGTGATGGTCTCGGCGGCCCAGCCGAAGCGCGCCTCGACGCTCGGCAGCTGCGCCATGCGCTTGCGCAGGACATATTCGCCCTGATATTGCGGCAGCCGTTCGTTGTCCTGGAAATAATAGGAATTGACGAGCTCGCGCAACGGCGGCGCGTACCAATATTTGTTGTTGAGGTCATGATAAGCGATGATGCCGCTCATCGGATAGGACGGCGGCAGCATGCGCGCGGCTTTGAGTTCTTCGGCAACACCCCAGAAGTAAAAATGCTCGGCCGAGCGCTGCGTCAGGTTCTGGCCCTTCGGAATCCGCTGCGGCTCGCGCCGACGCTCCACGACACCGCAGGAAATGCCGCGCTGACCGAGCTCGACGGCGAGTGCAATGCCGACGGGGCCACCGCCGACGATGACGACTTGATAACGCTCTTTCATTCCTGCTGATCTTTCTTCGGACGTTCTCGGCGGCTCTTGCTTGAGCTTTCTTGTTGGGATTTTTCCTTACTGCCGCACCAGCAGAACCGGAACGGAGGATTCCGGCACGCGCTGCCAGGTATTGGTGTCGCTCTGTTCGAACTGCCAGGTCTGGCCGTTCGGCGACATCAGCATCAGTTCACCCTCGTCCATGCGCCAGCCGGTCGGAGCGAAGCGAGTGACCGCGCTGTCGCCGCAGCCGGGCTTCACTTTCAGCGCCAGGATGTCGGCGGTGAGAGGATTATTGGCGAGCGTGATAAAGCAGTTCGGCTTGTTGGAGCCGTGCGTGACCGCCCAATCTCCGGCGACATCGCCAGCCGACAATTGCGGGGCCGAAGTCGCGGCCTGCAAAATGTAGCGGCCTTCTTCGGGAGTGAAGCCGTCATACATGCCGGTTTCGACTTCCGACAGATCGACGACCGAATTGCCGCTGGAATCGAGCAGACGAAGACTGCCGAAATTGTCGACCGCCCACGCCACCATGGTTTTGGTCGATGGGAACAGGTTCGGACAGTTCCTGTCGACCTCGAGCTTGTAGCCGTTCGGCACCGCATCGGCGCGGAAATTGAAGTGGCAGATCTTGTCGTGGTCGGCATTGGAGAATTCCCACGCGCCGACCATGTTGTGGACGGTGTCGTTGGCGGAATTCTGCTGCGTCGCATCCGGGGATGCGGCCGGCGGCGTCGACGCGGCCGGTGGCGGAGGTGCAGGCGATGTAACCGCGCCCTTCGGCGCGGCCACCTGCGCATTTTGCGCGATGGCTGTGCCGGCGAACAGGCTCGACACGATCGTCATCACGATGATACCGCCGCGCAACATACTGGACTCGCCAAACCCGAACTGAATGTTTTCACGATGCGGCACAGGCTAGCATGGGCGACTGGTTCCGTCATGCCGAAGCCGGCATGCCAGACGTGCAGCCATTACCTTTGGCGCCAGCGCTGCCACGGAGTTTCGGCGACCGGGGTCAGCGGCGGCTTGCCCGCCACCCAGGCCGCGACGTTGTCGACGACGAGCTGATCCATCTTATCGCGCGTGAATACCGATGCCGATCCG
>DATAQN010000075.1:0-7242 GCA_036264635.1 Xanthobacteraceae bacterium | reverse complement strand
GCGCACCGGCGAATATGACGACGGCCGGCTCGGCGAGATCTTCATCGACATGCACAAAGAAGGCGCGGCGCTCCGCTCGCTTCTGAACAACTTCGCCATCGCGGTGTCGCTCGGCCTGCAATACGGCGTGCCGCTCGACGAATATGTCGATGCCTTTACGTTCACGCGCTTCGAGCCGTCCGGCCCGGTGCAGGGCAACGACTCGATCAAATACGCGACCTCGATCCTGGACTACGTGTTCCGCGAGCTCGCGGTGAGTTACCTCTCGCGCTTCGATCTCGCCCATGTCGAGCCGGCCGAAGGCGGCTTCGACGCGCTCGGCAAGGGCGTCGAAGAAGGCAAGCCCACGCCGGATACGCGCTATGTGTCGAAGGGCCTGACGCGCTCGCGCACCGACCGGCTCAAAGTTATGCCGGGCAGCGCCGAGACGTCTTCACCCTCTTCCGGAGGGGGAGGGTCCGGAGGCGGACGCGGCGGGGTGACAAACATCACCGCCCTCGCCTCGTCCGGCCCGCGCGCGGAAGTCGCCGGCACCACCGCGCTCAAGACCGAGCCCGAGGCGAAACTCTCGCCGGTGCAGGAACTCGAGCACCGCTCCGAAGCGCGCGCGCATGCCAAGGCCGCGGCGGCAGAGAAGCGCGCCGAAGCGAAAGCGCGCGGCTATGAAGGCGAAGCCTGCAGTGAATGCGGCAACTTCACTCTCGTGCGCAACGGCACGTGCCTCAAATGCGATACGTGCGGGAGCACCACGGGGTGTAGCTGATGCCGAGCTTAGATTCGACCGAAGTGAATTTGTCGGGTTTATTCTTGGTCCGAACTCATCGGCTGACCTAGAGCATCGAATCGGACAAGAAATAAAAAATCGACTCCCCTCGGCAAGTTTAGAGCAAGCATCCCTATCGCAGAGCGAATTTCGGATAGTTCTCCCGCATAAATTTACACAGCGTCATGAGGTCGTTGCAGCCTAGCAATGACTACAGGTAAATTCGATAATAACCGCGCTAATTCCCCTGCAGCACCCGATCGCTCTGCCGCGTGAGCACGCTTCGCTTCGCTTTGCTCACCCTACGCAACTAGGCTAGTGTCCCGCGCTCACTCATCGGAGTGAACAAGAATGCGAGTTTTATCGCGCCGCGCCGCACTCGCCACCACCCTTTCCGTAATAACAACTGGAGTCATAGCGATGTCTCAAGCGGCCGACGCCCAACCTGTCACGACCACGCCTTCGGGCCTGAAAATCATCGACATCAAAGTCGGCGCCGGTCCCTCACCGAAGCCCGGCCAGACCTGCGTGATGAATTACACCGGCTGGCTCTACGATAACGGCACGAAGGGCGCCAAGTTTGACAGTTCGCTCGATCGCAGCCAGCCGTTCTCATTTCCGATCGGCCAGCATCAGGTCATTGCCGGCTGGGACGAAGGCGTCGCCACCATGAAGGTCGGCGGCAAACGCACACTGATCATTCCGCCCGAACTCGGCTATGGCGCACGCGGCGCCGGCGGCGTTATTCCGCCGAATGCCACGCTGATCTTCGACGTCGAACTGCTTGGCGTGAAGTGACCGAAGCGATCCTTCGAGGCTCGCTTCGCGCGCACCTCAGGGTGGCGTCTGTGCTGCAAACTGCGGTAATTACTAATTCCCCTGCAACACCTGATCGCTCTGCCGTTGCGCGGCGATGAAACGCTCGCCGGCATCCTGGTAAGCCTGCAGCTCGTCCAGGGTGCGCTGGTCCCTGGCCTGGATCTGCATCCCGGAGACGACGACCTTGGCTCGGTGCGCGTTGATGTAATTGACCAGCGCAAGCGCGGCGTCGATTCCAGTGCTGAGCGCTTTGGCGGAATTCTCGAAGGCCAAGGTCGGCGCGACGACGAGCTTGTCGAAGGTCTTGTCGTAGACCGCTTTGAGATCGTCGGGTTGTTTGAGTGCGGCACGGTCTGCATTCACCTTCGTCAGCCGCGTCTCGATGACTTGCTCCATCTTGTCGACAGCGTCCTTGGCGGCCGCGAGGTCCGCCGGCGCCGCGGCCATCTGTTCGATGGTCCGCGGGCTCGGATTTGGGCCGAAGCCGAGTTTGATCGCTTGCGCGAGAAAATCGTCCATCGGCGCTTTCATGTCTTTATCGAAGTCGAGAATGATCGCGCAATGCTGCAGATAGGGTCCGAACGTTTTTTCGTCAGTCGCTGTCGGGACCAGGAAGTGAATGCCGGGCCGGTTATTGATGTCTTGCAGGAAGCCGATGAAGGCCTTGCGCTGATCGGCTTCGTTGTTGCTCCACGAAAAGCCGGCGAGCGCCGCAGCAAATAAAATGCACAGGGCGCTGCGTGCAGCGCGATTGAGCGCTAACATGGATGTGCTCCGGTGAAGCCCCAGCGATAGTGACCCTACTCGCCAGCATGGATTGCCGGGTCAAGCGCTGCAATGACGAACTGACGTTCCCCGTCATCCTGAGGTGTGCGCCCATAGCAGGTGCGGCCTGCGCACACTTGGCTGCGATGGCGCGCCTCGAAGGATGACAACGCAAGGCCACCCTTCGAGGCTCGCTCCGCTCGCACCTCAGGGTGACGTTACCCCTCCCCCTCCTCCTTCGGCGCTGGAATGCGGGTCTCGTGGAAGCCGTGGGCGTGCATGACATAGACCTCGCGCACCAGGATGTGGGTCGCGACCTCGTTCTCGGTGCGGCCGAGTTTGCCAAGCGTGGCCAGCAAAGCGAGATAATTGAACGTCTCGATCGGGAGCGTCAGGCTCAAGGCCCGCGCCTCCGAGCGGTTTTCCGGTCGCGCCATTGTTCGAACGCCTCATATTATAATCAGATTATAATGGCATTTTAACCCTTGGCAGGCGAGTCGAATCGTGCGACGTTTCGATTCGGCGAGGGTTCTCGCTCAACAGCGACAAGAAGCGGCCCCGATAAAGTGCAGCGTACGGGCGCCACTCCAACAGCGGGTTTGCCATCCTCGAGGCGGGATGCGGCTCGGTGAATGCGGCGTAGTTGCTTGGTGGGGCTGACTTTTTCGGCGGACCGGCTGCCACCGGCTTGAAAAAGCTTTGGGTCGCGTTCTGGGGCATCTCTTTCCGGATCGGCTCCAAAGGCCGCACACCGATTTTTGCTTCGAGGCTTTGGTCTCGCGGTTGCCCGCTGCGCGCGGACAAACGCCCTGTCGGCGGCCCAGACGGCCGCGGCAATCGAGCGAGGCCGTTTCAATGTCCCCATCAATCGCCCCATCACTCCCGCTTTCGTCGCCCGCTATTCCACCGATGACATCCACCGCTCTCGATCCTGCGCCGGCCGCGCCGGCGCCGAAGAACGGCGTCCCTTCGAGTGCCACCTGGACCGCTGAACGCATCGAGCAACTGCGCAGCTGCATCGGCAGCGGCATGACCTGCAGTCAAATCGCCGCTGCGATCGGCGTCTCGCGCAATGCGGTGATCGGCAAAATTCATCGGCTCGGCCTTTCGTCGGGGCGGCCCGCGGGTGCGAGCGCGCGTGCGAACTGCCCTCCGCGCGCGCGGCACTCGCGGGGACCGACGCAGCGCCGGCTGTTGCGGTTTGCTTACGCCCAGGCGCCGCCCGACGAGATCATGTCGAGCATTGTGGTTATCAGCACGCATCCGTGCTCGCTGATCGATATCGACCCGCATCAATGCCGCTGGCCGATCGGCGATCCCGCATCGACGAATTTTCTGTTCTGCGGCAATGACGCGCTCGCCGGCTTCACTTATTGCGTCGGCCATGCACGCATGGCCTACCGCGCGCCGTCGCGGCGCTAATTGTTGTTCGGGGTTGGGGGAAGGACGCGCCGCGGCCAATTGCTCGCGGCGCGTCGCTTTTCGCTAGTCGCTTTCCGCCATCTGATTGCACCGAATTGCGGGCGACACGAATCGATGCCGCTGCTAGCATCGCTCGATCGCGTCGAAGGGGAACTCGCCGTGACCCGCACCAACGTGCTTTATCTTGTGATCGGCGCGCTTGCGGTCGCCGTCGTCGTGCTGAGCTATCAGCTCTATCAGGACCGCCATCAGCCCGAAGGCGTGCATATCGAGCTGGGGCCGGGTGGCCTGTCGATTCAGGAAAATAAAAACAAATAGCGCAAAACCCCGCGTTCGGATTCGACGCGGGCCATGATCCCGAAAATTATTTCGCTTTAGTCGTCATCTCGATAGCCGTCGCCGCGGCGGAAGAAGCCGCCGCCCCAGAACGGCTCAGACCGCGGCCGCGAACATCGCGAAACCGCCGATTATGTCGAAGACAAGCGCTGCACCGGCGATCACCGGCACAACCCGCGCAGCTCGGACGGCAACGCGCGAATTCGCGCCGCCGTTCCTTTTGTTGTTGTTCCATGATCGCGCTTTTTGCACTGCGAAATTTCACGCCAACACGGCGGGCAAGCTTGAGCGTCTCGATGCGCCGGCATAGCTGGGTCGCGGAACGCGCGCACTCCTCGAGCGTTTCCTTTCCGACTCTTGCAGTCAGGGAGGTGGAGCAAAAATTAACCGGGGACCCGAGCCATGACCCCACGCGATCAGGAGCTCTTGGAAAAACAATTGCATGGAATCGACAATCGTCCGCCGGAAGGCATTTTCATGCTGGCCTTTGCAACCGTATTTTGTGCCGGCATGGCGGTTGGCGGATTCCTGTTGGCTTATACCGATCAGCCGCCGTTGCCGATGGCGGTAAACGACGGCGCGCTAAAATTCGTCGCCACCGCTCAGAGCTGTCTTATTGTTCCGGCTCGGTGGTAAAGAACAGCGGATAGCCCTTGCTTTTGCCGAGCTCAGTGCCTTCCTTGGCCTTGGTCTCGGCAACATCGCGGGCATAGACGGCGATCACGCAGGCGCCGCGCTGATGCGCGGTCATCATGACGCGATAGGCCTGATCGCCGCTCATGCGAAACACTGCCTTGAGCACCAGCACGACGAATTCGCGCGGCGTGTAATCGTCATTGAGCAAAATGACTTTGTACAGCGGCGGGCGCTGGGTTTTGGTTTTCGTCTTGGTGCGCGGCGCAACGATGGTTTTGGTCATTGCAGAACCCTCAAACACATCGCGCGAACTCCGACCGCGAGCAAAGACGTTGCGATCGGCGAAAGTTATGCGCCTGATAGCGCCACACTATAGTCGCTCGCGAGTGGTCATCCAATGCGCGCCGTTTGCATCCGGGAACCGCGCGGCGCATGTGGCGTTGGTGACCGGTTTTGTGTGAACATTGCCGCGCCGAACTCGTCCAGTAAGAACCTTCGCGAGGTTCGCTATGCACTATCTCTGGGTGATCGTCATCGGTTTTATCGCCGGCATCATCGCGCGCCTGCTGGCGCCCGGACCAAACAATCCAGCCGGGTTCATTCTCACGACGGTGCTCGGCATCGCCGGCGCTTTCATCGCCACCTTCATCGGTCAGGCGATCGGCTGGTACCGGCCCGATCAGGGCGCGGGCCTGATCGGCGCCGTTGTCGGCGCGCTCATCGTCTTGTTCGTCTGGCACCGACTGGTGGCGACGCGCGCTATCCCAGACCCCGGCGCCAGACGGTGGCTCTAGGCTGGACCGTCGCCCGGCGCGGCGACTTGCGTTCGACGACGACCGCGCGCGCGACCCCGCCGCGGCCCGCAATGGTCAACAGGCTGTCGGGCCGCCGCGTTTTCAGAACGGCTCGCCTCGCCTCTTCAGGTGCTACGGACATCAATGCGGCGACGATCTCGATTTGGCCTTCAAGATCCTCGGTGAGACCCTGCGCAGCCAAAACCGCATCGTCGAGCGTCGGCGGATCGCGCCGTACCCGGCGCAAGCCGTCCTTTGTTTCCCATATCTCGCTCACGTCACACCTTAAGTGCCATATTGCCCATTCGCCGATTATTATCAGCGATTTACTGCACTGCAGCAAGCGAATTGTGCAGTGCACTCACGGAATTGTTGACCCCGTGAGCTGCCAATGGTTCATGACGCGAGTGAGGTAGTGAGGTTCACCGCTGTTTGGGCATGATCTTTGCCGAAACCGGCGCCCATCCTCGGATCAAGTCCGAGGACAGGCTTTTTCGGGATCACGCTTTAGCGGCCGGCCATTTCGCTGAAGAGGACGCCGCCTTTGGCCTTGGAGGTTCTCGGCGTCTCGACCAGCGATACCGTGACCTGATCGGCAGTCGTGCCGGCATTCTTCACCACGGCCTGCGTGATGTCTTTCACCAGCCCGCGTTTCTGCTCATCGGAAGCGATTGTGGCTAAATAAACCTAGCTATATCAATATATTGTTGTTTAGATACTTTCCAGAAATGGCGCGTGGGCAGCATATGGGGAGCATCATATCACCGCAGCGCGAGACTCGACTCTCTGGATTTCAATTCCTATTAAGCGCCCATGTCGCTGCGTGAGCGTACTCGCCCCGGGCTGGGGCTTATTGAGCCGTGTCTGCCGTTGCCTGCCAAGGCGCCGCCTTCCGGCCCAGATTGGATTCACGAAATCAAGCACGACGGCATCCGCATCATTGCGCGCCCGGTTGCGCGGCTGAGGCCAGTTTCCTGGCCTAACTACGACCATCAGTGAAACGCCGATCGAGCCGATATTTGCCTAAACCGCTCGCGTCCATCGACGCCGCGCGGTACTTGACCCGCGCACGCCTGTACCGCGCGCAAGCGGCAGAGCTCGAGGATATGGTCACCTCCGAACCGAATTGGCCAAAGCATTTTCTGATAACTCATGCGATCGAACTTGCGATCATGGCCTATCTCGTCTTCGAACGCGGCATCACCATCAGACTGCGCTCGGGAAGCAAAGGCCACGGGCCTCAAGATCACAATCTTATGGCACTCTACGAAGCGGCCGTGCGCCGCGGATTGCCAAGCAACCCGCTCGTGCTCAAGGAGTTGCCGTTCCTCAGCGAACTGCACAAGGTCCACTACGCTCGCTATCCCCAAATCGAAGTGAAGGCCGTCCCCGCTCACATCTCCGAATACGAGGATGTGGTTGACCAACTTTTCGGGGACATTGAGAACGCCCTTGGTGGTGCCAGCGACATCAAAGCGTAATGCACCCCGCCGCTTCCCGCCGCCCTGGTCAGTCGAGGAATAGGCGTGCTTCGTAGTGCCTTATGGGAGCGGGCGCTCCGATAGCTCTTGGCTGAGTTTCAGCCAATACGCTCCTATGATCAAATAATCTCGGCGTAGTTTGGGGTTGGTTTGTGATGCCGCCTGCTGCGCACAATCTTCCGCATGGCGAAGGCATTCGCGAACTTGATTACTTTGCACGTCGTCC
>DATAQN010000178.1:0-1645 GCA_036264635.1 Xanthobacteraceae bacterium | reverse complement strand
GACGAGACCCGGCTGTCGAGATACTGGATAGACGCCACCTCACGCGAGCATGTCATCGGAAAGGGTATCACCCGCTTCCATGCCGTTTACTGGCCGGCGATGCTCCTTTCTGCGGGCCTGCCACCGCCGACGCGCCTCCTTGTGCACGGCTATGTGACGGTGGACGGTCGAAAGATCGGCAAGTCGGCCGGCAACGCCATCGATCCAGTTCCACTGGCAGCGGAACTTGGTTCGGATGCGTTGCGTTACTACTTGTTGCGTCACATCCGCTCGACAGGTGACGGCGACTTCTCACGCGAGCGCTTCAGACAGGCATACGATTCCGAGCTTGCCGGACAGCTCGGTAACCTTGCGCATCGTGTCCTGAGCATGATCGAGCGCTATTGCGGCGGCATAGTTCCGACGCCGCCGGAAGGACACGCCGAAAACGACCGGCTCCTTCGCCGCGCGAGCGAACTCCCGGCAACCGTCGCCGCATATATAGGGGCATACGCGTTCGATCGTGCGCTTGACGCCGTTTGGGCCTTTATCGCCGAAGCCAATCGCTACGTGGCGGAAGAAGAGCCTTGGGTTTTGGCGAAGGCGACCGCGTCGTCAAGTCCAGAGGCTTCGGCAGAATATGGCGCTAGACTGCGCGGCAGCCTCTTCAGCCTCGCTGCGTCGCTCCAGACGACAGCGCAATGCATCGCGCCCTTGCTGCCGAGTACGAGCTGGAAACTGTTGGGCAAGCTCGCAGGGACGAATCGCCAGAGCGACGCGCGCGCGTCAGCTATGTTGATCGGGCGCAGGATTGAGATAGGACTCCCGCTCTTTCCGAAGGGATGATGCTATCGGTACCTGCAAGGAAGGTCAGTTCGGGTCGACTTGAGCCGACTGATCGTCGTGACGCGGACGACCGGAATCGGCGCATCTTTGCCATCGGCTTGGTTGGCGGCTATCGACTGAATCTGTCCCTTTCCGGTCATTGCCTGGCACGGCCGCACACATTTCAGCGGGAAACTGCCTTAGATCGGCACGGCGGATCGCTCTCCACTACAGCAGTGGAGCGAGGAAGAGGCATTTCGTTAGGGCAGGCATTGGCGGGCTTGATCGCCCCTTGGCATAGTGCCTGAGTAGAAGGCGTCGAGGCTGAGGGCGGGCGAGAGGACATGCAAACCTACGATTACATTGTTGTCGGCGCCAGTTCGGCCGGTGCGGCCGTCGCGAACCGGCTGTCGGCAGACCCGCGCAACAAGGTGCTGTTGCTCGAGGCCGGTCGGGCCCGCCATCCCTGGTCGTTCATTCCGATCGGAATGGCCCGGCTGATCGCTAACCCCGCAGCCAACTGGCTCTATTCCTCCGAGCCTGAGGCGAGCACCAACGGCCGCCGGCTCCCGGTGCCGCGCGGCAAACTGCTCGGCGGTTCCAGCTCGATCAACGGAATGGTGTTTGTCCGCGGCCAGGCCCAGGACTTCGATACCTGGGCGCAGATGGGCAACCGCGGCTGGAGTTACACTGAGGTCCTGCCCTTCTTCAAGCGCATGGAAAGCTATGCCGGCGAGGGCGACGATGGCTTTCGCGGTCGCGAGGGTCCGCTGCGCGTCACCAACCCGGAACCGCGCGATCCGCTTTTCGCGACGATCATCAAGGCGGCGGCGCAGGTCGG
>DATAQN010000233.1:0-39392 GCA_036264635.1 Xanthobacteraceae bacterium | reverse complement strand
TGCTCGCCGTCGGGCTCAACGCGCTGCTCGGCTGGTTCGAGCGCATCGTCGCGCCGTGGCAGGAGGAAATCGCCGGGCGCAACTGGGTGGCTGGAGAACGGCTTCGCTAGATTCGTCGTCATGCCCGCGCATAGCCGTTCGAAGAACGGCGTCGCGGAGCCTGTCATCGGGCCGGCCACTTCGGGCCGGACCCGTTGGCTCGCCCATGTCGGGGGCATCCACGTCTTAAATGCCATGCCAGAGCAAGACGTGGATGGCCGGGACAAGCCCGGCCATAACGGGCCTCCGTTCTACGCCGCCGCCTTTGCCCAAAGCGCCTTGGTCGCCAGCCGCGCGCCTTCGACCAGGCTTTCGAACTTGGCCCAGACGATTTCCGGTTCGATCTCCGGCGGCTTGTTGGTGTAGAGCGTCGAGGCGAAGCCGCAATCGGCGCTGGCGATGACGCGCTCGCGGCCGACGATCCTGGCTAGCCGCACGACGCGCTGTGCCACGAGCTCCGGATGCTCGACCAGGACAGAAGCTTGGGTGATGCAGCCGGGCAGCAGCACCTTGTCGTCCGGCAGTTTCACCGTCTGCCAGATTTCCCATTCGTGTTCATGCCGCGCATTGGCCATTTCAAACGAATAGTATTTGGCGCGGATCGTCACGATCAGATCGGCGAGATATTTCATCTCGAAGTCACTGACCCGCGGCCCGATATTGATGCCGTAGCAGGTGTGGTGGCGAATCTTCTCCGGCGGAATGTTGCGCAGCGCGTGATTGAGAATCTCGATGCGGCGGCGCGCCCATTTGCGCGCATCCTCCGGCGTCTCTTGCGGCGACAGCATGTAGTGCATGGCGAGCCGCGGATCGTCGATCTGAACCTCTAAGCCCGCCGCGACGATGCCTTCATATTCCTCGCGCAAGGCTTCGGCGACCGCGAGCAGATGCTCCTCTTCACTCTTGTAATATTTGTTCTCCATGGTGCCGGCGCAGCTCGAGGGCGACACCGACGGAATGAACGCGCCGACCGGACTCTTACCCTTGAGCGCGGCTTTGAAGTTGGCGATGTCCTCGGCCAATTGCTTCTGGCCGGCATATTTGATCGGGCCGGTGCAGGCGAGCCGCGCCTGCTGCGAACCGGAATGCGCGCCATCCTTGTAGTAGGTCGGGAAAGCTGCATTCTCGCGCGTGCGCTTTTCCTCCGCTTTGGGTGTGATCGGTTCGAGTCCGGTCAAGCGGTCGGCGATGTAGTGCTGAAAACTGGTTTTCGATTGCTCGCCGTCGCTGATGATGTCGACGCCGAGCTCGATCTGCTTGTTCACGACCTCTGCCACGGCTTCCGTCGTTTCGCGCTCGAGCGCCTTCGCATCGAACGGCTTGCCGATCATCCGTTCGAGCAGGAGGTCGGAGAGCGCGTGCCGCCGTGGGAGACTGCCCACGCCTGTCGTGAGAATGCGGTGGCGGCTTTCCTCGATCACGCTCATGTTTCTTCCCTGGATATTGTTGGACACGCGGCGCGGATCATGCCGGCTTTCACCCAGATGACAAGACGCACCGGCAGTTGCGCCCCTTGCATTTTTCGATGGCTCGGAACGTGAAGCTTTGTCAGGACTTTGCCAGCGCCGCGACAGCCGCGAACAAGGCCTTCACGTCGCACTCGCCGATCCCGCGCGTGATGAAGACGATGCGGCTTGTGCGGTCGGGCGTGCCCGACGTCGCGGGCCACGCATCAAGCTCGACCGGCGGGTGGGCAAGATGCTGCACGTATTGCACGACAACCGGCCCACGGCAGCCTTCGACATTGAGGATGCCTTTCACGCGCAGAAGGTCCGCACCGCGCAGCGCGATCAGCGTTTCCATGGCGCGCGAAAAATGCGGCCACACGACAGGCCGATCTTGCGTGATGACAAAGCTTCCGATGCCATCGGCATGTTCCGCCTCGGCCACGAAAGCGCCGCGCGCGTCTGTCGTTGGCTCGATGAGGCGGCTTGGATCGAGCGCGCCGGCGATCGCGATATCGATCACCGCGCGTGCGTTGAGCGCTTTCAAGCGCCGCGTCAGATTCTCGACTGCTGCGGGCGTCGCAAGATCGGTTTTGGAGATCACGATACGGTCGGCGAGGATGATCTGTTTGCGCGCTTCCACCGCGCTGTCGAGCTCGGCTTCGCCGTTCACCGCGTCGACCACCGCAAGCACGACATCGATATGGAATTCGCCGCCGAGCGCGCGATCGGTGGAGAAGGTCTGCAGGATCGGCGCCGGATCGGCGAGGCCGGAGGTTTCGATGAGGACGCGGCCGAACGGCGGCACGGTGCCGCGCTCGCGATCAAAGACGAGCCTGCGCAACACCACTTGCAGGTCGGTGCGGGTGATGCAGCAGACACAGCCGTTGCCGAGCAGCACGGTTTTTTCGGCGCTGTCGCGAATGAGCGCGTCGTCGATGCCGACCGCGCCGAATTCATTGACGATGACCGCCGTGCCGGCGCCTTCCGGAGTTTTCAGAAAGCGGCTGATCAGCGTTGTCTTGCCGGCACCGAGAAACCCGGTGACCACCGTCACCGGGATGCGCGCACCGCGCTCACGCCTGACCCTGCGCCCGAACGGGCCGGCGTCGCGCGAGGGGAAGAGATCGAGCATCTGTTAGAACCCGTGAACCGTCACCCTGAGGTGCGAGCGAAGCGAGCCAATTAAGTCGGCTGTTGCCGACTTGACCGGCAGCAATGCGAAATCGGCAAAAGCCGATTTCGTTGGGGCGACGGCCCGGGCGGTGCCAACATCCTTCGAGGGCCGCTTCGCGGCCACCTCAGGATGACGGGTAATCATCAGAAGTCCATCTCTAGGATGTAAAGCCCGCCGACATGGCGGTCGACCGTGTAGACGATGCCGCGTTCGTCGACGAAGACATCGTTCATCTGGATGGTGCCGGTCGGTGCGCCGGGAGGCGCCGGCGGCATAAAGACGCCGACTTCCTTGGGCTGATACGGATTGGAAATATCGTAAGCACGGAGCCCGCCGTTGAAGAAGGTGCCGAGCACGATCTGGTCGGAGAACCACGAGGTCGGCAGCGGCACATTCTCGTGGATATTGTGCGCGCCGAAGCGGCCGGCCTCGGCATAGACTTTCGGGTCGGGCAGCGGACAGGTTGAGATCGGCACGAGATTGGTTTCTTCGCGGGCGTCGAGCACCCAGATCAGCTTCGGCCAGTCCTTGGCGTTGTTCTCGGTCGACTCGTCAGTGACCAGCATCAGGCCGCGATCGAACAGCGGCACGATGGTGTGCATGAAGCCGGTATAGGGCGGCGAATTGGTCCAGGAAGAGATCTTCTTCGGGTTCGCCTTGTCGGCAATGTCGAGGATGAACATGCCGCCGTCGATATAGGCGAGATAACAGCGATCCGGCCGCTGCGGATAAACATTGCAATTATGGGCGCGGTAGCCCTTGTCGATCGGGTGACGCGGCGGCGGCATCACATTGTCGCCTTGGCGCGTGCCGGGCATCCACCAGCGGCCGGCTTCGACCGGCTTCGACGGATTGCGCACGTCGACGCAACGATAGAACTGATCGTCCTGCGGATTGGTCGGCACGAAATCGCGCGACCCGGACGCGCAATGAACATATTCGCCGTCGCAGAACCAGAGCTGATGCACGCCGCGCGAATGCGGGCCGGAGCAATCGAAGAACCCGATCGATTTCGGATTCTCGGGCTTGGAAATATCGAACAGCTCGAAGCCGGCCGGCTGCAGGTCTTTCTTCGAGGTCTGATAGGCAACCGCCATGATGTTGCCGGCGGTCTCGAGCGAGTTCGAGCGCATATTGGCGTGCGGCAGATCGGTCTGGCACACCACTTTCGGCTTGCGCGGATCGCTGACATCGACGGCGGTGAAATTCTTCGGCGCGCTTTCATGCGCCAGCCAGATGATGCGCCGGCCGTCGGGCGCGATCTGCACCGACATGCCCTCCCCCATGCCGCCAAAGCCGCCGAGCATGTCGTGCGCCAAAAGCTTGAAATTCCAAGTGACGGGCTGATAGCCCTGGGCAAGCGGGCTTTTGTCCGTGGCGGCCATTCCTAAGTCTCCTGTTGAAGTCTTCGTGATTTGAGCATGATCTTTTCCGAAAATCGGTTCCCACTTTTCGGGATCATGCTCAGCGGCGGGTAACCGATATTACGCCCCCGAGCGGGCGCGTTCCATGAAATCCGGACGCAGCACCTTGCTCCAATCCGGGATGGCATTGATGAGCTTGCTCGCAATGAGGACCTCGGCCTGTTGCTGCATGTAGGGCTGTAAATCCGTGGGGAAACCAGGGCTCACCTCGACGCGCGACAGTGCCTCGGCGAAATTGTCCGGCGACATGCTGTAGCCCTTGCCGGTGTAGAACGTATAGATCACATCGGCGACCTTTTTCGGATTGTTCTTGAAGTCGTTGGCCGCGTCGAGCCAGGCCTTGAGATAGGCAATGACGGCATCCGGCTTTTGCGCGACGAAGTCGGGCGTAGCCGCCATGAAGACCGGCATCGAATCGACGCCTGAGAAATCCATGAGGTCGGTGCCGATGCCCTCGGCGACGGAGATGACGTTATAGGGCTCGACATTGACCATGGCATCGACGGTCTTGGCGGCAAGCGCGGCGACCATATTGTTCACGTCCATGCGGACTTCCTGGTAGTCGCCCTTCTTCAGGCCGTGCTGCGGCCCGATGATGTCGACAAAGACATTGCCGATCGACGAGCCGGTCTGGTTGGCGATCTTCAGCCCGCGCAGCTGTTCGACCTTGGTGATGTTGAGATCCTTGCGCGCGACGATGCGCGCGGTCTTGCCGACATGTTCGATCTGCGCGATGGCAACCAGGCCGCCCTTGGCGTTGCCGATGATCAAAGACGGGCCGGCATAAGTGCCGACATCGACCTGCCGCGCCACCATCTGCTGCATCGTGAGATTGCCGGACGGCACTGGATATTCCTCGACGGCGAGGCCGTGCTTTTCCAGATAGCAGGACTTCATCAGATAGTAGGTCGGCATGCCCCAGATATTGGTCTGGTAGCCCTGGCGGATCGTCTCCGCCGCCTGCGCTCGTCCGCCCGCGAGACCGAACGAAAGAAGACCGGCGCCTGCGGTGGCAAGGCAGTGGCGACGCGTCAGTGTCATCTGGGTCATGGCCGTCCTCCCGAAGCGCAGCTTATTGTTCCTGATCCTGCTGCATGCCGAATTCCTGGATGCTTGAACTTACATCGTCCGAGGTTTTCTTGATGATTGTGCCGAGTTCCTCGGGCGTCGATGATATGGCGATCTGGCCGCCGTTCTCGATCAGCGCGTGATATTCCGGCATGGCGACGATCGGCCCGATCTTGTCGTGCAGCGTCTTGATGATCGATTCCGGCGTGCCCTTTGCCGCGCAAATGCCGAGCCACCCGAAGCGCACGAAATCGATGCCCTTCTCGCGCACCGTCGGTACTTCCGGCAGACTCGTCAGCCGTTGCGGGCTCGTGGTCCCGACAATCTTAAGCTGCTTCGATTGATATTGCGGCAAGATGCCGAGCGTCGGCGACACATAGAAATCGACCCGCCCGGCGACCATTTCCTGCACCACTTGCGGACCGCCGCGGAACGGAATCCGGTTCATGGTGATGCCGGCGAGCTTCTGTAATTGCCGCGCCATGATCTCCTGCGCCGAGCCGGCGCCGATCGTCGCGTAAGTGACGTCGCCGGGATGCGCCTTCGCATAAGCCACGAAAGATTCGAAACTGTCGGCCGGAATCTCATTCGCCAACGCCAGCCCGTAATAATATTCGGCGATCAGTGAAATCGGCGCGAGCTGGTCGAGCCTGAAGCCGACATTACGGTACATCGCGACATTGATCGGATCGAAATGCGTGCAGAGGAGAAGCGTGTAACCGTCCGTCGGTTCGGCCAGGAGATCGCGTGTCGCCATGATCCCAGCGGCTGCCGGCTTGTTCTCGACTATGACGGGCTGGCCGAGCGCGTCGCTGAGTTTATTGGCGACAAAACGCGCTGGAATATCGGTCGGCCCGCCGGCACCGAAGCCGACCAGAAGCCGGATCGTCTTTTTCGGATAGGCATCGTCGGCGATCGCCGTGAACACACTCGCCGCCATGATCAAAAACGCGACAGCGGACGTCACACAGCAACGTAACGCGGGATAACTTCCCAAATACTTCACGCCTGTTTCTCCTGATGCTTGTCTTAGTGCGTCTCTTGGTGCGTCTCTTGGTGCGTCTCTTGGTGCGTCTCTTGCTGCCTCTCCTGCCCAAGCAGCCGCAGCAATTCTTTCTGACGGTCGAGGAATTCGACGCTGAGCGGATCGCGCGGGCGCGGCAAAGTTATCGGCACTTCGACTTTCACCGTGCCCGGATGCGGCGTCATCACGATGACGCGGTCGGCGAGATAGACGGCCTCGGCGACGTTGTGGGTTACGTAGATCACGGTCTTGCGCGTTGTGCGCCAGACATCGGCGAGCAGACGCTGCATGTCGTCGCGGGTGAGCGCATCGAGCGCCGCGAACGGCTCGTCCATCAACAAAACGGCCGGGTTATAGGCAAGCGCGCGCGCAATCGCGACGCGCTGCTGCATGCCGCCGGACAGGTGATGCGGAAAGCTCTTGGCGAAATTCTCGAGCTTTACCAGACGAAGCTGCTCGAACGCGATGGCTTCACGCTCGGTCTTGGGCACGCCTTTCATTTCGAGCCCGAAAGCGACATTGCCGAGTGCCGTGCGCCAGGGAAACAGCTGGGCGAAATCCTGAAACACCACGCCACGGTCCACATTGCGATCCTTGCCATGGCCATTGACCGGCGCGCCGCCAATGCGGATTTCACCCGAGGTCGGCGTAAGGAAGCCGGCGATGATGTTCAGGAGCGTCGACTTGCCGCAGCCGCTCGGCCCGACCACGCAGAGGAATTCGGAGGCCTCCATGGCGAAGCTGACGCCACGAACCCCCGGCACGACACGGCCCGGCGTGTCGTAAATCAGCGTGATGTCGCGCGCCTCGATATGAGCCATCGCCGCTTCCCTGCACTGTTTCCTGCACGCTCGCCCGGTTGTATCCAGGCCGGTTTTTTTGGGATCATGCTCCAACACGCGTGTGTGTTGTGCGCTTCTTTGCGGCGCGCCGACTTTGTGCCAGAAGCCGGCACGCGCGACCAGGGGGAACGACGTCCATGAGATTTCCGTCTGCTATTCGCTTCCGCATTGCCCAACTTGTCCCGGCCGCGGCCCACCGCGCACCGCAGCGAACTGCCGCGCTGGCTGCCGGCCTGTTGTTATTGGCCCTGCAGGTGCTGCCGGCCTGGCCGGACAGCTATCCGAGCCGCCCCATTCACCTGATCGTCAATTTTGCGCCAGGCGGCACCGGCGACATCGTGGCGCGGCTGGTCGGCGCCAAGCTGCAGAGCAATCTCGGCCAGTCGGTGATCGTGGAGAACCGGCCCGGCGCCGGCGGCACGCTCGGGGCCCGCGACGTCGCCAATGCCACGCCCGACGGCTACATGCTGACGGTGGCGCAGACACCCGAGATCGCCATCAATCCGTTCTTCATGAAAGGCGCCGGCTACGATCCGCTCAAGGATCTGCAGCCGCTGGCGCTGGGCGGCGTCGTGCCGCTGGCGCTCGTGGTGCCGACCTCGGCGCCCTATTCGAACATGGCCGATTTCGTGAAGTTCATGCGCACGACCGATCAGGCCGTGACCTTCGCTTCAGCCGGTGTCGGCACGCCCGGCCATCTCGCGGGCGAATATCTGAAGCTCAAGCTCAACAACAAGATGACGCATGTCCCCTACAAAGGGGCAGCGCCCGCTTTGAACGATGTCGTGGGCGGGCAAGTCGATTTCTATTTCCCCGGTTTCCCCGCGGCAATGCCGCTGACGCAAGGCGGCAAGGTCAAGCTGCTTGCGGTGTCGTCGGCGAAGCGCGCGCCGGCTGCACCCGATATTCCCACCGTCGCCGAAGCGACCGGCATCGCCAATTTCGATTTTACGCTGTGGGTCGGATTCTTCGGGCCACACGGTATGGCGCCGGACGTGGCGGAAAAGCTCAACACCGAGATCAACAAGATCCTCCTGGAGCCCGATATCAAGTCGCGGCTGGAGAATGATGGCGCGCAAGTGTCGGCTCTGTCGATTCCGCAATTCGCCAGTTTCGTTCAGCGCGAGATCGACAAGTATAAAGAGATCATCAAGGCGGCGGACATCAAGTCGGAATGAAATTAAAATTCACGTATCCTGTAGTTAGCTCTTCGCCGCCCGCGCCATGCCCCAACGGTAGATCGTGGCGCGTTCGAGGGAGCCGAAGATCAGGCGTTCGG
The DNA here is from genome assembly GCA_036264635.1 of Xanthobacteraceae bacterium. Taxonomy (GTDB): domain Bacteria; phylum Pseudomonadota; class Alphaproteobacteria; order Rhizobiales; family Xanthobacteraceae; genus BOG-931. The sequence goes on along the minus strand of DATAQN010000233.1, from coordinate 31,094 downwards.
AGATAAAGCCGATCAGGCCGATGACGACGAGCGACGCCAGCATCACGTCCGTGTTCAAGAATTCCTTGGCGTCGAAGATCACCCAGCCGAGGCCCCAATCGGACGCGGCGAGCATCTCGGCGCCGATAACGGCAATCCAGGCGCGCAGGAACGATTGCCGCAAACCGGCGATGATGAAAGGCGAAGCGCCGGGAATGATCACTTTCCAGAACAGCGCGCGCTCGCCCGCGCCCATCGCGCCCGCCGCACGCAGCCAGATAGGATTGACGGCGCGCACGCCGGTCCAGGTATTGAGCAGGATCGGGAACAAAGCGGCATAGAGCACGATGAGGATGGTGACGGTGTCGCCGAGGCCGAACCACAAGATGAACACCGGCACCCAGGCGAGCGACGGTATCGGCATCAGCGCGCTGCTCAGCGGCAAAACGAAATTCTCCACTGCACGGAAGCGGCCCATCATCACGCCAAGCGGCAGACCGACAGCAATGGCGAGGGCTAGGCCGGCGACCACGCGATAAAGCGTCACGCCCGCATGCATGATCATGCTGCCGTCGCGGATCGAATCGAACAGCGTTTGCGCGACCGTGCCGAGCGTCGGCATCAAGGCCGGCGCGAAAGTGCCGCTGCGCGCCACCGCTTCGTAGATCGCAGCCAGCACCAACAGCGAGAGCGCGCCGCGGCGCAGCGATTGGGTGCGGCGAAAGATGGTCTGATCGCCGCTCATGTCATCATGCCCCAGCGCACGACAGTGAGTTGCTCGAGCGGCGCAAAAACGAGCTTCTCCAGCGCAATCCCGATCAGGGCGATCACCGCGATCCCGGCGAGCATCACGTCGGTATTGAGAAATTCGCGCGCGCCGAAAATCAGCCAGCCAAGGCCCCACGGCACAGCGGCCAGCATTTCAACACCGACAAGAATGCGCCAGGCCTGTGCCAGACCCAGCCGCAAGCCGGTCAGAATGTAAGGCAGCGCCCCGGGCAGGATGACATGGCGAAACAAGCGGCGATCGTCCGCGCCCATGGCTTGCGCCGAGCGGACCCAGATGTCTTTCACCGCTTTCACGCCGGTCCACGAATTGTAGATGATCGGAAAGGCCGAGACGAAAGCCACAAGCAGCACGGACGAGACATTGCCGAGCCCGAACCACAGCAGAAACAGCGGCGCATAAGCGAGGCCCGGTATCGGCGCGCCAATACTGATCACCGGCAGCATGATGTCCTCGGCGCGGCGGGAGCGGCCCATCAGGATGCCAATGACGACGCCGATGGCGGCAGCGAGCGCAAAGCCAGCGATCAGCCGTATCAGCGTATCGAGCGTGTGATGGGGCAAAGTGCCGTTGGCGGTGAGCCGCAAGAAGGTCGTGGCGACGGTTTCCAAGGGCGGGAACAGGCGCTGCGGAAACAACCCGAGATGCGCCAGCACTTCCCACAAGGCGCCCACGACCACGAACGGGAATGCGTTGCGCAGAGCGCCTCGCCAGCGCTCCCGTCCCCTCCCCGTTTCGATTGCGACCGGCATAGCGCCGAAGTCGCGATGCTCTGCGACATCTTGCATAGGTTTTCAGGATAGAACTGTCCCTCGCCTGCCGACAAGCAGCCATGTTGACCCAGGCCGCGGCCGGCCATTGCAGTGTTCATCGCCTGTGCTAGAGCATGCCCCCGAAAAAGCCTGCTCTCGGACTTGATCCGAGGGTGGTACCGGTTTCGGAATAGATCATGCTCAAACGCGAATGGGCATCGGCAGGCGCCACAAGGTCTAGCAAGGGAGTTCAAGGATGGCTGCGAAAGACGCGTTGAAGATCGGCTGGATCGGCATGGGCCGCATGGGCTTTCCCATGGCTGAACGCCTGCTCAAGGCGGGCCACGACGTCTCGATCTGGAATCGCACCCGCGCCAAGGCCGAGCCGCTGGAAAAGCTCGGCGGCAAGGTGGTCGATCACCTGCACGAGCTGAAGTCGGTCGACATTCTGTTCTCGATCGTCGCCACCGGCGCCGATGTCGAAGAAGTGCTCTACGGCAAGAACGGCGTCTGCAGCCAGGGCGGCAAGATTCCGCCGGTGATCGTCGACTGCTCGACCATCGCGGTCGAGGAATCCAAGAACATCCGCCTCAAGCTGAAGGATCTCGGTGCTGATTTCGTCGCCGCGCCGGTGAGCGGCAATGCCAAGGTCATCAAGGCCGGCAAGCTCTCCTCCGTCCTCTCGGGCGACGAAGCCGCGTGCAAGAAGGCGATGCCGCTCGTTGAAGTCTTTGCACCGCGCGGCGTGTCCTATGTGGGCGAAGGCGAGCTCGCCCGCGTCTGCAAGATCGCGCATAATGTCATGCTCGGCGTCGTGATCGAGAACCTGATCGAGATCACGCTGCTCACCAACAAAATGGGCGTGCCGCGCCACGCTTTCCTCGCCTTCCTCAACAATGGCGTGATGGGCTCGATGTTCACCGCCTACAAGTCGCCGGCTCTGGTCAATCTCGATTGGACGACGACATTCACGCCGGAACTCCTGCGCAAAGACCTCGATCTCGGGCTCGAGCTCGGCCGCGAGATGGATGTGCCGATGCCGGTGACGGCGGCGACACGCGAAGTGCTGCAAGGCCATTTCGGCGCCGCCATGCTGCAAAAGAATCCGGAGGAATATCTGTCCAAGGACTTTGCCGCGCTTGCCGAGACCATGGCGCTGGCGGCCGGCATGAAGCTTGAGAGCGAAAACAAGAACGTGCCGACTGGGCTTGAAAGCTGAGCGCCGGGACGCGAAAGCGTTTCCGGAAGTCAAGAAGATTGCCGTAAGGCTTGTGGAATGGGGGTGGAAATGCTGGGAAGCAAACTGCGTCGGCTCGTTGCGGCCTTGAGTCTCGTGGTACTGGCTTTAGCCGCAGGCGCCTCACCGGCAGCTGCGGATAATTGGCCGACGCGGCCGGTCAGGCTCATCCTCACGCTCGGTCCGGGCAGCGGCGCCGATATCGGCGCGCGGTTATTGGCCGACAAGCTCAGCCAGCGCTGGGGCCAGCCGGTGATCGTCGACAACCGCACTGGCGGCGACGGCATCGTCGCCATCAATGCCTTCGTCTCCGCGCATGACGATCACGTCTTGCTGTTCTCGCCGACCTCGTCGTTCACTGCGCATCCGTTCCTGCACGATCATCTGCCGTATAAGGCGAGCGATCTCGTGCCGATCACGCGCGTGTCGAACACCTTTGTTGCGGTCTCGGTGCCGGCCAGCCTCAATGTCGATTCGCTTGCGAAATTCGTCGCGCTGGCGCGCGAAAAACCAGGCCAGCTGAATTGGGCCGGTCTCACGGGTGCGCTGGACTTTCTTTTGGCCGGCTGGTTGCAGCAGGAGAACCTGAACGTCGCCAAGATCGCTTACAAGAATCCGGTCGACGCCGCGAACGATCTCGCAGAAGGACGTGTGCAGTTCTATGAATCCGCTTTCGCCATCGTGCGGCCGCAGCTGCAGACTGGGAAGATCAAGGTGCTGGCCGTCACCAATACGGTGCGCGCGCCGAATCTGCCGGACCTGCCCACGGTCGCCGAAGCAGGCTTCCCGGGTCTGACAGTCGACGGTCTGGTCGGGCTGTTCGGGCCGACCGGCATATCGAATGCGCTGCGCGATAAGATCACGGCCGATATTCGCGCGGTAGCCGACGACACGATCAGAGAGCGCCTGCTGACAACGGGACAGCTGCTCAATGTCGGCAGCGCGGACGAATTCGCCAAATCGCTCGACCAGCAGCGACAGCAAATTGCCGACTTCGCCAAGAAGCTCGGCGTCGACGAATTGCCGCAGAACTAGATTCGGATGATTGTAGGTCTGACAGCAGCCGTCATGGCCGGACTTGTTCCGGCCATCCACGTCTTTGATTAGACGGCACTAGACCATGATCCGATCAAGTTGGATCGGATCATGGTCTAGTTTGTCCGTTGGAGCATGAGGGAAATCTATTCCGGCTGATCAGCCTTTAAGGTCCGTCTCGACCTCGATCACCAACTGCCACTGCCCGTTGCGCTTGGCCCAAACGCTTGCGGCGCGATAAGGCGGCCGCGATTTGTCGGGCGAGGCATAGTTCGCGATCATGGCAGCGCCGTCGCCATACACCGACAGCCGCATCGATTCGATCGCGCTCACCGACGCAGCAACCTTCGAAGTCTTCGCGCCTTCGATTGAAGCAACGGCCGCGGACTTCGTGATCGGCGCATGACCCGTTCGGTACAGCACGAAGTCATCGGCGACATGCTTGGCCCACGCGTCGACATTGCCGGCGACTGCGGCCTTCGTAATCTCCTGCAGCGTCGTGATGACGTCCTGCTCGGCAGGCGAACGGACGCGATAGGGGATCGTGTCGCAGGGATTTTTGCACTCGGAAGGTTTGCCATCCGCGGCCGCTTCCTTGCCGTCCCCGCCGGGCGACGGATCAGCCACCGCCGCGATCTGCGCGTCATCGGTGCCAACCGCGACGTCCTGCATGGTCAGCGCGTGCCAGGTCCCTTTCTGCTTGGCCCAGATATCGAGAAAGAGCACCGTGTTTCCCCGCGCCGAATTACGCGAGCCGGTGACCATGCCGACCAGGCCATAGACGCTCGCCTTGACGTCGGTCGGCGTGTCGCTCGCGGCAACGCTTTTCAGATCGGAGAGGAACTCCTTGCGGGTAAAAACCTTGCCGTTTTCGTCGGCGAAAGTGAATTGCAGCGAGAGCAGCTTGCGGGCCGCCGATTTATCACCGGCGCGCAGCGCGCCGGTGAGCGTCGTCTCGGCCGCGGTCACCAGCCCCGCTTCACCGCCAGGCTGCGCCCGCGATTCGGCGAAGATCGCGACGACCAGCGCAACGACGACAAATCCGAGCCACAGCCATGGCCGGACCAATTCCATCGCACGTTGTCGCAGCCTGCGCTGTGCGACCGCCGGCATTCTCACTCCCGCGTCCCGACCATATGCGCGCTAACAAAAGCCCCAAGCTGACAAAGGCCCCAAACTGATAGGCCCCAAGTCGTCATTCACGTCGCATGCCAAATTCACGTCGCATGCCAACTGGGACCAAGTGATGACATCGCCCGGCGGAACTGTTCAAGGTCAAGCCGCGCGACCACGCGCCGCAGCCCCCGATCCGGAATGCCTCACTCAGCTGCAATGCCGGCAATGGTGCGTGTAGTAGTGATGGTGATGGGTGGTGGCTCTGCGCGTAGTGGCTTTTTTTCCGCCACCGCCACGCATCACAGCCCGGCACGGCGCGCTCAATTGCGAATATTTCGCCTTCATGCAGGCCGTGACCTTGCCTACGTCAGGGATGGCGTCACCGCACAGCCGCATCGCGTCCGGCGTGCAAGCCTGACGCTCGGCGTCCGAGCCCTGCGCGACTGCGCCGCCGGCGCCGTAAACGAGAACACCGGCAAGTACAGCCGGCACGCAGAAAGAACAGAAAATCCGCATCATCATGATCCCTGCCCCAAAGGATTGCGATTTCGGGATTGCGACCCCCGCCGACGCAGCAGCAACCTAGCTGGCGCCCGAGCCGCCGTCGATAGCAGATGTTGATGAAAGTTCCGCGGCCGCGGTGGTAATTTCGGGGATCCGCGTGTCGCGCAGGCGCTGGCCGCCAGCGGTCAGTGGATACCCCACGCGAAGCCTCGCGGGGCGGCCGCCGCAGCCGAGCGGCTATCCCGGGTGATATCTGTCGTGCACGGCACGATCGTGCCTTCGACCATGCTGGCGGTCGTATTGTCGAACGACATGTGGCGGCAGAATTTGCCATCCGGCATGGCGACGACGATGTCGCCGGCTCCGCGCGCATCGCGCACGTCCGGCGACGGGTGCAGGAGCGGACCAATCGCGGCATGACCGCCGAACAGCAAGGCCGCCCCGAGCAGCACGATAAACGCAGACGAGGCGATGACGACGCGGGTGGACGTCGCGCCGTCATGGCCGAGCCGGACCTGCAAGCCCTGCTTGGCGAGCGATTTCGACGACGCGCGGCCCACATCCGCCGCCAACGCTACCGCCTGTGCGCCCGCCTGTCTCACCGCTCTCATGTCCGCACTAAGACAATCGACTCATTGAATCGCCCATAAGGAAATATTTCTGATTTTATCGAAAGGCAGCGCGATGGGCCGGCAAAGGCCGTCGCACTGAGACTTTCCGCTCGCCACGCTCGCGCCCGGGAAGGCAGAAGCATAGTGAACGGCCGATGAATTCCGATTACGTTGAAGGATAAACGTCAGGGAGGAAGGTCCGGTCTCATGCGCACCCAAGTGGCCATTATCGGCGCCGGCCCGGCCGGCCTTTTGCTCGGCCAACTCCTGCACAGGCACGGCATCGACAACATCATCCTCGAACGGCAGACGGCCGACTACGTGCTCGGACGCATCCGCGCCGGCGTGATCGAGCAGGGCACGATGGGGCTTCTGGACGAAGCCGAGGTCGGCCAACGCATGCACAAAGACGGCCTCGTCCACGACGGCGTGTTCATCTGCGTTGACGGCCAACGGCGTCATCTTTCGTTCAAGGACATGACCGGCAAGTCAGTGATGGTCTATGGCCAAACTGAAATTACCAAGGACCTGATGGACGGCCGCGCCGCGGCCGGCGCGCCGACCGTCTATTCGGCCCATGATGTGGCGCTGCACGATATTTTCGGCAACGCGCCGCGCGTCACCTACAACGCCGACGGCAAAGCTGGAGAGATCGTCTGCGATTTCATTGCCGGCTGCGACGGCTTCCATGGCGTCAGCCGCCAAAGCGTGCCGCTGGATTCACTGAAAACATTCGAGCGCGTCTATCCGTTCGGCTGGCTGGGCATTCTCTCCGAGACACCGCCGATTGCCGACGAACTGATCTATGTTCGGCATCCCAGCGGCTTCGCATTGTGCTCGATGCGCTCGCATACGCGCAGCCGTTATTACATCCAGTGCAGCCTCGACGACCACGTCGATGCCTGGCCGGACGAACGGTTCTGGGACGCGCTCAAGCCGCGCCTCGATGACGAAGCCCGCGCCAATCTCGTCACCGGACCTTCGATCGAAAAGAGCATCGCGCCGCTGCGCAGCTTCGTCGCCGAGCCCATGCGCTTCGGCCGGCTGTTTCTGGCCGGCGATGCGGCCCATATCGTGCCGCCGACGGGGGCCAAGGGCCTCAATCTCGCGGCAAGCGACGTGCAATATCTGTGGCGGGCGCTGGTCGAACATTACAAAGAAAAATCAAACGCCGGACTCGATCATTATTCGGAACGCGCCTTGGCGCGAGTGTGGAAGGCCGAGCGTTTCTCCTGGTGGATGACCACGACCCTGCACCGGATCTCCGACAATCCGTTCGATCACAAGCTGCAGCTCGCCGAGCTTGATTATCTGTTCCGCTCGAAGGCGGCGCAGACCGCGTTCGCGGAGAACTATGTTGGGCTGCCATACTAATCAGTCCCTGGAGTTGTTCGTGGCGCGATCATCCGGCTGCTGAATCAGCATCGTCATTTTCAAATCAGGATGATTGGCGACCTCGAACGTCACTTGTTCGTAGCGTAGAAAACCGTCGCGCGGGTGATTGAAGGTCCGCTCGCCGCCCTCGCGGCCCAAGACGCCGTGCTGATCCCAGAATTGCCCGAACTGCTCGCTGTCACGGCGCAGTGCTGCGACAAGCTCGCGAAGCTTCGGGTCGTCCAGATGCCCGCTTGAAGCGGCGCGAAATTCAGCCGCGAGGCGGCGGGCCCGCACCTCCCAATCGTAAATCAGCGAGCGCGCAGCGGGATGCGTGAAGGTGAAGCGCAAAAGATTATGATCGCCCGGTGCGTCGAGCCACCCGGCGAACAATCGCTCGGCCGGCGCGTTCCAGCAGCGCGCGCTCCACAAGCGATCCAGAATGTAGGCCGGTGCGGAAATGGCCTCGACACAGGCCGCGAGCGCCGCGGAGACACTTCCGGTCTCGGCTTTACCGTGCTCCGGATCGCGCTTGCCGGCGAGGTCAAACAGGTAGGCGCGCTCGGCGCGGTCAAGCCGCAGCGCCGCTGCCAGCCGTGCCAGCGCGCTCGGCGAGATCGAAACGTCGCGCCCCTGTTCGATCCATGTGAACCATGTCGTGCTGAGCCCGCAGAGTTGCGCGACTTCCTCGCGCCGCAGGCCTGGCGTCCGCCGCCGCTTGCCCGAGGGCAGGCCGATTGCGGCCGGCGTCACCCTTTCACGGTGGGTCCGGACGAAATCGCCGAAGGCGCGGCGCTGCTCGGAGGATCGTGCTATAGCCATAGTGCATTTTATACCAGCATAAGTGGCCATCTTAAACCAGTACTTCGAAAACAGTAGCTTGCGCGCGTTTCCCTTTTTTGAAAGTGAGCCTTCGAGGTCCAAGCAATGGCACAGAGCACAATGGCACCAAGCCAAACGCACCAAACCAAATCGCATGAAGCATTAGTCGGCGGCCAATTCGGCGCCCGTGCCGCCGCATATCTCGGCAGCACCGTGCATGCGCAGGGCGCCGATTTGCAGGCGCTCGCCGATCTGGTGCGAGGGCAAAGCGAAGCCCGCGTGCTCGATCTCGGCTGTGGCGCCGGCCATGTCAGCTTCCACGTGGCGCCAGAGGTCGGCGAGGTCGTCGCCTACGATCTCTCGCCGGAGATGCTCGAGGTCGTCACGCGTAGCGCGCATGAGCGCGGCCTGCGCAATATCAGCACGCAGCAAGGCGTCGCCGAGAAGCTGCCCTTTCCCGACAGCAGCTTCGATTACGTCATGAGCCGTTACAGCGCCCATCACTGGCACGATTTCGACGCCGGGTTGCGGGAGGTGACGCGTGTTCTAAGGCGCGGCGGGACGGCCGCTTTCGTCGACAGCATTTCGCCGGGAGCGCCGCTGTTGGATACGTATCTGCAGGCGGTCGAGGTGTTGCGCGATCCGTCCCACGTGCGCAGTTACTCGCGGACGGAATGGGACGCCGCGCTGACGCGCGCCGGGCTCATGCCGGTAGCCTCTCACCATTTTCGCCTGCGCATGAATTTTGCCGTCTGGACGGAGCGCATGCGGACGCCGAAAGTTCAGTCTGACGCTATCCGCGCACTGCAACAGGCGATGTCCGAGACCGTCACGCGATATTTCGCCATCGATGCTGACGGCAGCTTCGACCTGGACATTGCGTTCGTCCAGGCATCTGTTTTGATGAGAAGCAGTTAGAGCATGATCCCGAAAAAGCCCGCCCTCGGACTTGATCCGAGGGTGGGAACGGGTTTTCGGAAAAGATCATGCTCAAATGAAAGATCTTGGAGCAAGCGATGCTGGAACTCCGCCCAAGCTGCGAATGCTGCAATAAGGATCTGCCGCCGTCGGCGACCGACGCGATGATTTGCACCTTCGAATGCACGTTCTGTCGCGCTTGCGTGGAGAACCGGCTCGACGGCAGATGCCCGAATTGCGGCGGCAATTTCGCGCCGCGTCCGATCCGGCCGCTTGCAAAGCTGGCGAAGTATCCGCCGTCGACGCAGCGCGTGTTTCATCCCGCAGGTTGCGGTCGCGCCTGATCTCCGCGGGGGAAACCCCGCGGCGGCTCATTTCGCCACGAAACGCCGCGTGCCGAGCAGGCCGCGCGGAAAGAACAGCACGACCAGGATGAAAATGGTGCCGATGAACGACATCCAGTTCACCGTCATCGACGAAATGTAATCCTGCAGCACGACGAAGACCGCGGCCCCAAGCAGCGGTCCCCAGAACGTACGCATGCCGCCGATCACCGTCATCACCACGAAATAGCCCGACAGCGAATAGTGCAGCGCCAGCGGATCGGCGAAATTATTGAGCAACGCATAAAGCGTGCCGGCCAGCGCAGTGAAGAAGCAGGAGATCGAAAAGGACAGCCAGATATGCCGCTCGACCGGTATGCCAAGGAAGCGCGCACGGCGCTCGTTCTCGCGGATGGCCAGCAGCGTGCGGCCGAACGGCGAGCGCAGCAGGAAGCCCATCAAGGCCACCGCGGCAGCAAAGACCGCAAGCAGAAAAAAGTAGAACGTCGTATCGTTATTTTCGATATCGAGAGTCAGGGCGCCCCAGCCGATCGCCTCACGATGAAAATCGCGCAGCCCGTCAAAGCCGCCGGTAAAGCTGTTCCAGCTATAGGCGAGGTAGTACCAGAGCTGGCCGAAGGCGATGGTGCACATCGCGAAATAAACGCCGCGGCGGCGCACGATGAGGAGACCGAACAAAGTCCCGGCAAGCCCGCCAAGCAGCATGCCGGCCAGCATGGCGAGCGGCGTCGAATGCACCAGATAGCGCAGCGTCAGCCCTGCGCCGTAAGCGCCGAGGCCGAAATAGGCGGCATGGCCGAAACTCAACACGCCGGTGAAGCCGAGCAGCATATTGAGCCCCATCGCGGCGAGGCCGAAGACCAGGACGCGCCCCGCAAGCGCCGTATAGCCGCCAAGGAGCGGCAGCCAGAACGGCGCGGTGAGCAAAAGGCCCCAGATGACGACGAGCAGGATGACGCGCCGGTGTGCAGTAATGCCTACCGCGTCCGGTGTCTTGTCCGCTGTTTTGCCGGCGACGATGGCGGTGCTCATGACATCATGCCCTCTTCGCCGACCAGGCCGCGCGGCCGCAGCAGCAGCACGCCCATCAGGATGGCGTAGATCACCGCCTCGCTCGCGGAGGGATAGACGACGGTGGTGAGTGCCGCCGCCATGCCGATCAGCAAGCCGCCGAACAGCGTGCCGATCAGGCTGCCGACGCCACCGACGATGATGGCGATGAAGCTCGGCATCAGCAGATCGTCGCCCATATTCGGATTGAGCCCGATCTGGCCGGCGGCCAGCACGCCGCTCAAGCCGGCCAGCATGCAGCCGACGGCGAAATTGAATGTGCGCAAATTCCGCACATTGATGCCGAGCGTCGACACCGTTTCGAGGTCGAAGGTGCCGGCGCGGATGCGCAGACCGACGCGGGTGTAGCGCAGGAAGGCGAACAGCCCGACCACGGAGACGATGACGACCGTTACCATGAAGACGCGGTACCAGGTGATGAAGAAAAGATCGGGCGTGATGGGCTGCGCCAGAACGTCGGGGAGCCCGAGCGGCAGACCGTTCGGACCCCAGATGTAACGGGCCATGTCCTGCATCACGAAGGCGAGCCCGAATGTGAGCAGGAGGCTGTAGACCGGATCGCGATTATAAATGCGCCGAACCAGCAGCCGCTCGACCACAAGCCCGATCAAGGCGGTGAGCATCGGTGACACCAATAACGCGCCCCAATAGCCGAGCACCGGCGACAGCGTGAAAGCCAGATAACCGCCGAGCGCGAGGAAATTGCCGTGCGCGAAATTGATGACGTTGCTGAGATTGAGAATGAGTGACAGGCCGAGCGCCATCAGCACGTAGAACGCGCCGATGATCAGCCCGTTGGTCACGTTGAACAGTATGACCTGAGCCATCCGCCACCGCCCTTCAGGTCGCGGCGGATCAAGTCGGTCGTGTCATGACGCAGCCGGTCTCGGCCACCGTGCCCGCGGCCTGCTCGCCCGGCACGAGCTGAGCCACAGTGAAGACATCGCTGGCATCTTCCTTGGGCCGATGCACCTCGCCGACGAAAATATTCGGCATCAATTCATGGTCACCGGCGCGGTAGGTCACCTTGCCGGGCTGCAGGGCAACGTCCGGCGGCAATTCCAAGTCTTCGAGCGCCGCCGCCAGTTTCGGCCCGTCGAGCGACTTGGCCTTGTCGGCGGCGAGCCGCACCGTGTGCATCGACACATAGCCGAACCAATCGCGCGCCGACGGCGTCTTGTTGGTCGCGCCGCGGTAATCGGCGACGAATTTCACCACTTCCGGCATATTGGGCTGATTCCACCACCACTCCATGGTCCACCAGCCGGTCTGCGCATCCGGCGGGCAGCCCTTGATGCTTTCCAGCTCAAAGAGCGCGCCGCCGAGCGCCATCTCCTTCTGCATGCCGAACTGGGTGAACTGCTTCATGCAATTGATCTGCGTCAACCCGCCCATATTGTTGAGCAGCACGTTCGGCTTGTAGGCCTTGGCCTTGATCAGGGTCGCGGAAAAGTCGGTATTGTTGATCGGCAGCATGTCGCCGTCATAAGTGCCGCCGAGCTTGTTCAGGGCTTTGATGAAAGCGTCCTGCAGCGTGTGGCCATAGGCGTAATCCGGGGTGATGAAGAACCACTTCTTGCCGAACCGCTTGACCAATTCCGGCGTGACGGCGCTGGCATCCATGGTCGTCGTGTTGCAGACGCGGAACACGTTCCATTTGCAATTGGTGCCGGTGATCGGGTCGGTGTGGCCGCCCGGTACGATGTGGAACACCTTCTTTTCGTTGGTCACTTGCGACATCGCATAGGCGATGCCGGAATTGACGTCGCCCAAGATCACAGCGACCTGATCGCGGTCGATCAGCTTGCGCGTCTTCTGCACGCCGGTGCCGACGTCATTGGCCGAGTCCTCGACCAGAAGCTGGACCGGACGGCCGAGAATCCCGCCCTTCTTGTTGATCTCAGCCTCGGCATATTTGGCGCCGTCGACCTCGCTTTGCGCCAGCGCCGAGAGCACACCGGTCAACGGATTGACCATGCCGATTTTGACCGGCTCGTCGCCGAGCGCTCTGACGATGAATGGAGCACCAACAACTTGACTGGCGCCGAGCACAAGACCCGCCTGCACGAACGTGCGCCGGGGTACCGAAGCTGTGAACTTCGACATCAATTATCCTCCCAGATTTTCAGCCGCCTCTTTGGGCGTTTGGTCTTTTGATTTTGAATCGCGAACTATCGCGGCATTTTCAGCAGCATTTCAGTCGCATGTCCGGCGCGGCATCCCGCCGCGACAAAGATGCGTAGAGCATTCCGAACGGCACGACGGCGTATTTTCTTATTGTTGCGTTCACGTCGCGCCGCGAAATCAATGCGGCATTCCCGCTCTATCCGAGCGTCATCGGCACGGCCATCAGGCCAACCCCAAAGTCCTACGGCCGAGCCGAGGCGCGATCATCTTCTACCGCGCTTTTAGAACGGTCAAGAACAAGCCTTCCGTCATTTCCAAATTTAAGTCGCGCGCGAAACTATTAACGCGCCGCCGCTTTGGCCTTTCGCGCCTTCGCCTGTTCGGCGAGAAAGCGCGATAGCCGGCTGCGCACGGCCTCGGCCTGTTCCGGCGTCCATGTGCGCATGCCCTCGCCGGTCTTCATGCCGAGCTTGCCGGCCCTGACCTTGTCGCGCAGGAACGGATGCGGCCCCGGCGTCGCATCAAGATCCTTGTAGAGCACTTCGGCAATATCGAGCGTGAGATCGGCGCCGACCAGATCGGTCTGCTCCATGGGCCCGAGCACCGCGGTGCGCGCGCCAAAACCTTCGCGCACCACCGTATCGATGGTCTCGGCGTCGCAGACGCCGGAAGCGACCAGCGCGATCGCCTCGCGCTTCATCGCATGCTGCAGGCGATTGCCGACGAAACCCGGCACATCGCGCCGGACATGAACCGGCACTTTGCCGGCATCGCGCAACAGATCCATCGTCTTGCGCACTGTCTCGGCACTGGTTTTTTCGTTCTGGATGACCTCGACCAGCGGGACGAGGTGCGGCGGATTCCAGAAATGCGTGCCGAGCACACGTTCGCGGTGTTTGAGATGCCGACCGATCTCGCTCGAAGGGATAGCCGAACTGTTGCTGGCGAGGATCGTCTCAGGCGCCACATGCTTTTCGATCTCGGCAAAGATCTGCTGTTTGAGCGGGAGCTTCTCCGGCGCCGCTTCAAACACAAAGGCGGCGCCTCGCATCGCGGGCGCAAGTGAATCATGCGCGGAGATTTTCTCGATGAGCGCCGCATCGTCGTCGAGCAATTCGGCGATGGCGTGCAGGCGCTGCGGTAAGGATGCACGAAGATCAGCCGCCGGTTCGTAGATCGCGACCTTGTGGCCCGCGGCCGCGAGCAAATACGCAATGCCGTGACCCATCAGCCCAGCGCCGATGATGCCGATGGTCTCGCTGATTCCTTGCTTGCCAATTTGTTCCATACGCTCGCGCCTATGTGTTTGTTTGACACCGGTTTTGATCAGAGGACCCGCAGGAACGGGCCGAACGTAAAAACGTTATCTGATTGTGGCTCAAAAAGAGCCGGTCCGCAGAGGAGAAACCATCATGCCTGTACTTCTGTGGGTCGCGTTCTGGTCATCGATGATGGCCACCGCGGCGTGCTGGGGCGACACCCTTGGTCCGACACCGGCGAAAGCCCCGAAGCACGACCGTTAACGATTTAACCTTCCTGTGGCTGGTCCGCTATTTCGTTGATCGCGGACCGTCCACAAAACTCCCGCCACAAAACCCCCGAAACACCGGGCTTACGGGCCAAAAGGCGCGATGTTGCAGCCGGCAAATCTCGCCGGTATGTATACGCGCCTTTTGCGCCGGCAGAGATTATTGGCGCATTTCTTTCGAATGGCCGCGAATAAACTCTGATGGCTCGTCTCGTTATGAAATTCGGCGGAACGTCGGTCGCCGATATCGACCGCATCCGCAATGTCGCGCAGCACGTCAGGCGCGAGGTCGACGCCGGCCACGAAGTGGCCGTCGTGGTCTCGGCCATGGCCGGCAGCACCAACAGGCTGGTGGAATGGTGCCGCGAGTCGTCGGCGCTGCATGATGCACGCGAGTACGACGCGGTCGTCGCGTCGGGCGAACAGGTGACCGCGGGGCTGCTTGCCATCGTGCTCGAAGGCATCGGCATCAATGCGCGTTCCTGGCAGGGCTGGCAGCTGCCGATCCTGACCGATGATGCGCATGGCTCGGCCCGCATCCGCGACATCAATGGCGATGAGCTGATCAAGCGCTTCAAGGAGCGCAAGGAGGTTGCGGTCATCGCCGGCTTCCAGGGCCTGTTCAAGGAGACCGGCCGTGTCACCACGCTCGGCCGCGGCGGCTCCGACACGTCAGCGGTGGCGATCGCCGCGGCGATCCATGCCGACCGCTGCGATATCTATACCGATGTCGATGGCGTCTACACCACCGACCCGCGCGTCGTGCCGCGCGCGCGCCGCCTCGACAAGGTCGCCTTCGAGGAGATGCTGGAGCTCGCCTCGCTCGGCGCCAAGGTGCTGCAGGTGCGTTCGGTTGAGCTCGGCATGGTGCACAATGTGCGGATCTTCGTGCGCTCGAGTTTCGACAAGCCCGAATCGATCGACCCGCACAGCAATCCGCCCGGAACATTGATCTGCGACGAGAGTGAGATCATGGAACAGCAAACCGTCACCGGCATCGCCTTCTCGCGCGACGAGGCGCAAATCTCGATTCGCGAAGTCCAGGACAAACCAGGCGTCGCGGCGGCGATTTTCGGCCCGCTCGCCGACGCCAACATCAATGTCGACATGATCGTCCAGAACGTCTCGGGCGACGGCAAGACCACCGACCTCACCTTCACCGTGCCGGCCTCGGATTACCAGCGGGCCCTCGACGTCATCGGCAAGGCCAAAAAGGGGATCGGCTATGCCCGGCTCGACGGCGCCACCGACGTCGCCAAAGTGTCAGTCATCGGCATCGGCATGCGCAGCCATGCCGGCGTCGCGGCCCGCGCCTTCAGCGCGCTCGCCGAGCGCTCGATCAATATCCGGGCCATCACGACATCTGAGATTAAATTCTCGCTTCTCATTGACGCGGCCTTTACCGAACTTGCGGTCCGCACGCTCCATTCGCTCTACGGGCTGGATAAAGCGGCCGCATAGCGTACGTCCCGGAAAAACATGCCCTTGGCCTGATTCGAGGGGCGGCACCAGTTTTCCGGCAAGGACGTGCGCCAAGAGCGTGCGCCAAGGACATGCGTAAAGTGAAAAATCTAGCGGTATTTTCTGCTCCGCCTCGCTGCAACGCACAATAGTCGCGGCGCTGCACAGCGGTCATAACCCTGTCTCTACCTTGTCTCTGGCTTGCGGTTTGCATACCGCATTCGATATAGGCTTTGGGACAATCGCCACGGTCCGGGACCCAGGCGAACTCCTCTTTGAATGAGGCCGGCGCGCCAGCCTTGGTTTAGGTTTGGGCTTTCGCTCCGGTCGTAGTCACGCCCGAGGGACCTCACGCCATGCGCGGCGCGCTCGGCGGTCCGCGCGTGCTGTTGCGCCGGCTTCGCGAAGTGATGGCGGAGCCGGTCAGCGCGCAGGAACGCTTGGACAAGATTGTGGTGCTGATCGCCGCCAACATGGTTGCGGAGGTCTGCTCCGTCTATGTGCTGCGCGTCGATTCGACCCTGGAACTTTACGCCACCGAAGGCCTCAATCGCGACGCCGTGCACCACACGGTGATGAAATCGGACGAGGGCTTGGTCGGCCTGGTGTCGACCCAGGCGAGCGCGATCAATCTATCGAACGCCCAGGCCCATCCGGCCTTCTCCTACCGGCCGGAAACCGGCGAAGAGATCTACCATTCCTTCCTCGGCGTGCCGATCTTGCGCGCCGGCAATACGCTCGGCGTGCTGGTCGTGCAGAACCGCGCCCGGCGCACTTACTCGGAAGAAGAGGTCGAGGCGCTGCAGACCACCGCCATGGTGATGGCGGAGATGATCGCGTCGGGCGAACTGTCGGCGCTCGCCCTGCCCGGCGCCGAGCCGGCGGCGCGGCGCTCGGTCCATGTCAAAGGCTCGAGTCTCAGCGAGGGCATCGCGCTCGGCCATATCGTGCTGCACGAGCCGCGCGTCGTGGTCACCAATTTCATCGCCGACGATGTGCCGAAGGAGCTGGACCATCTGCGCGCGGCGGTCGAGACGCTGCGCTCCAACCTCGACGAGATGCTCGAACACGGCGACGTCGTCGAGGCCGGCGAGCATCGCGACGTGCTCGAAGCCTATCGCATGTTCGCGCATGACCGCGGCTGGGTGCACAAGCTCGAAGAGGCGGTGATGACCGGCCTCACCGCGGAGGCCGCCGTCGAGCGCGTTCAATCCGACACCCGCGCCCGCATGCTGCGGCAGACCGATCCCTATCTGCGCGAGCGCCTGCACGATCTCGACGATCTCGCCAACCGGCTGATGCGCCAGCTCACCGGCCGCGATCATGCGCCCTCGCGGGAGAGCCTGCCGGAGAACGCGATCCTGGTCGCCCGTTCGATGGGACCGGCGGCGCTCCTGGATTACGACCGCAAGCGCCTGCGCGGCCTGATCCTCGAAGAAGGCGGTCCGCATTCGCATGTCGCCATCGTCGCCCGCGCTCTCGGCATTCCCGCCGTCGGCGAGATCGATAATGCCACCGGCATCGTCGATCCCGGCGATGCTGTCATCATCGACGGCACGGCCGGCGACCTGCACATTCGCCCGCTGCCCGATATGGAAGCGGCCTATGCCGAGCGCGTGCGGCTGCGGGCGCGGCGGCAGCAGCAATATCTGGCGCTGCGCGACAAGCCCTGCGTCACCAGGGACGGCGCGGAGATAAAGCTTCTGATCAATGCCGGCTTGAGCGTCGACCTGCCGCATATCCAGGATACCGGCGCCGGCGGCATCGGCCTGTTCCGCACCGAGCTGCAATTCATGGTGGCGCCGACCTTCCCGCGCACCAGCGAGCAATACACGCTGTACCGCGCCGTGCTCGACGCCGCCGGCGACAAGCCCGTGACCTTCCGCACACTCGACATCGGCGGCGACAAAGTGCTGCCCTATATGCGCAATGTCGAGGAAGAGAACCCGGCGCTGGGCTGGCGCGCCATCCGGCTCGGCCTCGATCGCCCTGGCCTGTTGCGCACCCAGATCCGCGCGCTGCTTCGCGCCGCAGGCAACCGGGCGTTGAAGATCATGTTCCCGATGATTTCGACGGTGCAGGAATTCGACCAGGCCAAGGAACTGGTCGAACGCGAATTGACGCATTTGCGCCGCCACGGCCACAAGCTGCCGGACCAGGTCGAGATCGGCAGCATGGTCGAAGTGCCGTCGCTGCTCTATCAGCTCGACGAATTGCTGGATCGCGCCGATTTCCTTTCGGTCGGCTCCAACGATCTGGTGCAGTTCCTCTATGCCATCGATCGCGGCAATCCGCGGGTGTCGAATCGATTCGACGCGATATCGGCGCCGGTCCTGCGCGCGCTCAAGGACATCGCCGACAAGGCGCATGAGCATCAGAAGCCGGCAACCGTGTGCGGCGAATTGGCGTCAACCACGATCGGCGCACTGGCGCTGGTCGCGCTCGGCTATCGTGCGCTGTCGCTGACGCCGTCCGCCATGGGTCCGGTCAAGGCCATGCTGCTCGACGTCGATTGCCGCAAGGCTGCCGCGTTTCTTTGCCCATTGATCGAGCAGCCGAATCGCGGCGCTCCGATCCGGCAGCAGCTGGAAAAATTCGCCGCCGCAAACGGCTTGCAGCTTTAGCGCATGTCCCGGAAAAGTGGGCACCGGTTTTCCGATAGGGACATGCGCAAATTCGGAAACCTAAAGCGCATCTTGATTCAATCGAAGCGGGATGCGCTTTAGGAACATTCAGAGATTACCTGAGAGTGAGGCGCCCGGCAGCACGCTGGGCGCGACTTAAGAGAAACGATGCTACCCGATCAAAAACTCAATGCGCTGGTCGACCGGCACGCGCTCTTGGAGCGCGAGCTTTCGTCGGCACTGCCGCCTGAAACCTACGTCAAACTGTCGCGCGAATTCGCCGAGCTCGCGCCCGTCGTCAGTGCGGTCAAATCCTATCGGGCGGCACAGCGCGAGCTCGAGGACCTGAGCGGCTTGATCGCCGATCCCGCCACCGACACCGAAATGCGATCCATTGCCGAGGCCGAGAAGCCCGAACTGGAGACGCGGCGTACGGCGCTCGAACAGCGGTTGCGGATCGCGTTGTTGCCCAAAGACGCGATGGACGAGCGCAACGTCATTTTGGAAATCCGCGCCGGCACCGGCGGCGACGAAGCCTCCCTGTTCGCCGGCAACCTATTCCGCATGTACGAGCGTTACGCCGCCATCCAAGGCTGGAAGGTCGAGATCGTGGCGGCGAGCGAAGGCACGATGGGCGGCTACAAGGAAATCGTCGCCGAGATCGCCGGGCGCGGCGCCTTCGCCAAACTGAAATTCGAATCCGGCGTGCACCGCGTGCAGCGCGTGCCGGACACCGAGGCTTCCGGGCGTATCCACACCTCCGCCGCGACGGTCGCCGTTCTTCCGGAAGCCGAAGAGGTCGACGCCGAGATCGACGAGACCGATCTGAAGATCGACACGATGCGCGCCGGCGGCGCCGGCGGCCAGCACGTCAACAAGACCGAATCGGCGGTGCGCATCACCCATATCCCCTCCGGCATCGTCGTGGTGATGCAGGACGCGCGCTCACAGCATAAGAACCGCTACAAGGCGATGGCGGTTCTGCGCACCCGGCTCTACGATCTCGAGCGGCAGAAGCTGGACGCCGCCCGCGCCGCGGAGCGCCGCGGCCAGGTCGGCTCCGGCGACCGCTCCGAGCGCATCCGCACCTACAATTATCCGCAAGGCCGCGTGACCGACCATCGCATCAATCTTACGCTCTACAAGCTGCCGCAGGTCATGGAAGGCGAGGCCTTGGGCGAGATCATCGACGCGCTTGTCGCCCACCATCAGGCCGAGCAGCTCGCGGCGGAGAACGCCTGATGCAGGCCGACGCCACGTCGGCGGCCGCGCCACAAAGCGCGCCGGATGTGGCGCGCACGATCGACGAGATACGGCGCTTCTGGGCCGCGGCGTTTGCTGCCGCCGATCTCGATTCGCCGCAGCTTGATGCAAGGCTTCTTGTCGGTCATGCTCTCGGCCTCGACCATACAGCTTTATTGGCGGACGGCGCACGCCGGCTCGATTCCGGCGAGGAGCGTGCCATCGCGGCACTGGCGCAGCGCCGCCTCGCCCACGAGCCCGTCGCGCGCATTGTCGGCACGAAAGAATTCTGGAGCCTCGACCTTGGTCTCAACGAGGCGACGCTGGTGCCGCGCCCCGAAACAGAGACTGTGGTCGAAGCTGCGCTGGCGGCGGTCGATCGTTACGGATCGCGCACGCGGCCTTTGCGCATTGCCGATCTCGGTACCGGGTCGGGCGCCATTCTGCTCGCGCTGCTGAGCGAACTGAAAAATGCGCGCGGCGTCGGCTGCGATATCAGCTTTCGTGCGCTTGCCATGGCACGCGACAATGCGTTGCGGCTGCAGCGATCGCTCGCATTGCGCGAACGTGCGTTATTTGTTGCCTGCGATCTGGCCACGGCGCTGCGCGGGCCGTTCGATCTCATCGTTTCCAATCCGCCCTATATCGCGTCGGGCGACATTGCCGCGCTTCCACCGGAGGTGTGCCTGTTCGATCCACGCCTGGCGCTGGACGGCGGAACAGACGGCCTGGACTTCTATCGGGCGATTGCGGCAGCGGCGCCCTCGCTGCTTGCGCCCAATGGCGCCGTCGCCGTCGAAGTTGGAGCTCACCAGGCGGAACCGGTCGCAGCAATTTTTGCCGCAGTGGGGCTTGTGCCGTTGACGCCGCGTCCCGATGTCTATGGAATCCCACGCGCCGTCGTTGCATTAAGGAATCGCGGCAGCGAGGAGCGGGATTGTGGGGCTTAGCGCGGCTCGTCGAAACCGGCCAATTTGGGTGCAAATTTGAGCGTTAAGCCCCTCCAAAAAAGCACAGGTGGTCCGGCAAAAAACACTTGGAATGTCGCCCGGAACCGACTAGCTTGCGCTTCACGGAATCGGCCCGAAATGAGGGTGCCGCGTTGCCCGAAAGCCCGGAGCGCAGATCTTAAGGAGCCAGGCTCCGAAGGGTTAAATGCTTCAGAGGCGCGCAACGCAGGATACACAAAGCGAATACACGCAGAGCGAATGCTGGCAGGCGAACGCTAAAAGCAAGCGAAAGCTGGATATCGAAAGCCGCATCGGTCGGCATACGAGATCGCGAGATTCAGACCTCGAAGGTTCAGACAGCTAAACTATCAACTTGTCGGCGCGGATTTATACGCTAGTCGCGCGCAGCACGTAGAGGTTTTGCCAAATCGCCGGTGAACCGGTGAGACGACCGCATACGGGGTCTTGATGCGGCGGGGATTGCTTGAGGGGTTTGCAGGATCGCGCGTGGTGCGCGCGAGCGAGTTGGGGGCGGCAAGTTAGAGCGGTTCAAATCGATGCAGCGCCGCACGAGAGAGCGCACCTATTTTAGGTCATATCGGCTTTGCGATATGCCGCACTTTGAAATCTGGTGAAGAGAAGCGGCGGCGTTCGTGCCGTCGCAAATCAAGGGGATTGCGGAACAGCAAACCATGAGAAACGGTCAAAATAAACGGATGCGCGGTCGTAACCGTGGCAAGGGTGGGCATCATCATCAGAATCCGCTGTCGCGAATGTACGAGTCCAACGGGCCGGACGTGAAAATTCGCGGAACTGCATCGCACGTCGGCGAAAAATATCTTCAGCTCGCGCGCGATGCGCAGAGCGCCGGCGATCCGGTCGCCGCCGAAAATTATTACCAGCACGCCGAACATTATTTTCGCCTGATCGCCGCCGCGCAGGAACAGCTTCGCCAGACACAACCCTATTACCAGCAGCAGGGTGAGGCGCGCGGCAATACAAACGACGACGATTACGACGATGGCGAGGGCGACCAGCCGTCCATGGGCGGCGAGCCCTTTGCGCCGCAGCCGTTTTATCCGCGCGAACAGCCGCATCAGCATCAGCCACAGCAATTTCAGCCGCAACAGCAGCCGCCGCAGAACTTCCAGCCGCGCCAGCAGCACGTGCAAGCCGACACTGAGAGCGACGTCGATCGCCTGCCGTCATTCATCACCGGCGGTCAATCGCAGCCTGCTGCTCAGCACAGCCAAGGCGGCAATGGCCCGAACGGTCAAAACGGCCAGAACGGATATGACGGCACGCCTGACCGCTTCCCGCTGCACCGGCGGCGGCGGCGGCATCGTGGTGGCAGCCCGCGCGATCACTCCATGTCGGGCGATAGCGCGCCGCAGAGCGGCCCGAGCGAGGAATAGAAGCCGCACGAATTGGAACGAAAAAAGCGCGGGCACCAGCCCGCGCTTTTTGTTTCTAGACTTTCGCTTAAAGCCCGCGTGGAACCTTGGCGACGCGGGTCAGCAGCCAGATCGGCACCACGATCACCGCGCCGAGCAGGAAGTAACGCCACAGCCAGCGCACGGTATCGAAGCCCCAATTCCAGATGTGTTGCAACAGCCGCTGGACGGACTCGATGATATTCCACGGGTCAAGGCCGATCGCGGCGAGAATGACGCCGACCAGGATCGACAACAGAACAAGCCGCCCGATGACATGGAGCGGCGGACCGCCGAAGAAGCGATGCAGGTGATCCTGTGGATTCTGCGATTCCAGGCTCGGCTGGACTGATTGTTGGCTCATCGAAATCTCCCGCCCGGTATAAAGCCCTCAAATGAGGCTGCCCAATAAAGCCGCCAACTCAGACCGCGAAACGAGGCAGCCAAAAACTAGGAACTTGCTTCCCGGCGCGCAAGCCACCGGTGCGTGAAATCGCGGTAACCTGCCCATTTCCGTGCCCGCCGCGGGTCGGCGCAACCCAGCCCGGCGAGGCTTTGCCGCGACCGGGATTGACGTTGCCTAGGCTTTGCAACTGGCGCTAAGTTGCGGCGCTCCCCAGCTTAATGGGGCCTGCCCAAGAACCAACCAAGGACCACCCCAAGGATTATACATGGCCAAGCTCGAGGACCGCGCGCTCGCCCCGAATGCGAGCCTCAACGACGATATCGGCGAGGAGACGCGGCTCAAATTGTATCGCCTGCAGGTCGAAATTCGCGAGGCCGAGCAGCGCGCTTTCGATCTGTTCTTGCAGAACCTGGTGAAAGGCACGAGCCATCTGTCGCTCGGGCAGGAGGCCGTCGCTGCCGGCTGCGCTGCCGCGATGAAGCCCGGCGATCTGTCGTTCTGCACCTATCGCGGCCATGCTCATACGCTTGCTCGCGGCGTGCCGATCGAACAGGTGCTCGGCGAACTGATGCAGCGTGACAACGGACTGATGCGCGGCAAGGGCGGCTCGATGCATCTGACGTCGGTCGACCACGGCGTCATGGGTTCCTACGCCATTATCGGCGCGCATCTGCCGATCGCCTGCGGCGCGGCCTGGCGCGCGCAGTACAAAGGGCAGAAGGACGTCTCGGTCTGCTTCTTCGGCGACGGCACGACCAATATCGGCGCCTTCCACGAGGCGCTGAATTTCGCCGTGGTGTGGAAGCTGCCGGTGATCTTCGTCTGCGAAAACAATCTCTACATGGAATACACGCCGATCGCCGATGTCACCGCGGTGAAGAGTCCGGCCGGCGATCGCGCCGCGGCCTATGGGCTGCCGAAGATCGTCATCGACGGCAACGATGCGGATGTCGTCTATCGCACCGCCGCCGCGGCTTACGAAAAGGCGCGCGCCGGCGACGGCCCGTCGCTCATCGAGTGCCTCACCTATCGCTACAGCGGCCATTCGCGCGCCGATCCCGCCAAATACCGGCCGGAGGGCGAACTGGAAAAATGGAAAGAGCGCGACCCGATCAAGATCTACCGCGAGCGGCTTAAAGCTTTCGGCGTTGCCGACGACGTCATCGCCGGCATCGATGCCGAGGTGAAACGGCAGGTCGATGACGCGACCGAGAAGTGCAAGGCGGCGCCGATGCCGCCAGCCGACATTCTCACCACCGACGTTTATGCCGACGGAGGCTTCGCATGGCGGAACTGACATATCGCGATGCGGTGATCCGCGGCATCGCCCAGGAAATGGCGCGCGATCCCGACGTCGTCTTCTTGGGTGAAGACGTTGCGAAAGCGGGCGGCGTGTTCAAGGCGACGGTCGGGCTCTACGAACAATTTGGGCCGTTGCGCGTGCGCGACACGCCGATTTCCGAACAAGCGATCATGGGCGCAGCCATGGGCGCGGCGATGACCGGCCTCAAGCCGATCGCGGAAATCATGTTCTCGGATTTCTTCGCGGTCTGCTTCGACTATATCGCCAACGAGTTTCCCAAAAGCCGCTACATGTCCAACGGACAGGTTAAATGCCCGCTGGTCATCCGCACCGGCAACGGCGCCGGCTCGCGTTTCGGCGCGCAGCATTCGCAAAGCGTCGAGAACTGGTGCATGATGATCCCAGGCCTGAAGGTCGTCGCACCGTCATCGCCGCGAGACGTCATCGGGCTGCTCGCGGCATCGGTGCGCGATCCGGATCCGGTGATCTTTCTCGAACATAAGTCGCTCTACGCCACCAAGGGCGACGTGCCGGATGGCGAGATCGTCGACACGCTTGGCACGGCGAAAATCGTGCGGCCCGGCAAGGATGCGACGATCGCCGCGCTGGCGCTGATGGTGCCGCGCGCGCTCGCGGCGGCCGAAAAGCTCAAGAGCGAGCACGGCATTGATTGCGAAGTCATCGACGTGCGCTCGCTGGTGCCGCTCGATACCCAGACCATTCTCGGTTCGGTCGCGCGCACCCATCGACTGTTCACCGTGGAGGAAAATCCGCGGCTGTGCGGCTGGGGCGCCGAGATCGTCTCGATCGTCGCCGACGAGGCCTTCTACGATCTCGATGGTCCGCCGGTGCGCATCACCACGCCGCACATTCCGCTGCCGGCTGCCGACGTTCTGGAAGATCTTGCGCTGCCGAGCGTCGACCGCATCGCCGAGCGGGTGCGGAAGTCGTTGGAATCCTAAGCGTCATTGCCGGACTTGATCCGGCAATCCATGAAGCGGCGACGCCGCATGGATGCCCGGGTCAAGCCCGGGCATGACAAGCAACGAGACCGAGGAAACACCATGGCCATGTACGACAATCTCCTCGCCAATGTGCCGACCGATCTGTGGATCGGCGGCCAGTGGCGCAAAGCCTCCGACGGCGCGCGTTTCGATGTGATCGATCCGGCGACCGAGAACAAAGTCGCCTCCGTCGCTAGCGCCACCGTCGACGACGCCAAGGCGGCGATCGACGCCGCAAGCGCGGCCTTCCCGGGCTGGGCTGCCAAAAAGCCCCGGGAACGGGGCGAGATTTTGCGCAAGTCCTACGAGCTGATCATGCGCGACGCCGAGAGGCTCGCGAAGCTCATCACCATCGAGAACGGCAAAGCGCTGTCGGACTCGCGTGGCGAGGTCGCCTACGCGGCGGAATTCTTCCGCTGGTATGCCGAAGAAGCCGTTCGTAATGTCGGCCAGAACTCCGTAGGGCCATCAACCGGCGCGCGGATCTTCGTGCACCACAAGCCGGCGGGTATCGCCGTTTTGGTCACGCCGTGGAATTTCCCGGCGGCGATGGCGACACGCAAGATCGGCCCGGCGCTCGCCGCCGGCTGCCCGGTTGTGCTCAAGCCCGCCTCCGACACGCCGCTGACTATGCTGGCGCTGATGCCGATCCTGGAAGAAGCCGGCGTGCCGGCGGGCGTCGTCAACGTCATTCCGTCGCGCTCGTCGGGCAAAGTCGTGAGCGCCATGCTGCACGATCCGCGCGTACGCGTGGTGTCCTTCACCGGCTCGACCGAAGTCGGCCGCAAGCTGCTGCATGAGGCGGCCGATAACATCGTCAAGCCGGCCATGGAGCTCGGCGGCAACGCGCCCTTCATCGTGTTCGAAGATGCCGATATCGATGCTGCGATTGATGGCGCAATGATCGCCAAGATGCGCAATATGGGTGAGGCCTGCACAGCGGCGAATCGCTTCTATGTGCATGAAAAGGTGCAGGAGGAATTCACCAAGAAGCTCACCGCCAAAATGGCCGGCCTGAAAATGGGCAATGGCCTCGACGACGGCGTCGCGCTTGGCCCGCTGGTCAACAAGGAAGGCCGCGACAAGGTCATCGAACTGGTCGACGATGCGGTGTCGAAGGGCGCGAAAGTGCTCACCGGCGGCAAGGCGCCCAGCGGACCTGGCTTCTTCTATCCGGCAACCGTGCTCGCCAATGTCTCCGACGATGCCAAAATGCTCAGTGAGGAGATCTTTGGGCCAGTGGCTTCGCTGCAGACATTCAAGTCCGAAGACGAAGTGATCACGCGCGCCAACGAGACCGAATATGGCCTCGTCGCTTATCTCTACACCAAGGATCTCAGTCGCGGCATGCGGGTCTCGGAGAAGCTTGAATTCGGCATGATCGGGCTCAATCGCGGCCTGGTTTCCGATCCGGCAGCTCCGTTCGGCGGCGTCAAGCAAAGTGGCCTCGGCCGCGAAGGCGCCCATGAAGGCCTGATGGAATTCACCGAGACCCAGTACATTTCGGTGACGTGGTAAGGCTGCGAGCGACCATGAGCGAAGGTGACGTCGCCAAAAAGCTGCTCGGCGCCTGGCGCTATGTCGGCACCCGCATCGACGGCGGTAATTGGGATCGCGGCGCCAATCCCAAGGGCATGATCTATTACGGGCCGCACGGCGAGATGGCCGTGCAAATCGCGCCGGATGTGAAACGCACCCGCGCCGGCGCGGTGATGACGGCCGAAGAGGCCAAGGCCGCACTCACCGATTACATCGCCTATTTCGGCACCTATACGATCGACGAGAAGGCCGGCACTGTTACGCATCATCGCCTCGATAGTCTCCAGCCCGGCGACAGCGGCGATCTGGTGCGCCGCTATGAATTCAACGGCAATCGCTTGATCTTGCGGCCGCCGAATTCGACCATGGAAGTCACTTGGGAACGCATTGAATAGCTTGGGAACGCATCGAATAGAGCGGCTTCGGAGATTGTGAAAAAATGGATGTGCTGATGCCGCAACTCGGCGAGACGGTCGCCGAGGGCAAGATCACCAAATGGTTCAAATCGGCCGGCGATGCGGTCAAGCCGGGCGACAATCTGTTCGAGATCGAGACCGACAAGGTATCGATGGAAGTGCCGTCGACCACGACCGGCACATTAGCCGAGATTCGCGTCGTGGCCGGCGAAGTTGCGCCGGTCGGGGCTATCGTCGGCGTCATCGCCGATGGCACAGGCGCCTCTGCGAGCGCGCCGGCGGCAGCCACGCCGAAAGCACCGGCCGCAAAGCCGGCAGCGCCTGCCGCGCCTCTCGTGGCTGCTGCGCCTGTGCCGGCCGCGCAACCGCGCCAACCGGCGCAGCCGCTCAAACTCGATCCGTTCTTCGAAGTGCGCACGCCGGACCGCAATTTCGGCCCGGCCAAGCTTGCAGGGGGCGTCGCCATAACGCCACTGGCGCGGCGGCTTGCCGGCGAGGCCGGCATCGATCTCTCGCGCATTCGTGGCTCGGGCCCGCACGGCCGCATCGTTGCGCGTGACGTTGAGGACGCGCCGCGGCCGTCACGCACGCCTGCAGCCTACGAAGGCCCGAGCGCCGCCGAGCTCAAGGCGCTCTACGCGCCGGACAGTTACGAGGAAGTGCCGCTCGACGGCATGCGCAAAACCATCGCGGCGCGGCTGACGCAGGCTGTGGCGGTTCCGCATTTCTATCTGATGACCGACGTCGTCATCGACCGGCTGCTGGCGCTACGCGAAGAGGCCAATGCGGCTGCGCCTAAAGACAAGGACGGCAATCCGGCGTTTAAGATTTCGCTCAACGATTTCGCCGTGCGCGCGTTGGCGCTGGCGCTGCAGCGTGTGCCGGCGGCGAACGCGATCTGGGCCGGCGACCGCATCCTGCGCTTCAAGCACTCCGACATCGGCGTCGCAGTCGCGCTCGAAGGCGGCCTGATTACACCGGTCATCCGTAATGCGGAGACGAAATCGCTGAGCGCGATCTCAGCGGAAGTGAAGGACTTGTCGTCCCGCGCGCGGAACAAAAAGCTGCAGCCGTCCGAATATCAGGGCGGATCGTCGGCGATCTCCAATCTCGGCATGCACAATGTCCGCGAATTCACCGCCATCATCAATCCGCCGCACGCGAGCATTCTCGCTGTCGGCGCCGCGCGCCGTCAGGCGGTCGAGAAGGACGACGGCGGTGTCGCATTCGCCAGCATGATCAGCATCACGCTGTCCTGCGATCACCGCGTGCTCGACGGCGCGCTCGGCGCCGAACTGTTGGCCGCCATCAAAACCCTCGTCGAACAGCCGGTCAGTCTCCTGGTGTGAGGATGCAGCATGGCCGCAAAGCCGGACGTCATATTGATGGGCCCGCTCAAACCGCTCATCGTGCGCGGGCTCGAAGCCATCTGCACCGTCCATAAGACCGCGGAGGCCAAGGATCGCGAAGCGCTCTACACGGCCTGTTCCGGTGCGAGAGCGCTGGCGGTCGCGGTCCCCATCGACAGGATTTCCGAGGCCTTCATGTCCCGCTTTCCGAAACTCGAGATCATTTCGAGCTTCGGCGTCGGCTACGACCAGATCGATGCGAAATGGGCCGGCGCACACGGCATCATCGTCACCAACACGCCCGAGGTTCTCACCGAAGAAGTAGCGGACACCGCGCTCGGGCTCCTGCTCTGCACTGTCCGCGAACTGCCGCGGGCCGAACGTTACCTGCGCGCCGGCAAGTGGCTGGACAAGGGTTTTCACCTCACCAGAGCGACGCTGCGCAACCGCAAAGTCGGCATGGTCGGCATGGGCGCCATCGGCCAGGCCATTGCGCGGCGGCTCGATGCGTTTGCGGTGCCGGTCGTCTATCACACTCGCAACAAGCGGCCGGAGCTCTCCTATCGCCACTATCCGAACCTGATCGACATGGCGCGCGACGTCGACACGCTGATGGTGATCGTGCCCGGGGGAGCCGCGACAGAAAACATGATCAACCTGCAAGTGCTCGACGCGCTCGGCGACAACGGCATCGTCATCAACATGGCGCGCGGCTCGGTGGTCGATGAGCCCGCCCTCATTCAGGCGCTCAAAGACAAGCGGATCATGGCCGCGGGCCTCGATGTCTTCGCCAACGAGCCGCAGGTGCCGGCCGAACTGATGGCGATGGACAATGTCGTGTTGCTGCCCCATGTCGGCTCGGCCTCGGTCTTCACGCGCGACAAGATGGATCAGCTCGTGGTCGACAACATCGCCGCCTGGGCGGCCGGCAAGCCGCCGCTGACGCCGGTTGCGGAAACGCCATGGCGGAATTGGCCTAAACGCTAGTCAGGCAAGGAAAAACGCAACACATCGCATCTGACATGCCTGCCTCCGGCATGACGGAGCCCGCTGTGCGTGCTAGCTTTTGCGCCATTGTGCAAACGACCAGGCAGCATCTGGCATGTCTCGCAGTATCATCGTGCTGGCGATAGCGGCGAGCCTCTTGGGCGGCGCTGTCATCGCGCAAGACGCGCCGAGCGCGGCGCCAAAGAACACACCGGGCGCGCCGAGCGCATCTGCGCCTGACGCGGCGACGCAAAATTCGACCAACGACCCGGTCCACAACATGGTCGGCACGTGGGAATTTTCCAACGCCGATCACGACAAGATTTGCCATTTCACCTTCCGCGCCGATGCCGTGTCGAACGGCTACAAGCTCGAGATCGACAAGAACTGCCCCAACCTCTTCCCCTCGACGAAGAACATGGCGGCCTGGTCGGTGGACAATTTCGGCAGTCTTCGCCTGCTCGACGCCAGCGGCAATTCGGTGGTGGATCTGTCGGAAGTCGAGACCGGCATGTATGACGGGTTCACACCGGAAGAAGGCCGTTACATCTTGCAGGCGGCAAGCTCGGCGCCGCAGCTTTCGGCGGCCGACATCGCCGGAGATTGGGCGGTGGCGCATGGCTCGGACAAGCCGAACTGCGTTCTCACGTTGGCGAATAGCCCGCTGACCAGCGGCATATTGTCGTTGAAGGTGAAGCCGGGCTGCGGCGATAGTTCAGTCACGCGCTTTGGTCCGACCGGCTGGCGCATGGACGAAGGCGAATTGATGCTGATGTCGCCGGGCGGGCAGACATGGCAATTCGAACAAAGTGACTCCGCCACGTGGCAGCGTGTGCCGGAATCCTCGGTGCCGGTTTTGTTGGTGCGGCCGTAGACCTTGATCCAATTCGATTGAATTTGGATCAGGTTCTAGCTCAACCGTAAGCCCTTCAGGCTCACGTGACCGTCCCCGCGCCGACGCGTGCAGTTATGATTGTTTCTTCCGCCGCGGCGGCGGTTTCCCGCCCGTCATCGCTTCCGCGCTCCACGGTGCGTCCGTCAGCCTTGCGATCAGGAAATCAGCCAAGGCGGAGACCTTGGCTGGACGCGCACGAGCCGTTGGCGTCACGAAATACAGTCCGCCCTCGGGCATGCGCCAGTCGTCGAGAAGCGGCTCGAGCTGTTTGTCGCGAAAGTATTGGGTCGCAACGAATTCCGGCAGCTCCGTGAGGGCTAACCCTTCAAGTACGGTCGGCAGCAATGCCTCGACGCTCGTTCCCCGAAGTGGCCCTTTGGGCGAAATTGGACATTCCTCGCCGCTTCTCCGATGGGTAAAGCGCCAGACGTCATGCGTCGCGCGGTTTGCATAACTCAAACACCGGTGAGCACCTAGATCGCGTGGGTGCCGAGGACGGCCGTATCGCGCGACGTAGTTCGGCGACGCCACAAGAAATCGGCGAACCGGCACAATGAGGCGTGCGACGAGCGATGAATCCTCCATGACCGCGATACGAAGCGCCGCATCGAAGCCATCGCCGATGAGGTCGGTACGCGCGTCCGTAAGATGGAGGTCGATAGCGACGTCCGGGTACTGCCGAAAAAAGTCCGGCAGGATCGGTGCGACCCAGCGTCCACCAAAGGACAGTGGTGCGGAGAGCTTCACAAGACCTCGCGGCTTGCTCGAGGTTTCGCGGGCGAAGTCTTCCGCCGCCTCCGCTTCCAAGTAGATCCTTGAAGCCCGCTCGGCGAGCCGCTGGCCATAGTCTGTCAGCGCAAGTCGCCGCGAAGTCCTGTTGAACAGGCGTCCACCGAGCCGTTCCTCGAGCCGAGTCACAGCCCGCGAAACGGTCGCGACCGACACGCCCATGGCGCGAGCCGCCGCAGCGAAAGATCGCTCCTCGGCGACCTTGGCGAACATCGCAAGCCCCTCGAAATCCGGCAGCTTTGACATCTGCAATTCTGCAACGATTGATTTCGACCATTTCTATTTCAAAAACGAGGGATCCGCCACAGATTTTGGATGTCGAAGTCACCGCCGCCGTCGGAGGATCAAATGCTGCAAATCCGCCCTTCATTGACGCTCGATGGCGGCGATTTTGGCTGGCTCAGGGCCAAACACCATTTTGCCGTAGGGCCGGATGGCAATCCGGCCCATACGCCGCTTGGCGCGCTGGTCGTCTGGAACGATGACGAGAT
>DATAQN010000225.1:0-36919 GCA_036264635.1 Xanthobacteraceae bacterium | reverse complement strand
CTCGTCGAGCGCTTCTTCAATAAACTCAAGCATTTTCGCGCCATCGCAACCCGATACGACAAGCGCGACGACAACTACCTCGCTTCCATCAAACTCGCATCAGCTAGAATTTGGATGCGATTTAATGAGTCGACGACCTAGCGCGCGCTACGGATAGACGGCCGCGATCGCGAGAAACTCGTCCGGATCGAGACTCGCGCCGCCGACGAGCGCGCCGTCGACATTGTCGATTGCCAAGAGTTCTTTGGCATTAATTGGCTTTACCGAGCCTCCATAGAGAATACGAATCCCCTCGCCGGCCTTCCCATAACGCGAAACCAACCGTTCGCGCATGAAGCCGTGCATGTCACGCACATCGGCTGACGTCGGTGTCAGGCCGGTGCCGATGGCCCAGACCGGCTCATAGGCAATCGCGATGTTCTCCGCACCGTCCGGCAATGAGCCGTCGAGCTGATGGCCTACGACATCCTTGGCCCGCCCGGAATCGCGTTCGGCGCTAGTCTCCCCCACGCAGACGATCGCGGTCAGTCCGGCGCGCCGCGCGGCAAGCGCTTTGGCGCGTACCTGCGCATCGGTTTCGCAATGATCCTGCCGTCGCTCGGAATGGCCGACGATGACGAAGCTCGCTTTGGCGTCGGCGAGCATTTCCGCGGCGATGTCGCCGGTATGCGCGCCCGAGGGATCGGCATGACAATCCTGGCCGCCAATGCCAACGCGTGTGTGCTGCGCGCGGGCCGCGAAAGCCGGAACGAGCAGGAACGGCGGGCACACCAGAATATCGATTGCTGGAGGCAGCTTCGCCGTGCCGGCGATGATCTTGTCGAGCTTGGACAAGGCCCCGGAAAGCCCGTTCATCTTCCAATTGCCGGCGATAAGTGGTCGGCGCGCCATTGTCTGCCCAAAACTCCGCGTACCAGAGAGAATGCCAAAAGCCCTGCGACACTGAGGCGTTAGCAGACCGATTGCGCCCGGAAAAGGGTCGTTCTAGCGGTCATGGCCGCCGCTCGGCTGTTAGTTGCGGCGCAGCGGGACGCTCCTTATAGTGCGCCGCCTTCGCCCGGCCGGACGGTCGGCGAAGGCAGAGCATGATCCGGAAAAGTGGAAGCCGGTTTTCCGAAAAGATCATGCTCAAAAAGAGATAACCGTAACAATTCAACGTTGGGACCCATGCTCCGAGGTATCCGCAAAGCCTCTGAAAACTGGCTCGGCCGCATCGTGATGGCCGCGGTCATGCTCTTGCTCGCGGGCATTTTCGGGCTTTGGGGCATCAACGACATCTTTACCGGCTTTGGCCGGTCGACGCTGGCCAAGATCGGCAATACCGAGATCAGTATCGACCAGTTCCAGCAGGTGTTCAGGGAGCGCCTCAATCAATTCAGCCGCGACCTGGGCAAGCCGATTTCGGCCCAGGAAGCAGGCATGCTCGGGCTCGATCGCCAGGTGCTCGGCGAAATGGTCGCGCAGGCCGCCATGGATCAGCAGGCCGGTAAAATGGGTCTCGGCATCCCCGACGCCGAGATCGCGCGCCACATCACCAGCGATCCCAACCTGCAAGGCATCAACGGCCAGTTCGACCGCAACAAGTTCGAGCAGATCCTGCGCAGCATCGGGATGACCGAGCAGCGCTTTGTCGCCGAGCAGCGGCAGACTGCGCTGCGCCGGCAGATCATCGACAGCTTCACCGGCGACCTCACCGCGCCCAAAGCCTGGCTCGACGCCATCAACCAGTTCCAGAATGAGTTGCGTAGCGTCAATTACGTCGTGCTCGGCCCGGCGCAGGCCGGCGACATCCCGCAGCCGACCGACGAACAGCTCAGCAAATATTTCGAAGACCGCAAAATCATGTTCCGGGCGCCTGAGTTCCGCAAGATCGATATCGTTGCGGTGACGCCCACGGAGCTCGCCAAGTGGATGGAAGTCTCCGACGACGACATCAAGGCGGCCTACGAGAAGCAGAAATCGCGCTTCACCACGCCGGAAAAGCGGCACGTCCAGCAGATCATCTTCCCGACGATGGCCGATGCGCAGGCCGCCGCCGACCGCATCAAGAGCGGCACGAGCTTTGCCACCATCGCCGCCGAGCGCGGACTCAAGGAACAGGACACCGATCTCGGCACAGTAGCAAAGGCGAGCATCATCGATCCGGCCGAAGCCGATGCCGCCTTCGCGCTCAAGGAGGGCGAAGTCTCGGCTCCGGTCCAAGGCCGGTTCGGGACGTTCCTGGTGACCGTGCTCAAGATAGAGCCTTCGACGACCAAGACGCTGGCGGACGTTTCCGCCGAACTGCGCAGCGACCTCGCGCTCGAGCGCGCCAAGACACAGGTCCAGGATTTACACGACAAGATCGAAGACGATCGCGCGGGCGGCGCCACGCTCGAACAGGCCGCGGAGAAATTGAAACTGCCGATCGTGAGCGTCAATGTTGACCGTTCCGGCCGCGATCCCGAAGGCAAGCCCGTCGCCACTGTCCCGCGCGCGTCCGATGTGGTGAACGCCGCTTACGCGTCCGACGTCGGCGTCGATAACGACCCGATCGACGCTGACGGCGGTTACGTCTGGTATACCGTCGCCGATGTGGCCAAGGCGCACGATCGCACCCTCGACGAAGTCAAAGCGCAAGTGACGCAGCGCTGGCGCGATGACGAAATCGCTTCCCGGCTCAAGGCCAAAGCCGACGAGATGCTGGGCAAATTGAAAGGCGGCGAAGCCTTCGACACGCTCGCCGCGGCCGACAAGCTCAAGATCGAAACGGCGACCGACATCAAGCGCGGCGGCACGAGCGGCGCCATCACACCGCGCATGACGGAAGCGATTTTCCAGACTCCGAAAGACGCCTATGGCTCGAGCGTCGGCGATGCTCCGACGCAATGGCTCGTATTCCGCGTCACCGACGTCAAGACGCCTGCGCTCGATCCCAACTCCCCCGACGCCAAATCGGTGGCGCAGCGGGTGCAGCAGCAAATGGCCGACGACCTGATTGGCCAATACATGGCGTGGTTGGAAAATTACCTGGGCACCAACATCAATGGGGCGGCGCTGGCGCAGGCCACAGGAAACTCGCCTAACGGCCCGTTAGGCTCCAACTGAATGCAGATCGAGCCTTCTGGGCAGGTGTTTGCCGCACGCTATGCAGCCGGAGAGCCGCAACTCGTCTGGACCACTTTGGTCGCCGACCTGGAGACGCCGGTTTCGGCGTTCCTCAAGATCGCGGGCGGCCGGCCCATGAGCTTTCTTCTGGAGTCGGTCGAGGGCGGCGCAGTGCGCGGCCGCTATTCGATCATCGGGCTTGAGCCGGATCTGATCTTCCGCGCCGACGGCAAGGACGCGGAGATTAATCGCACGCCCTATACCGACCCCGCCGCCTTCGTGCCCAGCGATGATCCGCCGCTGACTGCGTTGCGCAATATCATGGCCGAGAGCCGTGTCGCGCTGCCCCCTGCTCTGCCGCCGATGGCCGCCGGCATTTTCGGCTATCTCGGCTACGACATGGTGCGGCTGATGGAAGATTTGCCGCAGCCCAATCCCGATCCGATCGGTATTCCCGACGCGATCCTCATTCGTCCCACGCTCGTTATCGTCTTCGACGCGGTGCAGGACACGATCACGATCGTCACGCCGGTGCGGGTGCACCCGGGCGTAACCGCTAAGACTGCGCTGTCGCGCGCGATTGACCGGTTGTCTGCGGTGGTCGATGCGCTGGACAAACCGCTCGACAAGTCGGCCGCCGAGTTTCACGAAGGCCCGCTGCACGTCGAGCCACAGTCGAATACGTCGCCGGCCGAATTCAAGGACATGGCGCTGCGCGCCAAGGAGTACATCGCAGCCGGCGATATTTTTCAGGTCGTGCTGTCGCAACGCTTCGAGGCGCCCTTTACTTTGCCGCCGTTTGCGCTTTACCGCGCGCTGCGGCGGGTCAACCCGTCACCTTATCTTTATTTCCTCGATTTCGGCGCCTTCGCGGTTGCCGGCTCAAGTCCGGAGATCCTGGTCAAGTCGAGCCGCGGCATCGTCACCATCCGCCCGATCGCCGGCACGCGCCGGCGCGGCGCGACCCCGCACGAGGACCAGGCGCTCGAGGCCGAGCTCCTCGCCGATCCCAAGGAGCGCGCCGAACATCTGATGCTGCTCGATCTCGGCCGCAACGATGTCGGCCGCGTCGCCGAGATCGGCACGGTCAAAGTGACCGATCAGTTCTTCATCGAGCGCTACAGCCAAGTGATGCACATCGTCTCCAATGTCGAAGGCAAATTGCGCAATGACCGCGACGCCATCGACGCGCTGGCCGCCGGATTCCCGGCCGGCACGGTCTCCGGCGCGCCAAAAGTACGCGCGATGCAGATCATCGACGAATTGGAAAAGGACAAGCGCTCGCTCTACGCCGGCTGCGTCGGCTATTTCTCCGCCGGCGAGGAAATGGATTCCTGCATCGTGCTGCGCACCGCACTGATCAAAGACGGCACCATGTACGTACAGGCTGGCGCCGGCATCGTCGCCGATTCCGACCCGGAATTCGAGCAGCAGGAATGTATCAACAAGGCCAAGGCCTTGTTCCGCGCCGCCGAAGAAGCGCGCCGCTTCGCCAGCACCGCGCGGCGCGGGCAATAGAGCGCGTGTGTTGATCCGGCGTCGCTACGAAAACAGGCAGGTACGGCCGATCTTCGTGTCATAGACGGCAAAATCGTCTGCATAGAGCGAACGAATTGCGGCGATCATCGCGTCGTCGAACATCTTTTCGAATGCTGGAAGCTCGCTCTGCCGTTTCATGGCAGCGATCTCGTGGACAGGCATATCGGCATAGGAAGGCTGACGATCGACCAGAGCGTGGCGATAGGTGTCATGGTCGAGCAGATGCCGCGTGTCTCTCACCGCAAAGCCGATCTTCTCGTTCAGAACTTCCGTGGCGCGGCCAAAGTCCTCGAGACAAAACCAGTCGTCGTAATCCTCATAGACCAGGTAATCGGCCTGCGGCCGCCAATGCGGGTCGCTTCGCAGCACCCGCGGGAGGCGTTCGACGAAGCCGCGAAACGTCAGCGTGTCCAAATCCGCGGAATAGCCGGCAGCAGCCTGGAAGCGCCAGGCCTCAGGCCGCTTGTCGACGATCTTGTCGAGGAAGCAACTCGCGATGCGGCGAAACGGATCGCGCAGCACGACGAAGCAATATTGGGCCCTCGCCAGTTCGGCGAGGCTCGGCTTAAAGGCCTCGTTATTCTGGTGGATCCAATTCACGTCGGCGTCGCCCGCGACGCAGCCATTGGCCAGCGCCACGGAAAACCGCAGCGTCGAACAGGCATTCTTGGGAATGAACGAATAGATCGCCGCCGGCTGGTAGATGCACATCGCATAGCTGAGCGCGAACTGGTGGGCGAAATTGTGCGCCAATGTTACGGTCTCGCGCCGGGCAAATCGCAGCAATCTCGGTGCAACGTCACCCATCAGATCGCTCCTTGCGGAACATAAAATGCGGTACGTTCCCAGCGCCTTGCCGGCGAAAGCTCGCATACCATCATAACGCAGGGCAACGCGTGCCGATCCTTCCAATTCCGGGAATTTCGGCGGCGTTTCAATGGCCTCAGTCCGAACCAAACCAGCGCCCGCGGAATGGTTTCGCCATCGTTAAGATTGGCACAACCAATCAAGAGTAACCTTTGGAAAAAACACGCGCCTTATCCCTCTCGGCGCGCGCCTGAGGATTCGCTGTGACGTCGCAAAATTCCAAGACCAGTTCCGAGCCTATCCAGGGCGTGGATCGCCGTTACCTTCTCTATGAGCTCGACGCCGAGGCCCGCGGCGCAATCAAACATATTTGGCCGATCATCGCGCCGGATCTCGACAAGGCGGTCGATGCGATTCTCGCGGTCACGCGGCAATTGCCGCACCTTCGCGACGTTATCGAGCAGCACGGGGCCGTGATCAAAAAGCTCGAAATGGCGCATCTTGAAGCGCTGCTCAACGGCGATGTCGACGCGCGTTATTTCGAATCGTGCCGCAGGACCGTCGAGCAGGAAGCGACCTTCGGCATCGATGCGCGTTTTCGCAGCACGGCCGGGAATTACCTGTTGCGCGGCGCAATGGACGCTCTGGCGCGCAAATACTGGTATTCGCGTGCGAAGCTCGTCGCCAACACCAAGCTGGTGTCGAAGGTCATCGCTTTCGACGTGGCCAATGCGATGACGCTGCACCGTGAGGCCGCCGAGCTGAAAAGAAAGGAACGGCGCCAAGTCATTGATGCCGCGATCGCCGATTTCGCCGGCACGGTCGGCGAAGTGCTGGAAGCGATCAAGGACGCCTCCGCCTCGCTGACATCGACCTGCACCACCATGCGCCAACTCGCCGACGACGCTGTCGGCCGGATCACAGTGGCCGCAACGGCGGCCGCCGAAACAACCCAGCGCGTCAAAATGACAAGCGAAGCCACCGATGAGCTCTATGGCTCGATCAATCATATCGGCCAAGAGACCGCACGCGCGCTCGGAATGGCGAAGGCCGCCGTCGACGACACGCAGCGCACGCAGAAAGCCGTGTTTTCCCTGAACGAGACCGCCGAACGGATCGGCACCATCGTCAGCATCATTTCCACGATCGCCTCGCAGACCAATCTGCTCGCGCTCAATGCCACGATCGAAGCGGCGCGCGCCGGCGGCGCCGGCAAGGGCTTTGCCGTGGTCGCCTCGGAGGTGAAGGCGCTCGCCAACCAGACGTCGCGCGCCACCGAGGAAATCGCCCAGCAGGTCACCGGCATCCAGGACGCCACGCGAAGATCCGTCGACGAGATGTCGTCGATCGCGCGCGCGATCGAACAATTGGCGGCGACCGCGACCAGCATTGCGTCCGCGGTCGAACAGCAGAGCAATACCGCCCGCGATATTGCCGGCAGCATTCAGACCGCCGCGGGCCATACGACCAGCGCCTCGACCGAGATCACTTCGGTCGAGCAAGTCGCTCGCCGAAGCGCCACTGCGTTCAGTGAGATCGCGGATTTGACCGGCCGCCTCGCCTCACGCGCGGGCGATCTCGAGTCTAAAGTGACGGAGTTTTTCGGCCGCGTGCGTTCCGCCTGATCACGCCGGCCCCGCCGTTCGACCTCCGGCGCACTGCCGCACCATCTTTGCAGGAAAAAAACACCGCATCCGCGGCCGTTGCCGACCCGGTGAGCGAAAACCTTAGAACCAGATCGGCCTAAGCGGCGCGATCAAGCTCCAAATGCGGCGCGGCCTCGCGTGGCTCCGGCACGACCTTCTTTTTGCGGGTCATGATGCAGCCGACATAGACCAGCACGGGAATCGCGATGCCGATGAGCGCCATTATCACGTTGAGTGCGAGCGGACTGAGCGTCATATGTTCCTCCTCGTGCCGCCGTTCACCGGCGTTGTTTTTTTGATTCTGACTTTCCCCAACGTGATAATGCCAAGCTTGCGATAAAGCTCCACCGTGTGAATTGTCGCATCCGGCTATTATGGCGTCGCTTGCCGCGCCGCAGCGTGGTCAAGGCGTCGAACGGCCGGCCGATTGAGTTTCAACGTGAGAGCCGCGACTGGCCTGCCGCCAGGTTTCACGCGGTCGCTATTTGCTCGAAATTTAGGCAGCCGAAAGCGAGAGCAATCAATACTTTAATAAGACCGGCCCGGTAATTTCAGGAGGTCAATTAACCTAGTCTTTGCCATCTCCACCCGCCGTCCCCATGGCCATCAAATTCAAAGGCGTCGATCTGGACGGCGATTTGGAGCGTGTCATCCCGCACGTCGCCGCCGCTGAAGAATACGGCGGTGCGCTGCAGCATTTGCAGTCGGTTTGGGACAACCTGACACTGCTCGGCGAATTATCCGGCAACAATACTGACATGAGTGGCACGCGCGTTGCGTTCCGGGAACTGGCCGAAAGGCTGCTCAATCAGCTCGGCCGCGAAGCGCTGCGGAAATGCCTTCAGGATTTGAGCGCTAAGGCTCAGGTGGCAATCAACATTCTGGTCAGAAACCTGTTCGAGCGCACCGCCGATATCGGCTTTCTGTCAGGCGACGACGACATTCGCGCCTTTCTGCGCGATCCGGCCGGCCGTGATGACAAGCTTGCCGGTCTGCGACGGCGATTTGGCGAATATGTCCGCAAATATTCGGTCTATTCCGACATTATCGTTCTCGATCCGAACGGTAATGTCCTGGCGCGTCTCGATGAGACAGTCGGCGTCGCCACGAGCAGCGATTCCGTCATCCGCTCAGCGCTCGAGACCAAAGCCGCCTATGTCGAGAGCTTTCACGTCAGCGACCTGGTCACCGGGCGGAACCGGTCGCTGATCTATTCCTACCGTGTTACCGATCACAATGGCGCGGTACTCGGCGTGTTGTGCCTCTGCTTTCGCCTGGAAAACGAGGCCGAGCTGATTTTCTCCAATCTTGTCGGTCACGAGGACTGGTCGGTCGTCACCATTCTCGACGAAGCCGGCACGGTGATCGCCTCTTCGGCGCCATTTCACATTCCCGTCGGCGCCAAGCTTAAACCGGTGCTTGATGCCGAATATCGCATCGTCCGCTTCGGCCCGATGGAATACATCGCTGTCACGCGAGCCGCCCAGCCCTACCAGGGCTATGCCGGTCCAGGCTGGTACGCGCACGTTATGGTTCCTCTCGTCCAGGCTTTCGCGACGAACTCCTCGGAAATGCTCGCCGGCATCGAACCGGCGATGATCGAACGGATCATCTCCTCCTCGGAACTATTCAACGACGACATGCGCGCGATCCCGGCCAAGGCCGAGCACATCCAGCGCGAACTGAACCGCTCAGTCTGGAACGGCAATCTCAGGCAGAAGGAGACGGTGCAGGGTAACGGCGCGCAGGCGGGCCGCGCGGCCTTTTCGAAAACGCTGCTCAATGAAATCAGCAATACCGGCGCCAAGACCAAAGACGTCTTTCGCAGCTCGATCGCCGATCTGAACAAGACGGTCGTGACTTCGCTGCTGCACGACAATCAGTTTCACGCGGCGCTCGCCATCGACATTATGGATCGCAATCTCTATGAGCGCGCCAATGACTGCCGGTGGTGGGCTTTGACGGCCACCTTCGCCGAACTGCTGGCGAAACCGTCGTTGTCGGAAGCCGACAGGCAAACCATCCGCTCCATTCTGCAGACAATCAACGGGCTCTATACCGTTTATTCGAACCTGATCGTGTTCGACCGCTCGCGCCGCATCGTTGCCGTGTCGGCGCAAGACTGCCGCGAGATCGAAGGCACGGTGCTCGACGAAGAATGGGCCTCGCGCATCCTGTCGCTGCGCGGCGATCAGGCCTATGCGGTGTCGTCATTCGCACCGACCCGTCTCTACAAGGATCGGCCAACCTATATCTATGGCGCTGCGATTGCCGATCCCAAGCGCCATGGCACCATCGGCGGCGTCGCTATCGTCTTTGATTCCGCCCCGCAATTCGCCGCCATGCTGGTCGACGCCCTGCCTCGCGATGGTGCCGGCGCAGTCAAGCGTGGCGCCTTCGGCCTGATGGTCGAGCCGGGGGGCAAGATCATTTCCTGCTCGGACGATCACCTTCGCTCGGGCGAGACCATCGCCATCGATCCGGCATTCCTCCAGCTCGCCCCGGGCGGCAGCCATTACGGCTTCACGGCGGTCGGCGAGAACTATTATGCCGTCGGGGCGCAAGCCTCGTCGGGCTACCGCGAATACAAAGGCCCCGATGATGCCTATCGCAACACGATCATCGCTCTGATCTTGACGCCGCTTTGCGACGTCGGCACGCAAGTCGCCAAGGCAGAAGCTGCCAGCGTCACGATCCGCTCCGACCGCATGCAGACCGGAATCAAAGAAGAGATCGCGACCTTCTTCATCGGCGCGCGCCCGTTTGCCGCGCGCGCAGCCGAGATCATCGAGGCGATCGACGCCACGGGACTGGTTGGGCTGCCTCTCATGCCTCTCGGCATGACGGGATGCCTGATGTATCGCGGCGCACCGCTTCCGGTCTTTGATATATTGCGTGTCCTCGAAAATGCCGGTGACACTGCGTCGCGAGCGGCGACGCAGGTTGTTGTCATGGAATCGTCGAAAGGCGAACGCTTCGGACTTATGGTCGATCGGCTCGGCGAGATTGTCGAAGTCGCCGAAGACCGGGTCAGATTCCTGCCGAGTATGGTCGCGGCGGAAGATACTTTCGCCGATGCGGCACTGACTCCGGATGGCGTCAGTGACGGCCAGCTCGTCGTCGTACTTCGCGCCGACCAGTTGTATGCGAATCTCTCCGGCTCCGTGCCGCCGATCGTCGCGAGAACAAAACTGGCAGCTGCTTAGCCCATGATCCGAAAAGCCC
This sequence comes from Xanthobacteraceae bacterium, assembly GCA_036264635.1. Classification (GTDB taxonomy): domain Bacteria; phylum Pseudomonadota; class Alphaproteobacteria; order Rhizobiales; family Xanthobacteraceae; genus BOG-931. The sequence goes on along the minus strand of DATAQN010000225.1, from coordinate 26,615 downwards.
GCCCTCGGACAGCAATCCGAGGGGAAATGGGCGTTCGGAAAACGATTGTGCTCCAGCAAAACCCGAAAGACCTTGATCCGATTCAGTTGAATTGGATCAAGGTCTAGCAGTGATTCGAATGCTGAATCAGAAAGCCCAAAGCAAATCGTCGCCCCAGAGGACCCGAGGCGCCAAGCTGATACTAAGGAACTTTCAAACGCCGCGGAAGAGCGCGAGCGTGACCGATGTTAATGCAGCGCCGTGACGAGCGGGAAGCAGGTCGAAGAAACAGCACCGCTCAGATCATAGCAGGACACGCACTTGCAGCCCGCCGCGCCCGTGCAGGCGGCAATCTTGTGGTGGTTCAGCCAAAGCGTAGCGCCGGGGTGAACGACGTAACCAACAGCGCAGTTAAGACCAGCAGCCTGAGCTCCCGAGAAAGCGAGAGCGGACATCGCAACAGCAACGCACATTGCAAGACGAATACGGCGCATGAGTTCCTCCTCAACCTAAAGACGCCCCGTGGAATTTAGCCCCTGGGGGAACGACTCACTGTCACATAAGGGAACTCGCCACGCAAGCGCGTAGCTGTCGCAACGACGTGCAAAAGCGCGGCTTTGTCGCAACTTGGCAACAGTACGCTCGCGCGAAGCGACGTGCAGATGCGATCGACGCGCTGTCGTTCGCCCACCGAGCCTGTCGTCTGTCATGCCGACGTCGTCTACGGCGTTGATAGGTATCGAAATACAGGGCGCGGTTTTTTGCAGCGCAACCGGATCGGCAATTGCCGAGCGAACAGCACCTCAAATTCGCCGGTCAGTTTGCCGAATCGCAAGACCGGCGGCGTCGCTACGGCACGACAAGGCCGAGCGATTTGAGATAACCGCCATTGACGCGGCCATTCTGCAGCTTGGCGGCTTCCAGATAAGCATCCAGAATCGACTGCGCCTGTTCGGACGAGAGCGGGACGCCCTTTTCCGCGCTGCCGACTTCGGCGACCAGATCCCAGCCTTCCGGCTTCTGGATCGAGACGACAGAGGTATTGGTGTCGAGGTTCTTATAGGTCCAGAAGCACCAGCCGATATTGAAGCGCTCGTTCAGCTTGCGGAATTTTTCGTTCCAGCTGTTGGTATATTCGCCGGTCTCGCCGATCATGACCGGCACATTCCAGCGATTGCTGAAATCGAGATAATCCTGCAGCGCGTCGCGCGTCGGATTGGCCCAGAATTTGTGATATTCATAAACCGCATTGCGATCGAAGGGCCGACCGAAGACCGCGAAGTTCGTGCTCCATTGTGCGCCGGCGAGCAGCACGACGTGGTTGGGATCGACGCCGCGGATCGCCGCCACGATATCGCGATAGAGCGGCTCCAGCTGCGGATCGAGATAATTCACGTCGTTATAGGGCGAGATCGGCTCGTTGAGCAGATCGTAGCCGAGCACCGCCGTCTCATGGCTATAGTGCGCAGCGAGTTCGCGCCACAGTGCGATGGTGAGCGCGCGATACCGCGGCACGTAGAATGTCAGCGGGAAGCCGGTACCGTCATCGTGATTGACGCCGGTCTGCCCACCGGGTGCGGCGTGCAGGTCGATGATGACGCGCAGCCCGGCTTCCTGGCACCACTGTACCAGACGATCCAGCAACGCCCAGCCTGGCCCATCGAATTTGTCGTCCTTCGCGGTATCGCCGAGCTCGACAAACAGCCGCCAATTCAGTGGCACGCGCACGGTGTTGAAGCCGGCGGCCTTGATGAAGTCGATATCGGCCTTGGCGACATAGACGTCGCGGAATTCGCTCCAGAACCGGCCGGCCTGTTCTGTCCCGACCAGGGTCTCGACGACGCCGGCGATCTCGGTCGGGCTCAGCGCATGCTTGAATTTGAACATATAGCCTTCGGGCACCAGCCAATTGCCGAGATTGATGCCCTTGATGGCGAAATTCTCGCCGCTGCCGTCGACCAGCCGGGTGCCCTCGGCATGGATGAAATCGGCGGTGGACGCGTGCGCCGGGCCGCCGTCAATGAAAGACGGCGAAAGAAAAACGGCGAAGCAAGCCAAGAGCGAGGTCAGCAAGACCGAGGTAAGCGAAACCGAGGTCAGCGAGACCGAGGTCAGCGAGACCGAGGCAACCATACGCAGCAGAGCGGCGAAGCCGCCGCAAAATCGAATGCCGCGCGCCCACATTGGCGGTACCCCTCAAAGCCCCTTCCCGGGACCAATAGATAAACTCTCGGCAATATCAAAGCCAAAATCGTGCCAGCGCTGCAAGTCACCAGACCGCTGCAAGTCAATTGTGCATGACCGGAAACGAAATCCCGTGACCACTTTTTCGGATCGTGCTTTAGAATCAACGGATAGCGGCCCAGATGCGGAGCTTTCCCGCGTCCCGCTTCGGATTGCGGGGTTACGTTTTCGATGTACGGTATGCCTATTGCCCAGTCTTTGGTCTTTCTTGCTGCCGTCGTCGTCCTCATCACCGCTATCCAGTGGCAGCGTTTTCATCCATTTCTGGCGATCGTCGTCATAGCGACGGTGTTCGGTTACATTGCCGGCTTTCCGACCTCGATCCTGGTCCGGGTCTTTGGCACCGGCTTTTCCGACGCGATCTATGCGCCTGGACTGGTCATCGTCGCGGCAGCCCTGATTTCAGGCATCGCCGAGACAACGGATGCATCCGACCGGCTGTTGGCGCGCATCGAGCAGTGGCGAAGCCAGTCCCCGCGATTGGATTCCTGGTTGCGTTTTTGGCTACGTTCGGGCGGGCGGAGCGCAAACCACTTCGCCGCGATTTTGGCCCTTGTCGCCGGCGCCGGCGCTTCGAATGCGATGGCCTTCGCACTTGTCGGGCCGCTCGTCCGCCCGCTCGGCGGCAAGACGGCACGGCAGCGCGAGGCAACGGCAAACTCGCTTGCGCTCGGCATTTCAGCAAGCCACGGTCTCGTCGCGCTGTCGCCGATCCCGATCGCCGCCGCGGCCATCCTTGATGCCGATTGGAGCCGTGTCGCTTGGTTCGGCACGCCACTAGCCATCGTCCTGGTCGCGTTCGGCGCTTTGTTCTCGCGCTGGTCCGCAGGCGCCGCTTCCGACAGTTCGGCCGGGCCTTACCCGCCGCCCCTGCCCGATAGACGTGGCGTCGGCTCCGCCCTGGCCCTTTGCCTTGCCGTTCTGGTCCCGTTGGCGCTCTTGGTATTGCAGTCGGTCGGCAGCATTCCGAGCGAGCCACTCGGCGGCGGGCCGCGGCGTGAATTCGTCCTCGGCATTGGCGGACCGCTTATTCTGTTTCTCGCCGGTCTCGTCATCATGATCATCGGTCAGCCGCGACAGGCTCTTGGGCTTATGGCCGATTCCGCATGGACCTCACGCATCTTCGGTGGTGTCGCAGGCCTTCTGCTTACTGTCTGCGCGGCGGACGGCCTGCAGCGGCTCTGCCAGGAAACCGGAATGGCGACATTGCTGGCCGATCATCTCCTCGACTGGCATTTTGGCGCCCTCGCCATCCTCGTCCCGTTTTTTGTCGCCGCCATCTTGAAGACGTTTCAAGGCTCATCGCTGGTCGCAGCGATTACCGCTGCCGGAATGGTGCAGCCGCTGATGGGAGTGCTCGGATTCGATGGCGCAAATACCAAAGCGCTGGCAGCGCTCGCCATCGGCGCCGGCGCCATGACCGTCTCTCACGTCAACGACGATTATTTCTGGCTGGTCACCGACAAGATCGGCCTCGCACCACTGCGCGGACTAACCGCTTTCAGTTTCGGCACCCTGCTGCAAGGGCTTCTGGCCGCAGCTATCTTGCTGATATTATCGCTCACCATCGGCAACATTTAGATAATGTCAGACAAAGCCAGCGCGCCGGCAGCTGCGACACCCACTCCGTCGCGCCGCGATGTAATCAAACTTGCCGGTGCGGGCACGCTCGCGGCCGGCACGGCAGCGCCAGCTGTCGCCGCAACGGATGCCGCCGCTGGCGCTTCGCGCGATTTCCCCAAAGAATTTCTGTGGGGCGCTGCGACCTCGGCCTATCAGATCGAAGGCGCCTGGAACGCCGACGGCAAAGGCCCATCGATCTGGGACCGCTTCGCGCACACGCCCGGCAAGATCCAAAACAGCGATACCGGCGACATCGCGCTCGACCACTACCATCGCTTCAAGGACGACGTGCAGTCGATCAAGGCGCTCGGCGCCAAGACCTATCGTTTCTCGATCTCCTGGCCGCGCATTTTTCCGCAAGGCACCGGCGAGCCCAACAGCAAAGGCTTGGACTTCTACGACAGGCTGACCGACGAATTGCTCGCCAATGGCATTACGCCATTTGCCACGCTCTACCATTGGGACCTGCCGCTGGCCTTGCAGGACCGCGTCGGCGGCTGGGAGTCGCGCGATACGGCCAAGGCCTTCGCCGACTATGCCGGCTTTGTCGGCGACAAGCTCAGCGACCGCATCGGGCACTTTTTTACAATCAATGAATTCACCACTTTCGTTGATGGCGGTTATGGCAGACCCGAACTCGCGCCGGGCTTGAAATTGCCGCCGGCGCGCCTCAACCAGGTCCGCCACAATGCGCTGCTCGGCCATGGCCTTGCCGCGCAGGCGCTACGCGCACGGGCAAAGCCCGGCACCAAGATCGGACTGGCCGAGAACCTCGCCGCCTGTGTGCCGGTGATCGAGACCAGCGAAAACATCACCGCCGCCGAACACGCCACGCGCGAGCTCAATGCCGGTTGTCTCACCGCCATCCTGGAAGGACGTTACACGGATGCATTCTTGGCCCGGGCCGGCGCCGATGCACCTCAATTTACGCCCGACGACATGAAGACGATTGCGACGCCGCTCGATTTCGTCGGCCTAAATATCTATTCGCCGCAATATGTGCGCGCCGTCGCAGCGGCACCCAGTTATGAAGTCGTCCCCTTCGCGAAGACCCATCCGCGCACGGCCTCGTCGTGGCAACATATTGGTCCTGAAGCGCTCTATTGGGCGCCGCGGCATGTTCACAAAATCTGGAACGTGAGAGAGATTTTCATCAGCGAGAACGGCTGCGGCACCACCGATGCGCCGGCCGCGGACGGCACGGTCTATGACACCGACCGCATCATGTTTCTACGCGGCTATCTGACCATGCTGCAGCGCGCGACCGCCGAAGGCGTTCCGGTGCGCGGCTATTTTATCTGGAGCCTGTTCGATAATTTCGAGTGGGCCGACGGCTACGCCACCCGGTTCGGCGTGATCCATGTGGATTATGAGAGTCTGGAGCGGACACCTAAACTCAGCGCGTCGTACTATTCGGAAGTTATTCGCCGTAACGCCGTCGTGTGAGGGCACACCGATGATGGCCGCTGTCTTTGCAACCATGCTGCTCGCGTTTGTCTTTGATCTTGCCGGGCTTCGCCGCCTCGCGGTCTCGTCGCTTTTGCTCTCGCTCGCTCTCTGCATTGGGCTCTTCTTGTGGGAGGTCTACAGCCCCGACTACGGCTTCCGCATGCCGTGGTTGCAATTGTGAGACAGCGGCAATGAGCGAGAGCACATCATCCCCGGTCGCGGCAGTGCTGAACCGGCTGATCCTTCTCGCGATGCTCGCTGTCCTCGCCGCCATACTGACTGCGGCGATGGTCATGCAATACGCGCTGGGCGAAATCCCCTGCCCGCTATGCCTTTTGCAGCGCGTGGCGATGTTCGGCTGCGCTTTCGGCCTCATCGAACAGTTGCGCGCCGGCAATTCGGAACGCGGCGGCGGGATCGCGCTGATTTTTTCCGTGCTGCTTCTGGTGATTTCCGTGCGGCAAACGCTGCTTGATATCTATCCGCGCCCGGGTCACGACTATATTGGCAGCGCGGTGTTCGGCCTGCACCTGCCGGTCTGGTCAGTGATCATTGCGGTGGCTTTGCTGCTAGGGCTTGCTGTGCGCCTCGCGCTGTTCGGCAGCGCGCAGAACGCAACCATCGCCGGGCGCACTCCACCCCGTGGTATCGTCCAGCCATTAGCGATTTACGTCGCCGCGATTTGTGCGATCAACTTCTTCTCCGTCATTGCGCAATGCGGCTTAGGCCAGTGCCATACCTTTGGCTACTGGCTGCTCCAATAACGGAGACATCTCAGTCAGCTGAAGCTTGAATGAAAGGAAGATAGTCGCCGGGGGCGACCAATTTGGGGTCATGCCTTACTGATGCGACCCGCGGAGCGTCGCGCCCGGCGAACCATTCGCGTGGAAGCCGCTATGTTGCGGTCCGAATGAATCCCGCAACAATGATCGCGGCCCTCTGACCCGGTGGAAGCATGCAGACCTCCGTGACCAGATAGAAAGGGTGTGCAACAGAATTGTGATCCAACGATTCGGATTGTCAAGGAATCTCTCAACACGACCTTGAGGCAAATTTTCGCGACAGACTGGAACCGCAAGCATGATCCGGAAATGTGCGAACCGGCTTTCCGAAAAGATCATGCTCAAACAAAATGCTAGAGCGGAATCCTGCTCAACCAAATTATTCCGCTCTGGCCCGGAACCTACTTCTTCTCCGCCGGATCGCGGTGGATCGGATCGACCCAAAGTACAGTCTCCGGCTTTTCCACCGGCTCGATGTCGAGATTGATCGCAATCGCCTCGCCGTCGCTGCGCACCAGAACGCATTCCAGCACCTGGTCGGCTGAGGCATTGATCTCCTGGTGCGGTACATATGGCGGCACGAAGATGAAATCGCCGGGCCCTGCTTCGGCAGTGAACTGCAGAAGTTCGCCCCAGCGCATACGCGCCTTGCCGCGCACAACGTAAATGATGCTTTCAAGATGGCCGTGATGGTGTGCGCCCGTCTTAGCATCGGGCTTGATCGTCACCGTGCCGGCCCAGAGTTTTTGCGCACCGGCGCGAGCGAAATTGATTGCAGCCTTGCGGTCCATGCCCGGTGTCGACGGCACATTGGGATCGAGTTGGCTGCCCGGAATGACACGCACGCCGTCATGCTTCCAGCGCTCGGCGTCGTCGTGGGAATGATGATGCGCGCGTTGTTCGCTCATGACTCTCTCATAGCATAAAAGCCGTCATCCGGCATCACGCTCCGAGCGGCACGAATTTGTAACCATCGCCCCAGCGCCGCACCAAACCGGTCGAGGGCGCGGGAAAATGCGTCGCGCACATGATGGTCGAAGTCTCGCAGAAACGGTCGAAAACCTGGTGCCGCGTTGTCTCGGCCTGCCGGGAGTCATAATCCGACATCATGCCATATTGCGGAAACTTGCCCTGCAGCGGCGAATGGATCATGTCGCCGGTGATCAGGCAGTCGCCGCCGGTGTTGCCGACCAGGACCGAATAGTGGTCGATTGTATGGCCGGGCGTCGGAATGAACTGGATCCGCTCGTTGAAGGCAAAGTCGCTTTTCACGATCTGCGCCCGCTTGGCCTCGACGATCGGCAGCACGGAATCGGTGATCCACGGCACGCTCGAGGGATTTTCCTTTTCGCGCTGGGTCCAATGCGCGAGTTCCCGATCGGACATGATGTACCGCGCTTTGGGAAAGGTCGGAACCCAGCGGCCGTTCTCGAGCCTGGTGTTCCAGCCGACATGATCGGTGTGCAGATGCGTGCACATCACATAATCGATGTCGTTCACAGTAAGGCCGGTCGCCGCCAGTCCCTTCTCGAAACGGTCGCTGTTGAGCATATTCCAGAACGGCCGTGTCGGCCGTGGCTTGTGATTGCCGACGCAGGTATCGATCAGGATGTTGTGGTGCGGCGTCTTGATGAGGAAGCTCTGGATGCACAGCATCAGGCCACCCGAGGCCGTGATGAAATCCGGCTGCAGCCAGGATCTGTTATCGTCAAGGACCTCTTTGGTGAGCGAGGGGAAAAACCCCATCACCTCGAAGAAAGCGCCCTCCTGCTCGATAATCGGATGGATCGTAATATCGTCGAGCGCAATCGGCATGGTCATCGGCGCGCTTCCTCAAAATTGAGTATTCCGGCGAATGTTAGCGACGCCTGACGCGCATGCAAGCGCCATGCGCGACACTCGCTTCGCACTGCGGCCGGTGCATGCTTGCGTTTGCGCCGGCTCATAGCACTACAATATTCGCCACGGTATAAATGTGCTCGGCCCAGGGGCCGAAAACAACTACCGAAAACAAAGAACATTGGCTGGGGAGGAAAGACATGAACAATCAAGGCTTGGACAATCTTGAAATTGAAGCTCGGACAATAGGCAAGGTATCGGCGCGGCTGATCCCCTACCTCATTGCTTGTTATTTCATCGCCTATCTCGATCGCGTCAATGTCGGCTTTGCCGCGCTGACCATGAACAAAGCGCTCGGCCTGACCGCGACCATGTTCGGTTTCGGCGCTGGCATCTTCTTTCTCACCTATTTCATTTTCGAAGTGCCGTCGAACCTGTTCCTCGACAAATTCGGCGCCCGCAAATGGATCGCGCGCATCATGGTGAGCTGGGGCTTCCTCTCCGGCCTCACGGCCTTCATCCCGAACATCGCGACGGCGACCGGGCTAGGCAACGAGATCACCTTCTACACCATCCGCGCGCTGCTCGGCTTCGCCGAAGCCGGCTTCTTTCCCGGCATCATCTATTTTTTGACGCTGTGGTATCCATCGGCCTATCGCGGCCGCATCATCGGCGCTTTCATGGCCGCCATTCCGCTGTCGTCGGCGATTGGCTCGCCGATCTCGGGCATGATCCTCGGCATGGACGGCGTCGGCGGCCTGCAGGGCTGGCAATGGCTCTTTATCATTGAAGCGGCGCCGGCGATCATCCTCGGCGTCGTCACTTATTTCTATCTCACAGACCGGCCGGCGGACGCCGCCTGGCTTGCCGACGACGAACGCGCCTGGCTCGGCAAGCGTCTCGAGGCCGAGCGCCGCCAGCGCGAAGCAGTGCACCAGATTTCCGTTGTCCAGGCGCTGTTCAATGGCCGCGTGCTGGCGCTAGCGCTGGTCTATTTCGGCCTCGTCGCCTGCAATTACGGCGTCGGCTTCTGGTTGCCGCAGATCGTCAAGCAGTTCGGTCTGTCGAATGCGATGACCGGGTGGGTCACGGCGATCCCTTATGCCGTGGGCGCAGCCTTCATGGTGTGGTACGGGCGGCACTCCGACGACCGCATCGAGCGCAAAGGCCATACCGCCATCGGTCTTCTCATTGCCGCAGTAGGTATCGCCGCCTCAACGTTGACCGACAACCCGGTGCTGACCATGCTCGCCTTCACCTTCGGCGCCTGCGGCGTCTTCGGAACCTTGCCGGTGTTCTGGACGCTGCCGACGGCGGTGCTCTCCGGCTCTGCGGCTGCCGCGGGAATTGCCGTCATCAATTCGATCGGCAATCTCTCGGGCTTCTTCGGGCCCTATGCCATGGGCTGGATCAAGGACCAGACCGGCAGTTTCACCGGCGGACTTCTCCTGATCGCCGGCCTGGCCATCGTGGCGATGGGCGTTGTCCTTGGGCTCGGCCACAACCAGGCGCTGGAGAAAGTGCCCGCGCCGGCGGAGTAACGTCCCGCGGAGTGACCAGGGGCGCGAGCGAGCCGATGAACCGGCTTGCTCGCGTTTTACATCTTGGTTAGTCGCGCCTTGCCGGCGGCATGACCTCGGTCCCGCGCAGGCCTTCACGCACGATGAACTGCGCAACCGTGCCGTCGGCTTTGGCCTCTTCGACGAAAGCACTGACATAAGCGAGCCGCCCGTCATGGCCTTTGGGGACAAAGGCGGCCCACGAGGTCGTGGCGAAAGCGTCGGTCAGGACATGCGCGCCCGGGACTTGCGTCGACAGCGCCAGCAATGCCGAGCGCGGCGCCGCATAGGCATTGACCGCACCGGAGCGCAACAGCGCGATGCCGGCCGCTTGGCTATCGGCGCGCACCAGGGCCGCGTGTTTGAGAATGCGGCTTAAAGTGAGATCGACCGCGTCACCGCGAGGCACTGCGATTTTGATGCTGCCCCGGTCGGCATCTGCGACGTCATGAATAGCCGACCTTGCCGGCACCAGATAAGTGAATTCGCTCCGCATATAGGCGGGCGAAGCATCCGCCGCCGCTATACGCTTCGGATCGATCACCAGAAAAGTCACGTCCCACGCCTCGGTTCGCGCGCCGTCGAACACGGCACCGGGCCGCGGATACTGGACGACCTCCAAGGCGATCCCGATGCGCGCAGCGAGCGCCCGCGCCAGATCTGCCGCCATGCCGTGCAATTCTCCGGTCGCGGGATCCTTCATGGCCGCCGCGTGATTGCCCAGCCCAAGTCCAACACGGATTTTTCCAGCGGCAACAAGATCGGCAACGCGCGGATCGCTCGTCGGCTGAGACTGCGCCGCCGTCGAGACGGTGACAAAGAGTCCCGTGCCTACGATCATAGTTGCCGCCAGCACGGCGGCCACGCTCAAACGTCGTCCACTCATTCCGCCCCCCAACGCGAAAACGCGATGTCAAAACTCAACCCGGCAATGGTAGGTTCCGCAAAAACTTAGTCCGGCAAAAACTTCGTCAGTCCGGCAAAAATCCTAGTCCGGTATGTCCAACGGTCTCACCGGAGACAGGCGCGGTGGCGGCGGCTGTGGCGGAAACACAGGACCGGCGAACCCAGAACTCACAGGCGCCGCGGGTGCCGCAGGCGTCATAGTGGCAGGCGATGGCGCCGCTGTCGCGGGCCTTGTTGGGGCCAAGGTTGGGGCCAAGCCTGGAGGCGTGGTCGGGGGCAAAGTTGGCGATAAAGGCGCCAGAAAAGCTCCCGCCCCTCTCACCTCGGTGGTTGGCAGTTCGCGCAGCTCTTCGCCTCTGCCTACAGTCTCGCGATGCGCAGCACTTGCCGCGCCCGGCGGCACACCTGCCGGCTTTTCCGCGACCGGCAAGCCCATATGCCCGGCGGCGACCGTCAGAACCTCGGCGATGGCGCGCGCATGCAGCCGCGGCGACTTATCGATATTGAGATGGCCGATATCGGGATCTGAGCTCACGTCCACATTGACCAGCGTGCCGCGGAAGCCTGACCCTTTGCGCATATAGGCGTAGTCACGCTGGGTGAAATTGATGACACGCGAAATATTCCCCGAAGCCGAAAAGGACTGCGTGCCGTCGAACGGCATCACCAGCGCCACCGGCACGCCCCTGTCGCCGAGATAGTCGGCCATTTCCATGACCGCGTCAGCGCCGAGCGAATGGCCGATGAGAATGATCGGCCCCTCCCTGCCGGCTTTGTACTCCGCAGCCGCCCGGTCGGCGAGCATCCTCCAATCGGTATGGCTGTGCGAGGTTGCATAGATCCCGCGCCGGTTCAATTCGTCGGTGAGCACGTCCATACCGGTGGAGAAGATGTCCGCCAGGCCGCGAAACAGATAGACATGGGCGCGCGAGCCAGCCCATGCGGCCTGCGGTCCGGCGGCAAGAGCCGCCAGGACGACAAATGCGAGCGCGGTGAGCCGACGCATCATGGCTCGTTCAGCCGGTCCGTCGGGCGAGCGACAGCCAGACGCCGCCGCCAATCAAAACGACGCCCGACATGCGCCCAAGAAGTCTCGCCTGTGCGGGCTGCATCAGCCAGGCGCGGCCCATGCTGGAGGCGACGGCCCAGGCGGAATCCGAGAAAGCCGCAAGCAGCGCCGTGACCGTGCACATGACAAAGAGCTGCGGCGCTGCCGGCAAGGTCGGATCGACGAATTGCGGCAGGAAAGCCGTGAAGAAGGCGATGGTCTTGGGGTTCGACAGCGCCACCAGAAATCCGCGGGTGAAGTGCACGCGCCGGGGAGCTTCCGCCGATTCTGCTTCACCGGCATGACGCCAAGCCTGGATGCCAAGCCAGATCAGATAGGCGGCACCGATCCAGCGCAGGACGAAAAAGAGCGTTTCCGCATTCTGCAACACCCAGCCGAGCCCAAGCGCGATCGCCGCAAGCAAGACTGCATTGCCAAGCGACGTACCGGCCACCGTTACAAGCGCCGCGCGTATTCCCTGCCGCGCTCCGGTGGCGATGACCAAAGTGACAATCGGCCCCGGCACCACGATAAGGACGGCAGTAATGGCGAGAAATGCCGCGAACAGGTGCCAATTCATCGGTCGGCTCTTTTTCCGAAGGTGACCTCAACGATACGCGACATTATCGCGACTCGCCATCGCCTGACCCGCGACGAAACACTACAGGCGCGCCGGTTCCCGTGACAGCGACGAATGCTGCATGTCGGGCCGGTGGCCGCCAAGATTCATACTGCCCTTTTGCGAGTAAACATGTTCTTTCAACAGCGCCGCGGCGCGCGCCCCTGCCCGTTCTCGATGGCGTCGGCGATCGCATGATGCTCCCGATGGGCGCATTGCGGAACCGCTTGTTCGTCTACCCGGTCGCCCGTGAAGTGTGGGGCAAAACGTAGGATGGGTTGAGCGCCGCGAAACCCATCATCTTCCGAGGCCACGCTCCACTTCGTTCAACCCATCCTGCGGGACCTCGAGCATGATCCCGAAAAGTGGAAACCGGTCTTCGGAAAAGATCATGCTCAAACAAAATGTTAGACTTTGATCCGATTCGACTGAATTGGATCAAGGTCTAACGGCAAAGCGGGTACAAAGCGGCGAGCTCCCGTCCGCGCAACAAGATCAAACGTTGCGTCAGACCGCCGTGGCGGCTGATCCAGTCGCGGACCGGCGCCGGATAGGTGACGGCCACCGCGTGGGTCAGTTCTGCAGCCCAATATTGCCGACCATTTTCGTCGATCAGCCTTGGCGCGTGAAAACCCAAGACTGCTCGCCGGGTCACGCAGATTCGATTGCGCGGGATCGTGCTCAAGACCAGCGTGCAGGCCGATAGGCAGGGGCCATCAATGACAACACGCTGCCCGGATTGCCGCACCACAGCGAACAGATCGAGATAGTTTGTGACGACACCTCCCCCGCTCGCTTCAATCCGCACTTCGCCAACAGCCGGGCCGAGGCTAACGAAAACAAAGAGGAGAGCACAGAATGCGCGTCGCATCGGAGACCTCCAATGCAGTCCACTCGGTTGGTCAAGATGCGGCGGCCAACTGCTCCAAAGCTACAGGCTCTTGTTGGCCGCGCGCAACCGCCGCGCCATGATGCGCATGACGTTGAGCGCAAAATGCGGTGTGTTGCTGATCAGAAACAGAAACTGCTTCTCGCTTACAGGCACAAGCTTGACGTCGCTGGCGGCCACCGCCGTGGCGCTGCGCGGCGCTGCGTCGATCAACGCCATCTCGCCGAAGATGCTGTATTGCGGCAGCTTTTCCAGGACGCGATTGCCGAGGCGGATTTCAACTTCGCCGCTCTGGACGATGAACAGCTCGGTGGCGGCATCGCCTTCCTTGAAGATGACGTCGCCGGCCTTGTAATCGTGCGCCGGCACGCCCGCGCCGGCCAAGACTCTGAAATCGATCGGAGCTTCCGCCATATCAGCCCTCCAGACTTACTTCTGCGCCGCGACCGGCATCACGTCAGCGCATCGCCGCGACAAGATTGTCGAGCGCGCCGTTATTGCCGAATTTCGCGCCCTCGATCATGTTGTCGCCATCCAGCGAAATGATCTGCGCCGTCAGTTTGATCTTGCTGCCGGACCCTTCCGGCTCGAGTGTCAGGGTCAACATGCTGATCAGAACCGTGCGGCCCTGAACTTCAACGACCTCGCTCGAGATAATCCGCTGGTCGGGCACAATGTCATAATATGTCGTGATGCCGCGATATTGCGGATTGTCCTTTGACCCGCAGCGGAAGAGATCGCGTCCACCCACGCGAAAATCAACCGCATCATAGACCAGTACCGCGGTCTCCGTTGGCGTTCCCCAATCGGCGCGCTTCACCGGGTCGGCCAATGCGGCGAAGACACGCGCGACATTTGCCGAACAAACACGTTCAAAGACGAGGGTGGCGTGCTTCGGTTCGGGCTGCGTAATGGCTGCCTCCAGACGCTTTTCGGGCTTACTCCCCGCCGTTGCCGTTTTCCCCGCCCTGCTCGCTCTCTTCGGAGAGCCGCTCCACCGACGCGACCTTTTCGCCTTCGGCGGTCGAGAACACGATGACGCCTTGCGTCGAGCGGCCGGCGATGCGGATGCCGTCGACCGGGCAGCGGATGAGCTGCCCGCCATCGGTCACCAGCATGATCTGATCGCTCTCCTCGATCGAGAACGAAGCGACGAGCTTGCCGTTCTTTTCGGTCACGGCCATGGCAACGATGCCTTTGCCGCCGCGGCCGGTGGTGCGATATTCGTAGGACGAGGTGCGCTTGCCGTAGCCCTTCTCGGAAATGGTGAGCACGAATTGCTCGGCGGCGGACAATGCCGCGTAGCGGTCCTGGCCAAGCTCGATCGCACCCTCGGCCTCCTCGGCATCGGTCGCGCCGTTATCTTCCGCATCGCCGTTACCGCCGCGCCGCACGGCATTTGCGCGCTTCAGATAAGCGACGCGCTCGTCGGCGCTCGCTTCGACATGGCGCAGGATCGCGAGTGAAATCACCTTGTCGCCGTCCGCGAGATTGATGCCGCGTACGCCCATCGAGGTGCGGCCCTGGAACACGCGCACGTCGGTCACAGCAAAGCGGATGCACTGGCCGCCGGCCGAGGTCAGGAGAACGTCGTCGTCCTCCTTGCAGATCGACACGTCGACGATGGCATCGCCCTCGTCGAGCTTCATGGCGATGATGCCGGAGCGGCGCACATCGACGAAATCCGACAGCTTGTTCCGGCGCACCGTGCCGCGCGTGGTGGCGAACATCACATCGAGCTTGTCCCAGCTCTGCTCGTCTTCCGGCAGCGGCATAATGGTGGTGATGTTCTCGCCCTGCTCGAGCGGGAGAATGTTGATCAGCGCCTTGCCGCGCGCCTGGGGCGCCGCGAGCGGCAGCCGCCACACTTTTTCTTTGTAGACCTTGCCTAGCGAGGAGAAGAACAGCACCGGCGTATGCGTGTTCGCCACGAACAAGCGCGTGACGAAATCCTCGTCGCGGGTCTGCATGCCGGCGCGACCCTTGCCGCCACGCTTCTGCGACCGGTAGGTCGACAGCGGCACGCGCTTGACGTAGCCCGCATGCGAGACGGTGACGACCATGTCCTCGCGCTGGATCAGGTCCTCGTCCTCGACCTCGCCTTCCTGATCGATGATCACGGTTTTGCGCGGGGTCGCGAACTCGTTCTTGATCGCCGTAAGTTCTTCCTTGACGATGGCCTGAATGCGGGCGCGCGAGCGCAGGATGTCGAGATAATCGGCAATCTCGCTGGCGAGCTTGTCGAGCTCGGCCTTGATCTCGTCGCGGCCGAGAGCAGTGAGGCGCTGCAGCCGCAGATCGAGAATGGCCTTGGCCTGTTCCGATGACAGCCGCGTCGTGCCTTCGGGCGACACGACGTGCCGCGGATCGTCGATCAAGGTGACCATAGTGGCGACATCGCGCGCCGGCCAGTCGCGGGCCATCAATTGCTCGCGCGCCTCGCCGGCGTCCTTGGCAGCGCGGATGAGCCGGATCACTTCGTCGATATTGGCAACGGCGATGGCGAGACCAACCAGGATATGCGCGCGGTCACGCGCCTTGCCCAGCAGATGCTTGGTACGGCGATAGATGACCCGTTCGCGGAACGAAACGAAGGACTCCAGCAGGTCCTTCAGATTCATCACCTGCGGCCGGCCGCCCTCGAGCGCCACCATATTAGCGCCGAACGAGGATTGCAGCGCCGTGAAACGATAGAGCTGATTGAGCACCACGTCCGGGACCGCGTCGCGGCGCAACTCCACCACCACGCGATAGCCGTCGCGATCGGATTCATCGCGCAGCGCGCCGATACCTTCGATCTTCTTGTCGCGCGCCAGTTCGCCGATGCGCTCGACCAGGCTCGCTTTGTTCACCTGATAGGGAATTTCGGTAAAGACGATCGCCTCGCGCTCCCCGCGCAAGGTCTCGAACTCGACCTTGCCGCGCACCACGATCGAGCCGCGGCCGAGATGATAGGCGGACCGGATGCCTTGGCGGCCGAGAATGATGCCGCCGGTCGGGAAATCCGGGCCGGGAATAATGCCGATCAGGTCCTCGATCGTGAGAGCCGGATTGTCCATGAGCGCCATGCAGGCGTCGATCACCTCGCCGAGATTGTGCGGCGGGATATTGGTCGCCATGCCGACGGCGATGCCGCCGGCGCCATTGACCAGAAGATTGGGAAACTTGGCCGGCAGCACCAACGGCTCGCGTTCGGAATTGTCGTAGTTCGCCTGGAAGTCGACCGTGTCCTTGTCGAGATCGTCGACCAGCGCGTTGGCCACGCGCTCGAGCCGCACTTCGGTGTAACGCATGGCCGCCGGCGCGTCGCCGTCGACCGAGCCGAAATTGCCCTGGCCGTCGATCAGCGGCAGGCGCATGGAGAAATCCTGCGCCATGCGCACCAGCGCGTCGTAGACCGCCT
The DNA here is from genome assembly GCA_036264635.1 of Xanthobacteraceae bacterium. Classification (GTDB taxonomy): domain Bacteria; phylum Pseudomonadota; class Alphaproteobacteria; order Rhizobiales; family Xanthobacteraceae; genus BOG-931. The sequence goes on along the minus strand of DATAQN010000225.1, from coordinate 10,275 downwards.
GGTCGCCGTGCGGGTGATATTTACCGATGACGTCGCCAACCACGCGCGCCGACTTGCGATACGGCTTGTTCCACTCGTAGCCGCTCTCATGCATCGAAAAGAGAATGCGCCGGTGCACCGGCTTGAGCCCATCGCGCGCATCCGGGAGCGCACGCGCCACAATCACGCTCATGGCGTAATTGAGGTAGCTCGTCTTCATCTCCTCGGTGATCGAGATAGGGCGGATGTCGGAGGGCCTGTGTCCGGGCCCCTCTCCGCCGTCGGAGCCACCTGTCGGCGGAGCGTTATCCTGATCTGACAAAGTCTAAGATTCCCAGCTTTGAAAAGGGCGCGAGTGTCGCGCGAATCGGATTGATTTTTGTAGCCGATCGGGCGTGCCAATGCCACCCTTATCGACCTTTCATACGTAGTGATTTCTGCTTTTATTTCAAGGCCTTATTGCGACATTTTGGCGCCTGCGAACAACCGGCTTCGAACCGCGGCAAGATCGTGACACAAGGGTCCGGAAGAGTGCGTTTTCTTTGAGTTCCGCGAGCCCTGATCATGCTCCTCGACTACGCCATTTCGGCCTTTGTGACCGTGTTCGTCGTGGTCGATCCGATCGCCATGGCGCCGACTTTTCTCGCGGTGACTGACGGCATGCCGCGCGAGGCGCGCAAGAGCGTGGCGCTGCGGGCGAGCATCATCGCCGGCATCATCCTCATCGGCACCGCGCTTATCGGCAACCGGCTCCTGTTGCTGTTCGGGATTTCGCTGCCGGCATTCCGGATTGCCGGCGGCCTTTTGCTGTTCTGGATCGCCGCCGAAATGGTGTTCGGCGTGCGCAGCCGCCACGAGGGCGAAGCCGCCGAACAGGCGATGGAGGAACGCGTGCGCAATGTCGCCGCCTTTCCGCTTGGCATTCCGCTCCTTGCCGGCCCGGGCGCCATTGCCGCAACCGTGCTCCTAGCCGGACGCGCCGGCGACAACTGGACCCTGCTTGGCGTGTTGATTGGGGTCGAGGCGCTGGTCGCCGCCTCGTGCCTGGTGACCTTCCTCCTGGCTGAGCGCATCAGCGGTTTCCTTGGCGTCACCGGCAATATCGTGCTGTCGCGGCTCCTCGGCGTGCTGCTCGCGGCGCTTGCCGTGCAATATGTCGTCGACGGCATTCGCGCCGTCATAGCGGGCTGACGCCGTAAGCGTTCATTAACCACGTGCGTCCACAATTGCTGAAATACGCCAGTGGAATCGTGCAGTTAGCGCAATGGCCATTTCCGCAATTTCGCCGAGCCCGCAGTTTCAGCAGGTTGGGCAGTCGTCGTCCCTGCATCGCAATAGCCGCAGTCAGGCCTCGTCGCTCAGTGACATCGATGCGCAGAGCTCGAATGCCGCGCCGTCTGCGCCTTCGACCGCCGGGTCGGCAAAAAAATCGATGTGACGGCATAGAATGCAGACGGCAGCGGGCGCGATCCCGATCAAGATACGCAAGGCGGAGCCGCGCGACGTACCGGCGCTGATGCGGCTGAAGGGCCTGTTGGCCGAGGCTGAAGACGCAGTTCACGCACTGCGTGCCACCAAAGCCGATTGGCTGCGCGACGGTTTCGGCCCCAATCCCGGCTTCACCGCCTTTGTGGCGGAGCGTACCGATGACGGCGTGATCGTCGGCATGGTGACGTGCAGCCAGCGCATCGTCACCGGATGGGACGGGCCGGTGGTGTTTCTGCAGGACCTGTTCGTTGAGGCCGAATATCGCTCGCAAGGCATCGCGCGGAAGCTCGTGGCGCGTGTCGCCGCGCTCGCGCGCGATCTCGGCAGCCCGATCGTCGAGCTTACGGTCCGCGCCGGCAATCCAGCACAATTGTTCTATCTGAGCTCCGGCTTCCAGCCGCTGCCGGAATGCCTCACTTTCGTGCTTTCCGGGCCGGCTTTGAACAAGCTTGCCGATAGTAGCGACGAGACATTCGCGCAGACCGGCTGATCCGGTCTTTGCAAGGCGCAGGCTCAATCCAGCCGCGGCTGCCAGATCATCAGCGCGAAGACGCAGGCCATGCTCAGCAGCAGCGGGATCGCGAGTGTGCACCAGAGGCGGAATTGCCGCCGGTAGGCCTTGGGCAGCGGCTCCGATTCCAGCGCCGCTTCGCGCGCCATTCCGCGAATGCAGATTTCCGTGCGCATGGCCAAGATCCAGCACACGATGAACACGGCAAAAAAAGCGAGCGAGACCAGAATCCAGAATTCACCGAACGGCTGCAGCCCGATCGCTGCGGCCAAAGGGAAGCCGGTCAGCGGCTGCAGCAGAATCGCCGGAATCATCACGGATTTCTCGACCGTGACGGCGAATTGCGAGATCAGCGCCACGACCGACGTATTCTCGGAGCGGTGCGCCAGCAGCATGAAGATCGCAAGGCAAAGCCATGTGCCGAACATCGCCGCAGCGGCCAGCACATGAACGAATTTGATGGCGAAGATAACGTCGATCATTGTGTGGCGTCATTCGGAGGCGCGCGCAGCGCGAACCCGGAATCCATACTCACAATGCAAGAGGGAGTGGCGCCGCAGACCCACCTTTGAAACCTGTGATTATGGATTCCGGCTCTCGCTCGCAAGCTCGCTCGGTCGGAATGACGAATACCTCAAAACGGAATCTCGTCGTCCATGTCGCCGCCGCCGCGCATGCCGCCCGCTCCGGCGGCCGCCGCAACCCGGCGTGTCGGTCCGGGCGAGCCGAAGTCGCCGCCGGGTTCGTCCATGTCGCCACCACCGGATCCGCCAGCGCCGCCGGCACGGTCGAGCAGCGTCAGCTCGCCGCGGAAGTTCTGGATGACCACTTCGGTGGAATAGCGGTCCTGGCCGGACTGGTCCTGCCATTTCCGCGTCTGCAGCGCGCCTTCGATGTAAACCTTCGAGCCTTTCTTGAGATATTGCTCGGCGATCCGGCACAGATTTTCATTGAAGATCACGACGCGGTGCCACTCCGTTTTTTCCTTGCGCTCGCCGCTCGATTTGTCCTTCCACGACTCCGACGTGGCGATCCGCAGATTGGCGATCGGCCGCCCGTCCTGGGTGCGACGGATTTCGGGATCGGCGCCGAGATTGCCGATGAGGATGACCTTGTTGACGCTTCCCGCCATGACTGACTCCGCTATGACCTGACTTCGTTATAACTGGCGCTGCAAGCTGCTGCGCTGTGTGCGACGATTTTGCGCCGATCGCCGTTCGCGCGTCTCACATCGCTCTCGCCGGAGACTCGCGTCTCACTTTCTCTCTGGCCGGACACTAGTGCCGGAGCATCCCCCTGCAAGGACCATCGGCGCTTCGCCCCGGTTATCCACACGCGTACCGGGCTCGGCCCGGCGCTTCCGAGTTGTGTTCTTATTTTGTTCTAAGTCCGCCGCACACCAAATGCAAGGGCCCCGGAACCGCAAAACATCGCCAAACCAGCCAGCTTCGCCAGGCCGCTACAGAACCCCGAAACCGAGGCCACCAGGCCGCCATCGGAATCCGGCCGGTTGTTGTTTTTTTGCACTATCCAGAGGCAGCCGGGAGGCATTGTATTGGCCGAGATGGGGCATCTGCAGAGTTCCAGCGACAGGGTCTCGGTATGAAGCGTGTTGGCTTGGGTTTGCTGACGTCGGCTTTGGCGGCAGCGGCGTTTGTGCCGTTTGCTTACGCGCCGCTCGCGCATGCCGCCGACCTACCGGTTCCCGGCCCTGCGCCCGTCAACTACTTTCACCCCGCCCTCTATGATTGGACCGGGATTTACTTCGGCGGCAATATCGGCGCCGCCTTCATGCAAGACACCGCCAGCCAAACCGGCTCGCCGGTCATTCCGATCATCGGATCTTTCAACAATAGCCCGGTCGGCGCCATCGGCGGCGGCCAGGTCGGCGCCAACTGGGAATTTGCGCCTTGGGTCGTCGGCATCGAAGGCGCCTGGAGCGGCGCCGTGAGCATGTCGCAAACGACGATGGTCTCGACAACGCCGGCAACTGCGACCAACGAGACCCTGCAAAACAATCTGTTCTGGCTGGCCTCCGTGACCGGCCGCGTCGGCTATGCCCATGACGACCTGCTCTTTTACGGCAAGGGCGGCGGCGCGTGGGAAAGCGTGAAATACCTGCAGACGGTCGGTGGCAATGGCGCCGCGGGTCTGCAATCGACAATCAACGATACCCGTACCGGCTTCACCGTCGGCGCCGGCATCGAATATGGACTGACGGAAAACTTCTCCGCCAAGCTCGAATACGATTTCTACGATTTCGGCTCCAAGACCTACAATCTCGCCTTCACGCCGCTGTCGATCAGTTCGCAGGTCCATGTCGTGCTGGCGGGTGTCAATTACCGCTTCACTTGGGGTGGAGGCAGGCCGTAAAGGCCTGTTTAGTATCGCGTACCAAGGGCAAGTGAAGCGTACTCCAAGGGCCGGCCGGATGCCGGCCCTTGTCGTTTCTGGGGGTATCGTTTCTGGCACCGTAGGGTGGGCAAAATCGTCTGCTCGGGAAAGCCGCGTGGGCACCGCGCGGCCACGATTTTGCCCACGCGGCGTGGCCCTCACGCTGCGGTGCCCACCCTACCGCGCTCGGTGGCAGGAGCCTGTCATCTGCACGCGCCCAACCCGCAAAGAGCCGGGGATTACCCCCGCCCGCGCCCTGGCAAAGCCCCACTGTTCTCACTATGTTCGGAACAAGCTTGAGCCCGAATTGAGCCAAAACAGCAAGAAAAGCCGGAGGGCGGTCCCGGCGCCGCCGTCGCGCGGCGATATTTTTGCGTGGGACCTTTTGCGTCATGAATGACAGTCAGAGAGCCGCCAGAGAGTCCGCCAAAGGCAAAGGGATGGGAACCGCGTTCCGCGATCGCCACCTGATTTCGATCCGCGGCGCCCGCGAGCACAATCTCAAAAGCGTCGATCTCGACATTCCGCGCGACCAGCTCGTCGTCTTCACCGGCCTCTCCGGGTCCGGCAAGTCCTCGCTCGCCTTCGACACGATCTATGCCGAAGGCCAGCGTCGCTATGTCGAAAGCCTCTCGGCTTACGCGCGGCAGTTCCTGGAAATGATGCAGAAGCCGGACGTCGACCAGATCGACGGCCTGTCGCCTGCCATTTCCATCGAGCAGAAGACCACCTCGCGCAATCCGCGTTCGACAGTCGGCACCGTCACCGAGATCTACGACTATATGCGGCTGCTCTGGGCGCGCGTCGGCGTGCCCTATTCGCCCGCGACCGGCCTGCCGATCGAAAGCCAGACCGTGTCGCAGATGGTCGACCGCATTCTCGCGCTGCCCGAAGGCACGCGGATCTATTTGCTGGCACCGGTCGTGCGCGGCCGCAAAGGCGAGTACCGCAAGGAGCTCGCCGAATTCATGAAGCGCGGCTATCAGCGCGTGAAGATCGACGGCGCCTTCTACGAGATCGCCGAAGCGCCGGCGCTCGACAAGAAATTCACCCACGACATCGACGTCGTGGTCGACCGCCTCGTGGTGCGGCCGGACATCGCCGCGCGCTTGGCGGATTCACTCGAGCAGGCGCTGAAGCTGGCCGACGGCCTCGCCGTCGCCGAACTCGCCGACAGCGGCGCGGCCGGCGCCACGACCCGGAGCGCCGCCAACAAGCAGCGCAACGAGACCGCCGAGCGCCTCACCTTCTCGGAAAAATTCGCCTGCCCGGTCTCCGGCTTCACCATTCCGGAAATCGAGCCGCGGCTGTTCTCCTTCAACAATCCGTTCGGCGCCTGCCCGAAATGCGGCGGCCTCGGTGTCGAGCCGCATATCGATGCCGAGCTGGTCATTCCCGACAAGGAGCGCACGCTGCGCAAAGGCGCGATCGCGCCCTGGGCGAAGTCGTCGTCGCCCTATTACGTGCAGACGCTGCAGGCGCTCGGCAAGCACTACAAGTTCACGCTCGACGCCAAGTGGAAGGACCTGCCGAAGAAGACGCAGGACGCCATCCTCTATGGCTCGGGCGACACCGAGATCAAGTTCAGCTACGACGACGGCACCCGCGCCTACGAGACCAAGCGCCCGTTCGAAGGCATCATCACCAATCTCGAGCGCCGCTACAAAGAGACCGACAGCGACTGGGCGCGCGAGGAGATCGGCCGCTATTTCACCGACGTGCCCTGCGACGCCTGCCACGGCTATCGGCTCAAGCCCGAAGCACTCTGCGTGAAGATCGCCGGCCTGCATATCGGCGAAGTCTCCGACATGTCGGTGAAGACCGCCGCGGCCTGGTTCACCGATCTGCCGGACAAGCTCAACGCCAAGCAGAACGAGATCGCCGTGCGCGTGCTCAAGGAGATCCGCGAGCGCCTGCGCTTCCTGGTCGATGTCGGGCTGGAATATCTCACCCTGTCGCGCGCCTCGGGCACGCTGTCCGGCGGCGAGAGCCAGCGCATAAGGCTCGCCTCGCAGATCGGCTCCGGCCTCACCGGCGTGCTCTATGTGCTCGATGAGCCCTCGATCGGCCTGCACCAGCGCGACAATGCGCGGCTTCTGGAAACGCTGAAACGTCTCCGTGATCTCGGCAACAGCGTCATCGTCGTCGAGCACGACGAGGACGCCATCCGCACCGCCGATCACGTGCTCGATATCGGCCCCGGCGCCGGCATCCATGGTGGCAACCTGATCGCGCAGGGCAGCGTCGACGACCTGATCGCCGCGCCGGAATCCTGGACCGGCAAATATCTCTCCGGCGAACTGGTCGTGCCGATCCCCGACCGCCGGCCGAAAAATCCGAGCCGCCTGCTCAAGGTCATTGGCGCACGCGGCAACAATCTGAAAAACGTCTCGGCCGAAATCCCGCTCGGCCTGTTCACCTGCGTCACCGGCGTGTCCGGCGGCGGCAAGTCAACGCTGCTGATCGACACGCTCTACAAGGCGGTGGCGCGGCGCTTGAACGGCGCCAACGAGGCCCCCGCCCCGTTCGACCGCATCGAAGGCCTCGAACATCTCGACAAGGTGATCGACATCGATCAGTCGCCGATCGGCCGCACCCCGCGCTCGAACCCGGCGACCTATACCGGCGCCTTCACGCCGATCCGCGAGTGGTTCGCGGGCCTGCCGGAATCAAAAGCGCGCGGCTACGAGCCAGGCCGCTTCTCCTTCAACGTCAAAGGCGGCCGCTGCGAGGCCTGCCAGGGCGACGGCGTCATCAAGATCGAGATGCACTTTCTGCCCGACGTCTACGTCACCTGCGACGTCTGCAAGGGCAAGCGCTACAACCGCGAAACGCTGGAAGTGCAGTTCAAGGGCAAATCCATCGCCGACGTGCTCGACATGACAGTCGAAGAGGCGCTCAATTTCTTCAAGGCGGTGCCGCGCGTGCGCGAGCCGCTGGCGCTCCTGCACCGCGTCGGCCTCGACTACATCCATGTCGGCCAGCAGGCGACGACCCTCTCCGGCGGCGAAGCACAGCGCGTGAAGCTCGCCAAGGAACTGAGCAAGCGCGCCACCGGCCGCACGCTCTACATTTTGGATGAACCCACCACCGGCCTGCACTTCCACGACGTGGCCAAGCTGCTCGAAGTGCTGCACGAACTGGTCGAGACCGGCAACACCGTCGTCGTCATCGAGCACAATCTCGAAGTCATCAAAACAGCCGACTGGATCATCGACCTCGGCCCCGAAGGCGGCGACGGCGGCGGTGAAATCGTCGCCGCAGGCCAGCCGGAGGATATCGTTCGCGAGAAGCGAAGCTATACGGGGCAGTTCCTCAAGCCGGTGCTCGCCCGCGGCGGCGTGCCGAAGAATAAGCGCGTCGAGGCGGCGGAGTGACAATTTCTGGGACCGATTCGCTCGAACGACAGCTCTCTATCGAGGAGGGTAAGGCCGTAATGCGTGGCGGCCTCGGAAAGTTTGAACTCGAATTGGTCACATCGTTCTGTGCGCCACTCTACTGCGCTATGCGAGATCAGAACGGGAATATTTGTTCGCGTAACGGCACTGCATTTTTTCTTGACGCGGGTAATGGCTTATTTGGTGTTACCGCGGCCCACGTAGTTGAAGGACTACGTAAGTTAAGAGACACTGACGGTGCGGGGCCGCTGCGCCTGGCAGGCAATGGCACTTCGGTCCAAATAGATTGGGATGAGCGCGCAATCGATATCCACTCTGAGATTGATATCGCAACCTTCAGAATCGAGCATGGGGAAGTAACGGTTCTTGGGAAAAACGTGTTGACCGGATTTCAGAAGCAGTGGCCGCCAGACCCGCCCGTAGTGCGCTGTGGAATCTATTACTCTGGCTATCCGGGCGTCGGCACACGCCGACCTTCACCGCAAGAAGCGATATTTGGAGCAACGCCGGGCTCCGGTATCGCCTCAAGCGTTAGCGAGCGCGATATCTCAACTTTGATTGAACGCGAACATCTCATACCGATGTTGGGCGGCGGCATACCGCCCGAAAACTTCGACTTCCGCGGTATCAGCGGCGGTCCTATGCTGATGGTTATTCAGGGTGGCCACCTGCGCAGTTGGGCTCTTGCGGGCGTTGTCTATCAAGGGCCCAACACCTCCGAAAACCCGGACGAGGCCATTGGGGGCTTGGAAATCATAAGAGCCCGGAGAGCACACTTTATTCTTTCCAACGGCAAACTCGACACTGCCCGTTGGCATTCTTTGTCTCTGTAACGTCTGTACGTTCAGAGAACGCGGCCGAAGCCCGATCAAATATTACGAAAGCCGCTCGGCCAATATCCCGCCTCAGGGCCCTACTTTCCGCAGCAATTGCGAGGCCAGATCGATCACGTCGCGGGGCGACGTGTAGACGTCCCGTAGCAGCGCTTCGACGTCCGCGCCGGTCACCGGATCGATCGCGAGATTCAGATTCTTGGCGTCTTCGAGAAACTGCGGATCTTTCATCGTCTCGTCGAAGGCATGGCGCAGCAGCTTGGCGCGATCCGCCGGGATCGTCGGCGGCGCTGCGAGCGGGCGTGCGATGGTTTGCCGCGAGAGGATGAGCTTGAGCACGGCCTTCTTCAAAGGATCGTCGGTGAGATCCATCACGAGGGGGACATCCTGCAGCGCCTTGTCCTTCTTCAGCGCCAGCTGCAGCGTGATATTGATCTCGTGATTGTCCAGGAGCGACGTATTCTGGCTCTGCAGGCTCGCCCAGGACCAGCCACAGCGGCCGTCGATTTCATGCCGTTGCAAGGCGAGAATGATCTCGTTGCTGCCGGGATAACCTTCGACGATCTTGAAGGGCAGATTGAAGAGCCGGCGGAGCATGTTGGGGAAAACATAGCTCTCCGAGCCGGTGTCGGATGCACCGATCGTGGCGGGCTTCACCTGCATATCTTGCCACGAACCGATACCGGCCGATGTGTTGAAAGCGCAAATGCTGATGTCTTGCGCGATGCTGCCCAGCCAGGTGAATTTCGGCGCCTCGAAATAGGTGCCCTCACCGAGGCCGAGCAGCGGCGCAATGACGACGCCGGGCGCGAACTCGGCGATCATCGTGCCGTCATTCGCAGCAGCATTGTAAATATAATTGGCCGCCCGCAAGCTGCCGGCGCCGGGCATGTTCTGAACAATAACGGTGGGGCCGCCGGGAATATGGCGGCCCATGTACCGCGCTAACGCACGCGCATAAAGGTCGTAGCCACCGCCAGGGGTATAACCGACCACGATCTGGACGGTTTTACCGGCGTAGAAATTATCATCGGCCGCCGCGGCCCCCGTCGCGAGGACGGCGGCCCAGATGATGACCGCAGCAAAAACACCGCACCGTCGGAACCGCATCGCCAGCCTATCGGCGGACGACTACTGCGCGACCGCGTGCGCCTGCTCCTGAACCTCGAGGTTGACGAGCTTTAGCGGCGAAGCGGTCTCTTCCAGCATGCCCCAGCCGCGCAGCCATTCGTAGGTCCGCTGCATCTCATCGAGCGGGATCGGCGCGGGATCGCAGACGACGATCCGGCTTGCGCGAATCTCTGTCGGCTGCAGCGTGCCGATCCGCGGATCGCTCTTCTTGTGATAGTCGATGAAATAGTGGAGATACGCCTGCTTGTTGGCGTTGATGCGCTTGACCGCTTCACGCACGGCCCGGTTGAACGCACCATAAGTCTCGGCATCGACGCGGTCCGAGGCGACTTCGGTGCCGTGATAGAAGCCGCCGCAGATCAGCCGGCAGCCTTCTTTCTCCGCCAAGGTCAAATAAGGTTCCGTCAGCGTCGTCGCTTCGATCTCGCCGCGCAACATTGCATTGTAGCGGCGCCTGGAGCCGTTGGGAGCGCTGCAAATGTTGATCATGTCGCGCGGCATGAAGCCGTCGAGAAGGTGGAGCGCCAGGTAGTGCGTGCCG
>DATAQN010000221.1:0-29095 GCA_036264635.1 Xanthobacteraceae bacterium | reverse complement strand
GTTGAGCACCCATTCGCCGATCTGCGTGATCAGGCCGGTCTCCTCGGCGAGCGGAATGAACTTGTCGGGGAAGATCAGCCCCTTGGTCGGGTGCCGCCAGCGCACCAAAGCTTCGGCGGCGCAGGCCTTGCGCGTTTTGGTGTCGATGATCGGCTGATAGTGCAGTTCGAGTTCGTTCAGCGCGATCGCGCGCCGCAGCTCCATTTCGGTTTCGTGGCGCGCGCTGGCGAGCTCGCTCATTTCCGGATCGAAGAACCGGTAGCTGCTGCCGCCGTTGGATTTGGCGCGATAGAGCGCGAGGTCCGCCATTTTCAGAAGATTATCGGAGCTCGTGTCATGCTCGGGCGCGAGCGCGATTCCGACAGATGCACCAATATTGATATCGGCGCCCTCGATCTCGAACGGCTTGCCGAGCGCCTCGATAATACGGTTGGCGAGCCCTGACGCGGCCTCGCGCTGATGCGCTTCGCCGGGCTGAACGATGGCGAATTCATCGCCGCCGAGCCGCGCCAGCGCATCGGTCTCACGGACAAGGTAGTTCAGGCGGGCGGCCACTTCGGTGAGCAGCGTGTCGCCGGCCGGGTGGCCCATCGTATCGTTGACCTGCTTGAAGCGGTCGAGATCGAGCAGCAGGACGCTGAACGGCTCGCCACGGCGGCGCTGCCGGGCGGCTGCTTCTTCGATCTTCTGCGTCAAAGCTGCGCGATTGGCCAGCCCGGTGAGCGGGTCGTGATGCGCCAGGAAGGCGATGCGCTGATCGGACTTGCGCCGCTCGGTAATGTCATCGATGACGCCGATCAGATATTTTGCTTCGCCCGTGCTGTCGCGCAGCACGATGCGGCTCGTGGCTTGGATCCGCTTGCCGCGCTTGGGCGAGTCCCATTCCAGTTCTCCGAACAGGACACCGTCCTGAGCGTTGACCGCCTCGATATCCAGACTATGCAGGCACGTCGCGTCGTCGGACTGGTAAGTCTCGAACACCGTCCGGCCGAGAAACTCCGAACGCGGCAGATCGTGCATCAGCTCGAAGGCGCGATTGACCAGGACGTATCTGAACGTCCTGGCGTCCTTGACCACCACGGCGATGGGGATGTTCTCGATGATCGAGTCGAGGAAACGCTTGGTTTCATCGAGCTCGCGCGCCGAGCGCTGTTGTTCGGTGATGTCCTCGTGGGTCGACACCCAGCCGCCGTCTTGCAGGCCCTGGCGCGTGATCCGCACCAGCCGGCCGTCGCTGTGTTCGTCAACGCGGGTCGCCCTCCGGGTGTCGAACATCGCCGACAGCGCGAGGATCTTGCGCTCGACGTCGCCTCTGACGAGCTTGGTTTGGAATCTATGGGTGATGATGTCACTGTAGAGCGTTCCGGGCCGCGAAAGTTTCGGCGGCAGCCGGTACAGCTTCACGTAGATATCGTTGCAGACCACGAGCCGGCCGTCTTTGTCGAACATGCACAGGCCCTGCGTCATGTTCTGGACGGCTGCGTTCAGCCGCATGCTCTGTTCGGCGAGGTCGCGTTGCCGGTTCAGTTCGACTTCGGCCAGGATGCGGGTCTTTTCGGCTTCCGCGATCTCCGCGCGTGCGGCGTCGAGACGATCCTGCTGTTTCCAGGATCGCGCCATGAAAACTGCGGCAATGACGATCAGTGCGATCATTGCTACGGTGATGAGGCCCATGGTGACGGCTATCTTGCGCCATGCCTTGAAGGCGGCATCTTCATTCTGAGCCACGATCACGGTCAGCGGATAGTCGGTGAGACGATGCGCAGCGGCGACGAGCGCCGTTTTGTCGGGGCGCTCGACGCGGGACACCGCCGAGTTGGTCTCGGTCAGCGCCTTGAGCATGTCAGGATTGATCGCTGCGCTATTCTTGGACGCCGGATAGCGCGTGAGCAGAGTGCCGTCGTGGCGCAGCAGGGTCACGCAATAACCATCGCCGAGCGCCGTCGAGCGAAACAATTCTTCGAAATAGGCCATGTCGGTTGACGCCAAGGCCACGCCAAGAAAGCGTCCGTCCTTGGCCAGCATCGGCCGGGCGAGGATCGATACTGGGGTTCCGGTGGCATAGCCCAACAGCGGCTGGCTGATATACAGCTTCAATCCGGGATTGGCGCTGAGGGCTTGGAAATATTCGCGTGAAACGAGATCGGCCGCCTTAAGCGGCCAGCCGGTCGAGGCGGCGAGCCGTGCGCCGTGCTGGTCCAGCACCGCCAAGGTGTCGATCGGCGGCAGTTCGTTTTTTTTCTCGGCGAGGAACAGATAGAAGTCCTCCGTCGTGATCCGATTCATGTTGCCGTCGGCGGCGGCCTCGTTGCGCGCTCTGTCGACGACATTGGTCAGCATCAGGTCGGCAGATTGAAACGTATGTTCGACCATTTCCGATAAGGTGAGGCTCTGGCGCAGCAGATCTTCTTCGACATCGCGCAACGTGCTTTCGTGCATCTGCGCCAGCACCAGCGCATTGGCCGCGATGATGGTCGCAATGACAGCCGCAGTGCCGACGATGAGCCAGCGCAGACGATTTGCTGAAAATTTTTGCTCGGGTGAAATCATCTCGGTCAGTGCCCGGAGGCTTGGGATCCGAAAGCGGCTCTTAAGCGAGGCGCCTGGTCGCGCCGAGAAACACCCGAAAAATGCGCAATTCTGATCGGCTATCAAAGCAGACTTGGCTTGCATTTCGGTAAACCGGAACCGCCGTTAACGGCGGTTTAGCCATACCTGCGCGGTGCCGTGCGTGGTGCCTCTCGCGCTGCACTCTCATGACGGAATCTGGCCGTTTGACGTTTTTTGTGGCTCAAGAGCCAACTAATAAGCAATGCGGCGTTCGTTCGCCGTGGCAATTTTGCAAAGCACAAAGAATACTTCGGGGCAGTCGGTGCAACACTGTGTCAACCAAACCGACAGTGTTGCGCCGTGTGTGGCGGAGATCGCCCGGCAAAGGATCACTCGGCGGCCGGCGTTTCGTCGGCGGCCTCCGCTGTTGAGGCCATGATCAGAACCGCGATGACGTTGCCAGCGGCGCTGAGCAGGATCGGGATCGTATAGCTGCCGCCGATATCGAAGGCGAAGCCGGCCGCGCTCGGCCCTATAAGGGTGCCGATGCCGGCGCTGGTATAGAGCACGCCGATGATGCCCGAGACATTGCGGCCGCCGAAATAGTCCATCACCACCGACGGCAGCAGCGCCACCCATCCGCCATAGGCCGTGCCGAAGACGAAGGCGAACACCGCGAGCGGCCAGAACGTGGTCGACAGCGCCCAGATCAACAGGCTCGCGGCCATGCCGGCGAACATTGCCTTCAGTGAAAACCGCCGCCCGAGCCGGTCGGCGAGGCCGCCGAGGCAGAAACGGCCAACCGTGCTGCCGATGCCGATCATGCTGATCAGAAACACCGCCGATGATTTGGCGATCCCGTGATCGATGGCGTAGGGCGTCAGGTGCACGAAGGGGACGAACACGCCGAAAGCGCAGAACAGGCACGCGGCATAGAGACCGAGAAAGCGTTTCGATCTGACGGCTTCCGCGATCGACAATCCGGCGGCCGGCGCATGTACCGCTGCAGGCTGCGGCGCATGCGTTGTGAGATCGCGCGCTTTGCTGTCGCCGTCCGGAAGGAGCCCGCGGTCGCGCGGATCGTTCTCGAGCAAGAGCGCAGCACCTATGCCGAGAATGGCCGCAATTATGCCCAGCGCGAGATAGGCCTCGCGCCATCCCAGATGATCGATGAGAAGGGCTGTGAACGGCGGCACGACAAGCGTGCCGGCGCCGATGCCGCTCGAGGCGAGGCCCGAGGCAAAGCCGCGATGTTTGATGAACCAGCGCTGCACCGCGCCCATCGCCGGCACGTAGGAAAAGCCGACGCCGAGCCCGATGCCAAGCCCATACCCCGCATAAACCCCGGCGAGACTGTGCGCGGCGCTGGCGAGCGCAAGGCCGACGCCGATCAGGATCATGCCGATCAAGGCGACGCGCCGCGAACTGAAGCGGTCGGCAAGCGGCCCGCTCACCATGCCGATGGCGAAATAGAGAAAGCCGGCAAGGGAGAACACCAGCGACACCGACCCGCGCGAGGCGCCGAAATCATGCTGCAGCGAATCGATGAAGGCGCTGAACGAATAGACGCAGCCGAAACCGATGAAGGTGACGGCGAACCCGCCGGCGACGACGAGCCAACCGTAGAACAGCTTTGGCGATGCCTTTGCGACGACGGGATTTCCTATGTTCACGGCAGCCCTCCGGATTGCGTCTCCTGATATCGGCAGTAACCCCGGCTTGGGCTAGCCCGGAATACTTCGGCCGTGAACGAAGTATCGATGCTGGAAATGACCTGCCGTCCGGCGCATATTCCGATCATGCCTGACGCACCACAAATCGCAGAGGTCGCAGCGCTGGTCGGCGATCCTGCCCGCGCCAATATCCTCGTCGCTCTGCTCGGCGGCCGCGCGCTGACCGCGACCGAGCTTTCCCATGCCGCGGGCGTCTCGCCGCAGACCACAAGCGGCCATCTTGGCAAGCTGTCGACGGCGCGGCTGGTCGTGCTGATGAAACAGGGCCGCCACCGCTATTACCGGCTCGCCGGGCCGCAGGTCGGGCATATGCTGGAAAGCATCATGAATGTCGCGCTCGAGGGGCCGCCGCGCTATCAGCCCAGATCGCGGCTCGACGACGCGATGCGGCATGCCCGCACCTGCTACGATCACTTTGCCGGTGCGCTTGGCGTCGGCATCGCCGATGCCATGATCGGACGCGGCTATCTGGTGCTTGACGACGAGGCCGGCGAGGTCACCCCGTCGGGCATGGATTTTCTGTTGCAGCTCGGCGTTGATCTTGCCGGCGCGCAAGCTAAACGCAGGATGTTCTGCCGGCCGTGTCTCGACTGGACCGAGCGGCGTTCGCATATCGGCGGCGCGGTCGGCGCTGCTTTCGCGCTGCGCTGTTTCGATCTGAAATGGATCGAGCGCGTCGGCGACACGCGCGCGGTGAAGGTCACGACGCTGGGGCGCCGCGGCCTCATGGAATCGCTGGCGCTGTCGATCTGAGCTGATACTGCGCCGACGATACGAAGCGCCGCCTGCAGGGCTTCATTGTTTTTCTCCGTCCCATTCCGATGCTAAGTTCTGGCAAAAGCCGGGAAGGGGAGAGACGCATGGCCACAGGCAATCTCACGCGACGCACGCTGCTCGCGGCGCTGGCCGTTGCGCCTTTGGCCAGCCGCACGAGCGCACAGACGACGACTTGGCCTGACCGCCCGGTCCGCGTCATCGTGCCTTATCCGCCGGCGGGTGGCGCCGATACCACCGCGCGCATCCTCTACGCCAAGCTCGGCGAGGATCTCGGCCAGGCCTTCGCCATCGAGAATCGCGGCGGCGCCGGCGGCACGATCGGCGAAGAGGTCGTCGCCAAGGCGGCGCCCGATGGCGGCACGATCCTGCACGACGCGACGGCCTTCTCGGTGAACGGCTCGCTCTATCCGAATCTGCCGTTCGATTACCGCAAGGACTTCACGCCGGTGGTGCTGGTCGGGGAGGTGGCGAATATCCTCGTCGGGACGCCGTCGCTGCCGGTGAAAACCGCCGCCGACGTCATTGCCTATGCCAAGGCCTCACCGGACGGCATCAATATGGCGTCTTCCGGCAACGGCACGCTGCAGCATTTGTTGCTCGAACTGTTCCGCGAACGCGCCGGCATCAAGATCAATCACGTGCCTTATCGCGGCGGCGGTCTCGCGCTCACCGATGTCATGGCGGGGCAGGTGCAATTCTTCTTCGCCAACGGTTCTTCCGCCGTCGGCCTGATCAAGGGCGACAAAGTGAAAGCGATCGCGCATACCGGCAAAAACAAGCTTTTGAGCCTGCCCGATCTGCCGGCGATGTCCGACACTCTGCCGGGCTTCGAAGGCTATGACTGGAACGGCGTCTTCGTCCCGCACGGCACGCCGCCAGCGGTCGTGCAAAAGCTCAACGCCGCCGCCAACAAGGCGCTGGTCTCGCCGCAAGTGACCGCGCGCTTCGCCGAGCTCAATGTCGAGACGCATCCGACCACGCCGGAGCAATTCGGCGCCTATATCGAAAGCCAGATGCAGCTGTGGAGCCGCGTTGTCAAAGACGCCAACATCAAGCTCGGCTGATGAATATCGAGCCGCCGCGCATTGCAGGGCCGGTGGCGCGGCCGAAGCGCCCAAAGATCATGCCGCCGCCGGACGCGTGGGATTCGCATTTCCACATCTTCGGACCGTCGGACAAATTTCCCTATACGCCGGGGCGCGGTTACACGCCGCCCGATGCGCCGGCCGAGAAGCTTCTGGCACTGCTCGATCATCTTGGCTTCGCGCACGGCCTTCTCGTGCAGGGCAACGCGCATGGCTACGACAATCGCGTCGTGCTCGATGCGCTGACGCGCTTTCCGCAACGCCTGCGCGGCATCGCCATCACCGACACGCGCATCAAGCCTGGGACTTTGCGCGACTGGCACAGGCTCGGCATGCGCGGCTTGCGCTTTCATCTGTTCCCGCAAGCGCCGAATTACGTGCGCGGCGTCGGCCTCGACGTGTTCGAAGTGTTCCGCAAAACCATGGCCGATCTCGGCTGGGTGGCGCAGTTCTTCTGCGATCATCGCATGCTGGCGCCGACGGCTGCGGCGCTGCGCGATATTGCGCGCGACATGCCGGTGATCGTCGATCATCTCGGCATGATGCCGGCCTCGGCCGGTGTTGCGGGTTCGAACTTCCAGGCGCTCTTAAAGCTCGTTGGCGACGGCCACGCCTATGTGAAGCTCTCCGCGGTCTACCGCTGCTCGGAACAGTTTCCGGATTATGCCGATGCCCGGCCGCTGCATGATGCGCTCGTTGCGGCCAATCCCGAACGCCTGATGTGGGGCACCGATTGGCCGCATCCTTCGATTCCGGAAGCCGTAATGCCGGACGACGGCCATCTGCTCGACCTGTTCCATGATTGGACGCCGGACGCAGCAATGCGGCGCCGCATTCTGGTCGACACGCCGGCACGTCTTTTCGGCCATTGAGAACCTATGCGCTGCGCCCTAGACCCTGATCCATTTCGATTGAATCGAATCAGGGTCTAGATTTTGCGTTTGAGCATGATCTTTTCCGAAAACCGGTTTCCACTTTTCGGGATCATGCTCTAGCCCGCAGCGCATAACTCACATAGGATAACTGAAAACCGCCGTGTCATGACGGTGTCACGGGAAATAATCCATTTTTTGCTCAGGGAGATTGGCCGGCGAGTAGGGGCGTGCCGGAACGGCGCATTATGATGTTCGTTACCGATTGTGATGGCTGATCGCACATGACCTCGGTCTCTCGCGAAGAAATTCACGAACCCGTCGTTCCCCATGTCGCCCGCGCCGGTTTGGCGATGAGCGGGCTGGCCGCGCTCGGCATCGTCTTCGGCGATATCGGCACGAGCCCGCTCTACACGCTCAAGACCGCCTTCGATTTTCTGCACGGCGAACCGACGCCGGACCGCATCCTCGGCATCCTGTCGCTTCTGATCTGGACGCTGTTCATGATCACGACGGTGAAATATGTCGTGGTCGCGATGAGCATCGACAATGAAGGCGAGGGCGGCATCCTCGCGCTGATGTCGCTGCTCGGCGTGCAGAAGCATCGCCGCCCGCTCATCGTCTTTGCCGGATTGCTGGGTGCCGCTTTGATTTACGGCGACGGCGCCATCACGCCGGCGATTTCCGTCTTGTCGGCGCTTGAAGGCCTCAATATGGCTGCTCCAAGTTTCGAGCAATATGTGTTGCCGTGCGCGGTCGTTATTCTTGCCGCCCTGTTCGCGGTGCAGCCGCTTGGCACTTCGCGCATCGGCGCGGCGTTCGGCCCGATCATGATGATCTGGTTCATTTCCATTGGCGTGCTTGGCCTGTGGGGTATATCCAAGGATCCGTGGGTGCTGCTCGCGATCAATCCGCTTTACGGCGCGCGGCTCCTCGCCACCAACGGCTACGGCGGCTTCCTGGTGCTCGGCGGCATCTTTCTCTGCGTCACCGGCGCCGAGGCGCTCTATGCCGATATGGGCCATTTCGGCAAACGGCCGATCCGCGCCGCCTGGTCATGGATCGTGTTTCCGTGCCTGGTGCTCAATTATGCCGGCCAATGCGCGATTGCGCTCAACGGTGCCTCGATCGCCGACAATATTTTCTACCGGCTGTGCCCGGAGCCGCTATTGATGCCGCTTGTCGTGCTGGCCACGGTGGCGACCATCATCGCCAGCCAATCGATCGTGACCGGCGCGTTCTCGATGACGCGGCAGGCGATCCAGCTCGGCTGGCTGCCGCGCCTGCAAATCAAGCAGACATCGGAAAAAGGCTACGGCCAGATTTATGTTGGCGTCGTCAACTGGCTCTTGATGATCGTCACCATTGCGCTGACTTTACTGTTCCGGAAATCCGACAATCTGGCCGCCGCCTACGGCATCGCTGTTTCGGCCACCATGCTGATGACATCGTGCCTGTTGTTCATCGCCATGCGCGAGGTTCTGCAGTGGAGCCGTGCCACGAGTCTCGCGCTGGCGGCCGTGTTCATATTCATCGATGCCGGATTCTTCGCCGCGAACTCGCTCAAGATCGCCGAGGGCGGCTATGTGCCGTTATTGCTCGCCGCCTTCGTCTACGGCGCCATGCTGATCTGGCATCGCGGCTCAGTTGCTGTCGCCAACAGTCTCGAGCAGACGCCGATGCCGGTGGCGAGATTCCTCGCCGATATCAAGGCGCGCAATGTGCCGCGCGTGCCGGGCACGGCCGTCTTTCTCACCCGCACATCGAACGGCGTGCCGCCGGTGATGCTGTGGCACATCAAGCAGAACCGCGCGCTGCACGAGCACGTTCTGGTGCTGCGCGTGATGACGGAAGCGCGGCCGCGGGTGCACTGGCCGGAAATGATGACGATCGCCAAGGAAGGCGAGAATTTCTGGCGCGTCACCACGCATTTCGGCTTCATGCAGCGCCCCGATATTCCGCGGCTGTTGCATTTGGCGACGCAGAAGGGCTGCGCGATCGGGCTCGACGACGTCATCTATTACGTCGGCCACGAGATAATCCTGCACAAGGAACGCGGCCCGGCGATGCCGCATTGGCAGGAGGCGCTGTTCGCCGCCATGCTGCGCAACGCCTCGCATGTCACCGATTATTTCCGGCTGCCGAGCGGGCAGGTGGTCGAGATCGGCCGGCAGGTGTCGATCTGAAGCTGCGTTTTCACGCCACCTTGGTTTGTTGCGCCGCGCGCGGCGGCACGCTCGAAAACAACATGCTCAGCCCTTCGGCCATTGTCGGGTGCGCGAAAGGTGTGTCGGCAAGGCTCGAATATGGCAGGCCCGCTAACATCGCCGTGTGCACCGCAGCCATGACTTCGCCGGCCGAGGCGCCGATCATGGTGAAGCCAAGAATGCGATCGTCGCTGTCGCCGATGACGGCTTTCATAAAACCTTCCCGCTGATCGGTCGCCTGCGCCGCAAGCACGGCATCCATCGGCAGCCGGGCAACGCGGGTGATGACACCTTGGCGTTCCGCCTCGCCTTCGCTTAAGCCCACGCGCGCGAGCGGAGGATCGGTGAACATGCAATAAGGAACCAGCCGATCGCGCGTGCTGCGATTTCCGCCGGCGAGATTGTCGCGGACGATGCGAAAATCGTCTTCGGATATGTGCGTGAATTGCGGGCTGCCCGCACATTCCCCGATGGCCCAGACATCCGGCGCGCTGGTCTCCAGCCGGGCATTGACGCGAACATAGCCTCGTCCGTCCAGTTCGACGCCGGCCTCCTTGAGTCCGATCCCGGCGGTATTCGCCACACGTCCAGCCGCGGCGAGGATATCGCTGCCCTCGATGCGCTGTTCGCCAGAGGGCGTGCGCACGGCCAACGTAACCTTGTCGCCCGACCGTCCGCTCACCTGCAGCAACTCGGCCCCGACAAGAACTTGAATGCCTTCATTGCCAAGAATGCGCCGTATCTCCTGCGATACGTCGATATCCTCGCGCGCCAAGAGCTGAGGACCAGCTTCGATGATGGTCACAGCGCTGCCGAAGCGGCGATAGGCTTGCGCCAATTCCAACCCGACATAGCCGCCGCCGATCACGATCAGGTGCTGCGGCACATAATCGAGCTCCAGCGCCTCGATATGGGTGAGCGGTTGAGCCGCCGCCAAGCCGGGAACATTCGGAATTGCCGCATGCGTTCCAAGATTAAGGAAGACCTTATCGGCCGCGAGCACACGCACGCCGCCGTCGTTGAGTTTCACCTCGAGGGTTTTCGGCGCCACAAAACGCCCGTTGCCCATGATCAATTCGGCGCCGCTCGCCTTGTAGATCTCCAAGTGCTTCGCAACCTGGCGTTCCACCATCTCCCGCTTGCGCCGGCGAACCGTCGCCATGTCGACAGTGACGGGGCTGGTTACCGTGCCGTAGGGCGCGCCGTCACGCGCGAGCTGCGCGATCTTCGCGCTTGAAATCTCGTTCTTGCTGGGCATGCAGGCGATGTTGGGACATGCGCCGCCGATCCAATGTCGCTCCACGACCGCGGTCCGTCGTCCCGCTTGCGCCATGTGCCAAGCGACAAGCTTGCCGCCCGTACCGCTGCCGAGAACGAGAACCTCAAACCGCTCTGGCTGAACCAAGCGCTTTCTCCGTGTGTAGGCCCTTCGGTTAGGAAACTCGCCGAGCTTTGCCGGTTCGACGGCACTCCGGGATGTTGCTTTGGGGCTAATGCGCGGTCTGGCCGGGCTGCTCGCACGCCCTCGACCATCCGCGAAGTGGCACCGGAATAAGATCGGGATTTGTCAAAAGTTCCTCGACTGCGCGGCTCTTACGACCTGTTTCGGCCGCGAAGCCGCCTTGGTTACATCCCGGCTAGGGGTCTTCTGCTCGGAGGGCTGGTGGTCATGCCGTGTATCGCGCGGCGCTCACGCCGCGCCGTCAGGATCGACCGGCAGGTGTCAATTTGACCGTGTTCCACTTTTCCGGATCATGCTCTAAGCTTCGCAAAAGACCGTAAGGTACAGAACGAATTGGGGAGGTTCCGAATGGACGCCGTAGCTGAACGAGAGCGTGTCAGCGAAGTCACCGAGCCGCGGGCGCGCATCGGCCTTATCATCCCCTCGGTCAACCGCATGACCGAACCGCAATTCAATCGTTTTGCACCGGCTGGCCTCGGCGTTCATGTGGCGCGCGGCCGCGTCGCCGGCGGGCCGCCAAGAACGGTCGCCGAGCTCACCGACGAGATCGCACATGCCGCCGGCACGCTCGCCGATGCCAAGCCCGATCTCATCGTCTTCCACTGCACCCATACGTCGATGAAAGAGGGCGCCGATGGCGAGGCGCGCATCATCAATCTCATTCGCCAAACGACCGGCATTGATGCGGTGTCGACCAGCAGCCTGGTCAACGAGGCGCTGCACGCGCTTGGCGTCAAAAAGGTGCTGGTGCTGAGTCCTTACCAGACCAATGCGGATATCATTGCATATCTGGCCGCGGCCGGCTTCACCGTAGTGAAGGACATCGCTCTCGCCTGCGCCACCTCGGCGGCTTTCGAAGCGATCACACCGCAGCGGTGGTATGAGCTCGCGCTCGAGAACGACAGTCCGGAGATCGACGGCGTGTTCTTAAGCTGCACCAACACGACGCAGATCGAAGCCGTCGACGCCATTGAGCGGGCTTTGGGCAAGCCAGTGGTCAACAGCAATCAGGCCGTGCTCTGGGGCTGCCTCAGCCGGCTCAAGCTAGCCTTTGGCGATGACTGGTCGATACCGGGGCTCGGCCGCTTGTTGGATCACGGCCATGCCTGACCTTGCATCATGATACCTGACGACTTGATTGGGCTTACGCCCGCCTTCGCAAAATAAAATAATCTGCCTAGAGAGGAAACGATGAGCCAAGGGAGCGACCACAAGAGCGCTTCGCCCGCGCCGTTCCATTTCCGGCGCGGCTGGATCTATGTGCTGACGCTGGCCCTGGTCACCATCAACTATATGGACCGTGCGGCGCTCGGCGTCGTGGCGCAGGCGGTGCGCGGTGAATTCGGCCTGTCGCCGGTGCAGATGGGCTATCTGTTCTCGTCGTTCTTGTGGAGCTACGTTATTTTTCTGCTGCCGATCGGTGTGATGCTGGACCGCGCCACGGCGCGCAACATTAATTCCTTGGGCATCGTGTTGTGGTCGCTGGCGATGATGGCGACGGCGGGCGTGTGGAGCTTTGCCACGCTCCTCATCACCCGGCTGGTGATGGGCGCAGGCGAGGCGACATCGATCCCCTCATGCGGCCGTATCGTGCGCGAATGGATGCCGGCGCAGGAGCGCGGCATTGCCAATGTGTTTTGGAGCGCCGGGAGCTTTTTGGGGCCGGCGCTGGGCGCCGTCGTCGTCGCCGCCATCACCAGCGCCTGGGGCTGGCGCACCGCTTTCATCGTTCTCGGCGCGCTCGGTTTTGTCTGGCTCGCTTGCAATCTGATCTGGTTTGACCGGCCGGAGAAGGTGAGCTGGCTGTCCAACGCCGAGCGCCGGAAGATTCTGAGCGAGCGCTCGGCGGGCCGGCCCGACGAGGTTGGCGCTCAGGGCAGCCCCGCGGTGTTGCTCGATCTCCTGAAATCGCCGTCGCAATGGGGCGCGATGATCGCGCAGGCCTCCGGCATTTATTCGCTTTATCTGCTCCTGTTCTGGCTGCCGAGCTATCTGCAGGACACCAAGCATCTCACCATCATGAAGACCGGACTCTACACCGCCATACCCTGGGCGATCGCGGTGCCGCTGAGCATCATCATCGGCTTGGTCAGCGACCGCTTGCTGCAGCGCGACACACTGCTTGCCGGGGCGCGCCGCGCGGTGGTGATGTTCTGCATGCTGCTCGCGGCGACGCTCGCGCTGGTGCCGTTCACCGACAATACGACGCTGATCCTGACGTTGTTTGCCGTGTCGCTCACCGGCATCAATGCGGCGATCTCGCTCAATCTGTCGCTGGTGACGGATCTCGTGCACCGTGCGCGTGATGTCGGCAAAGCCATCAGCCTCACCATCCTGAGCGGCAATCTGTGCGGCCTCTTGGCCCCGATCGTCACTGGCTATGTCGTGGCCTGGCTCGGCGGTTACGACTGGGCGCTGTGGATCGCCGGCATCTTGTTGATCGTCGGTGCTGTGGCGGTTGGCGCCATGACGCGCCACGTCATCTTGCCCGCCGACGAGGTGATGCCGGCGGCGCCAGGGGGCATCAGGGCTACTGCGTAGTTCCCGTCACCACGAGATGTCGGCGATCGCAGCGAGTTTTTGTTTGTTGCGAATCGCTGCCTGATCGTCGCCACAATTCATCTGAGTCGCGCACGGCTCCTAAAAGTTCCATCGCCGCAAAAGTTCCATTTTTTTGTTTCATCGCGGGACACTTTCCACAGTGTTTGTTGCTCGCGAGCAACAAGAATCCAGAATATTCCTAAAAATCGACACTCCCTTATGGCAAAGTTCTTGCAACAGCCCGCCATGCATGATCGCATTTTACTTCGGCCGTGCTGCGGCTGTGAGGGACTGGGGGAGCATGAAGGAATTCTGGATCGCCAGCACTGTCGCTGTGGCAGTGATGATCGGCTCTTATCCGTTCATGGGGCGCGCGCCGCAGCCTGCGCCCCAAGAGACGGCAGCCGACAGCGCTGCCCAGAAGCCATCTGAAAACGCGGTTGCGAAGCCAGCTGAAACCGCGGCCGAAACGCCGGCCGAAGACGCGACTCAAAAAGCTGCTGACAGAGCCGCTGTCGAGCCTCCACAACAGCAAACAGCTGATATTTCTGTAAACGAGCGGCCGGTCGCTTCCGAACAACAGACAGCGGCAGCTACGAACACCACCGTCGAGGGCACTTATCTCGACTCGATGCCGCTGCGGCCGGATCTGTCTTATCTCGCTTATTACGTTTATTCCGAGGTGCCGCCGGACACCAAGCCGGCGGATATCGTGCGGCGCGCGCTGCAGGATATTCCCGAAGGCGCACCGGTCGACGAAGTCGATCTCGCGGCTTCGGTTCTCGGTCTGGATGTCGGCTTCATGAAAGCGGTGGCCAAAATCGAATCCGGCTTCGATCCCAAGCAGCGCACCGGGTCCTATATCGGCCTGTTCCAGCTCAGCCGTTACGAGTTCGACAAATACGGCTCAGGCGATATCACCGATGCGCGCGACAATGCCGTTGCCGGATCGTACAAATTCATCACTGCGGCCGTCATGTTCGAGATGGAGACGCATAAGAAGCCGACCATCAGCGATCTCTATCTGATTCATCAGCAGGGCACGCAAGGCGCGGCCGAACATGTCAGCCATCCTGAGCGGATCGCGTGGAAATCGATGTGTGCCACTGACGAAGGCCGCGTGAAGGGCGAGAAGTGGTGCAAGCGCGCGATCTGGCAAAATACGCTGCCTGCGATCAAGCAGATCTGGAAGTCGGTGGACAATCTGACCTCGGGCGCATTCGTCGCGATGTGGCAACAGCGGGTCGATACCTTCTACACCCGCTATTCGCAGGCGCTGGCCCAGTAGCACCCAAAGCAACGCCAAGATTCCGTTTGCACTTGAACGCGCCGTCAAGGGCGCGTCATAGTCGGCTGGTTTTCTGCCGGCGGCAGTGCCATGTCCGCTACTATCATGATGAAAGTTCAGCACAAATTCATTGCGCTCTATCGGCTTGCGTGCCTCCTCCTGGTTATAGCCTCGCCGATATCGGTCGCTTGGGCGGAGTCTCCTGCGCAGCCGCGCTCGGGCTTCGATCGCGCGACGACGACCCAGAAGGTCGTCGCGTTGACCTTCGATGCCGATATGACGGTGAAAATGCGCGGCGAGCTCAAAAGCGGCAAGGTCGCCTCCTGGTACAATGCCAACGTCATTGCAGTGCTCGAGCGGGAGAACGTGCCGGCGACCTTGTTTCTGACCGGCCTGTGGATCGAAGCCTATCCCGCCGTCACCAAGGAGCTGTCGCAGAACGCGCTGTTCGAGCTCGGCAACCACAGCTATTCGCACGGCGGCTTTCGCTCGCCCTGCTATGGCCTTCCGGCTGTAAAGAAATCCAACGAAGCCGCCGAAGTGCAGAAGACCGACGATCTCCTGCGGAAATACGCGGTCGCCTATAAAAAATATTTCCGCTTTCCGGGCCTGTGTTTCGATGCCGATGACGTCAAGCGGGTCGAGGCGCAGGACTACACCGTCGTCGACGGCGACGTCGACGGCGGTGACGGTTTTGTGATGAAGCCCGGGCCGATCGTCGCCACTGTCGTGTCGCGTGTGCGCCCGGGCAGCATCGTCATTCTGCACATGCATGGCGGGCCGAACGCGCCTGAGACCGCGCTGGCGCTTCCCGAGATCATCAAGCGGTTGCGCGCGGCAGGCTATTCCTTCGTCAAGGTCTCGGATTTGCTCAAGCTGCGGTAAGCAAGCCGGCGAACGGACCGCCTCCGGATCGCGTTGCATCGACTTTTGCACCGCGTGATCGCAAATCGCTGATGACAACGCGCGAATCTCCTGCATATTCCCGCCATGCCTAGACGCGCATTCCGTATCGGCCGTTCGGCGACCGGCCTTGGCATGTTTGCGGTCAAGCCGTTCAAGCGGCGCGCTTATATCGCCACCTATCGCGGGCCGCTCTTGACCGAGGAAGAGTCGGAGCGCCTCGAGGCGCGGAACAACCGCTACCTGTTCACGCTCAACAGCAAATGGACCATCGACGGCTCGCCGCGCTACAACGTGGCGCGCTATATCAATCATTCCTGCCGGCCCAATGCCGAGCCGGTGACGCGCAACGGCAGCATCAAGATCATAGCGACGCGGCGCATCGAGCCCGGCGAAGAGGTCACCTACGATTATGGCGCGGACTATAAGTACTTTTTCTTCAACAAGGGCCGCTGCCGCTGCCAGCATTGCCAGGACAAGAAGGCGCGCAAGCGCAGGCGCGCGCGCAAGGCCCAGCGCAAGCTTAACGGCAAGAATTCGCGGCGAGTTGGAAATCCGGCGAAAGCCAAAAGCCTGCGAAGTGTCAAAACCGTGCGAAGAGCCAGCAGCGTGCGAAGAGCCAACGCTTCGCGCAAAGCCAGCACACCCGCCAAGCGCAAAGCCGCCTGAAACCCGTCCCGGCGTAACGACGGTGAAGGCAATGACGGCGAAGCTGTCAGCCTAACAGGCCGATCTCGCTGGCCTTGATCTGCAGCGCCAGGTATTTCGAATAGATTCGGCACTGCGCGAAGCTGCCGGCGATGAACCACAGGCCCGGCTGCGGCGTGCGCACAAACATGTTGCGCAATTCATTGCCGTCGCCGAATCCCCAGATCAGGCCGATGCGTTCGGCGACGCCGTCGCCGAACAATTTGCGCACCATGTCGTTCTGGTCCTTGTAGCCGGTCGCCAGCACGATCAGATCGGCGCCGAGCGTCTCTCCGCCCTTTAGGCGTGCGCCCTCCGCGGTAAAGCCGGCGATGTCCGCGAACTGCACGACATCGATCTCGTCTTTGACGATGAGATCGGAACAGCCGACGTTGAAATAATAGCCGCCGCCGCGGGTCAGGTATTTGAACTGCCAGCCGGTGCCGTCATCGCCGAAATCGAGCTTGAAGCCTTTGCGTTCCAGCCCGTCGAGCAGCTCCTGGTCGATGTGCTTGGCCTTCTCGGTGAGCAGCTTGTGGCTCCGCCGCGCCAGCGTCAGCGGCACCGACAGCGTGATCAGATCGCAGTCCTCGAGCGGCGGCCCTTCGTCGTACAGCGCATAGGGCAATTGCGCGCTCGGCTCGACATTGACCACCATGGTCGAAGAGCGTTGCACGAGCGTCACCTTGGCGCCGCTTGCGTGCAGGTCCTGCGCGATGTCGTGGCCGCTGTTTCCCGAGCCGATCACCAGCGCGCGCTTACCGCTCCATTTGTCGCCCTCGTCATATTGGCTCGAATGCAGGACGCGACCGGCGAAATTGTCCAAGGTCGGAATTTTGGGAATGCTTGGCGCGCCGCTCAGGCCTGTCGCCATCACGATGTGGTGCGGATGCATGTCGCGCACGGTGCCGTCGGCTTGGCGCAGCGTGGCCGACCATCGGCCGTCCTTCTCGTCGTAGCGGCCGGCTTCGAACGTCGTCGACGTCCAATAGTTCAACTCCATGCTCTCGACATAGGCCTCGAACCAGCCGGCGATCTTGTCTTTCGGGATATAGGCCGGCCAGTTCGGCGGAAAGCGCATATAGGGCAGGTGATTGACATGCATCTGATTGTGCAGGACCAGCGCGTGATAGCGCTGGCGCCAATTGTCGCCGATGCGCGGCCAGCGGTCGACAATCAGCGTGTCGAGGCCGAGCTGACCGAGACGTGCGGCAGCCGAGAGCCCGGCCTGGCCGCCACCGACAACGAGCACGGTCGGATCGCGATCGGTATAGGCCACTGTTGCCTTCCGCACATCGAGCCAATTGGGCCCGCGAAAATCCCGCGAGTAAGCCTTGTCGCCCGGCTGTACGTGGCCGCGCTTTTCTTCGTGGCCCTTGATCTCGTCGAGCGCAGTGAGCAGCGTCCAGGCTGTGAGCTTGCCGCCGTCTTCGGCGTCCGGTGTGAGCCGCAGCACACCACTACCGCGGCCTTCATCCGTCTCGAAACGAAAGATCGCCTCGATCGTGTCGGTGTCGGCACGCGTCACCCAGCGTGGCGCAGTGCGATCCAACGCGGCCGCAAACGCGTTCGGCCGCGCCGCTTTCGCTCGCGCCTGAAGCTCGCTAAAGATCGCGTCGGCGCCCTCAATCGTCGCGATGCGCCAAGTCAGCGCCAACACGTCGCGCCAGTGACTGTCGGTATGAAACAGAGACCTGAGCCGCACCGGGTCGCCTGCGGCAAGAGCCTCTTCGAACTGGGTGAGCCAGACCCGCGCGGCCGTTTGCGCATCGGCCCGCTCTTTGGTGTGTGTGTCCTCGGTTGGCGTTTTTATTTTCGTCAGCATCGCCTTTTTCCTGGCAACTGATCTCTATCCGCCAACACATATTACACTATTCAGCCCCCCAAATTAGCCCGTCTCAGTTCACGAAATTCACGCCGCTCCAGTCGATAGCCGCCCGGTTTGGCGCTGTGGCAGGCTTTAAGCCCATCGTGCGGAAGTGTCTTTGCAGTCGGAGTCCGGCGAGAGGATCGTCTAATGCGCATCCGCCGATGGAGCAGGCGCCGGCGCTACATTCCGCAACAGCGGCACCAGCAGCGTCGCGATCACAAAGGCGACCATGATAGCGCGAAAGGCGTCGGCATAAGCCAGTGTCGAGGCTTCGCGATAGGCGAGCTCCCATAATTGCTTGACGGCGGCAACGTGACCGGTCTGTAAGCTGCCGGGCAGCGCGCCGTAGCTCAGCGTCATGTGATCGAGGTAGCGCGCCATCGCGCTGTTGGCCGGCGTCAGGTTGGAGGCGATGGCGAGGAAATGAAAGTTGGTGCGCTGGTTGAGAATGGCGCTGCACACGGCGATGCCCACGGCGCCGCCGAGATTGCGCATCATATTGAACAGGCCGCTGGCATATTTCAGCCGCTCCGGCGGCAGGGCGCCGAGCCCGAGATTGACGGCGGGCGCCACGGCGAACACCTGCGGCAGGCCGCGCAGCACTTGCGGCAGGAACAGCTCGTTGGCGCCCCAATCATGGGTGATGTAGCTGAAGCTCCACATCGACAGGCCAAAGGAGGCGAGCCCCACCATCATTAGCCAACGGATGTCGAACTTGCGGGCAAGGATAATGTAAATCGGCGTGCCGATCAGCGACGCTGCGCCTGTCGAGAACACGGCGACGCCGGTCTGCCAGGCACTGAAGCCGCGCACATAGCCGAGGAACAGCGGCGTCAGATAGATTGTCGAGAAAATGCCGATGCCGGTGACGAAGGAGAGAAAGCAGCCGAGCGCGAAATTGCGGTTGGTCAGGGCCCGCAGGTCGACCACGGGATGCGCAAAGGTAAGACTGCGCACGACAAAGAGCACGCCGCTGATGGCGGCGATATAGGCACAAACTTCGATCGTGAAATCGTCGAACCAGTTCCAGCGCGTTCCTTCCTCAAGCACATATTCCAGCGTGCCGAGGCTGACCGCCATCAGGATAATGCCGGGATAGTCCGCCTCCTTGAGGAGCCGCAAATCGGGCTTGTCGATATCAACGAGCAGCGGCGTGAGGAACGTAATGGCAAGGCCGGGCAGAAGGTTCACGTAGAACAGCCAGTGCCAGTTCAGCGTGTCGGTGATCCAGCCGCCGATGATCGGGCCAAGCGTCGGCGCCACCGCGGCGATGGTGCCGACCACCGCCGCCGAATAGACCCGGCGCGGTCCCTGAAAATAATGGAAGGACGAGGTGAATACCGTCGGGATCATCGAGGCGCCCAGCGCGCCTTGGAGCGCGCGGAACGCGATCATGCTGTGAATGTCCCAGGCGATGCCGCAGAGCAGGCTCGTCACCGTGAAGCCGGCGGCGGAGGCCGTGAACAGCCAACGTGTCGACATGAGCCGCGTCAGCCAGCCGGACAGCGGAATGACGATGATCTCCGCGATCAGATACGCCGTCTGCACCCAGCTGATCTCATCCTGCGCTGCCGACAGCCCGCCGCCGATATTCTGCAGCGAGGAGGCGACGATCTGGATGTCGAGCAGCGCCATGAAGCCGCCGAAGCACATCACCACGAAGGGGAGAAGGCTTTTGAGCCAGCTGGCGGTCGAGTCGGTCATGGCGGTTACTCCTGCAGTGGCCTCTGCTGTTACTTTGCTTGCGGCTCCAGCTGGTGCGGCGCGTCAGATCGCGTATCGACGGTCGCAATTGTAGAGAGACCCGGCCGGATCTTGGCGAGCGCAGCATCATCATCGTCGAGCGCGATCCGCACCGGCACCCGCTGCACGATCTTGGTGAAGTTGCCGGTGGCGTTTTCCGGCGGGATGACGCTGAACACCGCGCCCGTCGCCGGCGCGAGCGATTGCAGATGACCGTGGAAGACATGACCGGGCAGGGTGTCGGCGGCGATCGTCGCCGGCTGGCCGGGTTCCATACGCGCGAGCTGATCTTCCTTGAAATTGGCGTCGACCCAAAGGCCGTGCTGCGGCACCACGGTGAGGAGATAGGTGCCCTGGGCGACATAGGCGCCGACCTGTGCCGCGCGATTGCCGACAAAGCCGTCGATCGGGGCGCGAATTTCGGCATAGCCGAGATTGAGACGCGCGGTTTGCAGATCGGCCTCGGCTTGCGTCACCTCTGCTTGCGCCTCTCCAATGTCGGCGTTGAGCACGGTGAGCTGTTCCTTGGCCGCGGCGAGCGCGGCTTGTGCTGAAAGCACGGCCGCTTGCGCCTGCTTGTCGAGCGAAGATGTTCGTTGCGCGTCTTGCCGCGAGCCGGAACTGGTCGCCGCCAGTGCGCGATAGCGCTCGGCGTCGACGCCGGCATAGTCCGCTTGCGCGCTTTTTGCGTCGAGGTCGGCGCTGGCCTGCTGGATCGTCGTCTGCTGCAGCGCGTATTTCGCGTGCAAGCTTTCGAGCGTCGCCGTGCGCTGCTGCAGGATGGCGTCGGCGTGATCGGCCGCAGCGCGCACATCGCGATCGTCGAGACGGACCAGCAACTGGCCGGCCTTGACCAGCTGGTTGTCCTTCACCGCAATCTCGGCGATGAAGCCGGAAATATGCGGCGAAATCGGCGTGACATTGCCGCCGACATAGGCGTCGTCGGTGTCCTGGAAGAAGCGCCCGACAGTCCACCAGTCATATCCGTACCAGGCCCCGCCCAGGACGGCGATCGAGGTAACAGCGAGCAGCGTACGCTGCCTGAAGGAAAGCTGCCGCCGCGGTTTCGCCGGCGTCAGCTTTTCCGCAACAAAGGCCACGACTTCAGGCTTGGCGAGGGTCTGCCTCTTGTCGTCGGTCAGCGCATCCATGACTCGCGTCCTCCGCTCATTTTATAAAAAAGAGTATATGCACCTATAAGACCACGCTTATGCGGACAATTGGCAGCGGCTCTAGGGGCGTTCGGCGAATTGTGCGGGTGTGTCCAGCGCCGAGACCGTACGCAGCAGTGCGCGCAGTTCCGCGGCGCGGTTCGAGCCGAAGCTCGTTTCGAATTGTGCTTGCGCCATCTGCCAGCGTTCACGGGCCGCTTCGAGGCGTGTGCTGCCGGGCACGGTCAGGCGGATTTCTTTGGCGCGGCGATCGGCGGCCGTCGGCGCGATGACGACCAGCCCGTCGCGCTGGAGCGGCTGAATATTGCGGCCTAGCGTGGTGCGGTCTATCGCCATCTTCTCGGCAAGCTCGCTGATCGTCAGCGGGCCGTAGATCTTGAGCCGGGTCAGGATCCCGAACTGGCTGATACGCAAGCCGGTTGGCGCCAGGAACTGGTCGTAATACTGCGTCACATGCCGCGCGGCGGCGCGCACCGCGTAGCAATTGCAAGTCTCTGAATTCGGGATGATATGGAGCATGGCAGCCTCGTGTGGCAGCTGAAAAGCGCATATACACGTAAAATCCGGGCCGCGCCACCTCATCGGCGAGATGCCTGCCTTGACAAAGGTGCATATACGCGTAATATGTGGCTCACGCATATAATGGAAGCGGCGCACTCTGCCGGCGTGGCGCCGTTGCTTGCGCCGTGCCGGTTCAAGGTGATGTCACGTAAGTGATTTCGTCGTGTGCGGCCGCGCACCACATATCGAAAGTGTACACAGAACAAACGATTGATGGATTTTAGGAGGGTTGCGATGTCAACTTCACGTTCGGTCGTTTTCGCAGAACCCGTCCGCACCGCGATCGGCACTTTTGGCGGCACTCTCAAAGATGTGCCGGCGCCAGATCTCGGCGCGGTGGCCATCGGCGCCGCCGTTACACGGGCGGGAATTCGCCCTGACGAAGTCGAAACCGTCGTCATGGGCAATGTCGTCCAGGCCGGCACCAAGATGAACCCGGCGCGTCAGGCCGCGGTCCATGCCGGTCTGCCGGTATCGACCCCGGCGCTCACCGTCAACCGTGTCTGCGGCTCTGGCGCACAGGCCGTAGTCTCGGCCGCGCAGGAGATCGCGCTCGGCAATATCAATGTCGCGGTCGCCGGCGGCATGGAGAACATGGACCAGGCGCCTTATCTCATTGGACGCGCACGCTGGGGCTATCGCATGGGCGACGGCCAGCTCTACGACAGCGTGCTGTGCGACGGCTTGAACGACGCTTTTTCCGACGCGCATTCCGGCTGGCATACCGAAGATCTGGTGCAGAAATATCAGGTCAGCCGTGACGCGCAGGACCACTGGGCGCTGCGTTCGCAGCAACGCTTTGCCAGCGCTCAGGCGGCCGGCCATTTCAAAACGCAGATCGCGCCCGTCGAAGTTCCCGGCAAGAAGGGCCCGACACAATTCGACAAGGACGAGCACAACCGTCCCGACACGACGCTCGAAACATTGGCGCGGCTCAAGCCCGCATTCCGCCCGGACGGCACCATCACTGCCGGCAACGCGCCTGGCTTGAACGATGCGGCCGCGGCCATGGTGCTTGCCGACGACGCTTGGGCCGGCAAACGCGGGCTTTCACCGGTCGCGCGCCTCGTCTCCTATGGAATCGCCGCAGTCGAGCCGGGCATGTTCGGCCTCGGGCCGATTCCCGCAGTGCAGCAAGCATTGCAGCGCGCCGGCTGGGAAGGCCGCTCGGTGGAGCGCGTCGAAATCAATGAGGCCTTTGCCGCGATCGCCATCGTCGTGGCACGCGAACTCGGCTTCGCCGACGACATCGTCAATGTCGAAGGCGGTGCTGTAGCGCACGGCCATCCGATCGGCGCAACCGGCGCCGTGCTGACGACCAAGCTCATTCACTCCATGCGCCGCGACGGCCTCACGCGCGGAATCGTCACACTATGCATCGGCGGCGGCCAAGGGATCGCACTCGCGCTTGAAGCGCTACGCTAGGGCATGACCCTGAAACCTCGTGCGCTCACGGAAATCCAGGCCGCTGCACTGCCGAAGGGTGAGGCTGCCGGGTCGCGGCAGCCTCGTTAGCCCCTCATTTATGCAGGATGGCGGTCTTGATAACCAGCGTTGAGAGGTGAATGACAAGTTCCCGAAGCTTGGCGTTTTCTCTTATCAGTGCATCAATGGCGGCTTCGTCAGCATTGACGTTTTCAGCGTCGCATCGGCTCGACGATAGGCTGCCGTTTCGATGCGGCTGTGGAGGTGCCTGTCCCATCGGCTAGATCTCCTACGACTAGGTCGCACTCCTGACGTCCCTGTTCTTTGCTTCTCCAGTTTTTTGATGTTCCCCGTTCCGCTGATGCAACGTTGATCTGAGTCGTTGGGCACAATGGTGGCGAATTCTGGTAGGAACAACGTTCGCCGGAACTGGAACAACAACCAAAACAAGTATCGACGTCTTCATCAACCTTATTTGTTTCATCGCGTCGTCCTGCGTTGCCAATGTCCATGTCTTTGTTATCCCGATGTCTTTTGTTCGGACGCGTTTGTCGTTCCCATGCGCAGGTTGTTCCTTTGCCGTCGCTGTTGGCATACGTCTGTTGTTCCGTTGCTTTTGTTGTTCGTACGCCTCCGCTGTTCCATTGCCTTAGTTGTCCACATGTATTTGGGCAGGAACATCGCTTTGGGTGCATCGTTGTCACGGCTTTAACAACGTGGCAACGGAGGCACACGATGACATCGCTCAACAAGACGATACTCGGCGCGGCCGTGGCAGCTTCGGCTTTGGCCGGTTCCTGGGCGAGTGCGTCGGCGGCGATCGCCTGTAACGGCAACATCTGCTGGCATATTCACGAGAACTATATTTATCCACCGGGAACCAATGTGGTCGTTCATCCCGATGGCTGGGCTCCGGGCGATCGCTATGTGTGGCGTGAGCACGGCGGCCAGGGCTACTGGCGCGGCGACAATTGGGTCGAATACTGATCTGAACGACGGCCGTAATTGCGACGTGCCCGCGGACGTTAGCCCAGCTCTTGCGCGCGCTGCAGGCTCGCGATCATCGACGTGCGCAACAGATAATCGCGCGTCCTGCCTGGGTCGGCGGCGATTGCCTTCAGTGTCTGGCCGAATTCGTCGCCTGACGATTCCAGGTTCTTCTTGTTCTGGATCGTATATTTCTGGATGTATTCGAGCGTCACCAGCCGCCGCTGCTTGTCGAAACGGTCGAGCTCGGCCTCGGGTGCTTCACCGCGCCACACCGTCACAAGCCGTGCCGCGAGGTTGACGGCGTCGTGGATGCCGCCATTCATGCCCATGCCGCCCAGCGGATTGTTGATATGCGCCGCATCGCCGACGAGGAAGGCGCGGCCGTGCCGGAACGTCTTGGCGACGCGCTGATGCACCTTGTAGAGCGTGATGTGATCGATCTCGTAGTCCGTGATGCCGGGCACCACGTCGGCCATCAGGCTTTGCGCGAATTCCCGCGTCTGCACGCGCTCATCGCTCGCGTCTTCATTGACCAGGAACATCGCCCGCCATAGACCGGGGATCTGCAGCAGAAAATACCAGCGCTCCGGATCGGCCACATAGCTCACCGAGTCCAGGCCCGGAATGACTGACGTGAAATCGAACGGCGTGCTCACCACGAGCAGCCGGTCGGGCCAAGTGAAGCCTTCGAACTCGATGCCGAGCGCGCGGCGCACCTTGCTGCTCGCACCGTCGGCGCCGATCAGATAGCGCCCGCGCCGCTGTCCGGTCTTGCCGCTACGCGTGATCGTGACCTCGACGCCGGACGCATCCTGCGCGACGGCCGCGACCTCACTGCCGAACTGCAACTCGAAATTGGGATCGCCGTGCATCAGGTCGGCCAGGATGCGCGTCAGCTTGGATTGCTCGCATTGCAGCCGGTAGGGATGCGCGGTGGCGTCGGCGATGGCGCCGAACTCGAAGCGCCCAAGGATGCCATGCTTCTTGCTGCGATATTGAAAGGCCGGCGCCTTCAGCCCCTGCGCGATCATCGGCTCCGCCGCGCCCAGCGCATGCAGCATATCGAGCGTCGGCGGATGAAACGTTGAGGCGCGCGACTCCTCGGAGAGATCGGGGCCTGCCTCGAATATCGTGACCGGAACGCCCGCGCGCGCAAGATACGCCGCCGCGACCAGCCCGACCGGGCCCGCGCCCGCAATAAAAACTCGCTCTTGCACTGTCAAACCGTCACGCGTCTAGGAAGCATTTCAGAATTGAATCGACGTGACGATAGTGGACTTGGCATGTCGCGGTCCAGGGCCGGCATGTCGTGGTGGCGTATCGTTGCATCCCGTGCGGCATATGCAACGGGGAAGCGCTACGCGGCGCCTGCCCTTTGGCATTTGCAGCGAAATTTCGCCGGCGCTCGCGCCGCTGCTTGCTCGCTCACAGATTGTATAACGGCAAATCTGGGTGATTTTTTCCAAGGTGCGGCGCGCCTTCGATGGCGCCGCACTCGAATTCTCACCGCAGGTGCGCAAGACTCTGCCGGAGGATGCGCGCGGTTCGTATCAGGCCGCGTCCGGGCGCCGGTCGAGCAGGGCGTCGTCCGTGAAGATTAGCGTCTATCGGCGATCGGTGCGCGCCGGCTAAAGAACTTTGCCCGGATTGAGAATACCGTTCGGATCGAGCAGGTGCTTGATGCTGCGCATGAGGTCGAGCGCGACCGGATCTTTCACCAACGGCAACAGGTCGCGCTTCATCACGCCGATGCCGTGCTCGGCCGAGATCGAGCCGCCATATTTTTTCACCACGGCGAAGACCACCGCGTTCACCTCATCCCAGCGTTTGAGATATTCGGCTTTGTCGGCACCCTCGGGCTGGGTGACGTTATAATGGATGTTGCCGTCGCCGAGATGGCCGAAGGGCAGCGGCCGCACGCCGGGAATGAGCATCTCCACCGCCGCATTGGCTTCGGCGATGAAGGCCGGCACGGCGGCCACCGGCACCGACACGTCGTGCTTGATCGAGCCGCCGGCATGGCGCTGCACTTCGCCGAACATTTCGCGGATGCGCCAGAACGCCTTGGCCTGTTCGAGGCTGTCGGCAAGCGCGGCGTCGCTGACCAGCTCGAGCTCCATGCCCTTTTCAAGGATCTCCTCGAGCAGGAGCCGCGCACCTACCGCTTGCAGCGACGAGAGCTCGATCAGCACATACCAGTCGTGCCGCTCGGCGAGCGGATCGCGGCTCACGGAATCATTGGCAAGCACAAGCTCGATGCCGCGCCGGGTCATGATCTCGAAGCTTGTGATGTCGTCTCCGGCGCGCGCTTGCGCAAGCGTCAGGAGCCGAAGCGCCGCTTCCGGTGAGGCGACGCCGGCAAAGGCGGTCTCCACCGCTCGCGGCCGCGGCACCAGCCGTAACACAGCCGCGGTGATGATGCCGAGCGTGCCTTCAGCACCGATGAACAGGTTCTTCAGATCGTAGCCGGTATTGTCCTTTTTCAGTTTGTTGAGATTGTTGAGCACGCGCCCATCGGCAAGCACCACTTCAAGGCCAAGCGCGTGCGAGCGCGCGATGCCATGCGCCAGCGCCGCGGTGCCGCCGGCATTGGTCGAGAGATTGCCGCCGATAGTGCAGGTGCCTTCCGACGGCAGCAATTGCGGGTAAAGCCGGTCGACCTGGGCTGCGGCGTCGCGCGTGCGCTGCAGTGTAACACCGGCTTCCACCGTGATCGTGTTCGAGGTCGGATCGACCTCGCGGATGCGGTCGAGCCGGTTCACCGAGAGCACGATTTCATGGTGATGCGGAATTTGCCCGCCGACGAGGCCGGTATTGCCGCCCTGCGGCACGATCGGCGTCTTGGTCTCGTTGGCGAGCTTGAGGATCGCCGACACTTCCTCGACCGAGCCCGGCCGCAGCACCATGGGTGTATGGCCGTGGAACAGATCGCGCATTTCAAGCAGATAGGGCGCCTGCGCCTGCGGATCGGTAATGGCGAATTTCTCGCCGACGATCGCGGCAAAGCGCCCGAGGAGTTCGGGGCTGATGGGCTTTGCGGGCGTGTTATCCGGCTTGTCGAGCATTGGGGCCCTTCCATGTGCGGACTTGTCCGCAATTTAGAGCATGATCCCGAAAAGTGGAAACCGGTTTTCGGAAAAGATCATGCTCCAACGAACAATCTGGACCGATCAATTGGCCTTCAGGAAGGCGACATAATCCGTCTCGGCGCGGTCGAGCGCCTGCTTGCTCGAGGCGCTCATCACCACGTCGAGCACGTATTCATTGCCGTCCTTGTCGGCATCCACGCCGAAAGCGCCGACCTCATAGGCCTGCTGAGGCTTTTTCGGATTCTGAAAGGCAAAGCGCAAGAAGCCCGGCTTGCCGTTGGTGCGGTCGACCGCCGGCAGATCGGAAATCTTGGCGCTCGGGTTGGCCTCCGTCCAGCGCGCGTTGCTGGTACGGGCAAAGTCGCCGAGCGTCTCCTGCTTGTCGCGGTGATAGAACACCTGCACGTAGATCAAGGGCTCCGCCGTGGCGAAGGTTTTGCCTTTCGGCACAAGGATCTGGACCTTGGTCTTGGCGCTGGCGTCCTTGTCGAGCGCCCAGCCATCCGGCGGTGTGAGCACGAGCTGATATGACGCGCAGATCTGCTGGTTGCCGCACAAGTTCATGAATTTCTGCACTTCGGCGCGCGCCGCATCGCCATATACGCCGCCAAGGATTGCGCCGCTGAGAGCGAGCGCGGCGGCGGCAGCGGCCGTCGAACGAAACAGCATCATGTCACCCCTCCACAACATGATCCCGAAAGACGGGAACCCGTTTCAAATCACGTGCGAAGAATCTACCGCGGCGCCGCGGCGCGCTGCAGCCGGTCATTGATCGCTTCACCTAAGCCTTCGCGCGGCAGCGGCATCACCGCGATCATCGCCGCCTTCGCCGTGTCCAGCGCCCGCAAATGCGAGAACAGATTGGCGGCCGCCTCTATGAGGTCGCCGCGCGCGGAGAGGTTCAACGTCTTCACCGCTTCGTCTGCGCCTTTGAGCGGCGCGGGACCGAAAGCGAGCAGTGCTTCCCCCGGTTCGACACTGTGCGCATTGAGCCGCATATGCGTGTGCGGTGCATAATGCGAGGCGAGCATGCCCGGCGCCAGTGGCGCATCCTCGACGCTAATCCCCGTTACGGCATCGGCAAGCGGGCGTCCGAGCACGCGCTCGATCGCGTCGCGCGGCACGCCGCCAGGCCGCAACAGCGACGGCTCGCCAAGGCAGGCGACGATGGTGGATTCGACGCCGACCGGCGTCGCGCCGCCGTCGACAATGAGATCGACGCGCCCAGATAGGTCGGCGAGCACATGGGCCGCTGTGGTCGGCGAGACGTGGCCGGAGCGGTTTGCCGACGGCGCCACGACCGGTCGGCCGAAGGCTTTGAGCAGGTCCTGCGCCACGACATGATGCGGCACCCGCACCGCGATCGTGTCGAGCCCCGCGGTGGCGAGTTCGCTCACTGTGCACTCGTCCGTCTTCGGCAGGACGAGCGTCAGCGGCCCCGGCCAGAACGCTTGCGCCAGCCGCGCCGCGTCCGCATCGAACCGCGCCAAGGCCCGCGCCGCGCCGGCATCGGTTACATGCGCGATCAACGGATTGAACGACGGCCTGCCCTTGGCCTCATAAAGCCGCGCCACCGCCGCCCCGTTAGTGGCGTCAGCGCCGAGCCCGTAAACCGTCTCGGTCGGGAAGGAGACGAGCCCCCCGGCCGCCAAAATACGCGCCGCTTCCGCGGTCGCGGCGGCGCCGGGCGTTACGAGGCGGGTCACCACAGAGGCTGTC
The DNA here is from genome assembly GCA_036264635.1 of Xanthobacteraceae bacterium. Lineage (GTDB taxonomy): Bacteria > Pseudomonadota > Alphaproteobacteria > Rhizobiales > Xanthobacteraceae > BOG-931. The sequence continues at coordinate 421 of DATAQN010000221.1, read as the reverse complement.
ATAGGCCGCAAACAGTGCTTAAATGGCCAATCGGCGCAAGCCGATAACCATCTGCTTGCAGCCCCGGAAAGGGCCCGGTATAAGCCGCGCCTGCTTATCGCGATAGAGCGTGATCCCGAAAAGTACGCCCTCGGACTTGATCCGGGAGTGGTCCCGATTTTCGGATAAGATCATGCTCCAGCCGTTGTGTCGGAGTGTGGCTCAGCCTGGTAGAGCACCTCGTTCGGGACGAGGGGGTCGCAGGTTCAAATCCTGCCACTCCGACCAATACTTAACCCGGTTACTCTCCATCTCCGGCACCGATTGCGGCACCGATACGAGAGTTTTCGAGGGGTCGCATCGTCTGAGTGCACGATTAGTGGAAGCACGATGCGCCAAACCGTCAGGGTGGAGGACATTCAGTGTGCGGCAGGGAGTGGCC
>DATAQN010000157.1:0-2892 GCA_036264635.1 Xanthobacteraceae bacterium | reverse complement strand
GAGGAAACCCGCTTCCGCAGCACGCTCGAGCGCGGCTTGGCGATCCTCGACGAGGCGAGCAAGACGCTCAAGAAAGGCGACATGTTCGACGGCGTGACCGCGTTCACGCTGTACGACACCTACGGCTTTCCGCTCGACCTCACCCAGGACGCGCTGCGGCCGCGCGGCATCGGCGTCGATATTGCGTCGTTCACCGACGCCATGGAGGAGCAGCGCAAGAAGGCGCGCGCGTCGTGGGCGGGCTCGGGCGAGGCCGCGGACGAAGCGGTGTGGTTCGGCTTGCGCGAGAAGATGGGCGCCACGGAATTACTCGGCTACGAGACCGAGAGCGCCGAAGGCGAAGTCGAAGCGCTGGTGAAAGACGGCAAGGAAGTTGCGACGCTCAAGAAGGGCGAGAGCGGCGCAGTCGTGTTCAACCAGACGCCGTTCTATGGCGAATCCGGCGGCCAGGTCGGCGACACCGGCATGCTGACCGGCGAGGGCGTGCGCTTCAAGGTCACCGATACGCAGAAATATGCCGGCGACCTGTTCGCGCATATCGGCACGGTCGAGGAGGGCACGCTGAAGCCCGGGCTTGCGCTTGCGCTCGATGTCGATCGCACGCGGCGCGGCGCCATCCGCAAGAACCATTCGGCGACCCATCTTTTGCATGAAGCGCTGCGGCAGGTGCTCGGCGATCACGTCGCGCAAAAGGGCTCGCTGGTCGCGCCCGACCGGCTGCGCTTCGACTTTTCGCATCCCAAGCCCATGAGCGCCGAGGAGATCGAGCGGGTCGAAGACATCGCCAACGACATCGTGCTGCAGAACTCGCCGGTGACGACGCGCGTGATGCCGATCGACGATGCGCGCGCGTCAGGCGCGCGTGCGCTGTTCGGCGAGAAATACGGCGACGAAGTCCGTGTCGTTGCCATGGGCGACAGCGGCAACACGTTAGGCTGGTCGGTCGAATTGTGCGGTGGCATGCATGTCAAGCGCACCGGCGACATCGGCATCATCTCGGTGGTCGGTGAATCGGCGGTCGGCGCCGGTGTCCGCCGCATCGAAGCACTGACGGCGAAGGCGGCGCGCGCCAGCGCCAATCACCTCACCAAGCTCGCCAAGGCCACGGCCTCCGAATTGCGCGTGCCGGTCGATGATGTGCCCGCGCGTGTGTCCGCGCTGATGGAAGAGCGCAAGCAGCTCGAGCGCGACCTGACCGACGCCAAGAAGAAGCTCGCGATGGCCGGCCCTGGCAAGAGCGATGGCGGCGATGGCTTGCGTACCATCGGCGACTTCAAGCTGATGGCGCGTTCGGTCGAAGGCATCGAGCTCAAGGATCTGCGCAGCCTGGCCGACGAAGGCAAAAAGAAAGTCGGCTCCGGCGTCGTCGCGATTGTCGGCGTTACCGGCGACGGCAAAGCCGGTGTCGTGGTCGGCGTCACGCCCGATCTCACCGAACGCTTCAACGCGGTCGATCTGGTGAAGAAGGGCGCCGAAGTTTTAGGCGGCAAGGGCGGCGGCGGGCGGCCCGATATGGCGCAGGCCGGTGGTCCCGACGGATCAAAAGCCGCGGCTGCGCTCGCCGCGATCGAAGCGGCGCTCGGGGCTTAGAGCTCGACGAGCTTGCCGTCGTCGGCGGTTTCGAACGGCACCTCGGCGCGGTGCGCCAGCATGTCGAGGCCCATATGGGTGAGGATGAGCCGTTTCGGCTTGATCTCGCCGAGATGCTTTTCCAGCGCGCTCAGCGCCATGTGCGTGTTGATCGGTTTGTCGCGCGTATAGGCTTCGCAGATGAACAGGTCGGCATTGCGCCCGATATCGATGACGGCGTCGGTCCATTGCGTATCGCCGGAATAGGCGACAGTCTTGCCTTCGACTTCGCAGCGATAGCCCAGGCATGGCCCGGCGCGCTCGTCGTGAACGACGCGAAACGGCGTCACCTTCATGCCGGAGATCTCGTTGCGCTTGCCGATCTCGACTTCGTGCAAAGTCAGCGGGAATGAGAGCTGCAGGTTCGCCGTGCCGGGATAGGCGCTCTCCATCATTTCGGCGTAGCGCGCTTTGAGGCCGGGCGGTCCGGCGATGGTCAATGCGCCTTTACGCTTGAGCACATAATTGGCTTCGAGAATGAAGAACGGCACTCCGCCGATATGGTCGGCATGAAAATGGGTGATGATAATGGTGGAAACGGCATTGCGGTCGATCGCCAGCTTGTTCATGCCGACCAGCGAGGAGGCGCCGCAGTCGATCAGCGCATTGACGTTTTTGCCGACGAGATGAAAGCAGGTATTGAACCGCCCGCCGGTGCCGAATGCGTCGCCGCAGCCGACAATTTGCAAGTGCATAAAGACCCCCGACGGCTAACGGCCCCCTGAGCCGTATTGGACGTTGGCGTTTCCGCCAAAAATGTCGCGCATGACCGGAAAAAAGTCCGTGATCTGCATCACATTGACACGGTTCGGCCGTTCTTGGGGGTTTCCGTCAAGGTTCTGTCCTCCGGAGTGATTTTAACCTTTACCGAAGCGGCGCTTGGGGTTCTGATATAAATGTGACATTTGTGCAATGCCTTATTCGAAGGCTGAAGGCCGAGGATGTTTCGCCACACAAATTTCCGCAAGTTCGTGGCAGACTCGGGTTTCAGGCGGCTTTAGGGGATCGTTGGGTGCTGGCTCGATCGCATTGCTGGAGCGTTTTGCTCGCGGCCGCCGCAGTGGCCGGCCTTGCCGGCTGCGGCGTCGATCCCAGTCAGCAGTGGTTTGCCAAGCCGTTCGATATCAGCGGACGCAGTGCCGGCTATTCTTTTTCCGAGCTTTCGGAGACCAAGAAGGAACGCCGCGGGCTCTCGACCAGCGATTATGTCAATGCCAATGGCTCCTGCCCGGAGCCTGCGGCCGCGGCGCCGGCCGCTCCGCC
>DATAQN010000122.1:0-1814 GCA_036264635.1 Xanthobacteraceae bacterium | reverse complement strand
GTTCCTCGGATTGCTGGAGAATGGCGTCTTGGCCGCGCACCTTGCGGCGGCCGACGTCTTCGTGTTCCCGAGCCGCACGGACACCTTCGGCGTGGTGCAGCTCGAAGCGCTGGCCAGCGGCGTTCCGGTCGCCGCTTTTCCGGTCACGGGTCCCAAGGACGTGGTCGGCGGCAATCCGGTCGGGGTTTTGCACGAAAACCTGGGCGTGGCCTGCATCGAGGCGCTTCGAATTTCTCGCGCGGCGTGTCGGACGTTCGCGCTGGAGCGGTCTTGGGAAAACAGCGCGCGGCAATTCATCGGGCATATTCAGAAAGTGGCGAGCGGCGGATATCGCGAATCCGACGCGGGAATGGCGATGGCGGCGACCGTGCGCGGCTGACGAGGACGCAGCCAAGCTTTCGCCGCCGGTCACGGGGCGAACGCGGCTGGGCGAAAAGGAGAGAATGCATGAGCGTTTTATCGCGCGCGGAACTCGACAAGGAGATGATCGCCAAGGCCTACGCACGTTGGGCGCCGGTCTATGATCTCGTGTTCGGCGCGGTTTTCGAGCGCGGCCGGCATGCAGCGATCGCCGCCGCCGAACGCATCGGCGGACGCATCCTCGAGGTGGGAGTCGGCACCGGCATATCGCTGCCGGACTATTCCCGCAGCAACCGTCTTTGCGGCGTCGACATTTCCGAGCCCATGTTGCGCAAGGCACAGCAGCGCGTCGTCGAGCTTGGGCTCGCCAATGTCGAGGGACTTTGGGTCATGGACGCCGAGCAGCTGTCTTTTCCGGACGCCTCATTCGATGTGGTCGTGGCGCAGTACGTCATTACGACCGTGCCGAACCCGGAGGCGACGCTCGACGAGTTCGCCCGCGTGTTGAAGCCGGGCGGCGAGATCGTGCTGGTCAGCCGGGTCGGCGCCGAAGCGGGATTGCGGCGCGCTCTGGAGCGGTGGTTTGCACCCGCGGCCCGCAAGCTTGGCTGGCGCACCGAATTCTCTTGGGAGCGCTATGCCGACTGGGCCAAGCGCTGCCGCGGCATGCGGCTGGTCGAGCGCCGGGCGATGCCGCCGTTCGGGCACTTCTCGCTCATCCGCTTCTCCAAGGCCGGCGCAACGAACGCCGCCCGTGCGGCCAAGCCGTCGGCGCGCGCCGCGGTCTGATCGCTCCCTGCTCACCGGATGCAATGCCTCCTCCCGCCAATCCATGCGCCTGTCACATCGGATTCATCGAATCGCCATAGCATCGACACACAAGTAGAAAACGGAGAGCTGTTATGCAGCGCTTTATCGAGGCCCTGAGAGTGCAGCGTTGGGACGATCATCGCTACTATCATCACAGCCGGATCAATCAATCGCTGCATCTGGTGAGCGCCGTGAGCTTTCTGACCGCCTATGTGATGATGTTCGGGGATCCGGCAATGGCAGCCCTGATCGGCTGGCTCATTGCGATGACCAGCCGCCAGGCCGGCCACTTCTTCTTCGAGCCGAAGGATTACGACGTCGTGAATCAGGCGACGCACGAGCACAAGGAGGAAATCAAGGTCGGCTACAATCTACGGCGCAAGGTTGTGCTGATGACGATCTGGGCGCTGTCGCCGCTGCCGCTCTACTTCGATCCGACATTCTTCGGCATCTTCACGCCGCACGCGAACACGATGGAGTTCGTGCGCCACGTCGCGCAGATCTGGCTCGCCATCGGAATCGGCGGGTTGTTGTTCCGCACGGTGCAATTGTTCTTCATCAAGGATGTGCAGACCGGATTGGTATGGGCCGCGAAAATCCTGACCGACCCGTTCCACGACATCAAGCTCTACCACAAAGCTCCG
>DATAQN010000117.1:0-23340 GCA_036264635.1 Xanthobacteraceae bacterium | reverse complement strand
AGGACGAGCTCGACCGCATCTCGGCGCTGGTGCGCTCGGCGATCGGCTTCGACCAGAAGCGCGGCGACCAGGTGGAAATCGTCAACCTGCGCTTCGCCGAGACGCCGGCGAGCACCTTCAACGAGCCAACCGGCATCTGGGCGATGCTGCAGTTCACCAAGGACGACATCATGCGGGTGATCGAGCTCGGCGTGATGTTCCTGCTCGGCATCGTCGTGATCCTGATGGTCGTGCGCCCGCTGGTCCGCCGCATCGTCACGCCGGAAGAGCTGCCGCCGCCTGCCGAGCCGGCGCTGCCGGAGCTGCCGCAGATCGTCGACGAGAAGGCGCTGCAGGCCAAGCCGAGCGCCACCGCCAAGATGATCGATATCGCCCAGGTACAGGGCCAGGTCCATGCCCAGTCGGTGCAGAAGGTCGGCGACCTCGCCGACAAGAATCCGAACGAGACCGCCGCCATCGTCCGCCAATGGCTGCACGAGCAGCCCGCCTAGATCGCGATGTAGAGCGCCATGGCCGCCCAACAACAATCCGGCAACGCCAACGCGGACATCGAAAGCGTCGTCGCGGCGCTGGCGAGCCGCCAGGCCGTGGCCGGGCAGAAGGCGCGCGCGCTGACCGGGCCCGAGCGTGCCGCCGTCTTCATGCTGGCGCTCGGCGAGCAGTACGGCGGCAAGGTGTGGAACCTGCTCGACGACGACGAGCTGCGCCAGCTCTCGATCACCATGTCGACGCTCGGCACCGTCGATGCCTCGGCGGTCGAGGCCCTGCTGCTCGAGTTCGTCTCGCGCCTCTCCGCCACCGGCGCGATCATGGGCAACTACGACGCGACCGAGCGGCTGCTGCACCAGTATCTGCCGCCCGAGCGCGTCACCGGCATCATGGACGAGATCCGCGGCCCCGCCGGCCGCAACATGTGGGAGAAGCTCTCCAACGTCCAGGAGCAGGTGCTCGCCAACTATCTCAAGAACGAATACCCGCAGACGGTCGCGGTGGTGCTCTCCAAGCTGCGACCCGAGCATGCGGCGCGCGTGCTGGCGATCCTGCCGGAGGATTTCGCGCTCGACGTCGTCAACCGCATGCTCAAGATGGAAGCGGTGCAGAAGGAGGTCATCGAGCGGGTCGAGGCCACGCTGCGTACCGAGTTCATGTCGAACCTGTCGCAGACGCGCCGGCGCGACGCCCATGAAGGGATGGCCGAGATCTTCAATAATTTCGACCGCCAGACCGAGACCCGTTTCTTGACCGCGCTGGAAGAGGAGAACCGCGAAAGCGCCGAGCGCATCAAGACGTTGATGTTCACCTTCGACGATCTGACCAAGCTCGATACCGGCTCGGCGCAAACCCTGATGCGGCATGTCGAGAAGGACAAGCTCGGCATCGCTCTCAAGGGCGCGGCCGAGCCGGTGCGCCAGTTCTTCCTCAACAACATGTCGTCGCGCGCCGCCAAGATGCTGCTCGACGACATGCAGGCCATGGGGCCGGTGCGGCTGCGCGACGTCGACGAGGCGCAAGGGCTTCTGGTCAATCTCGCCAAGGACCTCGCGGCCAAGGGCGAGATCGTCATCTCCAAATCGCGCGGCGAAGAAGAGCTGATTTACTGAGGTAATGCGGATGGCGGCCCCGACCAAATTCATGTTCGACACCGACTTCACCGGCGGACCGCGCAAACCGGTGGAGCCGGTGATTACGATCGTCGAGCATATGGCGAAGCTCGCCGAAGCCGAGACCGCGAGCCACAAGCGCGGCTATGCGCAGGGCCAGAACGACGCGCAGGTCGAGGTCGATCGCCGGATCGCGGCGACGCTCGGCACGATCGCTCAAAGCATCGCGGCGGCGAGCGCCGCATTGCAGGCGATCGAGGCACGGCTCGAATGCGAAGCGGTCGAGGTCGCGGTCGCGGTGGCGCGCAAGCTGGCGCCGACTTTGGTGGCGCGCGAGCCGTTTGCGGAAATCTCGGCGCTGGCGAGCGACTGTTTCCGGCAGCTCAGCGCGGCGCCGCATATCGTGGTGCGCGTCAACGACGCGGTCTATTCCACCGCCAAGGAGAAACTCGAGGATATCGCCCGCGCCAAGAGCTTCGAGGGCCGCCTGGTGGTGCTGGCCGAACCCGATATTGCGCTGGGCGATTGCCGCATCGAGTGGGCCGACGGCGGTGTCAATCGCGATAACGTCACAACCGAAGCAGTGATCAGCGAGGCGGTTGCCGGCTATGTCGGCGCGCGCGGCAATCTTGCCGGCCCGAAGCTGCCTCGCGTTCCCGAAACGGGCCAGGCGCCGCCGGTCACGCCCGAGGTGCGGCAAGAGCCACCCGCTGTGATCGAGGTGCCACAAGCGCCGCCCGTCATGACCGAAGCCAACGCGCCGCCGACGGCGCCCGATCAACCGGATCCACCGCGGCCCCACGGCCACGAATTGCTGATGCCGACCGAAGACGAGTTCAGGAGATCCTAAATGAGTGAGGACAGCAAAGTCCCGCTTCCCAATCTCGAAGCCGGCGAAGCACCAATGGAACCGCCGCCCATGGCGGCCGCCGATGGGCCGGTCAGCCATATCGCCTCGGACCTCGAGGCGGTGTTCGATGTGCCGGTCCAGGTCTCGGCCGTGCTCGGCCGGGCCAAGATGGATATCGGCGAACTGCTCAAGCTCGGGCCCGGCACCGTGCTCGAGCTCGATCGAAAGGTCGGTGAGGCGATCGACATCTACGTCAATAACCGCCTGGTGGCGCGCGGCGAAGTCGTGCTGGTCGAAGAAAAGCTCGGCGTCACCATGACGGAAATCATCAAGGCAGAACGGTAATGAAGCTCCCGCAAACGCGAATGGCGCGACGTGAAAGGCCATTCGCGGTCTGCGGCTCTCTCACTCCTGGCGAATAAGGAACAACACAATGCGCCTCCTGATCGTTGGCTCACTCAATGGCGAGCTCACCACCGCGACCAAGATCGCGATGGAAAAAGGCGCGCTGGTCACCCATGCCGCGGATAACAGCCAGGCGCTCGCGGTGCTGCGCTCCGGACGCGGCGCCGATCTGTTGATGGTGGATGTCGCCATCAATATCCGTGATCTGGTCACCTCGCTCGAGGCCGAGCGTATCCATGTGCCGATCGTCGCCTGCGGCACCGCAACCGACGCGCGCGCCGCGGTCGCCGCGATCCATGCCGGCGCCAAGGAATACATCCCGCTGCCGCCCGACGCCGAACTGATCGCCGCCGTGCTCGCGGCCGTCGCCGACGACAGCCGCGACCTGATCTATCGCGACGAAGCGACGGCGCGCGTCATCAAGCTCGCGCAACAGATTGCGGCGAGCGAAGCCTCGGTGCTCATCACCGGCGAATCCGGCACCGGCAAGGAAGTGCTGGCGCGCTATGTGCACGCCCGCTCCGGCCGCGCCAAGAAGCCGCTGATCTGCGTCAACTGCGCCGCTATACCGGAAACGCTTCTGGAGTCCGAATTGTTCGGCCACGAGAAGGGCTCGTTCACCGGCGCGGTCGCCCGCCGCATCGGCAAATTCGAAGAGGCCAACGGCGGCACGCTGCTGCTCGACGAGATTTCCGAGATCGACGTGCGACTACAGGCGAAGCTCCTGCGCGCCGTCCAAGAACGGGTGATCGATCGGGTCGGCGGGACCCGGCCGGTGGCGATCGACATCCGCATCATCGCAACCTCGAACCGCAATCTCGTCGAAGCCGTGCGCGAAGGCACGTTCCGCGAAGACCTGTTGTTCCGCCTCAATGTCGTGAACCTCAAGCTGCCGCCGCTGCGCGAGCGGCCGGCGGACGTGCTCGAACTCGCCGATTATTTCGTCAAGAAATATGCCGCCGCCAACAGCGTGCCGACGCGGCCGCTGTCGCAGGAAGCGCGGCGAACGCTGACCTTGAACTACTGGCCGGGCAATGTGCGCGAGCTGGAAAACACCATGCACCGCGCCATCCTGATGGCGAGCGGCGACGAGATCGGGGCCGACGCGATCCTGACACCCGACGGGGTTCGCCTCGACCAGCAAAAGAACGCGCCGGCAGTGGCGCATGCCGCCTTTGCCGCCGAGCAGGTGACGCGCGGACTGGTCGGCCGCACCGTCGCCGAGGTCGAGCGCGACCTCATCCTCGAAACGCTGAAACATTGCCTCGGCAACCGCACGCATGCGGCGAATGTGCTCGGCATTTCTATCCGCACGTTACGGAACAAACTCAACGAATACACGGCCGACGGCGTGCCGGTTCCGCCGCCGGGCGGCGGCGACCCCAGGGCCGCAGCCTAGAGCACGATCCGGAAAAGTAGGAACCGGTTTTCCGAAAAGATCATGCCCGATCAAAATGCTAGAGCGATAATCGATTCACTCTGAAACGATTGCGCTGTAGCGGCTGCGGCGTAGGGAAAAGGCGCTTTACAGGGCAAAAACGCACACTATGGTGCGCGCCCATGAAAACCCTGAAACGCCGTCAATTCCTGAACCTGGCTGCCAGCGCGCTGGCGCTGCCGGCCATCATCCGTAGCGCCCGCGCCGACACCTATCCGTCGCGGCCCATACACCTGATTGTCGGGTTCCCGCCGGGTGGCACCGCCGACATCCTGGCGCGCCTCACCGGCTCGATGATCCAGGAGCGGCTCGGCCAGCCGATCGTCGTCGAGAACCGCGGCGCAGCCGGCAACAGCATTGCCGCCGAAACCGTCGCGCGCGCGACGCCCGACGGCTACATGCTGCTGTTCATCGCCAATCCGAATGTCATCAATGCCATGCTCAATCCAGTGGCGGATTTCGACTTTGTGCGCGATATCGCGCCGATCGGCGGCGTCGACCGCAATCCGCAGGTGCTGGTCGTTCATCCCTCGGTGCCGGTCAATTCCGTTCCCGAGCTCATCGCCTATGCGAAGGCGCATCCAGGCGAGCTCAACATGGCTTCGGGCGGCATCGGCTCGACACCGCACCTCGCCGGCGAACTGTTCAAGATGATGACCGGCGTCAACATGCTGCATGTGCCCTATCGCGGTGACGCGCCCGCCATCACCGATCTGCTCGAAGGCCAGGTGCAGGTGATGTTCGACCAGGTAATCCTGTCGATCGATCACATCCGCGCCGGCCGGCTCAAGGCGCTTGCGGTATCGAGCAGCGACAAACTCGCGGTCCTGCCCGACCTGCCGCCGGTATCGCAATTCGTGCCGGGCTACGAAGCTTTCGCCTGGCAGGGCGTGGGCGCCCCCAAGGGCACGCCGCCGGAGATCATCAACCGCATCGCCAGCGAGATCAAAACCGCGCTAGCCGATAGCAAGATGCAAAAGCGCCTCGCCGATCTCGGCGGCGTGCCGATGCCGATGTCGCCCGACGAATTCGGTCAGCTCATCACCAACGAAACGACCAAGTGGGAACAGGTCATCAAGTTCGCGAATATCAAAGCGGGCTGATGAAGATGGTCCGTCACCCTGAGGTGCTCGGCGCAAAGCGCCGAGCCAACTAAGTCGGCGTTCGCCGACTTAGACAGGTAAATGTCGAAATCGGCGAAAGCCGATTTGGTTGGGGCGACGGCCCCAGCGCTCGGGCCACATCCTTCGAGGGCCGCTTCGCGGCCACCTCAGGATGGCGGGGCACTACTTCGTCGCGTCGCCGCCGTCGACCATAATGGTCTCCACTTCGCCGGCGCCGCTCCTGCGGAATGCGGCCGCGGCGTCATATTCTTTCGAGGTGAAGCAGGCGACGCCCTGCTCGAAGGCCGGGAACTCGATCACCACGAAGCGGTGAAACTTGTCCGGTCCTTCCATGATCTGATATTTGCCGCCGCGCGCCAGAACCTTGCCGCCGTATTTGGCGATGATGCCCGGCACCAGATCGGTATATTTCTTGTACTCGACCGGATCGTTGATCTTCGAACGTGCGACCCAATAGGCTGGCATTGACGGCTCTCTCCAACATGTCTTTCGTTCGAGCACGATCTTTTCGGGAAGCCGGTGTCTACCCTCGGATCAAGTCCAAGGGCGTGCTTTTCCGGATCATGCTCCAGCAGGAGCCGCAGCAGACCCCGGAGCGGCGGCAGCGTCAATGCGGTTTTGCGCCAGCTTTGGCCGAGCGCTCGGCATAAGGCGGCCAGAAATACTCGATGCACATTTTCGGCACGATGAGGCCGAAGGTCATGACCAGAATGATCAAAAGCGCTGTTATGCCGTCGACAATGGTGCCGAGCAGAAGATCATAGGGCGCGGCGCGGCCCTGGCTCATGAGTTGTATGAGGCCGTCGGACATCCGGAACAGATAGACGCCCGGAATCATCGACACGACCGAGGCAAAGGCAAAAGCCGCGAACGGCAGCCGTAACCGGTCCGTAATCGGCGTGACGACGGTGCCAACCAACAGACAGGCGACCAGCACTCCGGTCTCGGCGCTGGCGCCCGCCAGCGTGATCAGCGCCCAGCGCGACGCGTGCGCCGCCATGCCGATCACGATCGGAATTGGCAACATGCGCCACGGCAGCGCGAAGAATGTACCGTAGGCGGCAACAGCAACGCCGGCGGCGATGACATCGTAGCTGAGCGGCACGCTCTGTGCCGGCGCCGACACCGGAAGGTCGACGCCGCCAACGGCCAGCCCGAGGATGAGACCGGCACAGATCGCAAGCGTGATGCCGCTGGCATAGGCGACACGTGAAGCGCCCAGCGCGATCCGCCCGCGCGTCAAGTCGATTGTGCCATTGAGCAGATGCGGTCCCGGCACCAGCACCATGCATGGGCAAACTGCGATGAGCCGTTGCGGCGAACTGACGTTGAACCAGACAGCAAGTGCCCCGACTATGCCGGCAAGCAAGGCCGCACTGAACGGCTGGATGAATGGATTGCTGCTGACCCATGACAGGAAACGACGCAGACAGCCGCCAGCCGCCGCACTACAGGCGATAATGATAAGCGCCGCGGCATCGGCGACGCCGAAGATGACGCCAAGCGCCGTGGCGCCCGCGCCCGCCATCACGGCAAAGCGCGGCAGCGCCACCGGCTTGCTGCGAGCGACAGCCGCGATCGATGCGCGCGCCGCGGCGGCATCGATGCGGCCCTCGCAAAGCTCGTCGATGGTCGTGATCGTCGCCGCGACCTTGCTCATGTCGACGCCGAGCGGCGACGCGGCAATGATGTCGTAACGCGCACCCGCCGCGTCATCGATGCGGATGCTCAATTCGTCCCAGCGCGGATAGATCGTGGCGCGGAAACCCAAAGCCACGCCGAGCCGCTCGATCGCCCGGACCATCCAACGCGTGGTCTCGCCGTTTTCGAACAGGAGCCGGGCGCAGACCGACAACAGAGCGACATCGTCCGGCGTGGCAGTCCTAGTGCCCGGTGGCGACATAAGGCCTGACCATCTTGGCCGGATCGACCACGCGATTGAACTCCGCCTCGGTGACGAAGCCGAGCTTCAAGGCAGCCTCCTTTAGTGTGAGATCGTGATCCATCGCATAATGCGCAATCTTTGACGCCTTGTCGTAGCCGATCACCGGCGCCAGCGCCGTCACCAGCATCAGCGAGCGCTCCACATCTTCCTTGATTTTTTTCAGATTCGGCTTGGTGCCTTCAACCAGGAATTTGCGGAAATTGGTGCAGCCGTCAGTCATGATCGTGATCGAATGCGTAATATTGTAGATCATGAGCGGTTTGTAGACGTTCATTTCCAGATAGCCGCTGGCGCCGCCGAAACCGACCGCGACATCGTTGGCCATGACTTGCACGGCGATCATGGTGAGCGCTTCGCATTGGGTCGGATTGACCTTGCCTGGCATGATCGAGGAACCCGGCTCGTTTTCCGGAATCAGAAGCTCGTAAAATCCGGCGCGCGGACCGCATGACAACAGGCGGATGTCGTTGGCGATCTTGTAGAGCGAAACCGCGAGCGTGCGCAGGCTGCCGGAGAGCTGTACAAGCCCATCATGCGAGCCCTGCACGGTAAATTTGTTCGGCGCGGTGACGAAGGGCAGCCCGGTCAGCTTAGCGATTTCGGCGGCGACAGCTTCGGCGAAGCCCGGCTCGGCATTGATGCCGGTGCCGACCGCGGTGCCGCCGAGCGCCAGGCGGTAAACGTGCTTGAGCGAATCCTCGATGCGCTCAAGATCGTCGGCGAGCACGCCGGCGTAGCCCGACCATTCCTGGCCGAGCGTCAACGGCGTTGCATCCTGCATGTGGGTTCGGCCGATCTTGACGATATTGTCCCATTCGGTCGCCTTGGTGGCGATCGCATCATGCAAGGCTTGCACCGCCGGGATGAGGCGCTGCTTCGCGTTAAGAGCGGACGCGATATACATCGCCGACGGGAAGGAGTCGTTCGACGATTGCGACATGTTGACGTGATCGTTGGGATGGACCGGCGTCTTGCTGCCGAGCGGCGTGCCGGCAAGCTGCGAGCAGCGGTTCGAAATCACCTCGTTGACGTTCATATTGAATTGCGTACCGCTGCCGGTCATCCATACATGCAGCGGGAACATGTCGTGGTGCTGGCCTGCCAAAATCTCATCGCAGACTTTCACGATCAGCTCGTGGGCTTTGTCGTCAAGCCGCCCGCTGGCGCGGTTGGTATTGGCGGCGGCTTTCTTGAGGATCGCGTAGGCGGTGATCATTTCCCGCGGCATCAAATCCTTGCCGATGCTGAAATGCTCGAGCGAGCGCTGGGTCTGCGCACCCCACAATTTGTCGGCGGGAACACGCACCTCACCAAGACTGTCGGTTTCCGTACGAAAATCGATCATTTTGCCCTCCTGAAGCGGCGACCCGGCCGCGCGGTTCGGTCCATTGGCCGGTTCGGCAAATTATAGCCCAAACGGCCCGGCCACCTGCAGGCCCCGGCGAGCAGTTAGACGCCTGATTCGGCGAAGTTTTCGTAACGTAATTCTAAGCAAGACCGAGAAGCTTCTCCATGACGGATTTGTTGCTCATCTAATTCAATGTTTGTTGTCATGTTCGGACCATAAAGCATCGGAACCACTTAGAAGCTCGCACTAAGACCGGATTCGGCGACATGGCCGCCAACACAGCGTATAATGGGCGGGTCCCGAGCCGCGAAAGGTCAAGACAATGATCCGCTGCGTACGCCTTTGGACCGGAGCCGACAACAATTCTCATTTTGAAGATGGTGTTATCGCGCTCGATCAGGGCGCGCGCGGTGACGTTCTGACCGGCAAACTGCCGGTAAGCACCGTGTCGTTTCAGGAGACTGCGTCGGGCGGCAGCTTTGCCTGGCACGACGCGCCGGTGCGGCAGCTGGTGATTACGTTGGCGGGCACACTCGATTTTGAGACCCGCGGCGGGGAGCATTTCATTCTGCAGCCCGGCGATATTCTGCTCGCCGAAGACACCAGCGGCGGCGGTCACAAATGGAAGCTGATCGACCAAGAGCCATGGCGGCGTGTCTATGTCGTGCTGGCGCAAGGCGCAGCGGTACCGTTTCAAGCGAAGAGGTGACGCCGACGGCACACCTTGTTGCCATTGGAGGGAATCATGAACGGAACGTCGAGCGGCAATCCTGATATTGTTCTCATTGGCGCCGGGATCATGAGCGCCACCCTGGCGGTGTTTCTCAAAGAGCTCGAGCCCTCGCTGCGCATCGAGATTTTCGAAACGCTCGACGGCGCCGCACTGGAAAGCTCGGATGCCTGGAACAATGCCGGCACCGGACATGCGGCTTTGTGCGAGCTCAATTACACGCCGGAGCGCCCTGACGGCAGCATCGATATTTCCAAAGCGCTCGAGGTCAACACCGAGTTCGACCTGTCGCGGCAGTTATGGTCCTATCTGATCCGCAACAAGGCGATCGCTTCGCCGGATCTGTTCATCCATGCCGTGCCGCATATGAGCTTCGTGCATGGCAAAGCCCATGTCGATTTTCTCAAGAAGCGCCATGCCGCGCTCATCGCGCATCAACTTTATCGCGGCATGGAATATACCGAGGATGAAAAGACAATCGGCGAATGGGTGCCCCTCGTCATGGAAGGCCGCAATGTCAACCAGGACGTTGCCGCCACCCGCATGATCACCGGGGCCGACGTCAATTACGGCGCGCTCACGCGGAATCTCATTGGCTATCTGCAGACGCTGAGCGGTTTCACCATCCATTACTCGCACCGCGTGACGCATCTGCATCGCGACGCCGGCGGCTGGCGGATCGAGGCCCACAACATGGCAGGCGGCGGGAACGTGTCGACGGCGGCGAAATTCGTGTTTCTCGGCGCCGGCGGCGGCGCACTGCCGCTGCTGCAGAAATCAGGCATTCCAGAGGGCTATGGCTATGCCGGATTTCCGGTGAGCGGAATCTGGCTGCGCTGCGACAATCCCGAGGTCAGCAAGCGGCACGAGGCCAAGGTCTACGGCATGGCCTCGGTCGGCTCGCCGCCGATGTCGGTGCCGCATCTCGACACGCGCGTGATCGGCAGCGCCAAGCACATCCTATTCGGTCCCTATGCCGGATTCTCGACCAGATTCCTCAAACACGGCTCGCTGCTGGACCTCTTCATGTCGATCCGGCCCGGCAATATCTGGCCGCTGATGGAGGTCGGCCTGCATAATTTCGATCTCACCGAATATCTGGTCGAGCAGGTGGTGCAGTCGCCGAAGGACCGCTTCAGCACGCTGCAGGTGTTTTATCCGCACGCGGACCAAAAGGACTGGAAGCTCCAAGTTGCCGGCATGCGGGTGCAGACCATCAAGCGTGACCCCAAACACGGCGGCATTCTCAAATTCGGCACCGAAATCGTCTCAGCCGCCGACCGCTCGCTGGTGGCGCTCCTTGGCGCGTCACCGGGCGCTTCGACCGCGGCGGCGATCATGATCAAGGTGATCGAGCTTTGTTTCGACAAAGAGCTCAGCACAGGCGGCTGGAAGAGCAAGCTCGAACAGATCATTCCGTCTTACGGACATTCTTTGATCGAGGACGCCGAGCTGACGCGTAAAGTGCGCGCCGACACCGCGGCCGTCCTTGGATTGCAGAATGTGTAAGATCACTCCCTCCCCATTGTGGGGAGGGCTGGGGTGGGGGTCGGGACGTTGTTCTCGGCGAAGACGTCGTCAGTGCATTGGTCCGGGTTAGCGCGCGCCGTCCCGACCCCCACCCCTAACCCCTCCCCACAAGGGGGAGGGGAAATCACTCCGCCGCCCGTCGCGCGGCGATGATCTGATCGGCGGTGCGGCCGGTCAGTTCGGCCATGTGGTCGAACTTGAAGGTGAAGGTGCCGGCGCCGGCGGTGGCGGAACGAATCTCGACAATGAGATCGCCGATCTCCGATTCCGGCATCATGGCGCGCACAGCGTCCCAGCCATCCCAGCCTTCGCGCGTATCGAAGCCGAGAATCTGGCCGCGTCGGCCCGACAACAGCGCATTGATCTTGGCGGTGGCCTCGTTCGGGCAGACGATCTCGACCGAATAGATCGGCTCGAGCAGCACCGGCTGGCATTGCGGCAAGCCTTCGGCGATGCCGATGCGGCCCGCTGTGCGGAACGCCATGTCAGACGAATCCACGGTGTGATAAGAGCCGTCGATCAGCGATACATGCAGATCGACCACCGGGAAGCCGAGCGGGCCGTGCTTGAGCGCGTCAACGATACCCTCCTCGACCGACGGAATGTAATTGCGCGGCACCACCCCACCGGTGATCTTATCCTCGAAGGAAAAGCCCGCGCCGCGTGGCATCGGCTTGATCTCGATCACAACGTCGCCGTACTGGCCATGGCCGCCGGACTGTTTCTTGTGCCGGCCGCGTTGGGTGACCGGCTTGCGGATGGTCTCGCGGTAATTGACGCTCGGCGTGCGGCGCTCGATGGCGACGCCGTAGCGTTCGCTTAGGCGCTCGGTGGCGACGCGCAGGTGCATTTCGCCCTGCCCCCACAGAACCACTTCGTGCAGTTCGGGATTGTGTACAATGGTGATCGAAGGATCCTCTTCGACGAGCTTATTGAGCGCCTGGCCGAGCTTGACGTCGTCCTTGCGCTCCTTGGCGGAAACGGCGATCGCCAGCACCGGCGGATAGGGCTCGATCTTGGCAAGCGGCGGATGCGGCTCCTTGCCGGCCGACAGCGTGTCGCCGGTTTTCGCTTTGTCGAGCTTGGCGAAGGCAACGGTCTCGCCGAGAGTCGCCGGGCCGCGCTTTTCGGTGGTCTGGCCGAGAAGCTTGAATGTGCCGGCGACGCGACCGGCCTCTTCGTCACCCGCCAATAAGGTCGTGCCGTCGCCGGCTTGCCCCCCCAGCATGCGCACGATCGACATCTTGCCGCCGTGCGTGGTGTTCTGCGTCTTCAACACATAGCCGACCGCGTCATAACCGGATTTGATGCCGAGCCGTTTTGCCGTCTCGGCGATGCCGGGCGATTCATGGCGCAGCGCCTTCAAAAGCCGCAGCACGCCATTGGCGCGCATCGCCGTGCCCATCAGAACCGGACAAACAAAACCTTCGCGCAATTCGCGGGTGAGATCGTCAAACACCTTGTCGCGCGGCGGCTGAATGTCTTCCAGCAATTGCTCCATCAGCTCGTCGTCGTGATCGGCGAGCGTTTCCAGCATGGAGAAGCGCGCGGTCTTTTCCCGATCGGCGCTGTCGCCTTCGAGCGGCATGACCTCGGACGGCGCATGCTCCTTGTAGACAAAGGCGCGCTCCAGCGCGAGATCGACAAAGCCTGAGATGATATCGCCCGAGAAAGTGGGGATCTGACGCAGGATCAATTTGGTGCGGGAGGCTGGCTGCAACAATTGCAGCACGTCATGGACGCCGGCATCGGCCTTGTCGATCTTGTTGACAAACAGGAGACGCGGAACTTTGCGCGCTTCGAGCTCGCGCAGGATGAGCTGCAGCTGCGGGATCTTCTTCTCGTCCATTTCGCAGACAACGACGGCAGCGTCGATCGCCGGCAGCACCGCACGCATGTCGTGAGCGAATTCGACCGAGCCGGGGCAATCGAGAAAGGTATAGGCGTCGCCCATGAAATTCGTGGTGGCGACGGTGAGCTCGACGCTCATTTGGTGATGACGCGCTTCCTGACTGGCATCGCCGGCCGTATTACCGGCTTCGACCGTGCCCTGGCGCGCGATGGCGCCGGTACGCGCAAGAATCGCTTCGAGTAACGTGGTTTTGCCGCTCTGGAAGGGGCCTACAAGAGCGACGCAGCGCGGACCGCCCGCTCTCCCACCGTTACCATTGCCGCCGTTAGTTGCCATAACAACCTCCCGCAACAACCCCCCGGATGAACCCGCTGTTCAGCCGCGGGCTTATTTTTCGGAGGCTATCGTTTCAGGCGGTGACGGGGGCGGTCAAGGGGCGCGTTAGCGCGCCCCCTTATTATTCGTCGTTATTGTTGTCGCTTTACTGCGCGTAATGCAGTTCCACCGCGCCGACGCCGGCCGCGATGTTCAAGCCGGTCTGCCCCTGAACCGAAAGCGGCTGCAGGGCGACCGAATGGTTCGAACCGCCGACTAGAACATTGGCGCCAAGGCCAGCGGCAACAGTCGCTTCCGCCTGCGCGCCGATATAAGTGCCGGACAGCATGCCGGCATAACGATTGGTATCGGTGAACACGCCCCAGACCATGGCGCCGCCGGTGGTGAAGCCGACATCGAGACCGACTTTGGTGATGGTGCCGGTATAGGCTTCGGGCGGGCCGCCGTCGGGCTGGAAGTTGCAGCTGATATTGCGCTGTGAGCCGACGACGAGGCCGACGCCGGCCGAAATCGAGCAGGCAAGCTGCCCCACCTGCACACGCCGCGGCTGTGCATTGGCGGGCAGCACAAGCGCCACACACAAGGCAGCGGACGTCGCTAAAGCCTTGCTCCAATTCGCCGAAAAAGCCTTACGAAACATATCCTTACTCCCCTAGCCCGGCCCGGTCCGGGCCAATTCGCCGGCATCATAAGTGAGAACACCGGCCACGTCTCGCCTCCATTGGCCAAAAATTGTGACGCGCCGTTGGCGCTCTCGCGGCCAGCGGCGATTTTTGAAACCGAAGGGAGACCGAGCGTTTGGAGCGCACCGGGACGCGGAACTATCGGACATCGGGAACCAGATTCGAGGCTCCTGATTAACCCCAAGACTCAACGTCAGACTCCCAACGTCACCGCGATCAGCAATGACACAAGGCCACGCCAGCGCAGAGACCGACGACCCGGTCACATTGCATCGCACTATCCAGATGATGCTTGGCGAAAAGCTGCGCGCCTATTACCGGCCGCCGAAAAGATTATCGCATGAGCTCTTTGTATTGATGATGCAGATCAAGGAACAGGAACACCGCCAGGCGGCGGCGATCGCGCGCAAGGCGAAGACGGCACCCAGTTGAACCCCAGCCTCAGAAAAATCCGAGCGACTCGCAGCCAGTGCCGGCCTTGAAATTGCCCTTGTGGCGCTTGTTGGGGATATCGACAATATGCACCGAGCCGTCGCCCTGGCAGGCAACGAACAATTCGTCGCCGCGAAAGGCCATGTCCATCGGCTGCGTGCCGACCTTGATCGCGGTCTGCTCCTTGAAAGACGGATCGATTAGACTCACCGTGCCGCTGCTGAGACTTGTGACCCCGATAAGGCTGTTATCCGGCGCGTAGCGCGCGATCTGCGCCGCCTTCGGCACATCTTTCAGCATGATCTCCTGGCGCACTTGGCCGGCTTGCGTGTCGATAAGAAACAAAGTGGGCTGCGCGTCGTCGACCGCGACCACGGTGCCACCGTCGGGCGAAATAGCGATACCCGCGAGCGGGCGCGGCGTCTTGATCTTGCCGAGCAATTTGCGCGCCGGCAGGTCGATCACCGACACCGTGCCGTCTTCCTCGTTTTCTGTGTAGAGGCGCTTGCCGTCCGGCGCGATGACGAGGCGGTGGCCATTGGTCGAGCCGGAATCGATCGCCCCCACGACCTTATTTGCTCTGCGATCGATCACCGCGACCACGGCCGAGTTCTCACAGGTGATGTAGATGAAGCCATCCGGCCCGAGCTTGAGCGTGTGCGGGGCGATGTAAGGATATAGGTCGATGGTCGCGACCTGCGCGCGTTTATTGAGATCGAACACGCATAGTTCATGCTGCGGATTGGGATTGCGGCCATGGATGCCGTCACCGAAGATCGGCACATAGGCCATGGCCGGCAGACCATCGGATTCCGGCACGATCAGCAATTCGTGCACAGTGCGCTTGTAGCCGTCGAGGACGATTTCGGTCTCGTAGGTCTTGGGATTGAGGAACAGGACCTTCGCGCCCATCTTGTCGACCGCGATCATGCCGCGCGATTCTTTTTCACTGACCATCTTTGTTTCTTCCCCATGCCGTCGGCGATACTGTAGCGCGTCATGGCCGGGCTTGTCCCGCCTGCGTGGCCGAAGCCACTTCGGCGCGGCCGGCCATCCACGTCTTAGCGGCGCGGCGGCAAAGACATGGATACCCGCGACAAGCGCGGGCATGACGGTTAGGATAACGCGTAAATTAGGGAGGAAACACAATGACGGCCGTCGCGTCGCGCAACATCAAATTTCTCGGCCATAGCGATCAGGGCGGGCGCGGCGACGGCGTACAGCTGATGGTGCATCGCGGCTACGCCTATATCGGCCACGGCTTTAGTAACGGCATCACCGTCATCGATGTGCGCGATCCGACCAAGCCGAAGCCGGTGCAATTCATCCCCTGCCCGCCCAATACGCGGGCGCATCATCTGCAGACCGCGAGTAACCCAAAGGTTGGCGATCTGCTGCTCGCGGTGAACGGGCCAAGCGTGTGGACCATGCAGGTGACACAGGAATCCTACTTCACCGGCACGTCGGGCGATGCGCTCAAAGGCCAGACCTTCACCAGCGGACTTCGCATCTTCGACATCTCGCAGCCTGAAGCGCCGCGCGAGATCGCCTTCCTGCCGATGGGCGGTTTGGGCCCGCATCGCATCTGGTATGCCGGGGAGCGTTACGCCTATGTCTCGGTGCATCTGCCGGAATTTTCCGACCATATCCTGGCCATCGTCGACATGAAGGAGCCGACCAAGCCGGAAATAGTCGGCAAGTTCTGGCTGCCTGGCATGTGGACGGGGGGCGGCGAGACGCCGACCTGGGCCAAAGGCAAGCGCTACGCACTGCATCATGCGCTGGTCGCAGGTAATCTGGCCTATAGCGCCTGGCGCGACGGCGGCCTGGCGATCGTCGATGTCGGCGATCCGGTAAAGCCGAAGATGGTGTCCTATCGCAACTGGGATCCACCTTTCGGCGGCGGCACCCATTCGCCGTTGCCGCTGCCGGACCGCAATCTCTTGGTCGTCGCCGACGAGGCCAATTTCGCCGATTGCAAGCTCGGGCTGCGCTATATCTGGGTGTTTGACGTGCGCGAGCCGGCAAACCCGGTCAGCATTTCAACCATGCCAATCCCGGACGAGGCGGATTACTGCAAGAAGGGCGGCAATTTCGGCCCGCACAATCTCTGGGAAAACCGGCCCGGCGCTTTCCAGAGCTCGCGCTATATATTTGCAACGCTGCACAATGCCGGCGTGCGCGTCTACGACATCAACAATCCATTTGCGCCGCGCGAAGTGGGCTATTTCGTGCCGCCGAACCCCGAGCGCATGTACGATCCGCGCCCCAACCGGCCGCAAGTCATCCAATCTTGTGACTGTTTCGTCGACAAAAACGGCGTGATGTATGTGACCGACTCTAACGCCGGGCTCTATATTCTGCAGTTCGACGAGCATTGAACGCAGCGGTCGACCGGAGCAAAACTGCTTCAGCAGCTAATAGTCCTTACATTGAACGGCTGGCGGCAGCTCGGAGAGCTCACATGTCGCCGCACAATGTAAGGATAAATCCCGCGCTCGCGGTTTATTAGATGGTCCCCCAACCACGTTGACACCGACCGCCCGTCCTTTCACACTTGTAGTTGCAGAGCCGCCTAAGCGGCCGCACACAATGGGGAGGACGAGATGGCCGCGACCATTACGGCTGCGCACCTGGATACGGTGGGGGGCGCGCGAGGCGCCGATCCAAATACAATCGAAGGATTTGTCGGCGCCGCGCTGGATGAAGCTAAAATCTCGCCACTGCATCGGCGCATTATCGCGCTGATCGCTGCCGGCTATTTCTGCGACGTCATCGATTTCACGGCGTTCGGCTCGCTGGTTCCTTTCATCATCAAATCCGGCTTTGCCTCGGCCGCCCAGACCGCGTTGATCGGCAGCGCCACGATTTTCGGCCTGGCGCTCGGCACTGCCGGCCAAGGCGAATTTTCCGACCGCTTCGGCCGGCGCTTCATCTATCAGTTCAATCTTCTGTTGTTCGGCGTCTTCACCATCCTCGGCGCATTCGCTCCGAGTGTGACCCTACTCATCATCTGCCGCTTCATCGCCGGCGTCGGGCTCGGCGCCGAGCAGCCGCTCGCCTTCGCCTATGCCGGCGAATATGCACCCAAGCGCATCCGCGGCCGCATTCTGGCGATCGTGCATTTCATCGGCGGCGCCTGCGTCTGGCCGATCGGCACGGCGCTGGTGCTGCTGTTTGGAAGTTATCTCGCCGCCCCCGACTGGGTATGGCGTGGCGTCTGGCTTGTGGTCGGCGTGGCGGCGCTGATCGTCTGGGTGTTCCGCTTCACGCTACCGGAATCGCCGCGTTATCTCGCGACCCACGGCCGCGGCAAGGAGGCGATCGACGTGCTCGGCAAGCTCGGCATTGCCGGACCCACCAAGCCGCTGTCGACCGACGCGGCGAGCAATACCAAGAGCGATCCGTTCAGCGTCGTCTTCAGCCAATTCCCGACCCGCGTGATCGCCGGAATGATCTGCTTTTCGGCGTTCTTCGGCATCGCCATCGGGCTCGGCGCGTGGCTGCCGAACATCATGAATGGGAAGGGCTTCTCGATCACCAAGTCGCTGCAATACACGCTGGCGATGAACTTCGCAGTGCCCTGCGCGAGCCTCTTCATGATGTATGCGCTCGATAAATACGGCCGCAAGGTCACGTCGGTCTGCGCCTTTGTCGCTGCGGGTCTGATGGCGATCGTTTTTGCCAATGCCGAAACCGGCACCCAGCTGATTGTTGCCGGGTTCGTCATGATCTTCTTCGTGCAGGTGGCCGGCAATTCGATGCAGATCTTCGCATCCGAAGTGTTCCCGACCAATGCGCGCGCGTCCGGCTTCGGCTGGGCGGCAGGCGTCGGCCGGCTCGCCACCGCCTTTATTATGCCGGCGATCCTGTGGGTGCAGAACGGCTTTGGGCTGACCACAGTATTCGCCTGCCTGGCGACGCTGCTGTTCATCGCCGCAGTGTCGGTGACGCAACTCGGCCCGGAAGCGCGACAGAAGAGTCTCGACGAGGTCGCGCCGCCGACCGGTTGATCGCTTCGCCGCGGTTCCAAGACAGCCAAGTGACATGAGTGTCGCCGCCCCAAGCGGCGACACTTTTTATTTCAGAAGGCCCCTCGGCGGATAAAAGATTCTACCGTTACCGCCATTTTTGGAGCCATATCCTACATATTGTCTATAAAAATTGTGATGGATAAGATAGGCGTTCCGGAGCAACGGAGACGATGATGAAAAGCGCGATTTTGGCTGCAGCCCTGTCAGCCCTCTTGGCCGGTTCGGCACGGGCCGCCGATATCACCCTGCTTAATGCGTCTTACGATCCGACGCGGGAGCTCTATGCGCATCTCAACGATGCTTTTGCGGTCAAGAACAAGGCCGATAGCGGCAAGAGCGTCGAGGTGAAGACCTCGAACGGCGGTTCGGGCGCGCAAGCGCGCGCCGTCATCGATGGGCTCGAAGCCGACGTGGTGACATTGGCCTTGGCTTACGACGTCGACGCCATCGCCGATCGCGGGCTGATCGCACCGGATTGGCAGACGCGCCTGCCCAACAATTCCTCACCCTATACGTCGACCATCGTGTTCCTGGTGCGCAAGGGCAATCCCAAAGCCATCAAGGACTGGGATGATCTGGTGAAGCCCGGCGTACAGGTGATCACCCCCAATCCGAAGACCTCCGGCGGTGCGCGCTGGAACTATCTCGCCGCTTGGGGCTATGCGCAGAAGAAATATGGCAGCGACGACAAGGCGCGCGAATTCGTCAAAGCCGTCTATGCCAATGTGCCTGTGCTCGATGCCGGCGCGCGCGGCGCCACTGTGACGTTCACCGAGCGCGGCGTCGGCGATGTGCTGCTCGCCTGGGAGAACGAGGCCTTCCTGGCCGTCAACGAGCTCGGCAAGGACAAGTTCGACATCGTGGTGCCGAGCATTTCGATCCTCGCCGAACCGCCGGTCGCCGTGGTCGATAAAGTAGTCGATCGCAGAGGCACGCGGGAACCGGCGGAAGCCTTCTTGAAATTCATCTATTCCGAGCAAGCCCAGTCCATCGCCGCTAAGGACTTCTACCGGCCGCGCGATCCGGACGTCGCCAAGGAATTCGAAGGCAAGTTCCCGAAGCTCGATCTATTGACGATCAATGATTTCGGCGGCTGGCGCAAGGCGCAGACGACGCATTTCGCCGATCACGGCGTCTTTGATTCGATCTATTCGCAGTAGCGCCGAGGCTCATGTGAGTGCAGCGGCGGCCTTGGCCTTACGCAAGCGGAGCGTGATTCCGGGCTTCGGCATCACGCTCGGCGTGACCTTACTATGGCTGTCGCTGATCGTCCTGATCCCGCTGGCCGGTCTGGTCGTGAAGACGACCGAGCTTAGCTTCGCGCAATTCATTGCGGTGATCACCAGCCGCCGTGTGCTGCATGCCTTCGAACTTTCATTCGGGCTGTCGCTCTCGGCGGCTGCTGTCAATCTGGTGTTCGGCGCCATCGTCGTCTGGGCGCTGACGCGCTATCGCTTTCCCGGCCGGCGCCTGCTCGACGCCATTGTTGATATTCCCTTCGCGCTGCCGACCGCCGTTGCGGGCGTCGCGCTGACGACGCTTTACGCGCCGTCGGGCTGGATCGGCAGCCTCCTGGCACCGCTTGGCATCAAGGTCGCTTTCACGCCGCTCGGCATTTTTGTCGCGCTGGTCTTTATCGGCCTGCCTTTTGTCGTGCGCACCGTGCAGCCGGTGCTCGAAGACCTCGACACCCAATATGAAGAAGCCGCCGCGTCGCTCGGCGCCGGTCGCTGGACCACGGTGCGGCGCGTGGTGCTGCCGACCATCCTGCCGGCGCTGCTCACGGGTTTCGCGCTCGCGTTCGCGCGCGCGGTCGGCGAATACGGCTCGGTGATTTTCATCGCCGGCAATCTGCCGAACATTTCGGAGATCGTGCCGCTTCTGATCGTGATCCGGCTGCAGGAATTTCACTATGCCGACGCCACCGCCATCGGCGCGGTAATGCTGGTCGCGTCTTTCACTCTTCTCCTCTTCATCAACGGATTGCAGCGCTGGTCGGAGCTGCGCACCGGCAAGCGGAATTGACGCGTCATGAGCGCTGTCCAGGTCACCGCCTCTGCGCGTGCCAGGATCCCCGCCACGCCAACGCCTACGGCGGCTCGCATCGCG
Organism: Xanthobacteraceae bacterium; assembly: GCA_036264635.1. Classification (GTDB taxonomy): domain Bacteria; phylum Pseudomonadota; class Alphaproteobacteria; order Rhizobiales; family Xanthobacteraceae; genus BOG-931. The sequence goes on along the minus strand of DATAQN010000117.1, from coordinate 2,923 downwards.
GCCACACCGCACCGCAAGATCGACGCGCGCGAAGATGCGCCATGGGTGCGCTGGACCGTCATCGCAGTCGCGGTCGGATTCCTGGCTCTCTTCATCGTGCTGCCGCTGATCTGCGTGCTGACGGAAGCGTTACGCAAAGGCGTATCGGCTTATCTGGCCGCGCTGACTGATCCCGACACGCTTGCGGCCATCCGCCTCACGCTGATGGCCGCCGCGGTTTCCGTTGTCGCCAATGTCATATTCGGCGTCATCGCCTCATGGGCGATCGCGAAATTCGAATTCCGCGGCAAGCATTTTCTGATCACGCTGATCGAGCTGCCGTTCTCGGTCTCACCGGTGATTGCCGGCCTGGTCTTTATTCTCTTATTCGGCCTGCAGGGGTATTTCGGTTCCTGGCTCCTGGCCCATCACATCAAGATCATCTTTGCGCTTCCCGGCATTACGCTCGCCACCATCTTCGTCACCTTCCCCTTCGTCGTGCGCGAGCTCATTCCACTGATGCAAGAGCAGGGCATCGAGGAAGAGGAAGCGGCGCTGTCGCTCGGCGCCTCCGGCCTCACCACGTTCTTCCGCGTGACGCTGCCCAATATCAAATGGGCGCTGCTCTATGGCGTGCTGCTGTGCAATGCCCGCGCCATGGGTGAGTTCGGCGCGGTCTCCGTGGTCTCCGGCCATGTCCGCGGGCAGACGCTGACCATGCCGCTGCAGGTCGAGGCACTCTATGACGGCTATCAGATCGCCGCCGCCTTTGCCGTCGCATCGCTGCTCGCGCTTCTCGCCATCGTCACACTCGTCATCAAGGTCGTGCTCGAAGCGAGATTGGAAAGGGATTGACTGGAGGACGAAAGATGAAAATCTCCATCACCGATGTGAGTAAACGCTTCGGCGCCTTCGCCGCGCTTGATCGCGTCGATCTTGAGGTGCGTTCGGGCGAACTTCTGGCGCTGCTCGGGCCTTCGGGCTCCGGCAAAACGACGTTGCTTCGCATCATCGCCGGCCTCGATTGGCCTGATGAAGGCCAAGTCCTGTTCGACGGTGAGGATGCGCTCGCACGCTCCGCGGGCGAGCGCCATGTCGGCTTCGTGTTCCAGCATTACGCGCTGTTCCGCCACATGACGGTGTTCGAGAACATCGCCTTTGGCTTGCGTGTGAAGTCGCGTCGCGAGCGCCCGAGCGAGGCGGACATCCGCGCGCGGGTGCAAAAGCTCCTCAATCTCGTCCAGCTCGGCTGGCTCGCCGAGCGCTATCCGAGCCAACTCTCCGGCGGCCAGCGTCAGCGCATTGCGCTGGCGCGCGCTCTTGCCATCGAGCCGGGACTCCTGCTGCTCGACGAGCCGTTCGGCGCGCTCGACGCCAAAGTACGCAAAGAATTGCGGCGCTGGCTGCGCGAGTTGCACAGCGAGATGCATGTCACCTCGATCTTCGTGACTCATGATCAGGAAGAGGCGATGGAAGTCGCCGATCGCGTCGTCGTCATGGACAAAGGCCGCATCGAACAAAGCGGCACGCCACAGGACGTCTATGACCGGCCACAGACCGCTTTCGTGCATGAATTCATCGGCGAGACGATCAAACTGCCGGTCATCGTGCTCAACAATGCCGTGCATTTCGAGGGCCGCTCCATTGGCCTCGATCCGCAAGGCACACCTGACGGCAGCGCGACTTTATTCACGCGGCCGTTCAACATGACCATTCTGCCGCAACCGGAAACCAACAGCCTGCACGGTGAAGTGCGCGGCATTCACGGCATCGGCCCGGCACGCCGCATCGAGATCGCCTTGAGCGGCTCGCCGACCGTCATCGAAGTGGACGCGTTGCGCAGCCAGACTTGCGAGATCGGGCAGGTCCTGCACCTGCGGCCCGCGGAGTACCGTTTATTTTCGAATGAGCTCTAGTCTGGGCGTCATGCCCGCGCATAGCCGTTCGAAGAACGGCGTCGCGCCGCTGGCCTATGTCGCGGGCATCCCGATTCGCCAGGGAGTACCTAATAAAGCGAGATGGCCGGGACAAGCCCGGCCTGACGTCTTAGTCAGCGCAAATTTCCACAAAAACGCTGAATGCGCGTGCAGGCCTCTTCAAGCGCCGAGGTCGCGGTCGCGTAGGAAATGCGGAACGCGGGACCGACGCCGAACGGCGTGCCTTGCACCACGGCGACGCCTTCGGATTCGAGGAGTTCGGTGACGAAGTCCTCGTCCGTCTCGAGCTTTTTGCCGCTCGGCGTCGTCTTGCCCATTGTGCCGGCACAAGACGGATAGACGTAGAACGCGCCTTCCGGCTTCGGGCACCGGAGGCCGCTCGCCTGGTTGAGCATCGAGACGCAGAGGTCGCGGCGCTCTTTGAAGATCTTGTTGTGCTTCGGGATGAAGTCCTGCGGCCCGTTGAGCGCCTCGACCGCGGCCCATTGCGCCACCGCCGTCGGGTTTGACGTCGACTGCGACTGGATCATCGCCATGGTCTTGATCAGCTTCTCAGGACCGCCGGCATAGCCGATCCGCCAGCCGGTCATGCAATAGGCCTTCGACACGCCGTTCACGGTGAGCGTGCGCTCATAGAGCCGCGGCTCGAGCTGCGCCGGCGAGTAGAATTTGAAGTCGTCATAGACCAGGTGCTCGTACATGACGTCGGACATCACATGCACCTGCGGATGACGGACCAGCACGTCGGTCACCGCCTGAAGCTCGTCCTTGGTATAGGCGGCCCCGGTCGGGTTCGACGGCGAGTTGAAGATGATCCATTTGGTCTTCGGCGTGATCGCCCGTTCGAGATCATCCGGCTGCATTTTGTAGCCGGACTTCATCGTGGTGACGACTTCGACCGGCGTGCCGCCGGCGAGCAGCACCATGTCGGGATAGCTCACCCAATAGGGCGCCGGAATGATCACCTCGTCGCCCGGATTGAGGGTAGCGACCAGTGCGTTGTACAG
>DATAQN010000105.1:0-2394 GCA_036264635.1 Xanthobacteraceae bacterium | reverse complement strand
GCTCCGCCGTGCTCAACGATATTGCCGGCCTTTACTCGGCGCCGGACGAAGCGGCGTTCAAGGCCAAGGCTGCGCAGCTTGAGGCGCGTTTTGCGCGGCTGGAAACGCGCATCATTGGGCCATGGTTCGACGGCGAAAGCTTTTCGCTGGTCGACGCCGTGTTCGGGCCGGTGTTCCGCTATTTCGATGTGTTCGACGAGATCGCCGATTTCGGCATTTTGACCGGCCAGCCGGAGCTCGCGCGGTGGCGACAAAACCTGGCCGCGAGGGCGTCCGTGAAGTCCGCGGTCGGCAGCGACTATCCCGCATTGCTGCGCGACTTCATCGAGCGCCGTCGCTCGCATCTCACATTGTTGCAGGCGAAGCTCGCGGCCTAGTCTTAGTCTTAGTCTTAGTCTTTAGTCTAGCTCCGCGGCCATCTCGGCGAGTGTAGCAACCGTATTCATGTTGCGCGCGGTGCCGGCCTTGGCGGCGGGGATGACGAGCTTTGATTTCGCCATGCCGTCACCGTAGTGGACATAGATCTCGCGCTTTCCGAGCTTGATCGCTTCGTCCTTGCGGCCGCGCACGGCGGCGATCGTATCTTTGGGCGGCGCCTCGTCGAGAAAAATCGCCATGGTGCGATTGGGCGCAGCTTTCGGGAAGGGATTTTTGGCCGAGACCTCCGCCATCTCGGCCGCGCTGCGCACGAGCACGCCAACCGGTTTGCCGGCGTAGGCTGCGAGCCGCTTTTCCAGCGCCGACTTGATCGCAGTTTCGGACTTGCGGCTTACGAACACCACATTGCCGCTGGCGATATAGGTGCGAACGGACGTGAAGCCGAGCTCCTCGCACATCGCCTTCAGCTCGCTCATCGGTAATTTGCCGGTGCCACCGACATTGACCGCCCGCAGCAGTGCGATGAAGGCGGCCATACGCCGGATTTACCGCACGTTGGCGAGCCGCATGTCGAGATAGGCCGTGACCGTCTCCATCAGCGGCTCCATCTTTTCCTCGAAGAAATGGTTGGCGCCGGGGATGGTCTGCTGGTCAATGACGATGCCCTTTTGCGTCTTCAGCTTCTCGACCAGCGTGTTGACGTCCTTGGCCGGCGCCACGATGTCCTTGTCGCCATGCACGATCAGCCCGGACGACGGGCAGGGCGCGAGGAAGGAGAAGTCGTAGCGATTCGGCTCCGGCGCGATCGAGATGAAGCCTTCGACCTCGGGCCTGCGCATCAGGAGCTGCATGCCGATCCAGGCGCCGAATGAGAAGCCGGCGACCCAGCAGGCGCGCGCCTCGGGATTGATGGTCTGCGCCCAATCGAGCGCGGAAGCCGCATCCGACAATTCGCCGCTGCCGTGATCGAACGAGCCCTGGCTGCGGCCGACACCGCGGAAGTTGAAGCGCAGCACCGAGAAGCCGCGCGCCACAAACGCGTAATAGACCTGATAGACGATCGGGTGATTCATGTTGCCGCGGAATTGCGGATGCGGATGCAGCACCATCGCGATCGGTGCGTTCTTCTGCTTGGCCGGATGATAACGGCCTTCCAGACGGCCTGCGGGGCCGGTGAAAATCACTTCAGGCATGAGAGATCCTTAAAGACCATCAACCGATATGCCGGCTCACTGCGATCGGTTCGGCGGAGCCTTGCGGGAGATAAGGGTGCGCGTCGTCGGTGATGTGCGAACGCCGCTCGGTGAAACTCGGTCGCGTTCTAACATGAGGCGAGGGGCAAAAAGCAAGCATCTTGAACATCCGGCGTGCATCTTGGAGATCCGGCGATCCGCGCGCGCGTCACGATGGTTGCCGAAACGACCAAACATTGCCAATTGGCGGGAAGCGCCGCGCGCGGGCATTTGGGCGCGGCTGAAATCTAAGGTATCATATTACTTCATGTCAAACCGGGTCTACCTCGATTGGAATGCGACCACGCCGCTGCGCCCGGAAGCGAAGGCGGCGATGGCGGCGGCGTGGGAGCTTTCCGGCAACCCGTCCTCGGTCCATGCCGAGGGCAGGCAGGCGCGGCGCCTGGTCGAGGATGCCCGTGCGGCAGTGGCGCGGGCGGTGGGCGCGGTACCCCGCAATGTGGTCTTCACGTCGGGAGGCACGGAGGCCAATGCGCTGGCGCTCAGCCCCGGCTTGCGCACGGCTTCCGGTGCGCCGGTCCAGCGTCTGCTGATGTCGGCCGTCGAGCACCCCTCGGTCATGGCCGGCGGCCGGTTTGCCTCGGAGGCAATCGCCAGGATCGCAGTGACCCATTCTGGCGTCGTTGATCTCGAAGATCTCCGCGCGAAGCTCGCGTCGGGGCCATCAGCGCTGGTCTCCATCATGTCCGCCAATAATGAGACTGGGGCGCTGCAACCAATCCATGAAGCCGCTCAGATCGCACATGAAGCGGGCTGTCTCCTG
>DATAQN010000064.1:0-45156 GCA_036264635.1 Xanthobacteraceae bacterium | reverse complement strand
GCTGCCACAGCACGTCTTTGCCGCGCATGCGCTCGAAGCGGCAGAGAATGTCCTGCAGCGTATTGTTGAGCGCGTGGCCCATATGCAGCGAGCCGGTGACGTTCGGCGGCGGGATGACGATGCAATAGGGTTCCGCCTTGGCGCGCTCGGGCCGCCCGGCGCGGAAGGCGCCGGTGTCTTCCCACTCTTTATATATCCGGGGCTCGACGGCGCCGGGCTGGTATCTGTTTTCGATCATTGCCGCATCACAAATTTGCGGGGTAGAAAGCCCGCCGTGCGCGCAGTGTCAATCTCGGCACCGATTTCACCCTAAACACTCGCCGCAAAAGAAAAATAAGTGCTGTATTCACCAAGCCTTTCGCCAAGCCCGGTTCCGACACGCTCGATCATCCTGCTGGCGGTCGCGGGCTTTGCTAGCCAGGCCCAGGTGCGGGTCATGGATTCGCTGCTGCCGCAGGTCGCGGCCGACCTGCACACCACGGTCGGCGCCGCCGCCATGGTGGTGACGGCCTATGCGATAACCCACGGCTCGATCCAGCTCGTCATCGGCCCGGTCGGCGACCGTTTCGGCAAATATAGGACGGTGGCCTTCGCCTGCATCGTCGGTACCATTCTGGTGGCGCTGTGCGGCATGGTGTCGACCTTGCCGCAACTCGCGCTGGCGCGGCTCGCCACCGGCGCCGCCGCCGGCTGGGTGATCCCGATCTCGATGGCTTATGTGGGTGACGTTACGCCGTCCGACCGGCTGCAGCCGATCCTCGGCCGCTATCTGTCGGGCCAGATTCTCGGCCAGCTGTTCGGCCAGGCCGCGGGCGGCGTGCTCGGCGATCTGTTGGGCTGGCGCAATGTCTATTTCGTGCTCGCCGCCATGTTCGCGCTCGCCGCCGCGGGACTGGTCTTCGAGCTCACGGTCAATCCGGCGACCCGCAAAACGACCCGCAGCGCGAGCGGACGCGGCATGATCGCCGATTACGGCGCGGTGCTGTCGAACCGCTTCGCCCGCATCGTCATCCTCGCCGCCTTCTTCGAGGGCGCGCTGGCCTGGGGTGCATTCGCCTATATCGGCGCCGACCTGCATCTGCGCTTCGGCCTCACCTATACGCTGATCGGCATCACGGTCGGCTGTTTCGGCATCGGCGGGCTGATCTATGTCGGCCTGGTGAAGCTCCTGGTGCACCGGCTCGGCCAGATCTGGCTTGCCATCGGCGGCTCGCTCGTCCTCGCCGCGGCCTATGTCAATCTCGCCGCCGGTTTGGCTTGGTGGTTCGCACCGGTGTCAACGGCCGCCATCGGTCTCGGCTTCTACATGCTGCACAACACGATGCAGACCAACGCCACACAGATGACGCCGGAGGCGCGCGGCACCGCCGTCGCCTTGTTCTCTTCCGCGCTTTACATCGGCCAGACCGCGGGCGTCGCGCTCGGCGCCCTCGTCATCGACCGCGTCGGCGCCATCCCGCTCTTCCTCGGCACCGCCGCAGCCTTCCCGGCGCTGGCGTTGTGGTTCGCCGGCGAGCTGAAACGACAGCAACGAACGAAATAGCGCCGGCGGCCACTCGGCGCGCTGCGCGCCCGCGCGACCGAATTCCGACCCGTGAGATTGAATTTCTCAGGGCGGCGATAAGGTTGCGGGAGTGATTGCGCGTCTCGGCGGCGCGGCGGTCGATTTCAATTCGACACTTCGCTAATCTGCGTTACGTTATACCACCCACAAAGGAGGCAAGCCGTGAAGCGATCAACGCCTCTAGTTCTCGCCACCGGATTCCTTTTGTTTGTCTTGGCTGAAAATGCGCGCCCGTCATTGGCGGACGGCGCCGTTGTGCCGCGGGCTGTTTCTTATTCCTCAGATAATGCGACGTCTTCGCCCTCAGGTTCCGCAGCAAGAACTGAAAAGCTCAGGATGGCCTGTTACCCTGTGTGGGGCGAATGCACGAAAAATTCCGACTGCTGCACCGGATTCTGCAGGGTCGGCAGAGTGACAGCCTATTGCGACTACAAATAATCGATTTGTCCTGCGCATTGACCAGCCGGGCAGCGTGCTGACGTTTGCGAGGATGCGACGTGGCATAGGAACTTAGCCAAAACAGGAGAATCCGAACCGTGACCGGTTGGACCGTCTGCGCTTCGCCCTGTCGGCGCTACTTCAATGCCTCGATGGCTTTCTTCGCGGCTACGGCGGCCACGATGGCGATGATGGCCGTCGTCACCGCGCAAACGCTGACCAATCCGAACCCTAAGACGCACGCTCCCGCGGCATTGTCGCAACAGGGCAAGCAGCACATCAAGCCCTGCCCTGCCTACGGAGCCGGCTTTATGCAAGTCCCCGGCAGCGACCTTTGCATCAAGATCGGCGGCTATGTGCAATATGAGGCCATCGGCCACTGAGCTTGACGTCTTCTATTGGCACATCTGAGACCTCGAGCAGACGACCACTTAACGTCCGATATTGCTACGCGGAGCGCGTGAAAATGCGTCAGCTTTCGAAAGCCGGATCGATCGGTACGCGGTACCCGTTGGCAAGGCGGTTGGTCTCGTTCGCCATACCGACTACTGCCATCAGTTCAGCGAACTGCTGAGGCGTCATGCCCGCTTTAGCCGCGGCCGCACTGTGGCTCGCTGTGCAATAGCCGCAGCCATTGGTGACGGATACGGCGAGATAGACCATCTCCTTCACCAGAGGATCGAGTGCTCCAGGAGCCATCACCTCCTTGATACTCTCCCAGGTGCGCTTCAGCGTTTTCGGGTCGTTGGCGAGATATTTCCAGAAATTGTTGACGTCGGGCGCGTTGCGCGTGGTTTTGATGTCGTCATAGACGGCCCTGACCTCGCCAGAGCCATCGGCATATTCGATCGGTCCAGGTTTGCTCATGTCGTTTCTCCTACCCGGCTTGTGTTCGTCAGTGAAGATAATTAAGCTTTGCGAATGCTGATCCTTTTCGCACTTTTCACCGTCGTTCTCAGCCTGTGCGTTGTCGGGTTGCTTGTCGTCGCGCTCGCCGCAATTCTTGGCAAGGTGCGCGACATCTGGATATTGAAGAAGCCCGAACCAGAACGACACCCTGAGACTCACTAACCTCGATTCCTGCAGCCGCCGATGAAGTAATCGCGGGAGGCAGCTTTCGTCAGTTTCCAACTCCTGCCTAAGCCGCTATCCTGCGTTCGCGATGAGACGCCGGGAGTTCATCTCGCTTATTGGTAGCGCGGCGGCCTCTTGGCCGTTGGCCACACGCGCACAACAGCCCGAAAGGGTGCGGCGCGTTGGCGTCTTGATGGGGATTAGCGACAGCGACCCCGAAGCGAAACCTCGTGTCGAGGCGTTGCAAGACGGACTTAGGGACCTGGGCTGGACGGAAGGTCGCAATATTCACCTTGATTATCGGTGGACAGCTGGCGACGTCGACCGGACCGAACAATTCGCAAAAGAAATCGTCGAGCTGAAACCCGAAGTCCTTGTCGCCCACAGCACTCCGGTCGTCAAAGCGCTGCTTCAACTGGCGTCAACGACGCCGATGGTCTTTGTCCTGGTTGCCGACCCCATTGGCAGCGGCTTCGTCACCAGCCTGGCGCATCCCGGAGGCAACCTGACCGGCTTCATGAACGTGGACGCGCCGATGGCCGGCAAGTGGCTGGCGTTGATCAAAGAGATCGCCCCGAAAGTCAGCCGGATCGCACTGGTCTATAATCCCCGCACATCGCCCTATCAGTCCTATCTAAAGACATTCGACGAGGCTGCCCGAACATTGGCGGTGCAGGCGATTCCGACACCGGTCCTCGATGCCGCGGAAGTCGAACGTTCAATCACAGCGCTCGGCCAACAGCCGGACAGCGGCCTGTTCGTCGTGCCGGACATATTCGTGCAGGTCCACCGCAAGCTGATCATCAGGCTGGCTGAGAAATACCGCCTGCCGGCGATTTATCCATATCGCTTCTTCCCGGAAAGCGGCGGGTTGATGTCGTACGGGATTGATACGGTCATCATATTTCGACAGGCGGCGTCATACGTCGACCGGATTCTGAAGGGCACCCCGCCAACCGATCTCCCGGTGCAGGCTCCCACCAACTTTAAACTCGTCGTCAACCTGAAGGCCGCGAAGGCGATCGGCCTCTCGATCCCCGAATCTTTTCTGGTGCGCGTCGACGAGGTCATCGAGTGAGGCTAACGATTTCCGGGTCCCAGAGCATGTCCGGAAAAGTCGATACTGGTTTCATGCTCCATCAAAATGCCAGAGCGACAACCGAATCAACGTGAAACGACGAATACTCCTTACACTTCTAATACGACGCCGTAGTCTTTGACCCAATCGCTGATTGAGCGCACACGCTCAAAACCAGCCCGTTCGAAAAGTGAGCTGCTTGTCCCCAGCGGCTCGGCAAGCATATCCTCGATCCTCTTGCGGTTGAGCAAAGGCATTGCTGGATGCGAACGGTCCTCCAGAATGCCGGCGACCTCGGCGCGGACCGCTTTCTCGTAGGCTGGATCTTGGGTCGCGGGATACGGACTTTTCTGCCGTTCAACAATCGAGTTAGGCAACAATTCGCGCATCGCCGCCCGTAGGATGCTTTTTTCTCGTCCATCAAACGTCTTCATGCGCCAAGGAATGTTGAAGACATACTCTACGAGGCGATGGTCGCAGAACGGCACCCGCACCTCCAGTCCAACCGCCATGCTCAAGCGGTCCTTACGGTCGAGCAAAAACTGAACGAAGCGTGTCAGGTGAAGATAGCTGATTTCGCGCATCCGCCGTTCGACAGCGTCCTCGCCCTTGTGAACCGGCGTCTCGGCAATCGCTTGAGCGTAGCTGTCGGCTTCGAACTCAGCCAGATTGAGCCGTTCCAAAAGGCCGGCATCTAGAACTTTCGAGGCAATAGAGGGCGGAGAAATGGGCCCGAGCCAAGGGAAGGTCGCCGCGCCCACGGCCCGAGGATCATGGAACCAGGAATAGCCACCGAAGACCTCGTCGGCCGATTCGCCGGACAACGCCACCGTCGATTGAGCCCGAACGGCCTGGAAAAGCCGGTAAAGCGACGAGAACATGTCCCCGGAGAGGCTGACCGGAAAATCGATTGCCCGCATGACGGCACGATCCAAATCCCGGTTGGCAAGCTCGCGGCCGTCCAAGACGACTTCGGTATGTTTGCATCCGACATGGGCCACAAAATCTCGCACGAACGGCGTATCAGAGGACTTGTGAAAATCGCCCTTGACGAACGCAGCGGCATGATCAGCGAAATCCACGGAAAAGGAACGTATCCGCCCTCTCTGTTGTGCAGTCATCTCCCGGTCTGCCAACGCCGTCACAGACGAGGAGTCGAGGCCTCCGGAGAGCAAGCTGCAAAGCGGCACGTCGGAAACAATCTGCCGCCGGACGATGTCGTCCAGCAGTTCGGCGACGGTCTGGATCGTTCGCGGCAGATCATCTTCATGATCCCAAGCCGTCAACTTCCAGTAGCGCCGTTTCGATAGTCCATTGCGGCTCACGCGCACGATTTGTCCCGGCCGCACTTCGCGCATGCCGGCATAGATAGTGGCCTCGGGGTTCTTCGCGACCAGGAGTATTTCGCACAAGCCGTCCCTGTCCACGCGCGGCTGCACACTCGGATGCGCGAGGATCGCTTTCGGCTCTGAGCCAAACAGCACTCCATCCGGCGTCTGGTAATAAAACAACGGCTTCACGCCCATCCGGTCACGAACCAAAAACAGCTCTTCCGTCCGGACATCCCAAATCGCAAAGGCGAACATGCCGTTGAGGCGTTCAACAACCTTCTCGCCCCATTGCAAATATCCGCGAAGCACGACTTCAGTGTCGCTGCGGGTCTTGAACCGGTGGCCGAGCAGCTTCAGCTCTTCGCGGAGCTCCACGAAGTTGTAGACCTCTCCGGTGTAGATGAGGGAAGCGATTGTGCGCCCCTCTTCATCCGCTTGCATCGGCTGTACGCCGCCCGCAAGGTCAATGATTGCAAGCCGGCGATGCCCGAGACCAACATGCCGATCGATCCAGACGCCACCCGCATCCGGACCACGGAGCGCCATTGTCTCAGTCATTTTTTTGATGATGGCTTGCTGTGCCTCGACATCGCCATCATAGCTGACCCAACCGGCTATACCGCACATCGCTTGATCCTTTCGAAGATGCAATCCGCAGCAAGCCGCGACGGCAAGCGCATGGTCATCCGGATCGAACTGGGCGAATGCAACACCAAGTCCGAAGCCGCCATTGCTCGCAGCCGCGGCCCGCCTGCATGTCGCAAGCTGAAGATGTCGGGTTACCGTACGATTTGGAGATTGCTACAGCCGTAGCACGGCCACTTTCGCGCCGTTCGTCCCGGGATCCGATGCCGCCTCAATTGAGGCAACGATGTCTCAGGCACTTGAGGTCAGGTTCTCTCGGATATCCTTGGATGTCCCCACATCTGGTCGGGCTAGCCGCGATGCATCTACGGCGTCCACCACAGTTACGAGGATTGCCAGGCCATTCATCGCCGTCAGCGAGATCAGCGAGAACTCCCACTCAAAGACGATGTACGCCGACAGGAAGAGTCCGAGAACGATCACGATGTTACGAACGTTCATCCCGGCGACATAAAGCGCGACGCGCCAACCATGGCAAATAGCAGGATGAACCATGATCGCAATACACGCGAGCATCAGCGGAATCGTTCCGAATAACAGCACTTGCTGGCCTACGCTCGGCGTAACGACTTCAATGTGAGTGACCTCCAAACGAAGCTGTTCAGCACTTAAGGCCGCAACAACCTGCCGCACCGCTTGCGACGTTGATGTCAGGACTTCTTCGCTAGGAGGCAGAATGATAAAAATCGAGTCACGATCTATGCTGTATTCTTTCACAGACACGTCGGGAAAACCTGTCCTGATCAACGCGTCCTGCACCGCTTTGGGAGCGACGGCCTGGGGATAGCGCGCCTCGACGATCGCGCCCCCTCGGAAATCTACGGCTAAGTGCAATCCTTTGCCGGCCAGCAATAGCAATACCAGCAACGGGATAGTGAGCGCTAAGACGCCAAACGATCGGGCAAAACTAACTTTCATAAAATGCCACTATCAAACACATCGAGGCTATTAGAATCTTCCTGCTAGGTGAAACAAAGCCGCCGTATCGCCCGAGGCGCGGCCACGAGCAACAATCCGAGAAAAAGCGCATCCCCGCCCCTTTTCCCAAGCAACGGGAGGTTGAGGTTTTCTTTATAGCAATCGCGGCTCTCGGCGCCTACCCGCGACAGAAAACAAAACCGGCGGACCATATGATCCGCCGGTTCGATTTCTTTCGCTGAGCCCGTCTTACGCCTTCAACGGCACCTTGGGCACCGTGCCGCGGCGTGGCGGTGTGTCGTCGCCGCCGGGGCCGCTCGGGCCCGATCCGCCCGATGGCTTCTTGCGCTGCGGCGGCCGCCGCTTCGGCTTGGCCTGGCGCGGCGTGGGCAGCTTCTCCGCCCGCGGCTTCACCGGACCGTCCGGATAATCGAAGCTGAGCTTCGAGTTGCCGGCCTCGTCGGTGACCACGATGACGCGGACATGACCGCCGTGCTTGAGCTTGCCGAACAGCACCTCGTCGGCCAGCGCCTTCTTGATGTGCTCCTGGATCACCCGCGCCATCGGGCGGGCGCCCATCAGCTCGTCATAGCCATTGGCGATCAGCCATTGCGTGGCTTCATCGGTGAGTTCGATCGTCACATTGCGGTCGGCAAGCTGCGCTTCGAGCTGAAGCACGAACTTCTCGACCACCTGGGCGATGATCTCGGGCGACAGATGCGCAAAGGTGATGATCGCATCGAGCCGGTTGCGGAATTCCGGTGCGAACATCCGGTTGATCGCCTCCATGTCCTCGCCTTCCCGCTTGCTGCGGGTGAAGCCGAAGGCGGCCTTCGCCATGTCGGCAGCGCCGGCATTCGTGGTCATGATCAGGATGACGTTACGGAAGTCGACCTGCTTGCCGTTGTGATCGGTCAGCTTGCCGTGATCCATGATCTGCAGGAGGACGTTGAACAGATCCGGATGCGCCTTCTCGATCTCGTCGAGGAGGAGCACGCAATGCGGATGCTGGTCGATGGCGTCGGTGAGCAGACCGCCCTGATCGAAGCCGACATAGCCGGGCGGCGCGCCGATCAAGCGCGAGATGGTGTGCCGCTCCATGTATTCCGACATGTCGAAGCGGGTCAGCTCGACGCCAAGCGTCGCCGCGAGCTGCTTGGCCACTTCGGTCTTGCCGACGCCCGTGGGCCCTGAGAACAGGTAGCAGCCGATCGGCTTTTCCGGCTCGCGCAACCCCGCGCGAGCGAGCTTGATCGAGGCCGATAGTGCCTCAATGGCCTTGTCCTGGCCGTAGACGACGCGCTTGAGCGTCTCCTGCAGGTTTTGCAGGACCTCGGCGTCGTCCTTCGACACGGATTTCGGCGGAATGCGCGCCATGGTCGCGATCGTGGTCTCGATCTACTTGATCCCGATCGTGCGCTTGCGCCGGCTCTCCGGCAGCAGCATCTGCGCCGCGCCGGACTCGTCGATCACGTCAATCGCCTTGTCAGGAAGCTTGCGATCATGGATGTAGCGCGCCGACAGTTCCACAGCCGCCTTGATGGCTTCGCTGGTGTATTTGAGCTTGTGGTAATCCTCGAAGTAAGGCTTCAGCCCTTTGAGGATCTCGATGGCGTCGGCCACCGTCGGCTCGTTGACGTCGATCTTCTGGAAACGCCGCACCAGCGCGCGGTCCTTCTCGAAATATTGCCGGTACTCTTTGTAGGTGGTCGAGCCCATGCAGCGCACCGTGCCCGAAGCGAGCGCGGGCTTCAGCAGGTTCGATGCATCCATCGCGCCGCCGGACGTCGCGCCGGCGCCGATCACGGTGTGGATCTCGTCGATGAACAGGATCGCGCCCGGATAGGCTTCGAGCTCCTTGATCACCTGCTTGAGCCGCTCCTCGAAGTCGCCGCGATAGCGCGTGCCGGCGAGCAGCGTGCCCATGTCGAGCGCGAAGACCGTCGAGTTGCGCAGCACGTCGGGCACTTCGGCATGCACGATGCGGCGCGCCAGGCCTTCGGCGATCGCGGTCTTGCCGACGCCGGCCTCGCCGACGAACAGCGGGTTGTTCTTCTGGCGGCGGCACAGCACCTGGATGGTGCGGTTGATTTCGGCCTCACGCCCGATCAGCGGATCGATCTTGCCCTCGCGCGCCTTCTTGTTGAGGTTCACGCAATAGGCGTCGAGCGCATCGCCCTTCTTCTTCGGCTCGTCGCCGGGCTTGCTCTCGCCGCCCTCTTCGTCGGCGCCGCGCACCGGGCGCGATTCCGACAGCCCCGGCCGCTTGGCGATGCCGTGGCTGATGTAATTGACGGCGTCATACCGCGTCATGTCCTGCTCTTGCAGGAAGTACGCGGCATGGCTTTCGCGCTCGGCAAAGATCGCCACCAGCACATTGGCGCCGGTGACTTCTTCGCGGCCCGACGACTGCACATGGATCACTGCGCGCTGAATGACGCGCTGGAAGCCGGCGGTCGGCTTTGAATCCTCCGCGCCGTCGGTGACGAGATTGTCGAGCTCGGATTCGAGATAAGCGATCAGGCTGCGGCGCAGCTTTTCCAGATCGACGTTACAGGCCCGCATGACGGCGGCGGCGTCCTGGTCCTCGATCAGCGCGAGCAGGAGATGTTCCAGGGTCGCATATTCGTGATGCCGCTCATTTGCGAGCGCCAATGCCCGGTGGAGTGATTGTTCTAAGCTACGCGAGAACGTGGGCATTCTTCAATTTCCCATCATTTGTATTGACCGATCCCCCACCCCGGAATCACTTCTTCTCCATGATGCACTGCAAAGGATGCTGATGTTTGCGGGCAAAGTCCATGACCTGCGTCACTTTTGTCTCGGCGACCTCGTAGGTGAAAACACCGCATTCGCCGATCCCATGCTGATGCACATGCATCATGATGCGATGCGCCGCTTCCTGGTCCTTGTTGAAGAAACGCTCCAACACGTGGACCACGAACTCCATCGGCGTGTAGTCGTCGTTGAGAAGGAGCACACGGTAGAGGTTCGGCCGCTTGGTCTGCGGCTTGGTGCGGGTGATGACGGCGGTGCCGGGTCCATTGCCGCTGCTGTCGTTTTTGCGCGTGCGATCGTCATCCGCGAGACGGGCTGGCGGTGCGGCTCCCTTTAGCCAAGCTGGACTAACTTCATTCGGCGGCATGGTCGACGACTTCCAGATTTCAGTCTGCTCCAGGTTATTAATGACGAAGCCGTAGCGACGGTTCGCCGGTGCCGAACACCCATCCAAAATCGGAAAGTTGGGTTCCGGCTCACTATGCTAAAGCTAGTGCGATTTGCGTGCCAAAGCGAGAGTGAAGCTTATTCCGCCGGGAGTACGCTGTTGGCAGACCCTGCTTCTGTCACATTTCCGCTTTTTGCCCGCCTCAAGCCCGGGCTTGCGGCTTTGTCGCAGCGGTAAGTCACAGCTGTACGTCGGCGGCGCGCCAATCACAGCCCTAATGAGAATGTCAAATAGTGCGCAGCTTCGTCGACACAAGATGGGCGGGCTGCAAGCGAAAATGACGCCGGATGCTGCAGCCAAATGGTAACCGACCAAGTGGTAACCATTGGTGGTTGTGGCCGACTCGGTTTATATCGCCGCGATCCAAGCACGATCCGGAAAAATAGAGACCGAATTTTTCCGAAAAGGTCATCCTCAATCACAATCCTAGAGCGACCATCTTTTCAGCCTCGAGACAGTTTCGCTCTAGGCACGACAGTACGACAGGAGGTTTTTGATGGTGGTCGACCCACGGCGGGCAAGGGTCCTTCGCGACATGGAGCAGGAATTCGTGCCGGATTATGATGCGACCAGCATGCCGTCCGCCGACAAACGCGCAGCCTACGCGCTCGAGCACATCGCGTTTCGCATGGGGCGGATTGAAAATCTGCTCGCCCGCCTCGTCACTGCGATCGAAGCCGCGATTCCAAAATCATAAGATGCAAAGCTGCGCGCCGCCCGCGGATGGACGCGGCACGCGCCGCGTCCTCCGGATCGGTCATCTTGCGTATTTATTTCCCGACCTTCGGGAAAGCGCCTTCGAACGGCTTGTAGGCTTCCTTGGCGAGATCGACGTAAAGCTCGCCGAGCTTGGTGGCCTCGGCGATGAAATCCTCGTACGAGGACTTCAAATATTGGCTCTGCACTTCCATCGCCTTTTCCGGCGTCTTGGCGCCGAGGAGCTTCTCCCACGCAGCGGCAGAATCCTCGACCGACTTCTTGGAATAGTCGACGATCTCTGCCGCAATGGCCTGAGCGCTCTTCGACCAAACGCCAAATGAAGACATGGCCATATCCATGCCTTCCTTCCCGAATTTCTGAAAATCTTCCGGTGCCATGACGTACCCCATTAGCCGCTGCGGACGGGCGTTTGGAGCCACCGTGCCTGAAATTCGGCCTAACGGCCCCGGGCCTTTGTCATGATCTGCCATGAAAAGGCCTTTTGCAGCGGAGAGAATAACAATACTGCAGTGCACAAAAAACTGCAACGGGTGATAGCGTAAGTGCCCAATCTAAAGGCTGGCGATTTGGGGTGAAGTTTTAGCGTCGGCCGGCGGATTGGACATGGTCAAGGGGCTCGAGGGGGTGCCGCAGTATTAAGCACGGATCTTGGTGCGGGACTTGCCGCGCGGCATGCCTCAATGCCTCGTGTTCAAGCTTTCAGCGCAAGACTGGCTTAACCCTTTCGCAAGGGGGCGCGCCTTAAGCTTCTCGACCGGTATTGCCCGCGTGGCGACTGATACGGGGTAAATCCCTGTCGGTACGGGCCTTTCATGGGGAGAGGTCAGGGCCGGCAAGGCAAAAACGGCGGCCTCCAGCGGGGGCCTGAAGCTTAAAGCTCGGGGCGCGCACGTTCAGGGATGGGGTTGGCTTAAAATGACCTGGCTAGGTTCCGAAGCCCGTCGGGGGCTTCGTAGCAGTACCGTGGGTCTCGCTGCCGCTATGGCGGCGCTCACCATCACCAGCGACGCTGCCGACGCACGTCACCATCATCGGGCACACGTCTCTTACGTTCACGTTTCGCGCGTCCGCTCGCATCGCGCCGAAGCCCGTCACGCTGACGCTCATGTGCGCCACCACGCCCGATCCGAGGAATATTCGCCGCCCGGCTCTTCCATCGTCATCGACGGCAATAGCGGCGCCGTGCTCGAAGCGACCAATTCGGATGCGCCGCGCCATCCGGCATCACTGACCAAGGTGATGACACTCTATTTGCTGTTTGAGCGTCTGGACTCTGGCAAGATGCGGCTCGACACGCCGCTGCATGTTTCCCAGCACGCCGCCGATCAGGATCCGACCAAGCTCGGCCTCAAGCCCGGCTCAACCATCGCGGTCGAAGACGCCATCAAAGGCATCGTCACCCGCTCCGCCAATGACGCCGCTGTTGTCATCGCTGAGAATATCGGCGGCGACGAAGACAGCTTCGGCAAGATGATGACGCAGAAGGCGCATGCGCTCGGCATGACGCGCACCACTTATATCAATGCGTCCGGCCTGCCGGATGACGACCAAATCACCACCGCGCGCGATCAGGCCTTGCTCGGCCGCGCCATCCAGGACTGCTTCCCGCGCTATTATCGGTACTTCTCCACGGAATCCTTTGTCTTCCACGGCGAGTCCATCCACGGGCACAATCACCTGCTCGGCTCGGTCGAGGGCGTGGACGGCATCAAGACCGGCTTTACCCGCGCGTCCGGTTTCAATCTGCTGACCTCGCTGCATCGCGACGGGCGTTTCCTCGTCGCCGTCGTCATGGGCGGCCATTCGGCCTTCGCGCGTGACGCGCATATGCGCGACCTGATCAGCGAGCACATCAAGGAAGCCGCGCTCCACCGCACGACGCCGATGATCGCCGACTCCGGCGAGAGCCAGCCGGTCACCTTCGCCAAGGCGCCCATGGTCGCTGCGCCGGCGCCGGTGCCGGTGCCGCAAGCGACCGCGGCGGCCGCGACAGGTTCAACCACCAATGCCCGGATCGCCGCGGCGGCGGCAGCGGTTGCCGGGACAAACGACATGCGTCCGGCCGCGGGCTCGAACGATCCGATCCGCCCGCTTCTGGTTCGTACCGTGAGCTTCCGCACCGCGCCGATCCAGACCGCGGCCATGGCGCCGATGCCGGCGCTGGTTCAGATGCCGGCACAACAAGCGGCTGTACAACCGGCCGCGCAGAAGGCCGCGCCCGTCGTCGCCCAAAAGGCCGCGCCGGTCGCCGCTCAAGTCGCGCCGCCTGCCCCGGCTCCGGTCACAGTCGCCGCGGCCGCGCCGCCGCCGGCTCCGGTGCAACAGGCGGTGCAACTCCCGGTGCCGCTGCCCGTTCCTGCCGAACAGCCGCGCGCCGTCGTCGCGTCCGCCGAGCCCGTTGCAGCTCCGGCGCCGCAGCCGGTGCAGATGCAGGCGCCCGCCCGCGCCGAGGTCGCCATGGTGGCGACGCCGGTCGTTGTTCCTGCGCGGGAGCCGGCGCGGGCCGAGCCGGCAACGCCTGAGCCCGCAAACTTCGCGGCGCCGCAGCCGCAAATCCAGGCGGCCGTGGCCGTATCGGCGCCGACCGCCGCCGCCATCCATGCGCATGGCGGCTGGCTGATCCAAATCGGCGCTTTCGACGACGAGGATCAGGCCAAGCAGCATCTGTCCGCCGCGCAAGTGAAAGTCCGCACGGCGCTCGCCGCCGCCGACCCGTTCACCGAGAAGGTGCAGAAGGGCGACAAGGCGCTCTACCGCGCCCGCTTCGCCGGGTTCGACAAAGGCACCGCCGAGACCGCCTGCAAGGCGCTCAAGCGCAGTGACTTCCAGTGCATGGCCCTGCGGGATTGATCCGGCCGGCTCCGTGCCCGGCTGCATAAAGTAGCCGCTGTTACTGCGCTAAATCTTCATTGATCGCACCCATACGGACGTGCGCGAGAGGAGTTTCCTCTCGCGCAAAATGGCAGGCGTGCAATCATGAAGAACTCTGCCCTCGGCAGCAGAAACAATCAGGCCCGAGTGGCCGAGCCCCCGCCCCATAAACCTGAAAGCAACCATTGCCCAACATAATACCCGCTGGGGATTGGTATGGGGTACCTCAGCGATGTCGGCGAAGCAGAACGTCCTTGGCCTCATTGACGCGGGCGGCGAGAGACGTCGTCCCCCCTTGGTCGGGATGGAATTTCTTCATGAGAGCACGGTGGGCGCGGGCGATGTCCTGCGCGCTGGCGCCGGGCTGAACGCCAAGGACCTGATAGGCCTCCTGTTCGGTCATTTCGCTGCCGCGCGGCGGATCAAACCGCCCCCGCGCACCCGCATCAGTTTGCGCGTTCTCACGCCGGGCGGCCGGCCCGCTGTTCGCATAGCCTGCAAATAGCCGCCGCCAAAACGGCGACACCTCCCCGAGCGCATAGAACCCGAAGGCGCCGGCGACGACGGCAAGCGCAACGTCGCCGCGGAACAAAAGCACCGCGGCCACGAGCAGTGCCAATGTCCCGCTCCAGCGCTGGCGATCGGCATTGAGCCGGCCGCTACTGCGCGCCGCCCAATACAGAAAGAACAGAATCACGGCGCCGAGAAGAAGGATAGGCATGCGTCTCTATACGCCGATTTCCGCGGCGCAATGAAGGTCGAGATTTGTCGAGATTTATCGTCGAGGCCGAGCCCCCTCACCCCATCCCTCTCCCCGCCGGGGAGAGGGAGGAGCTTGCGGCGCCCTCCCACAGACCTTCCAGGTTTGTGGCTCGTTAAATTCGCAAAGCGATCGGCACGGATAAGGCGAGCGACGCTGCGTCCCCTCTCCCATCCGAAGTCGGATGTTTCCGACTTCGGACACTAGAATGACCGAACCCGGGAACACCCGGGTTCGGTTGGGGAGAGGGACAGGGTGAGGGGGTTCGGCCTCTCCGCTTCTCTGCCGCCTAAAGATCCGCGAGCAGATCGTGCATCTCGAGCGGCTTCCCGGCCGCCGCAATCCATTCCGCCCGCGCCGCCGCGCGCCGTTTGCCGCGCTCGTCCATCGGCAGCTTCAGCGCGTCGATCAGCCCCTTCACTTCATCCCGCGCCGTGGCGTGCGAGTTGGTCGGCCGCAGCCCAAGCGTATCCTCGTTGAGCTCATCCAAAGCCGTCAGCCCGCGCGGGAAGAATTCGCGATAGACCACGCGCTCGGCAAAGCCGTCGATGCTGCGGAAGCCGAGCTGCCTGGCGAGCCCCTCGACGCCCTCCCCGACCAGCCGCCGGTTGCGCGAGCCCAAGGTCGAGAGCCGGTTGCGCACCACGATCCAGTCGGTCAGCCCGCCATCGACCAGCCGACGCTGGCGGCGCGCCTCGCGCACCATCTCGGCGTAATGGCTCGCCCCGGCCACGACGAACGTCGTCGGATCGATCACGCCAAGCACGTCGAAATCGACGAAACTGTCGTTCAATGGCGTAATCAGCGTATCGGCCATCGAATGCGCCAGCCGCATCAGATAGGAATCCGAGCCCGGCGTATCGATCACCACGAAATCGTGGCTCTGCTCCACCCGGCTCACCGCATCGGCGAAGGCCGCGAATTCCTGCTGCTCGATATCCTCGATCCGCGTGCCGAAGCCGCGGGCCACGCAATAATGTTCCGGCACATGCAGCTTCAGCCCGGTCCGCGCCGCCCAATCGCGGCGGTTCTCGACGTAATGGGTAAAACTCTTTTGCCGGGAGTCGAGATCAATGGTCGCGACGCGCTGGCCGGCCTGTAACAGCGCGACCGCGACATGCATGGCGGTGGTCGACTTGCCCGAACCACCCTTTTCGTTACCTAGGACGATGACGTGCGCCGAGAACGGCTTGCCAACATCCGCCTGCATCAACATGGGAACCGAAACCCTGTGGGAGATGCATTCCCTGCATTGCGACCCAACCTATGACGGTGAGTGATGCGGTTGTTGTCTGGCGCAATGCGTAGCGTCAAGATACAGCATCGCCTGCCATAAGTTAATCA
The DNA here is from genome assembly GCA_036264635.1 of Xanthobacteraceae bacterium. Taxonomy (GTDB): domain Bacteria; phylum Pseudomonadota; class Alphaproteobacteria; order Rhizobiales; family Xanthobacteraceae; genus BOG-931. The sequence continues at coordinate 29,187 of DATAQN010000064.1, read as the reverse complement.
TTAACCTCATTGACCCGCCAGGTCTGCGCTAATCACGTCTGCGCTAATCAAGTCTGCGCTAATCCGATCCGCGCCGATCAAAAGTGGGTGTGCTCGGCCAGCAACGCGATGTCGAAACAGATCAAGCGTCCCTTATCCCGTCCAATGTCCCGTCCAATGTCCCGTCCAATGTCCCGTCAAATGTCTCGTCAAATGTCTCGTCACTTGCGCGTCATCAAGACCGTACCAAAACTCGCCGCCGCCATCGCCGACTTGCGCGCGCGCGGCGAGACCATCGCGCTGGTGCCGACCATGGGCGCGCTCCATGCCGGCCATTTCTCGCTGGTGAAGCTCGCGCAGGCGCGCGCCGACCGCGTCATGGTCTCGATCTTCGTCAACCCGGCGCAATTCGCCCCGCACGAGGACTTGAATACCTATCCGCGCACCTTCGCCGCCGACCGCGATGCGCTCGCCCATATGGACGTCGACCTGATCTGGGCGCCCGAAGTCGCCACCATGTATCCGGACGGCTTCGCCACCCGCATCGTGCCCGAAGGCCCGGCGACCGTCGGCCTCGAAGACAAATTCCGCCCGCACTTCTTCGCAGGCGTCGCCACCGTGGTCGGCAAGCTCCTGATCCAATGCACGCCCGACTTCGCGTTGTTCGGCGAGAAGGATTTTCAGCAGCTCAAAGTGGTGACCCAGATGGCGCGCGATCTCGGGCTGCGCACCAAGATCGTCGGCGGAACGACCGTGCGCGAAGTCGACGGCCTCGCCCTCTCCTCGCGCAACGCCTACCTGTCGCCCGCCGAACGCGCCGTCGCCCCCGCGCTGCACCGCGTGCTGAAGGAATGCGCCACCGCCATAGCCGCCGGCAAACCAATCGCCGCCGTGCTGAAGCACGGCCGCGACGCCATCACCAAAACCGGCTTCGCCGTCGACTATCTCGAAGCCCGCGACGCCGAAACGCTGGTGCCGGTCGGCACGTCGCGGAGCGGCAAGATCAGGCTGCTTGTGGCGGCACGGCTGGGGACGACAAGGCTGATTGATAATGTGGGGGTGTAGACGAAAGGAACGCTAGATGAATAGCAATCTCAAAGCGAAAATTCGCGCCGAGTTATTCAGACGCGCGCTTGCTGGTGATTTTCCGACTTATGAAGAATTTTATGAGCGGGCAAGCGGTAAGAAAATGAAGGGCCGATTTCCTTGGCAAACACATTTTGACGCTATCGCTAAGGAGGAACGAAAGCTCGGCTATCCAGATATAACTTTTATCGTGAAGAGCAAGGCGAGCAACTATCCAAGCCAAATTGACTTTCGGTCAGCGAAGCCGATACCGAACGCAGCCCAGCTACGAAGCTTATGCAAAGGAACCGACAAGGTCATTGCTTTGTATTGCCCACCCGGCACTCCGAACCCCTATTGGAGCGTGAGTGCTTCAAGCCACGACATAATCAAATAGACGCGACAATTCCTGATATTGCGGCTGCGAATCCCAGGATCACTGCGACTTTTGTCCACCAAGCGGCGCTGGCGTTTAGCGTTCCTGACACTCGCATCGCCTCGTTGATCGCAACCGTATCCCCCATTTGAGCCAAGATCGGATCCACCGGCGTAAAGGGCAAAGTGCCTGTTGGATCTAGCGGCCATTTGGGATCGGGCTGAACCATGCTTGCTTCATGCCATTGACGAGCAGCCCTTAATCCAGCCAGTAGAGCTGCGAGGGCAAATACAAATGAAAGTACCAATAGCATTGCCCGTATCATGATCGGCTCCCTCGAGCGGGATTATGCATTTCGGCTTTCAATGATCGCAGGCCATAGATCGGTCTCAGCGTACTAGGTCGAGGGCTCGGCTCACCATTATTGCCTGCAAGCATCAGTTGTGATCACTATAATCTCGCTGGGAGCCAGGCCGAGGATCTTAAGAGCGAGATGGCCAAGAACGAGCCCTACCGATTTGTAGTTGTCGAAAGTTATACCCCCTCCCGTACAGGCGGTCTGCATGGAGTAGTGCATATCCGCCCGGTGGAAGGACAGGGCTTACCAACCACCCTTCACGTTGAGTGTTCAAAATCCTTGAGCAGAAATTATCCGGTCGGCACTCGATTTCGCATTAGGGCGAAGCTCACCGATCGCGAGGGCTTTGGCGAATTTCTGTACAGCTACTTCGGCTGGGATTACGAAGTTTTGCGGTAGGGCCTCGTTATCTTCGTCGCTATGGCGTTGGCGGCTCGCAACGCGGCCTTCGAACGACAGGACGTTCATGACACACTCGGGCAAGTTTGAATTGGTGCTACCGAGTGGCGGCCAAACCAGCACCGACGAGGGATGGCAAAAATATCGGCCCGCGTTCGTCAACGCATGGGAATCGGCCGCAGTTAATCTCCGTGCCCATAAAATAATCGTCGGTACTGATAGCTACTTAGTATCCGTTGATTGGACGAGCACCCTTAAACGTCAAAAACGATATCACGCTGCGCTGAGATATATCTATCGCGATAAGACTCCCTCGGTCGGAAGACTTCTTAAAGCAAGATTTCCTCAGCATCCCGCGCGAAACCCCATAGAAGTTTCGACAGAAAACGCCAAAACACCTCACTTCCTTTCCATCGCGGAAAGTGTCGTCCACGACGCGTTTCTAACAATGAATATTGCTGCCCCAGGATGCTGCAATTTCTATAGAGCGTCCCTATTGGGCGACAGGATCGAGCCGAACGTCTCCATGTCGAGCGACATATTCGATTCGGCGCTATACGTTTCTCTTAAAGACGGTTGGCCTGAAATTGCTTTCTTAAACCTCTCTAGAGTCGTTGATTGGTATCATTCGGTACGCAATGGAGCCGCACAAGTTCCGAGTAATCCAATGGAGAGAGTGCTCTTTGCACTTCTACATTTGTCGAGGATTGACATTTCTCCGGTCGAGGTTGTTTGGCTGTTCTATGCTTTTGAGAGTTTGCTCCAAACAAGAGCTGGTGAGAATTTCTCTTCGCTCGTGAAGAGGCTTTGCCTTCTGCTCAACGCCAACGAACAACAGTCAGGTATCGTCAGACGAAGAATGCGCGATCTATACGACATTAGAAGCGGGATAGTGCATGGAGGATACGAAATCTCGCATCCAATGCATGATTCTGCGCTGGACAAACGTACCGATGAATCAGTTATGAAAATTCTACGGGCAGTCGATTATGGCCATGCCTTCTTGGTGGCTGCCATCCAAAAAACCATTCTCAACGATTGGAGATTTCCAACGTTCGATGAGGTCATTTCGGGTGACCGCCTGCCAAGCTGAGCACCCCATAATTCTTTTGTCACTTTAAATGTGACTACGGCCTTGACGTTGGTCACTGCATTGGTTACATGGCACCCAGCTCGCTCACCGAAGGGCGCTTTCCGGAGGCATGCCTGACTGCGGAGCGGGTGCGGCGCCTGCGCGCGGATTTGCAATCCGCTCCCGGGCGGTTCTGGGCATCGTCCCGGCCGGCATTACGACCGGTCTGCCAGGTGTCTGGCTAACTTGGCTGGCGGAGAGGATCGAAAGCCCGCAAGGGCATTTCTACCGATCCGCCAACAGGGAAGCGCGGCCCGGAGCTGAGTGGTGGCGTTCGGTCGCCTAAACGAGAGCCGCGGTGGAGCGCCGAGAGGCGAGCGTGCTGCGCTCAGCACGCTGCCGCATCCGCGCAGATGGTTTGCGCAGACCGCGTAAACTTGTCTGCGATGCGGCCAACGGATGGTGCGCCTGTCGGCGCTCTGCCCCCTTCGCGTTTCTCTGGGGCCTTTGGTCTTTCGTTTCGCAAAAATCGTGGCGTGATTTTCACTGCGCGCGCAGACGCTGCGCGCGCATGAGAGGACGCGCGTCATCCTCCACCGCGCTAGCGGGGGAGGTAGCCGCGCGCAGCGCGGAGGTAGGGGCGACGGCGGTGCAGAACGGTAATGGAAACTCTTACTGCTCAGACCCGCGTAATGCCGAGCAAGCTTGCAACGGAGCGCGACCCGTCAAGGCCCGCGCCCCTACCCCCGTGCTTCGCACGGTTACCTCCCCCGCTAGCGCGGTGGAGGATTTAAGAAAGGAGACTCCATGCCCTCATGGCGCAAAAAACCGGCGAACCGTCAGTACCTCAACAAGCGCTACACGCCGAGCGAACAGCAGGCGCTGTACAATGCCGCGCTCGCGGCGACGCGGCGGATTTATTGCGATGTGCTCGAACTGTGGCGCTCGTGCACGAAGCCGCGATGCCGGCGGCATCGGCGCTGTGCGGGCGAGCCGCGGGCGTGTCTGCGGCGTGTGTATAACGATCTGCCGTCGCACCGGCACGACGCGCTGCAGGCGCAAGTCATCGCCGGCGGCCCGCGGCGCATTCCGCCCGCGACGCATGTCGAATGGGAGCTGCGGCAGTCGCCGCTGTCGAGCGTGCGGTGAGGCTCTCTTCATCCTCCACCGCGATAGCGGGGGAGGTAGCCGCGCGTAGCGCGGAGGTAGGGGCGACGATGGCGCAGAAGGATGATGGAGACTGATGCGGTTGGGAGGTGCGTGGCGCGGAGCAAGCTTCCAACAATGCGCAATACGTCGCCGCCCGCGCCCCTACCCGCCGTGCTGCGCACGGCGTACCTCCCCCGTTATCACGGGGGAGGATTTAGGACGCGCTCAGCTCTTCAACGGGTCCTTCACGCTCGGATAGGTCTCGAACTCCTTGGCCCAGAGGTGGCCGTCGATCTTCTCGACCTTGCGCATGTAGATGTTGGAGACGATGTCGCGCGTCGCCGGGTCGACCGAGATCGGGCCGCGCGGGCTCTCGAAGGCCATGCCCTTCATCGCCGCGATCATCTTGTCGCCGTCGGCGTCGCCGCCGGTCTTCTTCAGCGCCTCGTAGATCAGGTGCAGGCCGTCATAGGCGCCGAGCGAGGTGAAGTCGCCGCGCATATTGTTGAGCTTCGTGAAGTCGGCCTGATAGGTCTTGTTGAGCGGCGAATCGTGCGCCGCCGTGTAATAGCCGGCGGTGATCAGCCCGATCATCTGATCGCCGGCGCCGTCGAGGCTGTCGTCGTCGCACAGATCGCCCGGGCCGAAGATCTTGATGCCGGTCTGGCCGAGTCCCTTCTCCTGGAATTGCCGGGTGAAGACCGGCGCCAGCGGCCCGGGGAAATAGATAAAAGCGGAGTCGGGCTTGAGGTCCGCGATGCGCTGCAAGGACGGCGCGAAGTCGGGGCTCGCCAGCGGCACCCGCAGCGACTCGATGACCTCGCCGCCCACTTGCGTGAAGCGCGTCTTGAACGCCTGCTCCGCTTCGGTGCCCGGCGCCCAGTCGTTGACCAGCGTGACGACCCGCTTGCTGCCGTTCTTGATCGCCCATTCGGCGCAGATCCAGGCCTGCGGCGCGATGATGAAGCCGACGCGCACGAAATAGGGCGACTTGGTCGTGGTGATCGAGGCGCCCGAGCTCATGCACAACGTCGCCTTCTTGGCTTCGGTGACGAGCCCCGCCACCGCAAGCGTACACGGCGTGATGCCCATGCCGACCATGTCGACCTTTTCATTGACGATCATGTCCTGAACCAGGCGCCGCGCATTGTCGGCATTGCCGGCATCGTCGCGGATGATCAGCTCGATCTTGCGGCCGGCCACCGTATCGCCGTGCTGCTGCTGATAGACCTTGATCGCGCCGCCAAGGAGCTTGCCGACCGCGGCGAAGCCCGCGCCGGTGAGCGGCATGCTGACGCCGATCTTGAGCGGTACATCAGCGGCAATCGCCGGCGTCGGAAAGCCCCGCGCCAGCACGCTTCCCGCCGCACCCGCGGCCAAGCCTTTCAGAACGCTACGACGACGCAACATGTGAAACCCTCCCCTCAACTTGTTTTCCCCTCCCCCTTGTGGGGAGGGGTAGGGGTGGGGGTCGGGACGTGAGGCACGAAGCAGACAAGTCTCAGCGTGTGTCTTCGTCGCGCCTCACGTCCCGACCCCCACCCTGCCCTCCCCACAAGGGGGAGGGTAAAAATTCATGCCAGCTCCCGCTCGAGATGCGGAATGGCCGGGCGCTCGCCTTGCGCTTTGCCGGTGATCGGCGGCCGCGGCAATTTCGCGGTGCCGGCCTCCATGACGAAGTCGTGCTCCAGCGTGTACCACGGCGCCTTGACCTTCGGCGAATTGTTGTTGGAGTCATGCGGGCACGCGCCATCGTGACGCACATAATTGCCGATGAGATGCCGCGTCACGCCGAACTGGACGTCGGTCTCGATATGCGGATCGGTCGGATCGTAGATCTGCGAGATCAGCGTCTTGAAGCCGGGCTTGTAGACCAGGAAATGCAGATGCGAGGGCCGCATATTGTGCCGCCCCGCCGCGCGCAAAAGCTCGCCGACCGGGCCGTCGATCGGGATCGGATAGCCGGCCGGTTTGATGCTGCGGAAATTGATGTGGCCCTCTTTGTCGGTGGTGAACTGGCCGCGCAGGTTCATGTCGGCCTGCACCGGATCCTGGTTTTCGTAGAAGCCCTCGGTCGAGGAATGCCAGATGTCGACCAAGGCGCCTTCGATCGGCTTGCCCTCTTTGTCGCGAAACCAGGCGTCGACGAACAATTCGTCGCCCGGTGTCGGCGAACGAACGATCGTGTCGCCGTTCTTGGTCGGCGGCGAATTCATGCGCCAGAACGGGCCGAGCAGATTGGCGTCGGTTTCGGTCTGGCCGCGATTGCCATTGTTGAGCAAACAAATCAGCGTCGAGAAGCCGAGCGAGCCCGACATCAGCACCGCTTCGTTGTGGGTCTCGCTAGAGTTCTTGCCGATCGCGATGATAGTGGCGCAGGCCGCCTGAAATTCCTCTTCGGTGAGCTTCACCTCGCGGGCGAATTCATGCAGATGGCGCACCAGTGCCGCCATGATCTCGCGCAGCCGCGGATTTTTGATCCGCTTGTATTCGTCGAGCACGACCTTGGTGACGTCTTTCTCACTGTCGATAATCATTCCTACCGCTCCGAGCTGATTTTCTATTTTGCCCGGAGTTTAAAGGATCGGTTCGGAAAGCGCCAATCGGAAGGAGGCTTACGGCCATACCTTCAACCATGTGCCGAAGCATCAGCCGAAAAGCCGCCGCATTGGGTTTTTGCCCACTTACGCGGGGCCTTCATCCTCCACCGCGATAGCGGGGGAGGTAGCCGCGCGAAGCGCGGAGGTAGGGGCGACGATGGCGCAGCACGGTAATGGAAACTCATGCTGCCGAGACGCGCGTAACGCCGAGCAAGCTTGCAACGGAGCGCCACACGTCGACGCCCGCGCCCCTACCCCCGTGCTTCGCACGGTTACCTCCCCCGTTATCACGGGGGAGGATGCATCGGGCCCGCCTACATCAGCCCAAGCTCGCGCAATTCGCGGCGCAGCGTTTCCGGCATGGCGGCCGTGCCTCTATCGCGCTTGCCGAGGTCGGGCGGCGCGTCCTTGACCGCGAGATAGCGCCAGCCCTGGAAGGCGCGATAAGGGCGCGGATCGACCAGTATAGGTTTAGGCTCGAGCACGATGCCGCAGCGGCCGATGCCGTCCTTGTCGACGAAGGGCCGCACGTCCTTGATGCGCTGGCGGCAGGTGACCTCGCCGCGGATCACCCAATACAGCGAGCCGCCGTCGATCAATTCCTCGGCGCGCTTGGGCACCATGCGGGTGCGATGGATGTGCTCGGGCTTTTCGCCGCGCTTGCGCTTCTCTTTGAGCTTCAGCTTGATCCAATCTTCGAGGTCTTTGATCGAATCCGCGCCGACGCAAAGCTTAATCAGGTTCAGGGGCATAGGCTATTCTACCGTCTTCTTCTCCGGTTCGAGCACCATGATTTCGGCGCCTTCCACAACTTGCGCGCCGACAGCGGCGGAGACTCTTGCCACCGTGCTGTCAAATGGCGCGCGCAGCGTGTGCTCCATCTTCATCGCCTCAATCACGGCAAGACGTTGGCCGGCGGTCACGCGATCCCCAGGCCGAGCCAGGATTTCCAAGACCTTGCCGTGCATCGGCGCCTTGATCGTGCCGTCACCGCCGTTTTCACCCGCGGCAGCCGCGGAAAAGTCCTTCAAGTGGACGCGGGTCTGGCGGCCGGTCCGCAACACATAGGCCTCGTCCCCCGCATCGAACACCCTCGCGTCGCTTGCCGCCGGCACGCCGTCCACGGCGACCTGCACGCCCCATCCACCGTAAGCAAGCGTCGCCATCTCGTTCTCGCCGTCGACGACGATCGGCAGCGCGGTCGAGCGCACGCCGCCGAGCTGGAAGCCATCGCGCGCGGCCCACGGAGAAACGAAAGATGCGGAGCGGAAATCCGATGCGGCATCGCCGGCGCGAGCCGCCTCGCTTTTTTCGGCGAGCAGATGCGCCGCGCCGCGCGCGGCTGCGGCCTTGTCGGGCGGCTGCGGCACGGCGCCGAGCGCCGCCAGATTGCGATCGATGAAGCCGGTATCGACTTTGCCCTCGCGGAATTCGGCGGCCCGGCAAAGCTTGTCGAGGAACGAAACGTTGCAGCGCGGCCCCGCGATCAGCGTCTGATCCAGCGCTGCGGCGAGCTTGTCGATCGCGGCTTCCCGCGTCGGCGCATGCGCGATGAGCTTTGCGATCATGGCGTCGTAATAGGGCGTCACCTCGCCGCCCGCCTCGACACCGGAATCGACGCGGATGTCTTTGGGCAATTCGAGCGCCACGATCTTGCCGGTCGATGGCAGGAATCCGTGCTCGGGATCCTCGGCATAGACCCGCGCCTCGATGGCATGGCCGTCCAGGCGGACCTGGTCCTGCCGCAGCACAAGCTTCTCGTTGGCCGCGACGCGAAACTGCCATTCGACCAGATCGAGGCCGGTGACTTCCTCCGTCACCGGATGCTCGACCTGCAGCCGCGTATTCATTTCAATGAACCAGAATGCGTCGGCCGAGAGCCCCTTCGAGCCGTCGGCGACGAATTCGACAGTGCCGGCGCCGCTATAGCCGACGGCCTTCGCGGCTTCGACCGCAGCCGCGCCGATCTTGGCGCGCAGCTCGGCCGTCATGCCGGGCGCCGGCGATTCCTCGATCACTTTCTGGTGGCGCCGCTGCAGCGAGCAATCGCGTTCGCCGAAATGAATCGTATTGCCGAAATTGTCGGCGAAGACCTGAATCTCGATATGGCGCGGCGATTGAATATATTTCTCGATCAGCACGCGGCTCGAGCCGAACGACGATTGCGCCTCGCGCACCGCGCCCTCGAGCGCGGCATCGAAATCGGCGTGCTTGTCGACGCGGCGCATGCCGCGGCCGCCGCCGCCCGCGGCCGGCTTGATCAGCACCGGATAGCCGAGCTCGTAAGCCTTCTCCTTGAGGAATTTCGCGTCCTGCCGCTCGCCGTGATAGCCGGGCACGACCGGCACGCGCGCTTTCTCCATCAGCGTCTTGGCGATATCTTTGAGCCCCATGGCGCGGATCGCGTCCGGTGGCGGACCGACAAAGACGATGCCGTTTTTGGCGCAGGCCTCGGCGAAGTCGGCATTCTCCGAGAGAAAGCCGTAGCCGGGATGAATGCATTGCGCGTTCGCCCGCTTCGCGGTCGCGATCAGGCGCTCGATATTGAGATAGCTCTGCCCAGGCTCGGCTTCGCCGATGAGATAGGCCTCATCGCACACGCGCATATGCAGCGCGCCTTCGTCCGCGGTCGAATAGACGGCGACGGTGCGCAGCCCAAGGCGCTTGGCAGTCCGCGCGATACGGCAGGCGATTTCGCCGCGATTGGCGATGAGGACGGATGTGAACATGCGGAGCGCATCCTAGCGACCCTGCCATCGCTCGCTAGAGGGGTCTGGACACGAGGGCGGCACGAGCATGATCCCGAAAAGCATGCCCTTGGACTTGATCCGAGGGTGGAAGCCGGTTTTCGGAACAGATCATGCTCAAACGAACAATCTAGACCTTGATCCAATTCATTTGGATCAAGGTCTAGTGCACGCCGCTGCTTTGCGGCGGCGATGTGAACGGGTTGAGCTGGACCGGCATGCCGGCAAGCGGCACGGCGCTGCTGGGCGCAGCACTCGCCGCCGCCGCCGGCGCAGTTGCGCCGGGCTGCGGCGCGCCCGGCGAGGCCAGCGTTGCGCCCGGATTCCAAACCGGATCGACCGGCGGCCCCGGTGGCGGCGCAGCTTGTTGGGCGGCCTGCTGACCGGCTTGGGCGGGCGGTGGATTGGCTGCCTGCTTGCGCTTGCCCTTTGCGGAGGTTTCCTTCTGCTCCTTCTGCGCCGCCGCGGGCGTGCCGGGCATCGGCGGCATCTGCTGCGGCCCCGCGACCTTGGCGCTCGACTGCTGACCGGCGGCGACCGCTGCAGCCGCAGTCTGGGGCGTAACGGGGCCCTTCGGCTCCGGATTCATGATGCTGACCGCGGGAATGGAATCCGAGGAGGGAAAGTCGATATTGAGCATGCTCTTGCGCGGCGGCCCGGCGAGCGCGCTGGTTTGCGCGGCAACAGGCGCCGGCGGCGGCGCGGCCTGCGCGACCGGCACATCGGGCGTTTCCGCCCAGACGACGACATAACGATCGAGATAGCGATCGAGCGTTTCGCCGCTGAGATTGGCGCGCACTTTGCTCGAATCGGCCAGCAGCAAGAGCGACTTGCAGTTCGTGCTAGTGCAGCCGTCGCGGGTGGCGAGCGTATGCGCGACGAAGCCGAAGCGGTCGGCCTCGAGCCCGCGGCGCAGCGGCAGCAAGGCGCCGTCGATATTGTCTCCGACGCGATGGGTATAGGCTGTCATGTCGGCAAGCAGCGCCAGCCGCGCCTGGACATAGGACGCCGCCATGGCGACGGTCGCGGGGCTGGCGAACAGCGCCTTCTCGCAGGCGGCCTCGACACTGTCGCCGGACAGCCCGTCGAGACAGGCGAGCGGCGAACCGGGCGCCAGAACCCGAACATTGAGCTCGGCCGCGCGTCCATCGAGCGCGCGCCGCTCCTCGTTGCGATCGCGCGCGCCCGCGGCATTGAGGAACGCCCAAGCCAGCGTGCCGCCGAGCACCGCGCCAACGATAACAACGCTGATCCGCACGATGGTGCGGGTGCGCGTCCAGTCGAAAGCAAGTGCGCAGACAAAAACCAGAAGCGCCGCCGAGCCAGCCGCGACCCAGAGCCGAAGCGCCGAACTGCCGATGTCGGGATCAAGGCCGAACATCAATCCCCGCCCCCAAAGCCGCCCATCCCACGCAGAACAGTGTCCGCACCCCGCTGGCGACTATTCCCTGCTTCGATTCTGTTGCAGCAAACTATGGCACAGGCGCGGCGCGTGGATTTTCTGTTCGCGCTTGATCGCAGCTGAAAACCGGTTCCCGCTCGTCGCCATCAAGCAACTGGAACTCTAGTGCTCGAGTTCGAGCTGGCTTTCCTTGGCAACGCGCTCAAAGGCTTCACCGGGGTTTTTGATCCGGTACTGATAGTCGTCGCCATCGGAGGGCAACAGCCGCACGACCTGATAGCTGCCGCTGGCGCCCGGCCGGCTGATCGGGCTCGACGTGTAGGACACGGTCTGCCCGACCCGGAACTTGTGCATACGCACCGACTGGCTCACCGCCGTCACTTCAGCGATGGAGATGGCCCTGACCTCGGTCGAAACGATTTTTTCCGCCTCGGGGATCCGCATGAACTCGGAAATCGGCAAGGTCTCGGCGAGCTTCGTCGCACCCGAGACCTTGGCACTCGACACCTTGACCGCGGTCGGCTTTTTCGTGGTCGTGGGAGCCTTGTGCGCGGTCGTGGAAACCTTGTGCGCGGTCGTGGAAACCTTCTGCGCGGTCGCGGAAACCTTCTGCGTGGTCGCGGAAACCTTCTGCGTGGTCGTGGAAACCTTCTGCGTGGTCGCGGAAACCTTCTGCGTGGTCGCGGAAACCTTGGCAGCCCGGATCGGCGCCGACTTTTTTACCGCTTGGCGGGCAGAACTTTTGCGCGACGCCGCGGCACGGGTTGACGCCTTGCGGGCCGTTTGTCCCCGACCCGCCGTAGCTGGCCGTTTCTTCTTCACTAAACGCTTATTCATGGAACTGACTATAGCATCCGATCTAACAAATACGCAAAAAATATAATGCTTCAAAGGAGTGTTTGCAGGGCCCGAACGGCCGGATGATTAAGGTCGACAGAGTCCTATTTTATCAAAAGCTTAGACTAGTTTCTTGACCTGCTTTTCAAGCAGCTTTGCATTATCCTTGACGCTGCCATCGCCCATTGTCATCGGCACGCCAATACGTCACCTCCGCGCCCGCGGCTTTGGCTCTGGTCCAGCGGGCGCGAGCAGCCTCGACAGTGTCCGGATCGTCGCCGTCAAACAACATCACGATGCGCTCGTAACCGGTGGAATTCTCCGCCAGATCGGCACCGTCGACGAGGAAGCGGACGGTGGCGCCGTTGGGGTTTTCCTCACCCGCTGTGAGCACGATAGGCTGCTCCGCCACTTCCGGGCCGCGCAAGGTGCCGTGCGGCAGAAAGCTGTCGTCGCGCCAGGTCCACAAATGCGCATCGAGCGCCTCGACGCGCTCTTCCGACGATGCCTGCACGACGACGCGCCAGCCGCGCTCCAACGACTTTTGCAGGAGCGCCGGCAGGACCTGCTCCGGCGTCTGGCCCTTGAGGTGATAGAACAGCACCTCAGTCATCGCACCGCTCTCACCGCTCGTAATATTCCTCGACCAGGTGATCGAGCAGCCGCACGCCCCAGCCTGACGCCCAGCTCTTGTTGATCTCAGTTTGCGGCGACCCCATCGCGGTGCCGGCGATGTCGAGATGCGCCCACGGCGTCTTGCCGACGAAGCGCTGCAGCAATTGCGCGGCGGTGATCGCGCCGCCCCAACGTCCGCCGGTGTTCTTCATGTCGGCAAATTTGGAGTCGATCATCTTGTCGTATTCCGGCCCGAGCGGCATGCGCCACACGCGTTCGCCGATCGCCTCGCCGCATTTGGTCAGCCGCTCCGACAATTTGTCGTCGTTGGAGAACATGCCGGCATATTCCTGGCCGAGCGCAACGATGATCGCGCCGGTGAGCGTCGCCAGATTGACCATGAATTTCGGCTTGAAGCGGTTGTTGACGTAATGCAGCACGTCGGCCAGCACGAGACGGCCTTCGGCGTCGGTATTGATGATTTCGATGGTCTGGCCCGACATCGTCTTGACGATGTCGCCCGGCCGTTGCGCCTTGCCGTCGGGCATGTTCTCGACGAGCCCGATGGCACCGACGGCGTTAACCTTGGCCTTGCGCGCGGCGAGCGCGCGCATCAGCCCGACCACGCAAGCCGCGCCGGCCATGTCGCCCTTCATATCTTCCATTCCCGCCGCCGGCTTGATGGAGATGCCGCCGGTGTCAAAGCACACGCCCTTGCCGATGAAGGCCACGGGTTCGGTGCCGCGCTTGCCGCCGTTCCAGCGCATGACGACAACACGCGATTCGTGGACGGAGCCTTGGCCGACGCCGAGAAGCGCACCCATACCGAGCCTGCGCATGGCCGGCACGTCGAGCACTTCGACAGTGACGCCGAGCTTTGACAGACCACTGGCGCGGCGGGCGAATTCGCCCGGATAGAGCACGTTGGCCGGCTCGTTGACGAGATCGCGCGCGAAGACGACGCTGTCGGCGATGCCTGAAGATTTCGCCCAGGCCTTTTCGACCGCGGCGGCACCAGCGCAGGCGAAATTGACCTCGATTTTATCCGCCCGCGTGTCGTCATCTTTGCGCTTGGTCTTGTAGAGATCGAAAGTATAGGCGCGCAGCCTTGCGCCCAGCGCCAAATCGGCAACCTGGTTGGCCTTCAGCGGACCGGAGCCAAATTCGGCAAAAATCGTCACGGTCGCCGCCGCACCCGGCACTTTGCCCATGGCGATACCGCCAAGTTTGACGATGTCGCGGGTCTTGTGCTCGCTTTCCTTGCCTATACCGATCACCACTACCCTGGGTAAGTTGAGGCCGGTCGGCGCGATGATGTCGAGACTCGATCCCTGCTTGCCGGTGAATCGGTCGGCAGCCGCCGCGCGGCGGACGAGATCGCCGAGAGGTGCCAAAGTCCGCTGCGTCGCCGGACCGAATCTGAGGTTGTCTTCACAGAACACAACAAGAACACCACGCGGGCGTGCGAGGGGGGTAAAGCCGAATTTGAGGGCGGCGGGCATCTGACAATCCCTGGATTGATCGATTTGCGGATAACCATGAGACGCCCATGGGAAAGCCGGATGGAACCCAGGCAGACCACATGGGGAACAGTTGGGATCAGCTGGCGAACATTTTGGCGTCCTGACAAGGCAGCCGAGCCTTGTTGCGGCCAGGCCACAGACTAAGCTGCGAAATCACGTTATGAACCGGACAGCGGCCCGGTGCAAAGCGCGCTCTTTGGCACCGAAAGTCGCGCGTTTCGCGGCTGGCTTTATCAAACGGCCGTATTAACGCTTTAGTGTGCATATTCAATAGGTTTGCCTTGGCGAAGCCACTTTGTGACCGCATGAACTAGGCGCTCTGGGGAGTTCGGCCCGTGGGGCGGCATGACGCTGGGGGTCGGCGTCGCGGTCGCGCGAGCCGGCAGTGGGGAAATTGAGTCCGATGGGGTCGATCGGCCGCTATATGTTTCGCGCGACCATGGTCGCGTTTCTGATCGCCCTTGTGAGCTTGACCGTCGTGATCTGGTTCACGCAGGCGATGCGTGAATTCGACCTGATCACGAGTCAGCGGCAGACCCTGCTCGTCTTCGTCGGCATCACGGGATTGATCATTCCGCTTCTGGTCATGATGATCGCGCCGATCGCGCTGGTCATGGCGGCTGCACATACCATCAATAAGCTCAGCTCGGATTCCGAGATCATCGTGATGAACGCTGCCGGCATCTCGCCCTGGGTGCTGTTGCGGCCCTTCCTCGTTGCGGCGATTGTCGTGTCGGTGTGCCTGGCGGTGATCGCGGCTTACATTTCGCCGCTCAGCCTGCGCGCCTTGCGCGACTGGAGCGCGCAGGTGCGCGCCGACATCCTCACCAATATCGTGCAGCCGGGCCGCTTCACGACGATCGGCGGCAATCTCACCTTCCACATCGCCGACCGCCGTCAGAACGGGCTTCTGGTCGGCATCTTTGTCGACGACCGCCGCGATCCCAAGGAGCACTCCACCTATCTCGCTGAGCAAGGTGAGATCGTGAAGAACGACCGCGGCTCGTTCCTGGTCTTCGAAGGCGGCAGCATCCAGCGGCTGGAAACAGGACAGCGCGACCCGCGTATCGTGATCTTCGACCGCTACGCGTTCGACCTGTCGCAATTCACCGGCGGCGCCCAGAACGTCACCTACACCGTGCGCGAAAAATATCTCTGGGAGCTGATCTGGCCGAAGCCGGACGACCCGGTCTACCAGTCGCAGGCGGACCAATATCTTTCCGAGATGCATGACCGGCTGTCGACACCGCTTTATCCGATCGCCTTCGTCATTGTGGCCTTTGCATTCCTTGGTCCGCCGCAGACCACCCGGCAAAGCCGCTCGCTGGCGCTGATGGGCATGATCGGAACCATCGCGGTGCTGCGTCTCGTCGGCTTCGTCAGCGTGATCGTCGGCGTCCGCGTACCGGCCGTTCTTGCCGTGCAGTACATCGCCTTGTTCACCGCGATCGGGTTGGGCTTGTGGCAGATTGGCCGCGGCCGCGCGGTCGAACCGGCGGCTGCGGTGTCGAAGATCGCGTCTGCGGTCACCGACCGCATCGCCAAGGCAACGAGCTAGAGGAGCGCGTATGGTCATCAGCGGCACCCTCTCGCGCTATTTCGGCATGCGGTTTCTGACGTCGGTCGTCGGCTCCTTCATCGGCGTCGTCGCGCTGGCGGCGATGATCGACTATGTCGAGCTGATGCGCCGCGGCGCCGACTGGCCGAACGCCACGCCCTGGCTGCTTGCGAAAATTTCGATGTACCGCGTGCCGCAGCTCACCGAACGCATCATGTCGTTCTCGGTGCTGGTCGGCGCCATGTCCTGCTATCTGTCGCTGTCGCGCCGCCTGGAGCTCGTGGTGGCGCGCGCCGCGGGCGTCTCGGCCTGGCAATTCGTGGCGCCGGCGATGATCGGCGCGTTCATATTCGGCAGCGTCGCGACCACAGTCTACAATCCCGTTGCAGCCGTGCTGCACGAGCGCTCCAAGCGTCTCGAAGCCGACATGCTGGGCGAGAACATGTCGGCGCTGCAGGAGAACGTCACCGGCTTCTGGGTCCGGCAAAAGAGCACCGACGGCGCGGCCATCATCAATGCCAATTCAAGCCGCGAGCAAGGCGCTGAGCTCGGCGGCGTCACCGTCTACACCTTCGACCCCGATGGCCACTTCCAGACACGCATCGAGGCCAAGAGCGCAACGCTGCAGCAAGGCTTCTGGGAACTCGCTGAGGCGCGCGTCTATGCGAGCGGCAAGGCGCCTGACATCGAGGACACCTACCACGTCGCCACCAATCTGACGCTCGAGCAGGTCCGCGAAAGCTTCGCCACCCCGGAGACCGTGCCATTCTGGCAACTCCCCACTTACATCGAGATGGCCGATCGCGCCGGGCTCGGCGCCGCCGGCTATCGGCTGCAATATCAGCTGCTTTTGGCCCGCCCTTTCCTGCTTGGCGCCATGGTCATGCTGGCGGCTTCTGTTAGTCTGCGCTTCTTCCGATTCGGCGGCGTGCAGAAGATGGTTTTGAGTGGTATCACCGCCGGCTTCCTGCTGTTCGTTCTGTCGAAAATCACGGAGGACATGAGCAAGTCCGAACTCATGTCGCCAATTGCGGCGGCGTGGATTCCTACGATTGTCGGGGGCCTCACTGGATTTGTCGCGTTGTTGTACCAGGAGGACGGGTAGTGGCGCGTTGGCGTAGCCCTCTCTGTCCAAGTCTGCGTCGTGGCCTTCGAGCGAGTGCGGTAGCACTCGCTGCGTTGTCCTTTTGCCTCGTGGGTCTTGTGGTCGCGTCCGTACCGGCGTCCGCACAGGACGCACCGGCAAGCCTTTTGCGTTTCACGCCGCGACCGCCGCCGCCACCGAAGCAGGCACCACCGCCGAAGAACCAGCCGATGCTCGTGCAGGCGGACGAGATCCGCTACGACTACACCAACAACACCGTCGCCGCCGTCGGCAATGTGCAAATCTACTATGGCGGCGCGACCATCGAGGCCGATCAGGTCATCTACGACCAGAAGACCAAACGCCTCGTTGCGGAAGGCAATGTCCGGCTGACCGAACCGGACGGCAAGATCACCTACGGCCAGAAGATCGACCTGACGGACGACTATCGCGACGGCTTCGTCGACTCGCTCCGCCTCGAGACGCCGGAGGACACGCGCTTTGCGGCATCGCGTGCCGATCGCTCGAAGGGCAATTACACAGTCCTGCAAAACGGCGTCTACACCGCGTGCGAAGCCTGTAAGGACGACCCCAAGAAGCCGCCGCTCTGGCAGGTTCAGGCCGCCCGGATCGTCCATGACGAAGACGAGAAGATGCTCTACTTCGAGGACGCCCGCATCGAGTTCTTCGGCCTCCCCATCGCTTATATGCCGTTCATGTCGGCGCCCGATCCGACCGTGAAGCGAAAAAGCGGTTTCCTGTTTCCGGAAATCTCGTGGACCACGTCGCAATTCGGCTACGGCTTCGAGCCGAGATATTTCTGGGCCATAGCGCCGAATGCCGATCTCACGGTCGGGGCGATGATCACGACCAAGCAGGGCGTGCTGATGGACGGCGAATGGCGGCAGCGCCTGCTGAACGGATCATATTCGATCAGGGCCGCCGGCATTTTCCAGCTGGACCCCAGTTACTTCGCCGGCCGCGACGGCCCCGATAGCCCGACCGCGCAGAACTTCCGCGGCGTCGTTCAGTCCTCGGGACAATTCGCGATCACCGACAAATGGACTTGGGGATGGACCGGTCTGATCATGACCGACAGCCAATTCCTTCAGGACTATCAGCTCAACGCGATCGCCGGCTCGTTCGATCCGTTTCAAACCGGACTGGCGTCGGCGGGCGTGTCGCAGCTCTATCTGAACGGCGCGGGTGAGCGGAGCTATTTCGACATTCGCGCGATGTACTATCAGGGCTTCTCCGAGCTCGACAATCAGGGACAGATTCCGATCATCCACCCTGTCCTCGACTATTCCAACGTGCTCAAGCAGCAGGTGCTCGGTGGCGAGTTCAGCTACAAGTTCAACCTAACGAGCCTTACCCGGCAGGACGCCGAATTCGACGCCATCAACCAGACTGCCGCCACAGGCGGCGGCTGTTCGAGCCCAACGGCCGACACCGCCGTTCCGAGCAATTGTTTGCTGCGCGCAATCCCTGGAACCTATTCGCGCTTTTCGGCGGAAGCGGATTGGCGCCGGACCCTGGTCACCGACAACGGCCAGATGATCACGCCGTTCGTGCAGTTGCGCGGCGATGTCGCCGAGCTCGAGGTCAGCAATCAGCCGGGCGTGTCGAACTATATCGCGACCGGCGACAGCTCACTGGTGCGCGCCATGCCGGCCGTCGGCGTCGAATATCGCTATCCCTTCGTCGACGTTCAGCCCTGGGGCACTCAGACCGTCGAGCCGATCGCGCAAGTCATCATCCGCCCGAACGAAACCGACATTGGCAAATTCCCCAACGAAGACGCGCAGAGCCTGGTCTTCAGCGACACCAATCTTTTCTCGATCGACAAATATTCCGGCTATGACCGCGTCGAAGGCGGCAGCCGCGCCAATGTCGGCGTTCAGTACACCGCCCAGATCAACCGGGCCGGTTCGGTCAATGTGCTGTTCGGGCAGTCCTACTCGCTGTTCGGCCAAAACTCGTTTACCGTGGGCGACATCACCAATACTGGCCTGGAAAGCGGTCTCGACAAGCAGGTTTCGGACTATGTCGGCCGCGTCACTTATCAGCCGAACTCGATTTACACGTTCACCGCGCGCGGCCGTTTCGATCAGGCGACTTTCACGCCGGAGCGGCTCGAATTCGAAAGCCGGGCCAATCTCGACCGCTGGACGCTGCAGCTGCTCTATGGCGACTACGCGGCACAGCCCGAGCTGGGCTTCCTCACACGCCGCGAGGGCATTCTGGGCGGCGCATCGTACAAAGTGACAGCCAACTGGATCGTACTCGGGTCGGCCCGCTACGACCTCGCCAACAATCAATTCGACCAGACGCGCGTCGGCCTCGGTTATGTCGACGACTGCTTCATGCTGTCGCTCAACTGGCTGCAGGGTTACACCTATACCCCGACCCAGCCCCCGGTCAGAAACAACACCTTCATGGTCCAGTTCAGCCTGCGTACCCTGGGACCAGATGTCCTAGCGCCGATCGCCTCGACCTTCTAAATTTTGCCGCAGGCCTGCAACAATGATTCAGCTCGGAATATGGGGCACGGGAGGGAACGACCGGCACCGCGCCGGCAGTTGAGGGAGAGCTAACCGCAATGTCGCAGATCCCGGTCCGCATCCGCCACGGTGCCGTGGGAAGGGCCATGCTTGTCGTATTGGGCGCACTCGCCTTCGGTACGATGTCCGGCACTGTCGCCCGCGCGCAGGAGGTCGTCCTGATGGTCGACGGCCAGCCGATCACGGCGCTCGACATCGAGCAGCGCAGCAAATTCATCGCCCTGAGCACGCACCGGACGCCGCCTCGCCAGGAGGTGATCGACGGGCTCATCGACGAGATTTTGGAAATACGCGAAGCCAAGCACTACACGATCGACCCGGCCGATTCCGACGTGAACGACGCGTTCAACAATGTCGCCTCCAACATGAACATCGACTCGCAAAAGCTGACGCAAATGCTGGCCGCCGGCGGGGCGAGCGCGGGCACATTGAAGCAAAAGCTGCGAGCACAGATGGCTTGGAGCAGCCTGGTGCGCGGCCGTTACAAGGCAAGTCTCGAAATCCCGGACAGCGACGTCGAAGCACAGATGCATCTGCACGACTCCACGGGCGGCACAAATCAGGTCGGCTACGAATATATTCTACGTCCTGTACTCCTCGTCGTGCCGCGCGGCTCACCCGATTCCACCTTCGACGGCCGCAAGAAGGAAGCGGAAGCCCTGCGCGTCCGCTTCTCGGATTGCAATTCCGGTATTTCCTTCGCGCGCGCGCTGCGCGAGGTGGCTGTACGCGATCCGATCAGCAAATCGTCGGCGGATTTTTCCGAGGAACTGCGCAAGATCCTCGATGATACGGATGTCGGTCACCTGACGCCGCCCGAGCAGACGGCCGAAGGAATCCAGATGTTCGCAGTCTGCTCGAAGCGCGAAACAAAGAACGATTCGCCGAGCATGCAAAAAGTGCGCAACCAACTGTTCGAACAGAAATTCGGCGCCCAGGCCAAGCGCTATCTTGCGCAATTGCGGCATCAGGCGATGATTGAGTACAAACAGCAGCCGGACGACGCCGCCGGCGGCCGCGCCGGCAGCAAGCGCTGACGCTATCGAGCATGATCGTCACGATTGCCACCCTCGGATCAAGGTCCAGAATCTTTGCTTGAGCATGATCTTTTCCGAAAACCGGTTTCCACTTTTCGGGATCATGCTCTAAAAGATGCACCGTGCAAGCTCTCGCATTGACCCTCGGCGAACCTGCCGGCATCGGCCCTGACCTCGCTTTGGCGATCTGGCGCCGCCGTGCCGAACTCGACATTGCGCCGTTCTACATGGTGGCCGACCCGGACTTCCTGCGCCGGCGTGCACAAAGGCTCGGCCTCGATGTGCCGCTCGTCACGGTGACGCCGGCGACGGCCGCTGGGAGCTTTCGGGCGGCACTCCCTGTCGTGCCTCTCGGCATCGAGGTCAGCGCCGAACCCGGACACCCGGATCGCTCGAGCGCGCCGGCCGCCATCGCCTCGATCCGCCGCGCTGTTGCCGACGTTCTGGCTGGCGCGGCCTCTGCCGTCATCACCAATCCGATCGCCAAGAACGTGCTCTACAATTGGGGCTTTGCCGAGCCGGGCCACACCGAATTCCTGGCCACGCTCACGCAGGAGGCGACTGGAAAAGTGCTGCACCCGGTGATGATGCTGTGGTCGCCAGAGCTTGCCGTGGTGCCGGTGACCATTCATCTGCCGCTCAAGGACATATTCAAGCGGCTCTCGGCTGAGTTGATCGTCGACACCGGCCGCATCGTCGCGCGCGATCTGGCGCAGCGCTTCGGCTTGCGGCATCCGCGCCTCGTCATTGCCGGACTCAATCCGCATGCCGGCGAAGCGGGAACGCTTGGCGAGGAGGACGAAGCTATCGTGGCGCCGGCCGTCGCGCGGCTCAAGGCCGACGGCATCGACGTGAAAGGTCCCATACCCGCCGACTCGATGTTCCACGCGCAAGCGCGTGCGAGCTACGACGCGGCGCTGTGCATGTATCACGATCAGGCGCTGATCCCGATCAAGACGCTGGCTTTCGATCACGCGGTCAATGTCACGCTTGGCTTGCCATTCGTGCGCACCTCGCCCGATCACGGCACGGCCTTCGACATCGCCGGGACCGGCACTGCCGATCCGACAAGCCTGATTGCGGCGCTGCGGCTGGCGAAGCGGCTCGCCCAATCCGAAGGCACCGCGGCGGGCCTCGCGCACCTGCCGGCATCGTGACGACCGGCGCGCTCGACAGCCTACCGCCGCTGCGGGATGTGATCCGCCGGCACGGCCTCGCCGCCAAGAAATCGCTCGGTCAGAATTTTTTGTTCGATCTCAACCTTGCCGCGCGCATTGCCCGCGCGGCGGGGCCGCTCGAGGGCGTCACCGTATTCGAGGTCGGTCCGGGACCGGGTGGTCTCACCCGCGCGCTCTTGGCGCTCGGCGCGGCGCGGGTCATCGCCGTCGAGCGTGACGATCGCGCGATCGCAGCCTTGCAGGAGATCGCGGCGATCTGTCCGGAGCGGCTTGATATCGTAGCGGCCGATGCGCTGTCATTCGATCCGGCATCGCGGCTGGCGCAACGACCGGCCCGCATCGTCGCCAACCTGCCCTACAATATCGCGACCGTATTGATGGTTTCGTGGCTCAGCATCGAGCCTTGGCCGCCGTGGTACGACTGCGCGGTGCTGATGTTTCAGCGCGAAGTCGCCGAACGCATCGTGGCGCAGCCGGGATCGAAGAGCTACGGACGCTTGTCCGTTCTCACGCAATGGCGCTGCGAAGCGCGCATCATGTTCGATGTCAATGCTTCGGCCTTCGTGCCGCCGCCGAAAGTGACATCTTCGATCGTGCGCCTCGTGCCACGTGCGGCGCCGCTGCCTTGCGACCGCGCGCTTCTCGAAAGAGTCACCCAGGCGGCGTTCGGCCAGCGGCGCAAAATGCTGCGGCAAAGCCTGCGCTCGCTCGGCGCCGATACTCGCGCCCTGCTCGACGCCGCGAAGCTCGAGCCGACCGCGCGGGCCGAGGACATCCCCGTGTCCGGATTTGTAGCATTGGCGCAGGCTCTCGCCGCGACGTCCAGTTAGGGGCATGATAATAGTTCGCCCCGCTGTCGAGAGGCAAAAGCCAACATGACGCAATTTCACCGCCAGTCTCTTGTCGCTTACGGTCAGCCCTTGTGTGAGACCGTCGCCGATCTGCCAACACCGCGCGGTAGCGAAGTTTTGGTGCGCGTGGAATGCTGCGGCGTCTGTCACTCCGATTTGCACATTCAGGACGGTCATTTCGATCTGGGCGGCGGCCGGCAGCTCGACATCACCAAGGACCGCAGCCTGCCATTCACGCTCGGCCACGAGATCGCCGGCGTGGTCGCGGCCAAAGGCGATCAGGCCGATGGCGCGGTTATCGGTCACCGTGCTGCGGTCTATCCCTGGATCGGTTGCGGAAAATGCGCAGCCTGCCGCGCCGGTAGCGAGAATCTGTGTTCCGACCATCGGCATATCGGAGTCACCGTCGATGGCGGCTTCGCGACACATGTCCTGGTGCCTCACCCGCGCTATCTGCTCGATTACGCGCCACTGTCGCCGTTCTTTGCCGGGCCGCTGATGTGCTCGGGACTCACCGCCTATGCGCCGCTCAAGCGGCTTGCGGCACACAGCAAGGACAGTCCGGTGCTGCTGATCGGATTGGGCGGGGTCGGCATGATGGGATTAGCAATCGCGCGCGTGCTGTTTCGTCAGCTGCCCCTCGTCGCCGACATCGATCCCGAGAAGCGCGCCGCCGCGCTTGCGGCGGGTGCGGCGCAGGCTTTCGATCCATCCGATCGTGAGGCGCGCCGCGCCATCATGGCGGCGACGGGCGGCCTGCTCGCGGTGTGTGACTTCGTCGGTTCCGACAAATCGCTGCAATTTGCTACGGGCGTTCTCGCGCGCGGCGGCAAGGCTATCGTGACGGGGCTTCTCGGCGGCACCTTCTCGATCCCCGCCGCCATGATCCCGATCAAAGCCATGACAATCGAAGGCTCGCTGACCGGCACGCTGGCCGAGGCGCGCGAACTCATCGATCTCGCGCGCACTGGCAAGCTCGCAACCATCCCGACGCACGACCGTCCGCTCAAGGACGCACAGGCGTCGCTCGAGGCCTTGCGCGCCGGCCAGGTCGTCGGCCGCACCGTGCTGGCGTGTTAGAACATGATCCGGAAAAGTGGGCACCGGTTTTCCGAAAAGACCATGCTCAAACAAAGAATCTAGAAACGAGTCTCACAGCTTTGCCTGCAAGGCGCGCACGAAGTCCGATAGGCCGATCTGCCGCTCGCGCTTGAGCCGCTCGGCGGCGAGGATCGCGCGCACTTCGGCGAAAGCTTCGCTCTTGTCGCGATTAACGATGACGTAGTCGTATTCCGGCCAATGGCTCATCTCGTCGCCAGCCTTGGCCATGCGCACGCCGATGACGGCCTTGGTGTCTTGGGCGCGTGTCTTGAGGCGCCGCTCGAGTTCTCTCGCGGTCGGCGGCAGGATGAACACGCTCACCAGATCCTCGCGCGCTTTCTCGCGCAGCTGCTGTGTGCCCTGCCAGTCGATGTCGAATAAAACGTCGCGGCCGCCCCGCAGCGCCTTGGTCACCGGCTGGCGCGGCGTGCCGTAGAAATTGCCGAACACCTCGGCCCATTCCAGCAGTTCGTTCTTTTTGATCATTGCATCGAAGCGGGCGCGGTCGATGAAATAATAGTCGCGCCCGTTAACCTCGCCGGGCCGCTTCGGCCGCGTCGTCACTGAGATCGACAAGGCAATCTTGCGGTCGGCTTTGAGGAGCAGGCGCGACAGCGTGGTCTTGCCGGCGCCCGACGGCGACGACAAGACGAACATCAGGCCGCGGCGCGCAACTCTTCTCAGCTTCTGTCTGGCGCCAGCCATTGCGCGTCCCGGTTCGCCTATTCCACGTTCTGCACTTGCTCGCGGAATTGTTCGACCGCGACTTTGAGCTCAAGCCCGATATTGGTCAGTTCGATATCATTGGCCTTGGCGCACAGTGTGTTGGTCTCGCGATTGAATTCCTGGGCGAGAAAATCGAGGCGGCGGCCGATGGGGCCGCCCTGCCCGATCAGATGCCGCGCTTGCCCCACATGCGCCGCCAAACGATCAAGCTCCTCGCGCACATCGGCCTTGGATGCGAGCATGATCGCTTCCTGGTGCAGCCGGTCGGGGTCGAAACGTTCGGACTGATCAAGCAACGTCGCGATTTGCTCGGCAAGCCGCGTCCGGATCGCCTCGGGCTGGCGCGCCGGGGATTTGTCCGCGCGATCGGCGAGCGTCGCGATTTCGTCGAGGCGCGCCGACAGCACGCGGGCGAGAGCCGCGCCCTCATGGCGGCGCATCTCGCCGAGCGCGTCGATCACGCTGCCGAAACCCTCAATCACCGCAGCCTCGGCGTCGCGCCGCTCCTCCTCGCGCTCCTCGGAATCGCTGACTTCGATCACGCCCTTGAGCGCGAGCAGCCCGTCCAAGGTCGGCGGCGCCGCCTCGATCTTCGACGCCAGTTGTTTCATCGTCGCCAAAACCGCGTCGAGAACGGCGGCGTTGACCCGCACCACCGGCGCCGCCCCGCTACGCTCCACGGTCAGACCGGCCTGCACCGAGCCGCGCGTCAGCGCCTCGGCGGCCCGCGTCCGCACCGGCACTTCGATCGCGTCCCAGCCGGGCGGCGTCCGCAGTCGCAGATCAAGCCCCTTGCCGTTGACCGATTTGACCTCCCAGGCCCAGGCATAGGGACCGGATACGCCGTGGCCGCGAGCAAATCCGGTCATGCTCGAAAGCGCCGTCGTGCGCGCAGGTGTCGGCGCCATGAAATCTGTCCCCCGGTTCGACGGCAATGGCAGCAAATGAATCGATTTCGCGGCCGAACTTAACGGCGGCCCCACGCCGTCACAAGTGCGTCGCGGCCTTATCCAGCGCGTCTGCGATCAGCGCGTTGGAGCGGCGATGATGGGAACGGAAGGACGAGGTTTTGCCGGGGCACGCGGCGCGGCGGGCGCAGCCGACGAAGCAGCCGCCGCGCCTGGGGGCGGCGACGCCATCTGCGCATCGAGCGGCGCCTGGTCCTTTTGATCGGACTCCATGGCGCGCAGCCGCGCAACATTTCTCTGATGCTGTTCGTAGGTCTCGGCGAAAGCGTGCCCGCCCGTGCCGTCGGCGACGAAATAGAGTTCGCGCGTGCGTGCCGGATTGGCGGCGGCTTCAAGCGAGGCGCGGCCGGGATTGCTGATCGGTCCCGGCGGCAAGCCGGTGATCGCATAAGTATTGTACGGCGTCGGCTGCTCGATCTCGCTCTTGGAGATCGGCCGGCCGAGCGTTCCCTTGCCGCCGACCAGACCATAAATAATGGTCGGGTCGGATTGCAGCTTCATATTCTGCTTCAGCCGGTTGACGAAGACGGCGGCGACGCGCGTGCGCTCCTCGGCCTTGCCGGTTTCTCTCTCGACGATCGACGCCAGCACGACGAGTTGGTCCGGCGATTTGAGCGGCAGATCCGGCGAGCGGTGGTCCCAAATCTCCTTCAGCAGGCGCTGCTGCGCCTGCTGCATACGCTGGAGCATTTGCTCGCGGGTGATGCCGCGGGTGAAATCATAGGTGTCGGGGAGCAATGTCCCTTCGCGCGGAATCTGCCGGACATCGCCGATGAGAACATTGTCATCGGATAGGCGGGCGACAATCTGTTCCGAGGTCAAGCCTTCAGGAACGCTGACCTGATGCTCGACGACTTTGCCTTCGACCATGGTGGCAACGACATCGCGCAAACTGGCGTGGGCCTTGAACTGATATTCGCCGGCTTTGAGATCGCCGTTCGCCTTGAGGACAACAACGCCGCCCATGAACACAAAGGGCTGATCGATGACGCCCTGCCGCTGCAGCACATCGGCGATGTCGCGCACACCGCCCTTCGGAATATTGACGACAGTGTCTTGCGCCAGCGGGCCGGGCTGCTCGAACCGTTGCTTGCCGATAATGAGCGTTATGCCCACAACGACCGCCAGCAGCACGAAAATGCTGATGACCGCGTTGCCGATGACCACCAGCGGATGGCGGGCTCCGGCCGAGCGGCGCGCCGGCATGTCGACGGTGTCCGGTTCGATCGCGGTGCGCGGGCTGCGCGGATTGATACGATTGACGCCGTTGGTATCGATTGCCGCGGTGCCGATACCCTTGGCGACGCCAACCGAAATCGGCGGTACCGGATCGCCGGCGCCGACCGCCGTTTTGTTTGGGTCGCGCGGCTTTGGCGGCGGCGCGGGCTGAGGCGCAGCCTGTGCGGCCGCGGCCTGGGCAGTAGCCTGCGGCGCGGGACGCGGCGAGGCGGCGGGACGCGCGGCTGCAGCAGCCGGTGCCGGTGTCGGCGCTGCGCGTAGCGCGGGTGCTGATGCCGCTGATGTCGATGAGCGTGCGGGCGCGGCCGTTGACGCGGCAGCGCCGGGGGCCGAGTTGCTCGCAGCGGCAGCGGTTGAGCCCGCCGAGGCGAGTGAAACGGCCGCTTTTGCAGGATCCTTTGCAGGACGCGCCGCCGGAGCCGTTGTCGTAGCAGACGCGTTCGCCGGCCGTGCTGGCGGTGGCGCCGGCGCAGGTTTCAACAAATCACCGACGGTCGGCTGACGCGCTGCGGAATGAGACGCCGCATTCGTCGCCGGCTTTGCTGCAGCGCGCGGCGCCGCTGGCGCTGGCGTCAAAAGATCGCCGATGGTCGGCATTGCCGCGCGCGGTGACGCGCCTGATGCAGATGCCGGTGTCACCGCCGCAGTCGGCGACGGCGTCGCCGACTTGTCAGTAGCGCCCGCCGGCGCCGGCCGCAATGTTGGCGCAGGTCGCTCGTTACCGTCGGGCGGTGGATTGGATCCTGTCACCACCGAGTGTCCACTCTTACAAGCTGCATCGTCGACTTTGGAAGAAGCCCGTCCAACGGAAAGGCAATGTTCGCAGATTCTGCCCGGTCTGCCCAGTACTTGGACGGTGGCAAATCGGCTCAGTGAATCGCAAGCGAGTGAGGAGCAAATATGGCGGAAAGGTGCTCAGGTGCCTTGAGCGTACGCCGATTCTATTGCAACCAGATGCGCTCCGGCTCTTTGATTTACGCCATGCCCTTGCCGGAAAGCGGCCCCCGCTTCTCCCGACATGCGCTATCGTTCGAGGCGGCGGAACACGAGCGACGCATTGGTGCCACCGAATCCAAATGAGTTCGACAGCGCGATATTGATCGGGCGCTTCTTTGCTTTGTGCGCCACGAGATCGATCGCCGTCGTGACCGACGGATTATCCAGATTGATGGTCGGCGGCACGACCTCGTCGCGCATGGCGAGAAGACAAAAGATCGCCTCGACCGCGCCGGCCGCGCCCAGCAAATGACCGATGCAGGACTTGGTCGACGACATCGAGATGCGGCCTGCGGCATTGCCGACGACGCGCTCGACAGCCTTCAGCTCGATCTCATCGCCGACCGGCGTCGAGGTGCCATGCGCATTGATATAGTCGATGTCGCCTGCCGAAATGCCGGCGCGGCGGATGGCAGCCATCATGCAACGATAGGCGCCATCGCCGTCTTCCGACGGCGACGTGATGTGATAGGCGTCGCCGGACAAGCCGTAACCGACAAGCTCGGCATAGATCCGCGCACCGCGCCGCTTGGCGTGCTCGTATTCCTCGAGCACCACGGCGCCGGCGCCCTCGCCCATCACGAATCCGTCGCGGTCGCGATCATAAGGACGTGAAGCCTTTTCCGGCGTGTCGTTGAACGACGTCGAGAGCGCGCGGCATGCAGCGAAGCCGGCAAGCGAAATGCGATTGACTGGCGATTCCGTACCGCCCGCCACCATCACGTCGGCATCGCCCAGCGCGATCAACCGGCCGGCATCGCCGATGGCATGCGCGCCGGTCGAGCACGCCGTGACCACCGCGTGATTGGGGCCCTTCAACGAATGAGCGATCGAGACATAGCCCGAGGCAAGATTGATCAGGCGGCCGGGAATGAAGAACGGCGACACACGGCGCGGGCCGCGGTCGCGTAGAAGCAGCGCCGTCTCGGCGATGCCTTCGACACCACCGATGCCGGAGCCCATCAAAACGCCGCTTGTGACCTGATCGTCGTAGTCGCGCGGGTGCCAATCGGCGTCATTGAGCGCCTGGGTCGCCGCGCCCATCGCGTAGATAATAAAGTCGTCGACCTTACGTTGCTCCTTCGGCTCCATCCAGGCGTCGGGATTGAAGGTGCCGTTGGCGCCGTCGCCGCGCGGTACTTGGCCGGCGATCTTGCAGGTGATGTCGGATACGTCGAATCGTTCGACACGCGTGACGCCGCTCTCGCCGGCGGTGAGGCGCGGCCAGGTCGAATCGACATTGCCGCCGAGCGGCGTCACCAGACCAAGACCCGTGACGACAACCCGTCTCATTACGTAAGCTCCCGCCAGGCGTCGCGCCTGGAAGCGGCCAATCGGCTACGCGTACTGAATTCGTTTGCACGTCCGCCTGCGCATTGCAATGCGCGGTCGCCGCGGTGGCGCGCCCAATTCATACGACTGTTGGCAGCAAAATAGGCGGTCAGCTTTTCGCGTTTTTCTCAAGAAACTTGATCGCGTCGCCCACCGTCAAAATCGTCTCGGCCGCATCGTCGGGAATTTCGCAGCC
Organism: Xanthobacteraceae bacterium; assembly: GCA_036264635.1. Classification (GTDB taxonomy): domain Bacteria; phylum Pseudomonadota; class Alphaproteobacteria; order Rhizobiales; family Xanthobacteraceae; genus BOG-931. The sequence goes on along the minus strand of DATAQN010000064.1, from coordinate 235 downwards.
AAATTCTTCCTCGAACGCCATGACGAGCTCGACCGTGTCGAGGCTGTCCGCACCGAGATCGTCGATGAAGCTGGCGCTCTCCGTCACCTTGTCGGGCTCGACACCGAGGTGCTCAACGACAATTTTCTTCACCCGCTCGCCAATGTCACTCATCGTTCCAACCTCATCTTTCAACGCGACCCAATCAACTGGTCTCGCAACCTAGTCTCGTTTGAGTACAAGCTTTTCAATGAAC
>DATAQN010000120.1:0-55363 GCA_036264635.1 Xanthobacteraceae bacterium | reverse complement strand
TCTCGCTAAGTTGGCATGATCAATTAAAAATACTGCATTCAGATTCTATGTCAGCGCGTGATGTCTTGGCGAGACTCATTGGCCACGATTGGGATTATGAAGGCGAAGCTCCCGATACCATCTCGTTCTGATCTTCTGCGTGCGCCCCAATAGCAGTAGGGCTGTGGACCAGATTTACATCCCGTATTTTTTGATCAAGCCTTCGAGGCGATCAATGTGTGGCTGGATGTTGGATTGAATCGGCACTGCATAACCGACTTCCGTATGATGTGCCGGGTCACAAAACTTGACCGTGTCGCGAAGCCCTGCATGCTCCTGTGGTGTCGCTCCAGTGATTGTCTGGAATACCGGCAAGAGGTCTTTCGCCGTCGCCTGGTCATACTTTGGCGGAACAGGCGCGCCATTGACGTTCAAGTAAAGCTCGCGGACGAAGTGCTCGACCAGCACTCGAATGCGATCAACGCTGTACTTACGGTTTTGCTCGTTGCCGCGAGATGCGCCTTTGATTTCAGCAACGAGCATCTTGAGCGCCACCTGCTCCGTAATGCTGGGACCAGCCCGATCATAGCTCTCATAGTGGTATAGCTTCGTGGGTCGGGTGGTATTTAGGTCCCGAAGTCGTTCGGCAATTCGTTTAACGTGGGAAAGGACGATCACCTGCTTGCCGCAACCGTCAAGTAAATGCGGCACGATGTCCGAAATGAATGCTTCGGTGTGATCGTCGTCCATTGATTGAACGGGGTCGTCCAGAAGAACGAAACCGAACGGCGATGCTGGCGTTGTTGCTCGCATTAGCCACATGGCAAGGCCAAGGCAATTCAATTGGCACTCGCTCAAATTGGCCGCAGCGGACATCCGCGTCCCGAAGCTCGTCGCATGGAGTCTCATGGTGTCGGTGCCGGGCTCCATCTCCTCAAACAGGACATCTGCGCCCCGGTTGAGCCGATCATAGAGGTCTTTAACCTCCGCGCCCCGCGTCGTCAGCAGATGTTCCTGTCGGGTTTGCATTTCCTGCTCTACCGCTCGTATCAACACCTGCGTTTCCTTTAGGACCTTGTCATATTGGTCGAGGACACGCATGCTCGGCTCTGTGCGCAGCGTTTTGCCGACAGCATCGATCCTAGCGACGAATTCCGTGGACGAAATAAGCACATATAGTTTGGGCGAAAACGCTTGCCATGCCTCTGTGTATTCAGGGAATGCGCCCGCCGCAGCTGCGGACTGTTGCTGAATATTCTCGTTGATCGTCCGAGCGTCCGCCACGACACGTGGGGCATTCTCTGCCTGTTCCAGATCAGCAGCACACCTATTGAGGAACGTGGTCGCCGCTGCAAGCTTTTCGCGTATGGTGGCTCCAAGACGAGTAAAGGTCTCGGCTTTCTCATTGAAGGTTGCAAGGTCAGGACCGCGGTCGCCAAAGAGGTTCGACAACTGGTCGGCTTCGTCTGCTGATATCCTCGCTCCACCAAATTCGTCAAGCCGCGAGGTAAGCTCGACAACTCTGCCTTTGGCTGCATTGATCGCTGTACCCAGCTCAGCACTCTTAGCGAAGCGCGCCGCATTATCGTTTAGGCGTTCGGCGAGTTCGGCACGTTTTGCCGGCGTGAGCGTGTCTGCTTCACACATCGGGCACTGATCACCGGTGGGCGATAGCTCCAAGCCCTTTTTCCAGAGCTCTAGAAGCCCTGTGCTATAGGCGGCCGCCATTGCGGCGACAACGTCGGCTATTGCCCGCTCCACCCTCGCGAGCTCTGTGGCCAACGCTTCGAAACAAGCGAGGACCGATGGCAGGACTGCGTCGTTTGTGGCGAGCTTATCGGCATTAAAGACTGACCGGCTGGCCGTCTGCCGACGCTCGCGCAATCGATCAAGTGCGGCAGCAACCGTTTCGACTTCCACGCCGGTCAAAGATCTTGCCGCATTTAGAAGCGCTTCGATATCCACATCATAGTCTAAGGCCAGGTGACATGCGCCAGCGCCTCGCCAAGTTCTGCGTTCCCGAAATCTCGGCTAGGACGCCCGCGTTAGCGGACAATTCGGCACGCGCACGCGTGACCGCGAGAGGCGGCGCACGCTGGAAGGAGGTCCGCGCGCCGTCGAGAGCGTTTTTTAGAGCCGTAAGCTCATCCAGCCCGAGCGCGGCACAGATCGCATCTCGGCGGTCCTTCGGTTTGGAGTGCACGAAAGTTTGCAACCCGTGCTGGGCTACCACAGGATAGACGGCCTCAAGCGGATTGATGTTTATTGATGCGAAACTCGCGGCTATGCCTTCAACGAAGGTCTCAGAGCTCTCGTTCTGAGTCAGACGACGGGTAAGCACGTAATGGCGGTCGCCCACGTTGACCGTGGCAGTGACTTCGCACGGCGTACCGCCGTGAATATTCGCAAAGCTGTTCGCATATTCGCTGCGGCTATAATTATCGCCGCGCAAACGTCTCTTGGTCGTACCGTAAAAGAGCCATTCAATGGCTTCAGCCAAGCTGGTCTTTCCGAAGCCGTTTGGGCCATAAAAGATCAGCAGATCGCCTTCGAGCGAAATGTCCGCGTCCGTATTTCCGAAGCCGCGAAAATTACGAATTTTCAGGTTGAGAAGACGCATCCTCAGGGCCTTCGTGCAGCGCTGCTTCCATTTCGTTCTTGAGGCGCTGGGCGTAATCAGCTTTGGCCACAAGTGGATTACGTGCGCATTCGCGAAACGTTTCGACGAGTCTGCGCGACAGCGGCTTGTCGGTAGCTAACAAAAGTTCGTCTAAGTGCGTGAGATCAGTCGTGACAATCACAGATGCGGGATCGGCCGGAATTGACCCGGCTATTTTCACCGCGCCCCCCAGGAAAGGTAGTGGGAACAAGGTTCGGTAATACAATCAGAGCGGGAAAAAACCAAGTGGCATCCGCTTGCGCTACGGACCTATATTGACGCAGGCCAGGGTTAGCGCTCGAACGCCATCACGATTTGCGCCTGCCGTCCGCAGTTTAGCGCCGTCTCGCTTGCCATTAGGCCCGGTCGGAACTGCTACCCCGAGCATGCAGTCGAATGTCGAACGAGGCTCCGCGTCGCCTCTCCGAAAAACGGGAATTTTCCAACTGCATGCGGGAGACTTTGGCGCTGCGTGGGAGACTCGTGGTGAAGAACGGAACAAGCGGAGAATGCCAACTATCCAAAATCGGCCCAAAGCGCGGCCTTTTCCGGCCGCGTAAAAGGTCCCCTTGCAGAGACCGCACTGGCTGGCTGGGGCGCCTGGATTCGAACCAGGGAATGGCGGAATCAAAATCCGCTGCCTTACCACTTGGCTACGCCCCAATGCTCATCGGGATTGCCGATCGGGTCGCTTTGGACTTGCGGCACCGCCGGCCGGGCGGACCATAGCGATACGCCCTTGGCGGATCAATCTTTACCGCGGCACGGGATGGCAAAGCTCACGGCAAAGCCCGGAATCTGGCCCTTTTCGCCCGAACAGGTCCCTGCTCCCATTTAACGCAGGCCCTATAATAATGTCGCCGGCACGCTGGCGCGAAGCGACCGCACGAGGAAACATATGACCGATTCCATCATCGTCCAGGACGAGGGCGCCGTCCGGACCATCCGGATGAACCGGCCGGAGAAGAAGAATGCGCTGACCCAGCCGATGTATGCCGCAATGACCCGAGCTTTGTCGGAGGCCGGCGCCAATCCCGCCATCCGCTGCATCATCCTTGCCGGCGGGCCGAATGCGTTCTGCGCCGGCGGCGATATCGGCGATTTTCAAAAGCGCGCCGAAGGCAGCGGCCTCGAGCCGATCACGGTCGATTTCCTTCGCGCTCTGTCGCGCAACGAAAAGCCGCTGGTCGCGGCCGTCGGCGGCACAGCCGTCGGCATCGGCACGACTATGCTGTTGCACTGCGATCATGTGGTCGCGGCAACCGGCGCCACCTTCGCGACACCGTTTCTGAAACTCGGCCTCATCCCGGAAGCGGCATCGAGCCTGCTCGCACCGCAACGCATGGGCCACGCGCGCGCCTTTTCGCTTCTGGTCATGGGCCGGCCGTTGTCGGCGGCGGATGCGCGCGAAGCCGGCATCGTCAACACCATTGTCGAGGCCGGCGCGGTGGACGAGACTGCACACCAAGCAGCGCTTGAGATCGCCGCCCTGCCCCCGAACGCCGTGAAGCTGGCGCGCCGCCTGATGCGCAGCCAAACCGACAGCGTCGCCGAGCGCATTGAGATCGAAGTGGAGCACTTCAAGGAACTTCTGAAATCCGACGAAGCGCGCGCCGCTTTTGCCGCCTTCTTCGCACGCAAGAAATAGCACCGCCAAGATACAGGACATAAAATATAGGACCGACCATGTCGCTTGCCGGCAGGACATTATTCATCACCGGCGCCTCGCGCGGTATCGGGCTTGCTATTGCGCTGCGCGCCGCACGCGACGGCGCCAATATCGCGATCGCGGCGAAGACCACAACGCCGCATCCAAAGCTCAAAGGCACGATCTATACGGCCGCCGAAGAGATCGAACGCGCCGGCGGCAAGGCGTTGCCGCTTGCGGTCGACATCCGCGACGAAGCCGTGGTGGCAGACGCCTTCGCCAAAACCGCGGCGCGGTTCGGCGGCATCGACATCGTCGTCAACAATGCCAGCGCCATTTCACTGACGCCTGCGGTGCAGACCGATATGAAGCGCTTCGATCTGATGCATCAGATCAATGCGCGCGGCACTTTCCTCGTCTCCAAGACCGCCATTCCTTATCTGGCGAAAGCCGCCAATCCGCACATCCTCACGCTGTCGCCGCCGCTCGACATGAAGGAGAAATGGTTCGCGCCGCATACGGCCTATTCGATGGCGAAATTCGGGATGAGCATGGTGGTGCTCGGGCTTGCCGGCGAATTGCGGGAGCAAGGCATCGCCGTCAATGCGCTGTGGCCGCGCACTTTGATCGCAACCGCCGCGGTGGAAAATCTTCTCGGCGGCGCGGAGATGATGAAGCACGGACGCAAGCCCGAGATCGTGGCGGACGCGGCTTACACTATTTTCTCAAAGCCATCACGCCAATTCACCGGAAATTTTTTGATCGACGACACGTTTCTCGCAGCAAACGGCGTGACTGATTTCGAGCACTATCGCGTCGATCCGAGCCAGCCTTTGGCAGAGGATTTCTTTGTGCCGGATGATATTCCACCGCCGTGAGCCGCGCGTTGCCGCACCACTTGGCGCTGTTCAGCGTCAAATATTCATTGTTGCGCGGCTACCATTTTGCCTGAGAGGAATTCGAACTCAAGGACGGCCCGGAGGGCCGCCGCCTACGGCGGTAACTCCAGCCCGTTGCAAGCAACGGGTTGGAGTTATCCTTGACTTCGAATTCCTCTCAGGCACCCTGTGGCCGTGCAATCAATGAAATAGTCGGCCCACCCGGCATCTCTTGCACTGACCTGCTGGTACAGCCGATAGGCAAATCGGCCTGCGCCGTATGATAGTGTCTCTTCCCGCGCCCAGCCTGGCGCGCTGAACAAAACGGTCCCTTCAGATGACCTACAAAGCCCCCCTCACCGACATCACCTTCGCCCTCAAGCACGGCGCATCCCTTCCTGCCGCGATAGAGCAAGGCCTGTTCGGCGAACTCACGCTTGACGATGTTGAGGCGGTGCTCAGCGAAGCCGGCCGTTTCGCCGAGGAAGTCATCGCACCGCTCAATCGCGATGGCGACAAATACGGCACGCAATTCAAGGATGGCGTCGTCACCACGGCACCCGGCTGGAAGGAAGCCTATAAGGCCTGGCAGGCCGGCGGCTGGAACGGCCTCGCCGCGCCGCTCGATTTCGGCGGCCAGGCGTTGCCGCAGGTCGTTAGTGCCGCCTGCAACGAGATGTGGCAGTCTGCCTCGATGGCCTTCGCCGTCGGGCCGCTCCTGACCATGGCTGCGATCGACGCGCTCCATGCGCATGGCAGCGACGAGCTGAAAAAGATCTATCTGGAAAAGCTCGTCACCGGCGAATGGACAGGCACGATGCAGCTCACCGAGCCGCAAGCCGGCTCCGACGTCGGCGCGCTGCGCACACGGGCCGAACGCGCAACCGACGGCACCTACCGCATCACCGGGCAGAAGATCTTCATCACTTACGGCGAACACGATCTCACCGACAACATTATCCATTTTGTATTGGCGCGGCTGCCCGATGCACCGCTCGGCACGCGCGGCATCTCGCTATTCCTGGTGCCGAAATTCCTGCTCCAGCCAGACGGCTCGCCCGGCGAGCGCAATGACGTGCGCGCACATTCGGTCGAGCACAAGCTCGGCATTCACGGCTCGCCGACCTGCACCATGATCTTCGGCGACAAAGGCGGCGCCACCGCTTATCTCATCGGGCGGGAAAATGCCGGCATGGCCTGCATGTTCACCATGATGAACCGAGCTCGCCTTGGCATCGGCCTGCAAGGCGTCGGCATCGCCGAGCGCGCAACACAGCAGGCGCTCGCTTACGCGCGCGAGCGCAAACAAGGCCGCGAGGCCGACACCAAGCCCGGCGAAATGTCGCCGATCATCGCCCACCCCGATGTGCGGCGCATGCTGCTGACCATGCGGGCGCTCACCCAGGCGGCACGCGCAATCTGCTACGCGACCGCGATCGCGCTCGACCGCGCGGAGCGCGGCAAGGACGACGCCGCACGCAAGTCCGGCGATCACCGCGCCTCGCTGCTCACCCCGGTCGCCAAGGCGTTCTCGACTGATATTGCCAATGAGGTTACTTCGCTCGGCGTGCAGGTGCATGGCGGCATGGGCTTCATCGAGGAGACCGGCGCCGCACAGCATTTCCGCGATGCGCGGATCGCCGCCATCTATGAAGGCACCAACGGGATCCAGGCCATCGATCTCGTCATCCGCAAATTGCCGCTCGAGAACGGCGAAGTGGTTGCAGCGCATATCGACGAGCTGCGCGGCATCGTCAAAGAGCTCGAGGCCAGCAACGATCCGGGCTTCGGCTGGGCGCCGGTGCGGCTCGGCGACGCAGTCGAGAGCCTGGCGCGCGCCACGCAGTGGCTGCTCGCGCGCCTCGATAAAGAGTCCGAAGCAGCGCTGGTCGGCGCCACGCCCTATCTGCGGCTGTTTGCGCTCGCGACCGGCGGCGCCTTTCTCGCCAAAGAAGCGCTCGCGGCGCTACGGCTCGGCGGCGATACCGCGGCGCGCGTTGCACTGACGCGGTTCTTCGCCGAAAATTTCGCGGTTCAAGCCGGCGCGCTCGAACGCACTGTCGTCGAATGCGCCGAAGGCGTCATGGGCGCGGATGCCGCGCTGGCGCCGTAACGATCTCGGCGCGCAATATGAAAGTGAAGCGCCGGCACAAAGCACTCCTCTCATTCCGACCGCTCTTCCATCCGCAGTCGCTTCACCTTAGATGTCTTTGATGTCCACTCTCCTGATCACCCATCCCGCCTGCCTCCAGCACCTCGTGCCGCAAGGCCACCCGGAACGACCCGACCGGCTGCGCGCCATTGAGCGCGCGCTGGAGGCAGAGAAATTCCAGAGCCTGGCGCGCGCGCAAGCGCCCCTCGGCACCTTCGAAACCGTCGCGCTCTGCCACCCGATGGACTACATCACCGCGCTGCGCGACGCCTCGCCCGATCAGGGCCTGATTCATCTCGACGGCGACACCTCGATGTCCCCCGGCACGTTCGAGGCCGCTTTACGCGCAGTGGGCGGCGCGGTCCATGCCGTCGATGAAGTCTTGAGCAAAAAGGCCACGAACGCCTTTGTCGCCGCGCGGCCGCCGGGCCATCACGCCGAGACGGCGCGGCCGATGGGATTTTGCCTGTTCGACAATGCGGCCATCGCCGCGCGCCATGCACAAAACCACCACGGCATCAGCCGCGTCGCCATCGTCGATTTCGACGTGCATCACGGCAACGGCTCGCAGGAAATTTTCTGGGCCGACAAAACAGTGATGTATTGCTCGACGCATCAGATGCCGCTGTTTCCCGGCACCGGCGCCCTCGGCGAGAGCGGCGAATACAATACTGTCGTCAACGCCCCGCTGCGTCCGGGCGACGGCGCGGACAAATTCAAGGCCGCCTTCGAAGAGCGCATCCTGCCGCGGCTCAACGACTACAAGCCCGAGCTCGTGATCATTTCCGCAGGCTTCGACGCGCATTACCGCGATCCGCTCGCCAATATCAATCTCTCCGAAGAGGATTTCGCCTGGGCGACAAAGAAGCTGATGGATGTCGCCGACCGCCACGCCGATGGCCGCGTGGTTTCGCTGCTCGAAGGCGGCTACGATCTGCAGGCGCTCGGCAATTCGGTCGCCGCCCACGTGACGGCGCTGATGCGCGGATGATGTGACCGCGCTGATACGTGGGTAAGTGCCGCGCATGCATTGACTTTCCGCTCATTCACGCGCAAGCGAGCGGTCACAAATGTGAGCAAAGAAATGGCGCAGAAGACCAACGACGACATCACCCAATTGCCGTTCGAGCGGGCGATCGAGGAACTGGAATCGATCGTGAAACGGCTCGAAGAGGGCAAGGTGCCGCTCGAAGAATCGGTCGCCATCTATGAGCGTGGCGAAGCCCTCAAGCGCCGCTGCGAGGAACTGTTGCGTCAGGCCGAGGCGCGCGTGGAGAAGATTACGCTCGACGCCACCGGCAAGCCGACCGGCACCACACCGCTGGATGTTGAGTGACTTTTGCCGCCTAGCCCCTGGCTCTAGTGGCTCCTGTTTTGCCCCGAAAACCCGCGATTTTCCTTGACTTTTTAGAACAAAAGAGGAACAATCCATCGTTCGGATCAAGAGGTGCAACGATGGCGGATTCGGACAGACGCAGCTCGGATAAGCGCAACTCGGATAAGCGCGGCGCAGACAAACGCAGCGCAGATAAACGCAGCGATTGGCTGCGCCAGCTCGACGAGGAATGCCCGTATCAGGTGGTGCTGCCGCGGCAGCAGCTCTGCGACGACAGCGAGATCCTGAATTTTCTGATCGACCATGTCGGCAATTTCGACATGTATGTCGAAGACGATTATGCGGCCTTCGTGCGCTACTGTTTCGAAGATCCGCTGGATGCAGAAATCTTCCGCGCCCGCTTCGAGCCGAAGTCAGATCGCCTCAAGCTCGCCGGTTAGCGAGAGCTGCTATCACGACCACATCGATGCCGTCATGGCCGGGCATAGCTGTCCAAAGGACGGCGTCGCTTCGCTCGCCAGTTGATCGGGATGGCCGGGACAAGCCCGGCCATGACGGATGCAGCGACCTATTTCACCGCCGAGAAGCGATCGTTGAAAGTCGGGGCGTCGATCGTGCGCACGACACTCGACAATGGCTTGGCATCGGCCGAGGCGCCGCCGAAAAGCTTACCGACCTGGTCGTCGTATTGCGCCAGTGTGGTCACCGGCGTCTTGGCCCTCACCTGCACGATCCGGTAGCCGTTCGCTTTCAGTTGCGCGAGAATCTCCGGCAGCGCGAGCGACGTTCCGTGCTGGAAGTCGTGCATGAGGATGATGCCTTTGCCGTTCTTCTTCAGCTTGGTCATCACCGAGGCAATGACTTTGTCAGGCTGATGAATCTTGAAATCGAGTGAATCGAAGTCCGCGGAAAACGTGCTGATATTGCGCGTGCCCAGATACGAGACCAATTCGGGTGAATAGCGCAAACCGGGGAAGCGGAAGAACGGCGCCTCGGGTTGGCCGAGCGCCGCACGCACGGCACTGAAACCCTTCTCGATCTCCTCCTGCGCTTGGTCCGCCGGCAGCTTCGCCAGATCGGCATGCGACCAGGTATGCGATCCGATCGTGTGTCCTGCCGCCGCAACCTCCTTGAGGAGTTGCGGATGCCACATCGCATGCTCGCCGATCGGGAAGAACAGCGCCTTGGTGCATTGCGCGGCGAGCGCATTGAGCACCGCGGGCGTATTGCCGGGCCACGGCCCGTCGTCGAAGGTCAGGACAACCTCGCCCGGCTGCAGGAAGTCATAGGCCTTGAATTGCTCGGAGCCGAAGCCTGGACCGCCGGCCGTGTCGATCTCGACCACGCGAGACACGCCAAGAACGTTACCAGATGCATTCGACTTAGCCGGACATGCCGCCGCCGGCGCGACGTTGCCGAGCGAACCCGTCGTTTGGGGGCCCGCATCTTCGGCCCAAGCAGAGTAAGCGGCGCATACAAACACCAACGCGAACGCGCAATCACGCAACAGACGCATGGAATACCCCAGCCTATTCGGAAAAATCCGCTCTGGGCCGCTCAAGCCGCTTCGACCCCAGGCGGGTCGCATCGTTGCGCGCAACGATTAAGAAACCCTAATCGAAGGTGACACCGGCGGCGGAACTTGTTGATCAGTCGGACCTATCGTTACGCTGATACCGACCGCGCCACCGCTGCGTCGGCTGCCCAAACAAGACGGCGGGCGCGTCCCTGATATATTGACAATTGTCCTCATTTCAGTTACAAAACAATCATCTCGCTCGGTGAGGGACGCTTTCCGGAAGGCAAGCCTGAATGCGGAGCGAGTGCGGCGCCTGCGCGCGGATTTGCACTCCGCTCCCGGGCGGCTCTGGGCATCGACCCGACCGGCATTATGACCGGTCTGCCAGGTGTCTGGCTGAACTCGGCGGCGGAGAAGGTCCAAACCGTATCCGCTGACCAGCAAGCGCGGCCCGGAGCTGAGTGGTGGCGTTCGGTCGCCTAAACGAGAGCCGCAGTGGAGCGCCGAAAGGCGAGCGCGCCGATCGCAAGGCGCGCTGCGGCATCCGCTGATGCCGCCAACGGATGGTGCGCCTCTCGGCGCTCCGCTTTCCCTTTTCTTCGTAGCCCGGATGAAGCGCAGCGTAATCCGGGTGCGGCATATAAGCGTCACCGTCGTTCTCGGATTGCGCTGCGCTCCATCCGGGCTACGACCCTTCGCGTGCGAGCGAGCTTTCTTCATCCTCCCCCGTGATAACGGGGGAGGTACGCCATGCGCAGCATGGCGTATAGGGGCGACGGCGGTGCAGCGGGGCAAGATGCTGAAAACGCGCGGTCGGGATTGGTTTGGAGTTCAGCGAGTTTTTGATCGCGTGCCACCCGTCGAGGCCCGCGCCCCCACCTCCGTGCTTCGCACGGCTACCTCCCCCGCTATCGCGGTGGAGGATTTGTTACCGCTTCTTCTTCGCGATCTCAGCCAGCTTCTGCCGCACTTTGCCGAGATCAGCCCAGGCGTCTTTGCCGGGAAGCTTTTTCAGATCAGGGAGCGTGAACTGATGACCGCTCTGCGTGCGCGACAAGGCTTCCCACGACACCGGCATGGAAACCGCAGCACCTGCCCGCGCCCGCGTCGAGTAAGGCGCGACCGAAGTCGCCTCGCGCGAATTGCGGAAATAGTCGATGAAGATTTTGCCCTCGCGCAGCGCCTTGGTCATTTTCGCCAGATACAGTTTCGGGCTGTCTGTGGCCATGGCCGTGGCGATGGCGCCGGAGAAGGTCTTGGCCGCGTCCCAGTCGATGTCAGCGATCGGCAGCACGACGTGAATGCCTTTGCCGCCCGAGAGCTTGGCAAAGCTCTTCAGCTTCAGCTCGGAAAGACGATCGCGGATCTCCTTGGCGCCGGCGACGACATCCTCCCAGGCAACGCCCTCGCCCGGATCGAGATCGAACACGATGCGGTCGCATGTCTCCAGGCTGTCGAGCCGCGAGCCGCGCACGTGAATCTCGAGCGCGCCGGATTGCACGAGCTCAACGAGCTCGCCCACATTCTCCACCGCGATGACGTCGTGATCCTTGCCCTTCACCACATGGCGCAGCGCGGACTGCTTGACGTTCGACGCGATGTGCTTCTGGAAAAAGCATTCGCCGCCCACGCCCTCCGGGCAGCGCACGATCGCAAGCACCCGGCCGACGACATGCGGCGCCATGACATCCCAGACGCGCACGTAATATTCGGCAAGCTCCTGTTTGGTGATGCCGGCATCAGGCCAATAGACGCGATCCGGATGGGTCAGCCGCACATCCGCGACTTCGGCGCCTCCTTGGTTTTTGCTCGTTCGCGCCGACTTTGGCGACGCCGCAGATTGTGCCGCGCTATCCGACGCCCTTGTCGATTTGCGCACCGGCTGACGCTGCGCCATTGTGGCAGAATTGGCGGCCGCCGGCATCTCGCGCACCACCTCGCTGGCCGGCTTATCCTCGCGCAATCCTTTATACGCGGCCTGCCGCAGCAAGCCGTCATGGGTGATGCCGCGGAATTCGGCTTCGATGACGACCTGCGGCTTCACCCAGATCACGTTCTTGCGCCGCTCGTCCGGCGGCAATGCGACCGGCGGGCGATCCGCGCGCAAAGGTTCGAGCCGCTTCCACAAGTCGCGCGCCACCTCGTGCGTATAGCCGGTACCGACACGCCCGCCATAACGCAGCTTGCCGTTCTCGTGATACGCCACCGTCAGCGCACCCACCGCCTTGGGCGTGACGTTCGAGGGGCTGAAGCCGGCGACGACGAATTCCTGCTCGTCATGGCACTTCACCTTGACGAAATTGTCGGTGCGGCCGGAGCGATAGGGCGCGTCGCGCAGCTTCGAAACGATGCCTTCGAGATTCATCTCGCAGGCGGATTTGAACACCGCGCGGCCGTCGCCATCGACGTGCTCGACATAACGGATGCGGCCCTTGCGGCTTTCACCCTTGAGAAGGCGGTGCAGCGCCGCCTTGCGCTCGGTGAGCGACTCGCCGGTAAGGTCTTTGCCGTCGAGATACAACAGATCGAAAGCCCAGTAGACGAAGCGGTCGCTGCGGCCGTCTTTCAGATCGCTCTGCAGCAGCGAGAAGTTCGAGATGCCCCTGTCATCCTCGACGACGAGTTCGCCGTCGATCAGCGCAGTCTCGGCGGGAAGCGCTTTGAAGGCTTCCGCGATCGGTTCGAAGCGATGGGTCCAATCCAGTTTCTTGCGCGTCAACAGCCGCACATCGCGCTGATCGAGCCGCGCTTCGATGCGATAGCCGTCGAACTTGATCTCGTGCAGCCAATTGTTGCTGCTCGGCGCGCCGCCCGCCAGCGTGGCAAGACTCGGCGGGATGAAGTCGGGCATGCGCGCTTCGGCTCGCTGACGCGGCCCCTGCCCGCTTTTGCGTTCCACTTTGGCGACCGCCGATTTGGCGCGCGCGCGCGGTTTTGCCGCGAGCCGCCTCGCCGCTGGTTCTTTGGCCGCTTTCGCGGGCGCCGCTTTGCGTTCCGGCTTGGCGCGTCCCGTACCCAGCGCTTTGAGTTGCGCCTTGAATTCGCGCTGCGATTGCGGCCGCCCAAGCACTTTTGGCGCATTGGGATCTTTTGGAGCGTCAGGCGCATCCGCCGGCGCGCCCTTGGCGCGATTGCTGTGCCAGACGCGCTTTCGGCCTTTGCCACCGGCGATCTCCTCCATCGAGCGGCCAGTCGCCGCCGAGAGCGGCTCGGTTTCGAGAATGTCCGCGTCGCGCCCGCTGCGCGCCTCCTCGTCCTTGCCCTTGATCAGAAGCCAGTTCTCATGACGGTCGCCTTGGCGCGCCCGCATGCGCACGAGATGCCAGTGGCCGCGCAGTTTTTTGCCGTGCAGGGTAAATTCGAGGTGACCTTTGGCGAGGCCTTTATGCGGATCGCCGTCGGGCTCCCAGGTCCCGCGATCCCAGACCATCACGGTGCCGCCGCCGTATTCGCCCTCCGGGATAATACCTTCGAATGTATTGTATTCGATCGGATGATCCTCGACATGAACGGCCAGCCGCTTGTCGTTGGGATCGAGGCTCGGGCCGCGGGTCACCGCCCAGCTCTTCATCACCCCGTCGAGTTCAAGCCGCAGATCGTAGTGCAACCGGGTCGCGTCATGCTTTTGGATGACATAGCGGTGGCCGCCACCTTGCCCGACGCGCCCGCGCGGCTCGGAGGTAACGTTAAACTTCCGTTTCTTTCGGTAAGTTTGAAGCCCCACGGTGCAACTCGCTGGCTCTTTGCCGGTTTATACCACTAGGAGTACCGCCCCATTTCGGTCACACGGCCCCGTCACACCCGCCCGCCCTTTATAACCGTATGGCCGCACGGCCGTCTTGGGATCCCTGGCGAAGGCGCATCGTTGAACCTAAGTGCCTCAGGATGTCGTCAAAGGGCGGAACACAGGGTCTCAGTGAGACCCCGGAGATAAGATATTGGAGAGCTTGAGAGTTCCGTTAAGGCAACAGCCCAATCCGTCGCGGCTGATGCGGCGATTAAATTGCGTTCCCGGGCCATAATAGTGTAAGGACCCAGGGTAGGGGACGCTATAATCCGCGTATTCCATTCGTGGGCCCGCGACCGGGACCCCTTAACAATCGGCGTTAGGCCGAAAGAACAACATTCGTCTGAAACTAAGGAGCGTAGCGTGACGGTTTTGTCCAAGACCCCATTGCTCGACCAAATCAAGACACCCGACGATCTCAGGCACCTTGAGCCCAGCCAGTTGCGGCAAGTCGCCGACGAGCTGCGCACTGAGACGGTCGACGCTGTCGCCGTCACCGGCGGCCATCTCGGCGCCGGTCTCGGCGTGATCGAGCTCACGGTCGCCCTCCATTATGTCTTCAATACGCCCGACGATCGGCTTATTTGGGACGTCGGCCATCAGGCCTATCCGCACAAGATCCTGACCGGGCGGCGCGATCGCATTCGCACGCTGCGTCAGGGCAACGGCCTGTCCGGCTTCACCAAGCGCGCCGAGAGCGAATACGATCCGTTCGGTGCTGCGCATTCGTCGACCTCGATCTCCGCCGGTCTCGGCATGGCGGTCGCGCGCGACCTCCAGGGCAAGCAGAACAATGTCATCGCCGTCATCGGTGACGGCGCGATGTCAGCTGGCATGGCCTACGAGGCCATGAACAATGCCGGTGCGATGAACTCGCGCCTGATCGTGGTGCTCAACGACAACGACATGTCGATTGCACCGCCCGTCGGCGCGCTGTCGGCCTATCTCGCGCGCCGTGTCTCGGGACGCGGCTATCACCAGCTGCGCAAGCTGGTGCACCAGGTCGCCAAGCGCATGCCGACCAAGATGCTCGAGCAGCGCGCGCTCGCAGTTGAAGAATATGCGCGCGGCCTGGTCACCGGCGGCACGCTGTTCGACGAGCTGGGCTTCTTCTATGTCGGCCCGATCGACGGCCACAATATCGATCACTTGTTGCCGGTGCTGCAGAACGTGCGTGACGCCAAGAACGGTCCGTTCCTGGTTCACGTCGTCACGCAGAAGGGCAAGGGCTATAAGCCCGCGGAAAATTCCGCCGACAAATATCACGGCGTCGTCAAATTCGACGTCGCTACCGGTGCACAGCAGAAGTCGAAGGGCGGTGCGCCTCAATATACGAAGGTGTTCGCCGAAAGCCTGATCAAGGAAGCGCGCAAGGACGACAAGATCGTCGCCATTACCGCGGCCATGCCGTCGGGCACCGGCCTCGACCTGTTCCAGAAAGAATTTCCGAACCGCACCTTCGATGTCGGCATTGCCGAGCAGCATGGCGTCACTTTCGCTGCCGGCTTGGCGACCGAGGGCTATAAGCCCTTCGCGACGATCTACTCGACCTTCCTGCAACGCGCCTATGACCAGGTCGTGCACGACGTCGCCATCCAGAAGCTGCCGGTGCGCTTTGCGCTCGACCGCGCCGGCCTCGTCGGCGCCGACGGCCCGACGCATGCCGGCTCGTTCGACGTCGCTTATCTCGGCTGCCTGCCCAATTTCGTGGTGATGGCGGCGGCCGACGAAGCCGAGCTCGTCCACATGGTGGCGACAGCGGCCGCGATCGACGATCGGCCGTCGGCCGTGCGTTATCCGCGTGGCGAAGGCCTCGGCGTGCCGATGCCGGAAGAAGGTAAGCCACTGGAGATCGGCAAGGGCCGTATTCTGCGCGAAGGCTCCAAAGTGGCGCTGTTCTCGTTCGGCGCCCGCCTCGGCGAATGCCTCAAAGCCGCCGATGAGCTCGCGACCTATGGCCTCTCGACCACTGTCGCTGACGCTCGCTTTGCCAAGCCGCTCGACGTCGAGATGCTGCTGCGGCTCGCCCGCGAGCACGAAGTGCTGCTCACCGTCGAAGAAGGCTCGGTCGGCGGCTTCGGCGCCTATGTGCTGCAGACGCTCGCCGAGCACGGCGTGCTCGATCGCGGTCTGAAGGTCCGCTCGATGGTCCTGCCGGATATCTTCATCGATCAGGACTCGCCGAACGCCATGTACGCCCAGGCCGGTCTCGACGCCAAAGGCATCGTCGCCAAGGCGTTCGAAGCGCTCGGCCAGAACATGCACGGCGAAGTGGTGAAGCTCGCCTAATATCTCTGGCGTGTCTTTCTGAAGTATCTTGGCCGGGCTCATAGCCCGGCCATACTGTTTAAGTCGCATAACTCCGTCCTATATATGAGGATGTCCGACACAAGATCGGACATGACGGAGAGTCATGATCAACCGCGAGCGTGCGGACCGTCTCTTAGTCGCGCGCGGCCTGTTCGAGAGCCGCGCCCGCGCGCAAGCAGCAATTGCCGCAGGTCTGGTCACGGCCGACGGCGTGCCGGTGCGCAAGGCCTCTGACGAAATCGCCCTCTCCGCTGTCATCGCGGCCACGCCTGAGCACCCCTATGTCTCGCGCGGCGGCGTCAAGCTCGCAGCGGCCCTCGACGAATTCGCGCTCGACGTCAAAGGCCGCATCTGCCTTGACGTCGGCGCTTCGACCGGCGGCTTCACGGAAGTGCTGCTTGCGCGCGGCGCAGGCCGCGTCATTGCCGTCGATGTCGGCTCCAACCAGCTTCACGAGCGCTTGCGCGGCCGTGACGATATCGTCTCCCTTGAGCAGACTGACATCCGCACCCTTGATCCGGCTCGTCTCGCCGAACAGCCCGACTTCGCGACCATCGATGTAAGCTTCATCTCGCTCAAATTGGTGCTGCCCGCGGTCAGCAAGCTCCTGGCGCCGCACGCGCAGCTTCTGGCTCTGATCAAGCCGCAATTCGAGGCCGAGCGCCGCCACAGTAAGAAGGGCATCATTCGCGACGAGGCCGTGCAAAAAATGGTCTGTGAAGATATCGGCGCCTTCATCGCTTCGCTCGGCTGGCAAGTCGGCGGCCTCGTGCCTTCGGCGATCCTTGGCGGCGACGGCAACCGCGAATTCTTCATCGAGGCCGAACGTGGTTGAGCATCTCGTGATCGAGCGGATCGGCCATCGCGGCGATGGCGTCGCCGACAGCGCCGACGGACCGATCTTTGTGCCCGCCGCCTTGCCAGGCGAAACCGTTGAAGTCGGTGAGGTACTCGGCCATCCTGATCGCCGCCAGCTTCTCCGCGTCGAGACAGCAAGCCCGCAGCGGATCGCACCGATTTGCCCGCATTTCGGCATTTGCGGCGGCTGCGCCATGCAGCATTGGGAGACGTCGGCCTACCGAGCATGGAAGCGTAGCCTCGTTGTCGAGGCGCTGCGCCAGGCTAGAATCGAAGCGCCGGTTGCCGATCTGATCGACGCGCATGGCGACGGCCGCCGCCGTGTCGTCTTTCATGCCCGCCGGGGCACGCACGATATCCTCGAAGTTGGCTTTGCCGCGGCCCGCGCGCATCACGTGATCCCGATCGACCGCTGTCCGGTTCTGGCGAAGAGTCTCGACGGCGCGCTCAAAGCGGCCTGGGCCATCGCCGAATTGCTCAGTCCGCTGCGCAAGCCGCTCGATATTCACGCCACAGCAACCGATGCCGGTCTTGATATCGACGTGCGCGGCTCAGGCCCGCTGACCGCAACGGCGACATCCGCCCTCGCCCGCCTTGTCGCCCAGTACAATCTCGCGCGGCTCACCCGCCACGGCGAGCTTGTCGCGCAAGCGCGCGCACCGACCATGCGCGTGGGCGCAACCACGGTTGTGTTGCCGCCTGCCGCCTTCTTGCAGGCGACTGCCGAAGGCGAGCACGTACTGGCGCAGCTTGTGTCGGAGATCTGTGCCGCGGCGAAGCCCAAGAAGGGCGTCGCCGACCTGTTCGCCGGCATCGGCCCCTTCGCCTTGCGGCTCGCCGAGCAGACGCGCGTCACGGCGAGCGATGACGACGAACCCGCGCTCGCTGCGCTCACGCGCGCGTCCCACACGCCGGGCCTGAAGCCCGTCACCGCCGAACGGCGCGATCTATTCAAGAACCCTTTCCTTGCCGCCGAACTCAACCGCTTTGATGCCGTCGTCTTCGACCCGCCGCGTCAAGGCGCGCAAGCACAATCACGCGAGATTGCGGCGAGCCGAGTTCCTATCGTTGCCGCGGTATCGTGCAACCCCGGCACATTCGCCCGCGACGCCCGAATTCTGGTCGATGGCGGCTACCAGCTGGCGAGCGTCACGCCGGTCGATCAATTCCGCTATTCAGCGCATGTCGAATTGGTTGCACGGTTCGAGCGGCGATGATGGTGCAAACGGGCCGACGGTTGCGTCGGCCCAACTGTCGTCGCGCTCACGGCTCTTCGGTTATCTCTTTGGCAATGGCCTGCGCCGTTCGTCGCAAAGACTCACGAAATTCAGTGTCTCGGTCCGAAGTGAAACGCGCTGTCGGCACGGCCAGATTGATGGCGCCGTGAAAATTCCGCTCGCTTCGTACCGCAGTGGCGATGGCCGTTATTCCCAGCGTGAACTCATCACGCGAATAGGCAAAGCCGGTCGCTCTGACCTCTGCGATCTCCTTCTTCAGGCGGCTCTTCACACGGATCGTGTGCGGCGTCACCGGCGCCAATGTGACTTGCGCGAGATACTGACTCAGGTCCTCCGCGCGAAATTCGGCCAGCACGACCTTGCCTGCGGAAACCGCATACAGCGGCGCATTCATACCGACCTTCATCGTGTACGACAGCGCCTGCGTGCTGATTGCGGACGCGACCACTTCCACGGCATCCGCAACCTGGACATAGAAGCCGCAAGTTTCGCTGACCTCGGCGCTGAGCTGTCGCAGGAACGGCGTGACCCGATCGCCCAACGATGGCTTTCGCACCTTCCTTGCGAGCTTGGTGACCTCCGCTCCGAGCCGGTAACGCTCGGTCTTGGGATCGCGTTCGAGAAAATTCCGCGACAGCAAGTTTGTCAGCAGATGAAACAGGCTGCTGCGCGGAATGCCGAGGCTTGTCAGCAGTTGCGAAAACGACGGCGGCTCCGCGCAGCCGGCCACGTACTCGAGAATATCGAGTCCGCGGTCGAGCGACTTGACAGCAGAGGTTTCGCCGAGTTTCATATTATGGATAAGTTCAACTTGATGAACTTCATAACGAACCGGGCCCGGATTGGCAAGTGCCGATGCAAGGCCGGACGTGCCGGCCCGAAGGAAACGTCGCGGGGAACAGCATTGGTCGAAGCGCCTCCCAACAGATGTTCGGTACTGATCGTCGGCGGAGGTCCGTGTGGACTGATGCTTGCCAATGAACTTGGCCGGCGCGGCGTCAGTGCAGTCCTGGTCGATCAAAAGCCGACGACCGCTTTCAATCCGCAAGCCAACGCGACGCAAGCGCGGACGATGGAGCACTTTCGGCGCCTTGGCTTTGCACATGAAATACGCGCGCTCGGTCTCCCCGCTGATTTTCCGACCGACATCGCCTATTTCACCCGCTACGCCCGCCACGAATTGGCGCGCTTCCGCTTGCCTTCAGCCGGCCAGGCCGTCGAGCGCGTGAAGCAAATGTCCGGCTCGTGGAGCGCCGCCGAACTGCCGCACCGCGTCTCGCAAAAATTTGTCGAGCAGGTGCTGCGCCGGCACGCCGAGGCGCTTTCGGGCATTTCAATCAATTACGGATGGCGGCTCGTTCGCTTTTCCGAGGATGCGTGTGGAATTCACGCGCTGGTCGAGCGCGTGGCCGACGGGCGGACGCACGAAATCGAGGCCTCTTATCTCATTGGTGCCGATGGTCCGCGAAGCACGATCCGGGAAGCGCTTGGGCTCAAATATTTGGGCGACCAGGACATCGTGCGCGACTTTTTCGGCGGCCGGATGCACGCCATTTACCTGCGCGCGCCGGGTTTCTATCGCGTCGTTCCTCACCCGCCCGCCTGGATGAACGTCACGTTCAATCGCGAGCGTCGCGCCTTCATGGCGGCGGTGGATGGCAAGGGCGAGTTCGCATTCCACACCCAATTGCGGCCGCACGA
Organism: Xanthobacteraceae bacterium; assembly: GCA_036264635.1. Classification (GTDB taxonomy): domain Bacteria; phylum Pseudomonadota; class Alphaproteobacteria; order Rhizobiales; family Xanthobacteraceae; genus BOG-931. The sequence continues at coordinate 35,298 of DATAQN010000120.1, read as the reverse complement.
GGACGAAAACGAAATCACGCACGATCGCGCCGTCGCGATGTTTCAGGCGGCTGTCGGCGCGCCAATCGACCTCGAGATTTTGTCGCGAGGAACGTGGACGGCCGGATTTGCACTCGTCGCCGAGCGGTTTCAGCGCGGACGCGTTTTCATCGCCGGCGACGCCGCGCACCTGTTCACGCCCACAGGCGGGCTTGGCTACAACACCGCGGTAGAAGATGCCGTCAACCTCGGCTGGAAGCTTGCCAGCGTGATACGGGGCAAAGCGGACGTCGGCCTCCTCGATACGTATGAAGCCGAACGCCAACCGATCGCGGCCCGCAACACGCGATTTGCGAAGGCATTTGCCGACTCCATCGGCCTGTTCACGCCCACTCCCGAAATCGAAGATGACACCGGCGACGGCGAGCGGGCGCGTCGCGAAGCCGGCGAATATCTCGCCCTTCACGGCAAGAGCGAGTTCAACATCCCCGGCATCACCTTCGGCGTCCGCTACGACGGATCGCCCATCATTTTTGACGATGGCACGGCACCACCGCCTGACGAAGCCAACGTCTATGTCGCCAGTGCCAAGCCAGGCGGCCGCGCGCCGCATGTTTGGCTTTCCGATGGAAGCTCGCTCTACGACGGCTTCGGCTTTGAATGGACACTGTTGAAATTCTCGAGCGAAGCCGAGGCTGACGGCCTCATCGCTGCGGCCGAAAGAGCCGGCATCGATCTTAAAGTTCTCGATATTTCGGCGAATGACGTTCGCGACATTTACGGGGCCGATCTTGCCCTGGTGAGACCCGACCAGATCGTCGCCTGGCGATCGAACAGCGCGGCAGATCCGCAATCTATTCTCAACCGCGTACTCGGCTTTCAAAGCGGCTCATCGGCAAAATATGCGACAGCGTGAGGAAACGACTACCAACAATCAGACTGATCATAACGATCGTACCATTCGATCAGGCAATTCCGCGGGAGATCGCGGCGTTGTGTGGAGAGGTAAAGAATGAAAAACGCGTTTCCGAGTGACCGCAAGCTAAAGAGAGCGGCTCTTCTCGAAGCCGTGGATAAGATCGCACCGATTCTGCAGGCCTCCGGCGCCCACAGCGAGGAGCTTGGCACGCTCTCGCCCGAAGCTGTCGCCGCGCTACGCGGAGCGGGTATCTTCAAGCTCAAGCTCTGTACCGAGATGGGCGGCGCCGAAGCCGATCCGGTTACCGAAATGATGGTGCTGGAACAGCTCGCCTATCATGATTTCACGAGCGGCTGGTGCACCATGGTCGGCGCGACTGCCGTTGCGTCGCTCGGCACTTTCCTGCCTCAATCCGGGCTCGACAAAGTTTTTGTCGGCGGACATGTGCCGACCGCCGCCATATCGTTCTTCCCTGCGGGGCGCGCCGTACGCGAGGGCAAAGGATTTCGTGTGCGCGGCCGCTGGCGGTTCAACAGCGGAATTCGGCACGCCGAATGGGTATTGGGCGGGACGGTCGTGGAAGGAACGGAAGCCGAGAATGGCGGGCGTCCGATCGTGATGTTCTCAGCCTTCCCCATCAAGGACGTCACCATCCACGATAACTGGAAGAATGTTGTCGGCCTGCGGGGAACTGGCTCGTGCGATTTCTCGATCGAGGACTATACTCTGCCGACGGATCAGACTTTCGTATGGGATCTTTTGGCGCCGCGGCCGCTTCGCGGCGGCCCGTCCTATCTGTTTCCGCCATTCAGTTATGTCGCCAAGGAGCATGGCAGCGTTGCTATCGGTGCGGCACGGCGCGCACTCGACGAGCTCATCAGCATTGCGACGACGACCCGAGGCACCTTCCGCTCGTCACGGCTGGACGAGCGCCAGGTTGTGCATCGCTTCATCGCCGAAGCCGATTTGAAGTTGCGCGCGGCACGAGCGCTCATGCATGAACGTTATGACCGCTTGTACGACAGCGTGAGCGCCGGAACGCCTCCTGACGGGGCGGCTATTGCCGACGTGCGGGCGATCTGTGTCTATGCGACAGATATAGCCATCGAGACGGCAACCATGTGCTATCACTTCGCCGGCAATACCGGTCTGCATCATCCTCACGTCATTGGTCGCCTGTTACGCGACATCAACACTGCGGGTATCCACCAAGTCATGAGCGACACGGCCTATGAGAACCATGGCAAATTCCGCCTCGGTTTGCCGGCCGATCCGCTGGCGTGATAGATGCCATTGCGCGGCACCTGCGTAGAAATGGCAGTTTGCTGAGCGTCCCAGGGCACCAAATCTCAAGGCACCCCATTCTCACGGCAACCCATCTCACGGCAACCAAAGGCCCCAACAAAGGATTCCGACTTATGGCTAGCGTCCTGTTTTCCCCGATCACGCTGCGCGGCCTTACGCTTCCCAACCGCGTCGTGGTGTCGCCGATGTGCCAGTACAATTCCGACAACGGCTCGGCCAATGATTGGCATCTGATGCATCTCGGCAATATGTCGCTCGGTTGCGGCGGGCTCGTGATGTGCGAGATGACGAACGTCAATCCGCAGGGCCGGATTACGCCGAAATGCGCCGGCATGTGGTCGGACGACAACGAGAAGGCGCTCAAGCGCGTGCACGATTTCTGCCGGCAATACGGCGTCGCCAAGCTCGGCGTGCAGCTTGCGCATGCCGGCCGCAAGGGCCCGACCACGCCGCCGGCCGCTGGCGGCAAGCCAATCTCGAGCAAAGAGGACGGCGCCTGGACGCCGGAAGCGCCGTCGGCCATCCCCTACGACACCGGCTGGCCGGTGCCGCATGCGATGACCAAAGACGACATCAAGCGGGTCCTTGCCGAATTCGCCGCCGCCGCCAAGCGCGTCGACCGCATCGGCTACGACGTGATCGAGCTGCACGGCGCGCACGGCTATCTGGGGCATCAATTCCTGTCGCCGCTCTCCAACCAGCGCACCGACGAATATGGCGGCTCGACTGAGAACCGCATGCGCTTTGCCATCGAAATGTACGAGGCCGTACGCGCGGTGTGGCCGGAGCAAAAACCGATCGGCATGCGCGTCTCAGCGACCGATTGGGTCGACGGCGGCTGGACGCCGGAAGAAACCGTGCTGCTCGCCAAGGAGCTCAAGAAGCGCGGCCTGGACTATATGGACGTCTCGTCCGGCGGCCTCGATCCACGGCAGAAGATTCCGCTCTCGGCTGGCTATCAAGTGCCGTTCGCCGAGAAGGTGAAAGAAGAAACCGGCATCACGACCATGAGCGTAGGGCTGATCGCGGGCTTCCAGCAGGCTGAAGACATCCTCGCTTCCGGCAAGGCTGACATGATCTGCATCGCGCGCGGGGCGATCTACGATCCGCGCTGGGCCTGGCACGCCGCCGAAGAGCTTGGCGCCGACACGCCCTATGCGCCGAAGACGATGGCCGGCCATCCGAAGCTGCGGCCGCAACTGTTTCCGAAGCGTGCGTAACGTGCCGGTGCGGAGCGCCTAACCGCGCGCCACCTCGCCGATCTTCAGCGCTGCTTCGTCCAGCACACGGAACGGCGCCCGCTCCGTTTCCTGCTTCATCAGGGTGAGCCGATCGATGGCAATCGACGGCTCGACCTTCATGTGCTGAAAGCCATCGCCCAGCATCGCAAGGACCGCCTTCTTGCGCTGCTGCGGCACCGCGCCTGTCAGCGTCATGTGAAAGCGAAACTCGGACAGCACGTAAGGATAGCCCCAGCGATCGAGATTCTGGATCTGGCTTTGACTCAAGCCCGAGGCGAGACGCCGCGCACGTTCTTGCGGCGACATCGGCGCGCGATAGGCATCGAACAGCGTCGTGCAGGACGCCGCCAGCGCGTTGAGCGGCGCTTCGGGCTTGTGCGGCACTAGGGCGATGAAATCCTCAAGCTCGCGCAGAAGGGGCACAAAGCTGTGCACCGCATGGCCGAGACCGGCGAAATTCTGCAGCGCATTGACCAGCTGCGGCTCGGTGCAGGACGGCGCCAGAAAAAATGGCGCCTTCAGCGTAGCATGAAAGCCGTAGCGCCGCGGCGCCGTGGTGACTTCGTTCCAGTCCACCGCAGCGTTGCCAAAACCGTCCGGAAACCGCACGCTGTCGCCAGTATAGGCATCGTAGCCGAGGACGGAACTGCCGTAGCGATAAAGCTGCGACGACGGCGGCGGCACGAAATAGATCGCGTAGCGCGGTCCGTTATCTTCAGCAGTCCGTGCCAAGGAACCAGCTCCACCCCGATGCCGCCTTCGAGCGTCGGCGACGAATTCCGACACCACGACTACATAATATATAGCCGATCCGGCAGCTCGTTGGGCGAACCGTCCGGCGGCGCGTGCCGCGCCAAAACTTCGCCGCAGCGCGCGATGGCTGCAATAAAGCCCTCGGCAATCTGCTTATTGCGCATATGTGCGGTCAGCGCGTCGATGGCGGCCTGCCACTCGGCGACCGGTACTTTCTCGGCGATGCCCTCGTCGGCGACGATCCGCGCATAATGCTCGGCAAGCGACACGAAGATCAGAATTCCGGTGCGGTTCTTGGTGCGGCTGATGCCGCGGATGACGAACTGCTCGATCGCGGCGCGATGCGCGCGCGCGCGCTGCAACGCGCGCGGCACCAGCAGAAGGCGCAGCGGCATCCATGAGAAGATCAAGCCGGCGACGATGAAGACCACGAGCTGAATAAGAAAAATGCGCTGCACGCTCAATTGCGTGAAATTAATCAGCGGCCAGGGCGTGAACAGCGCGAGCGCCACCGCCCACAGAATGGGGACATGCACATAACCGGACGACGAATGCGCCAGCACGCAGACGATCTGGCCGGAGGTCTTCTGCTCCGCATCGCGGATCGCGACGGCAACAGCTTCGTAATCGTCCTGGCCGAATTGCATCACCAGCCCCCCGAGGCGCCGCCGCCGCCGGAGGAACCACCGCCGCCGGAAAAGCCGCCGCCAAAACCGCCACCGCCGAAATCGCCGCCGCCGCCTCCGCCCCAGCTCGGGCCGCTATAAGGAATGAAGATCGGGCCGCCGCCGCGACGCCGCGGACTGCCCGGTCCGCCGCCACCGCCGGCATTGTTGATCAGGTACCAGCAGATAAAGAAGATCAGAAGAAAGAACAGGACCGGGAACAGCTTGTTGAAATCGCCGGCGGGATCCTCCTTGCGGACATCGACTTTGCGCTGCCACTCCGACGTATCGCCGCTCAAAACGCTGATGATGCCGTCAACGCCGCGCGTGATGCCGCCGGAGAAGTCGCCAGCCTTGAAGCGCGGCACGATGGCGCTCGAGATGATGACCGACGACAATGCATCCGTCAGCGTGCCTTCAAGGCCGTAACCGACTTCGATGCGCACCTTGTGCTCGTTCGGCGCGACGAGCAGAAGCACGCCGTTGTTCTTCTGCGCCTGGCCGAGCTTCCAATTGCGAAACAGCTCATTGGCGTAAGTCTCGATATCGCCGCCTTGCAGGGATTTCACCGTAGCGACGACGAGCTGGATGCTGGATTTGTCTTCGAGATCCTTCAGCTTGGTTTCAAGATCGCTCCGGCTCTGCGGTGTTATGATATTCGCTTGATCGACCACGCGGCCGGTCAAAGGCGGAAAATCGAGCGCGAAGGCAAGGCTGGCGAAGCAAAGAAGTAGTGCCGCGGCAAAGCAAAGCGCCGTTCGCGCGTGTCCGAAATGCCGGTCCGCATTCCATAACCACGACTGGCAGCGGTTTGCGCTCACGCTTTCAACCTGTGGCCATGGATTTCTCGGACCATGGATTTCTCGGACCATGGATTTCCCGCAGCCGCTTCGCAGCGTCCGCAATGGCGTCGATCAGAACTTCACTTGCGGCGGCTTCTCGGAGCCCTCGGACGCCGCGAATTCCGCCATCGGCTGCTGACCGGAGAACACGGTCTTGGCCCAGATGATGGTAGGGAACGTGCGCAGCGACAGATTATAGGCCCGCACGGCGTCAATATAGTCGCGCCGCGCCACGGAGATACGGTTCTCGGTGCCTTCGAGCTGCGATTGCAACGCCAGGAAGTTGGCGTTGGATTTGAGATCCGGATAATTCTCGGTCACTGCCAACAACCGTCCGAGCACGCCGGTCAACTGGTTCTGCGCATCCTGAAATGCTTTGAGCTTTGCCGGATCGGTAAGATCAGAGGCATCGAGCTTGATCTGCGTGGCTTTGGCGCGCGCCTCGACCACAGCGGTCAGCACGCTCTTTTCCTGCGCGGCATAGCCTTGCACGGTCGCCACCAGATTGGGAATGAGGTCGGCGCGGCGCTGATATTGGTTCTGCACGTCGGCCCAGCGCGCCTTGGCGGTCTCCTGCAGCGTCGGGATGGTGTTGTAGCCGCACGCCGACAGCGTGAGGCCTAGGCCGATGACAGTCAGAATCTTGAGAATGTTGGCGCGAAAATCGATGCGAATATTGCCAAAAATATTGGGCATGCCGCCCTCCTCATTGCATTTGACTTACAAACGCAGCGAATGGTTCAACCTTCGACCGGCTCGCTCCCTGTAATCTCGATCCCGAAACCAGAGAGTCCAACATAGGTCATGCCGCGTGACGGCGTCAGCAATCGGATCGAGCTCACGCCGAGCTCTTTGAGGATCTGCGCGCCGAGGCCGACTTCGCGCCATTGCCGCGAGCGCGCTTCGCCGGACGCGGTCTCATCAGTTTTGGGGATCGAAATCACCGGAACGCCCGCGGTGCCGTCGCGCAACAGAATCAGCACGCCCCTGCCCTCGGCAGCGAAGCGGGCGAGCGCCTGGTGGATCGGTTTCGCGCCGCCGAACACGTCGGCGATGATATTGGCGCGGTGCAGCCGCGTCAGCACATTCTTGCCGTCGCCAATGCGGCCATGGACGAAAGCCATGTGATAGACCGGGTCGAACGGCGTCAGAAAAGCGTAGCCGGTCAGGGTGCCGATCTCGGTCTGCACCGGAAATTCGCCGGCGCGTTCGATCAGCCTGTCGCGCGACTGCCGATAGGCGATCAGTTCGGCGATCGTGATGCGCTGCAATTTATGCTGTTCGGCAAAAGCGGCCAGCTCGGGCCCGCGCATGACGGTGCCGTTGTCGTTCATCAGTTCCGAGAGCACGCCCACGGGCGGCAGGCCGGCAAGCCTACACAGATCGACACAAGCCTCGGTATGGCCCGAGCGCATCAGCACGCCGCCTTCCTTGGCGACCAGCGGGAAGACATGGCCCGGCCGCGCGAAATCGGACGCACCGGAATTGCCGTTGGCGAGCGCCCGCACGGTATTGGTCCGCTCCTCCGCCGAAATTCCGGTAGTCAAGCCACGGCGCACGTCGACGGAAACGGTGAACGCGGTGCCGAGCGGGGCGTCGTTGAGCGCGACCATCGGATCGAGATGCAGCCGCCGCGCCTCCTCGAGGGCGAGCGGCGCACAGACGATGCCTGAAGTGTGGCGGATAATGAACGCCATCTTCTCCGGCGTGCAGAGGCTCGCCGCAACAAACAGGTCGCCCTCATTCTCGCGATCATCGTCATCGGCGACGATGACGATCTCGCCGCGCGCGAAGGCGGCGATCACGGTGCGAATACGTTCGTGAGAGTCTTGCATTTACGGTTTGTTACCCTTTAACGCCGTTAGCCCGATACCGTCAGCCGGTTGGCGGCGCAAACGGCCATGACGGCGTTTCACCGACTTGACCGCGCTGCCGTAAATAGTGATCCGCGATCACGCATGCCACCATGGCTTCGCCGATCGGGACCGCGCGGATGCCGACGCATGGGTCATGCCGCCCGGTCGTCGAAATATCGGTCTCGCGGCCATAGCGGTCGACGGTCCGGCGCGGATTGAGGATCGACGACGTCGGCTTGACGGCAAAGCGGGCCACGACCGGCTGGCCGGTCGAGATGCCGCCGAGAATGCCGCCCGCATTGTTGGAAAGAAACAACAGCTTGCCGTCGTTGCCCATGCGCATCTCGTCGCCGTTCTCTTCGCCGGTGAGCCCGGCGGCGCCGAAGCCCGCGCCGATCTCGACGCCCTTCACCGCGTTGATGCTCATCAGTGCTCCGGCAAGGTCGCCGTCGAGCTTGTTATAGATCGGCGCGCCGAGACCGGGCGGCACGCCATCGGCAACCACTTCGATGACCGCGCCGATCGAGGAGCCTTGCTTGCGCAAGCCGTCGAGATAATCGCCGAGCGCGCCGGCGAGCTTGGCGTCCGGACAGAAAAACGGATTGCGGCCAACCTCATCCCAATCCCAGCGCGCGCGATCGACACGATGCGGCCCCATCTGCACCAGCGCGGCGCGCACTTTCAGATCGGGCACGACCTTGCGCGCCACGGCACCAGCGGCGACCCGCATCGCGGTCTCGCGCGCCGATTGCCGGCCGCCGCCGCGATAGTCGCGCAGGCCGTATTTGATGTCATAAGTAAAGTCGGCGTGGCCGGGGCGATACCTGTCCTTGATGTCGGAATAGTCCTTGGAGCGCTGATCGACATTGTCGATCAGAAGCGCGATCGGCGTGCCTGTCGTCACCTGCGCGCCGCGTCGCTCATCGACGAAGACGCCAGAGAGAATCTTGACCTTGTCGGGCTCCTGACGCTGGGTCGTGTAGCGCGATTGGCCCGGACGGCGGCGGTCGAGATAAGGCTGAATATCGGATTCGGTGAGCGGAATGCACGGCGGACAGCCGTCGATCACGCAGCCGATCGCCGGCCCGTGGCTTTCGCCAAAGGTCGTGACGCGAAACAGGTGGCCGAACGTGTTGAACGACATGATGCCGCTATGACAATCGCCTAAAGAAACTGAACGGCTTGGTAGCCCGCGCATCCTATCCGGTCAAATTGCGCTTCGCGCTGCACGCAGAAACCGTTCGCAGATGCGGCAGAAATCATGCGTTTCTTTCGCGGTCGCAGAATCTTCTTGCCGATTCTGCCGCGATAATGCGCAGAACCTGCTGCGCACAGCTTGTGCTGTTCATGCTGCATTCATCTCACTGAACGTCGATTAATGACAACCTGAACATCTGTTAAGCTACGGAAAAATAAAGACTTTTTGCGATTTTTCAATTGCGCTTCCAGCTCCGCTATGGCACCCTCATTTTCGGTAAGGGGGCTGAAGCCCAGGGAAGCGAGCTCGCCGGGATCTACGAACCGAGATCGAGATCAACCTGACTGAACCAACCTTGCCACAGGTTCATCACTCAAACATCGAGGAAGACCATCATGGCCAGCAAGAAGAAGAAAGCTCCGAAGAAGAAGTCGAAGTAAGTGATTGGCGCCGCCTCGTATTGGGGCCGCCCTATCCACTTCAGATTTCGCGGGATCTGATGATCTCGCAAAGCGGCCGGACCAAGGTTCGGCCGCTTTCGTTTTGGAAGAGGCGCGTCGCCAATGCGTCTATTCACTCTCGCTGCTCAGCTGCAGCAGGGTCATGCTGCCATCGGCGAAAATATAGACCGCGCCTTGTGCGATCTGCGCATGCGTCGCCTCGCCTTGCGGCAACACGTTGAACATCGCCATCAAAGCGCGCACGCCGCCGCCATGCGCCGCCACCACCGTATCGCGCGTAAGCGAAGCGTACCATTGCGCGATGCGGGCGGTGAGCTCGCGATAGCTCTCGCCGCCAGGCGGCGCAAAATCCCATTTTTCGCGCTCGCGCTCGACCAGCAGTCGGGGTGTGCGCGCTTCGATTTCCGGCAGCGTCCAGCCTTCCCATTCGCCGTAGGAAATCTCAAGGAGCCGGCTGTCGGTCGCATAGGACCGCGGCGGCAGACCTAGCGGCCCGCGCAGGATTTCCATGGTTTCGCGTGCACGCCGCAGCGGGCTCGCCATATAGGCTAAATCGCCGGCGCTGCGGTGGTCGCGCGCAAACAGATCCCGCAGCAATTCGCCCGATTGCTTCGCCTGCAGTTTGCCGTGTGCATTCAAAACCGTATCGTGACGGCCTTGCAGACGCCCTTCGGCGTTGAAGTCAGTCTGGCCATGACGGACATAATACAGAATAGGCATGCCGGAACTATCAATCGTTCCGCAGCGCGGAACCGCAATTCATCATCACTACCGGATTTGTGCAGCTGCGGGAATGTCACTCCTTGCCAACGGCAATATCGGGAGCGTCCGGGTGCTTCATGCCGACGATATGGTAGCCGGCATCGACATGATGCACCTCGCCGGTCACACCGCGCGACATGTCGGAAAGCAGATAGGCGCCTGCTTCGCCGACATCCTCGATCGTGACATTGCGGCGCAGCGGGGCGTTGTACTCGTTCCACTTCAAGATGTAGCGGAAGTCGCCGATGCCTGACGCGGCCAATGTCTTGATCGGCCCCGACGAGATGGCATTGACGCGGATATTCTTCACCCCGAGGTCGGCGGCGAGGTACCACACCGAAGCTTCGAGCGCGGCCTTGGCGACGCCCATGACATTATAGTGCGGCATCCATTTCTCCGACCCGTAGTAGGTCAGCGTCAGCATTGCGCCGCCGTTTGCCATCAGCTTCTCGGCGCGCTGCGCGATCGCGGTCAACGAGTAGCAGCTGATCAGCATGGTCTTGGTGAAATTGTCGGCCGTGGTGTCGACATAGCGGCCGTCGAGCTGATCCTTGTCGGAAAACGCGATCGCGTGAACCAGAAAATCGATCCCGCCCCAAACCGACTGAACCGCGGCGAAGACCGCGTCGATGCTTTTCGGGTCGGTGACGTCGCAATCGCCCACCACGATGCCGCTGATCTCCTGTGCCAGCGGCTCGACGCGCTTCTTCAGCGCTTCGCCCTGATAGGTAAAGGCGAGTTCGGCGCCGTGCCCGTGGCAGGCCTTGGCGATGCCCCAAGCGAGCGAACGGTGGTTGGCGACCCCCATGACCAGGCCGCGTTTGCCGCGCATGAGGCCGGATTTTTCTGGCATTCTGTCAAGATCCCGTCCGCCGTTCCCAGCCCCGGCCTCCTATGGCATAGGGTCATTGGGCCATCAAGCGCGGCGGGTAACCGTGGGCTCGAAAGCCAGCGTCCGGCGGGGCCGCGGGGCGCCGACGAGCGCAGACGGCGCGCAAGAAGCGCCGAGAGCCGTGCTGCGGCAGCGCGACGCGGAATAGCGGGCCATGCCTGGGGTTGTTGAACGTGAGCATGTCGGAACAGTCGGCACGCTGCGGGGCTTAACGTCCCTTAATGGGTGACATGCTTGAGTGAATTTCGACAGCAGATCGAGGCGGCCATACCGGCACTGCGCCGTTACGCGCGCGCCCTGACGCGCAATGCCGAAACTGCGGACGATATCGTGCAGGATACATTGGTACGGGCTTTGCGTTCAGAGCATTTATTTCACGGCGGAGATACGCGGGCGTGGCTTTACACCATCCTCACCAACCTCAACCGCAATCGCCTGCGCAGCCTGTCGCGGCGGCCGGTGCTGACGCCGATCCACGACAACGATGCGACGACCGGCGGACCGGATTCCGGCGGCCGCGATATCGACCGCGCGCTCGACGAGCTTGCCGAGGATCAGCGCTCGGCGCTGCTGCTTGTCGTGCTCGAGGGCCTCACCTACCGGGAGGTCGCCGAGATTCAGGGCGTACCGATCGGCACGGTGATGTCGCGCCTGGCGCGGGCGCGCATGCAGATAAGAGCTTTTCTTGACGGCGAACGCCCGGCGCTGCGCCGCGTGAAATGATGAAGAGAGCAAACAATGATTGATCGAGACCTGAACGTGGGCGAAGACGAGCTCAATGCCTATGTCGATGGCGAGCTGCCGGCTGAACGCCTTGGCGCCGTCGAGGCATGGCTGGCGAGCCATTCTGACGACGCGACGAAGGTCGCAGCATGGCGCCAACAGGCCGAGCTTATCCGGGCGCGCTATGGCGCAGCCATCAACGAAAAGCCGCCGCAGCGGCTCGACGTCGCGCGGCTGACGCGCCGCCGCCACGGCGGATGGGCCGCCGCCATTGCGGCGACGCTTGTCGCCCTGCTGGTCGGCGGCGCCGCCGGCTGGACCGCACGCGGCGCCGTAGCCCCAAATCCGTCCAATCTTGCGCTGTTCACGACCGATGCGCTCGACGCCTATCGGCTTTACACGGTCGAGGTTCGTCACCCTGTAGAGGTGCCGGGAGACCAACGGCCGCATCTGCAAGAATGGTTGTCGAAGCGAGTGGGCTATCAGCTGCGCGCCCCCGAACTTGAAAAGCTTGGGCTCAAGCTCGTCGGCGGCCGGCTGCTGCCCGGCCCGACCGGACCGACGGCGTTCTTCATGTACGAGAGCACATCGGGCGAGCGTTACACGCTGTACTGCGGACGTACCAGCGATCAGCAGACGGCGCTGCTTTACACCGCCGGTGAGCGCAACGCGGCCTATTACTGGGTCGACGGCAACGTCGCCTATGTGCTGAGCGGACCTGCCCAACAGGACCGTCTGCATGAGATCGCGAAAATGGCCTACGATCAGATTTATCAGCGCACGCCGCTGTAACGCGCATCCAGCATCAGCGATCGGCGGCGCGGGTCCTGGATTCCGCGCCTCGTTTCATTGTCACAGACCCGGATTATGTAAAAGGGGTCGGCCTGAGAAGGCCTGGCCCGGTCGCTGCGCCATGCGTCGCAGCGAACACGGCTCAACGGCAGCAGCGCGAGGTGATTTATGTTCCCGAACGGCTCCGTGTTTTCCGACTGGTCATCGATCACGGCCTCGATCTCGGCCTTCTGGGCTTTGCTGCCTCATCTAGAGTCGCTGCCCAGCGAATGGCTCTGGGCGGGCATCGTTCTTTGCATCCTGCAGTCCGCGATGTTCTCAGGCCTCAATCTCGCGGTGTTCAGCTTGAGCCAATTGCGGCTTCAGATCGATGCTGACGGCGGCGACGCCGACGCCGCGCGGGTCCTGACGCTGCGCAGGAATTCCAATCAGGTCCTGGCCACGATCGTCTGGGGCAACATCTCAACCAATGTTCTGCTGACGCTGTTGTCCGATTCCGTCCTGGCCGGCGTTGCCGGTTTCTTGTTCTCGACTTTCGCCCTTACTCTGCTAGGCGAGATTATTCCGCAGGCCTACTTCTCGCGCAACGCGCTGCGGATGGTGTCGCGCCTTCTGCCGTTCTTGAATTTTTATCTCATCGTTCTCTATCCTTTGGCCAAGCCGACAGCGTTGCTCCTCGATGCATGGCTCGGCATCGAAGGCGTCAATTACATGCGCGAGCGCGATGTGCGCGCCCTGATCACGCGCAGCGCCGTAAGCGGCGGCGACATCAGCAAGCTGGAAGCAACCGGCGCGCAAAATTTTCTCGATCTCGACGATGTTCCCGTATGTGACGAAGGCGAGATTATCCACGCGCAAAGCATCATCAGCCTGCCGCTTGTCAACCGCAGATGCATCTTGCCGCCGTTCAACGCATCTCCCGACGATCCGTTTCTGCGCAAGCTCGACGCATCGGGGAAGAAGTGGATTGTCGTCACCAACCCCGAGGGCGAACCGGAATTCGTCCTCGACTCGCACTCCTTCCTGCGCGACGCACTTTTCAATGAGCTCGAGAGCAATAGCGGCGGCATCTATTGGCACCGCCCGATTATCGTGCACGACACCAAGACCAGTCTGGGCGATGTCCTATGGAAAATGAAAGTCGTCCCGGAACGCCCGGGCGATGATGTGATCGACAACGACATCATCGTGGTGTGGGGCGAGCAGCGGCGGATCATCACCGGAGCCGATTTGTTAGGGCGGCTGCTGCGCGGCATCGCGACTGTGGAGACGGCGTCGCCACAGACGCCGTCACGCATCCTGAGCGACCAGGCTAAGGTCTGAGTTTTTGGCCTGAGATCGGGCGCTCTACATGTCCTTGCGTGGATCGTAGGACTTTTCCGCCTGCCACTTCTTCATCAGCGCTTCGAGATCCGAATCGCTCTTCTCCGGCAGCGCGATGCGCACGGTGGCGAGCAAGTCGCCATGATGTCCCTTGGCGGGGAAACCCTTGCCCTTCAGGCGGAAGGTGCGCCCGCTCGAAGTCCAGGCCGGGATGGTGATCTCAACCGGCTTGTCGAGTGTCGGCACGCGCACCTTGGCGCCGAGCGTTGCCTCGTAAAGCGTGATCGGCAGATCGAGCCGCACGTCGGTGCCATCGAGCTTGAAGATCGGGTGTGGCGCGATCGATATCGTGATCAGAACATCGCCTGCGCCCGCCTGGCCCGCCAGACCCTGGCCACGGAGCCTGACCTGCTGCCCCTCGGTGATCCCTGCCGGAATCTTGACATCGACATCCTTGCCGGTCGGCAGACGCAAGCGCTCGGTGACCCCCTGCGCCGCCTCCGGCAGCGTGATCGTCAACGCCGCATGCACATCGGCGCCCACGCCGAAATCCTCCTGCTCGAAGGTCGAGCCCGCGCCCTGCCGGCCGCGCGCGGCCGCGCCGAAAGCTTCTTTGAGAATATCCTCGAAGCCACCGAAGCCGCCGCCTCCCGCGCCGGTACCGCGCCCACGCCGGCTCGTCCGGGTGAAGCCTTCCGGGCCAAATTGGAAGCTCTCGAAATTGCCGTCTGGATCGAAGCCGGCGCCAGCGCCCGGCCTGCCGCCGCCGAAGCCCTGGAAGCGCGGCTTGCCCTCGGCGTCGATTTCACCGCGGTCGAAAGCCTTGCGCTTGTCCTCGTCGCCCAAGAGCTCATGCGCCGCATTGAGCTCGGCAAAGCGCGTCGCCGCCTTGGGATCATTCTTGTTGGCGTCGGGATGAAGTTTCTTGGCGAGCCGCCGATAGGCGCTCTTGATGTCGCTCGGGCTCGCCTTGCGGTCGACGCCCAAGACCTCGTAGGGATCACGCACCCCAGCAGACTCCAAATAAGCTCTAAGGGCCGGCCCCCGCCCGCCCAGCTGCCTTCAATGTGGGCATAACGTGGCCGTGATGCAACGCAGCAACACGCAGAAAGGCCGAATTCAGCAGCCGAATCGGACAAGCGCGAGGCGATAATAGCCTGCTTATCCGTTATTTAGGGGCTTTAGTCGGCGGACCTCCCAGGCGCCGGCAGCCGTACGACAGGCCGCTCCCTGCAGCCAGTCCTGTGAACCGCCGTGCATATAACTCGCGAGGAAGTCGCGGCATGGCATCCCACCCTCGGTATAGGGCGTCGCCAAAGGGGTGATATTGCCGCCGGCGCCGCTGTCGGGGTTCTGCCAGGGCACGCTCGAATCCTTGCTGCCGCGGGCGAGAGCGTCAGACGCGGCAGCCCGCGCATAAGCCAAATCGGCCTCAGCCCGCGGCGAGGCGCGGGCGGCAATGGCCGGCGCAGCCGGAGCCTTGATGGAACCGGTTGTCGGCGGATCGCCATCGACTTTCAGCGAGGACAGCCGGTAGGAACAGCCCGCAACGGCGAAAGCGCTCAGCATCGCCGCAACGTACGAAAGCTTATGCCACCGCCCGCATAGGCGTAACGCTGCTGTTCCACTATATAGAGTCCGGCGGCACGCTTCCCGATCACCCCACACCCACACTTGGGTACTCCGAGAATGTCCGACGCAGCGTCCATTGAACATCCGGCCTGGTTAACGAGCGGTGACTTCACCGAGGCCGACGAGCCGTTGCGCCTGTTCGCCGCATGGTTCGCCGAGGCGAGGCAGTCGGAGCCGGTCAATCCGGAAGCGATGACGCTGTCGACCATCGACGACACGGGTATGCCCGACGCGCGTATGGTGCTGATGAAGGGCTTCGATGAACGCGGCTTCGTGTTCTACACCAACCTCGACAGCACCAAGAGCAAGGAACTGGTGGCGGCACCCAAGGCGGCGTTGACGTTCTATTGGAAATCGCTCCAGCGTCAGGTGCGACTGCGCGGCGGTGTGGAGACGGTGTCCGAGGAAGAAGCCGACGCCTATTTCGCCACCCGCTCGCGCATGGCGCAGATCGGCGCCTGGGCGAGCAAGCAATCGGCAGAACTGGAAAGCCGGCTCGCCTTTGAAAAGGCGATCGCAATCCAGGCCGCGAAATTCGCTATCGGCCCGGTGCCGCGTCCGCCGAATTGGTCGGGCTTTCGCGTCATGCCGGTGCAGATCGAGTTCTGGCAGGAGCGGCCGTTCCGGCTGCACGATCGTATCGTTTTTGCGCGCTCGAACTTGAACGCACCGTGGACCAAGACACGGCTTTACCCATGAACCGACTCGTCATTGCGAGCGAAGCGAAGCAATCCAGCGCTGAGGCGCCGCTCTGGATTGCTTGGTCGCTTCGCTCCTCGCAATGACCGCAAGGATAGATCATGCCAACCAGCAACCAGCCGCGCCGCACGCTGCTTCTGACCGGGGCGAGCCGTGGCATCGGCCACGCGACGGTCAAGCGCTTTTCAGCCGCCGGCTGGCGTGTCGTGACCTGTTCGCGGCATCCGTTTCCTGAAAATTGCCCCTGGGAAGCGGGACCGGAAGATCACATTCAGGTCGATCTGTCAGATCCGGAGAACACGGAAGAAGCGATTGCGGAAACCAAGCGCCGTCTGCACGGCGAACTGCACGCGCTGGTCAACAACGCCGCGATCTCGCCGAAAGCCGAGGGCGGCAAGCGGCTGTCTTCGATCGACACGACGCGCGAGGATTGGCACCACGTCTTTCAGGTGAATTTCTTTGGCCCGATCATGCTGGCACGCGGACTTCTTGATGAGCTCAAAGCCGCCAAAGGCTCGGTAGTGAATGTCACCTCGATCGCGGGCTCGCGCGTGCATCCCTTTGCCGGCGCTGCCTACGCCACCTCAAAGGCGGCGCTCGCCGCACTTACCCGCGAAATGGCGGCCGACTTCGGCTCGCTCGGCATTCGCGTCAATGCCATTGCACCGGGCGAGATCGCGACCGCCATGCTGTCGCCCGGGACGGAGAAGATCGTCGAGAACATCCCGATGCACCGGCTCGGCACGCCCGACGAAGTGGCCAAGATCATCTACGTGCTGTGCACGGAGACCTCGTCCTACGTCAACGGCGCCGAAATCCACATCAACGGCGGCCAGCACGTGTGAGGTCAGGCTGGCTGCAAGCCGGCAGCTTTCACGACCTTGGCCCATTTCTCGGTATCCGTGGCGAGAAAAGAGCCATAATCGGCTTCCGAGCCGATCATCACCGCGCCGCCGAGGTCTGTGATCCGACCTTCGATGCTCGGACCTTTGAGGCTGGCATTGATCGCACCGTTGAGCAGAGCAACGATTTCTGGCGGGGTCTTTGCCGGAACGCCGACACCGTTCACGTTGCTTGCTTCATAGCCCGGCACGAACTCGGCAATGGCCGGAATCTCCGGCAATTGCGCGGCACGACCCGCCGTCGTCACGCCAAGCGCGTGAAGCCTGCCGGCCCGGATATGGTCAATCGAGGAAGCCGCATTGTCGAACATGACCTGAACTTGACCGCTCAGCAGATCGGTGAGCGCGGGCGACGCGCCACGATAAGGCACGTGGGTCATGTCCACGCCTGCCATCAATTTGAACAGCTCACCCGCCATATGTGAGATCGTGCCGATACCGGCCGAAGCCATATTGATCTGACCCGGATGCGCCTTCGCGTAGGCGATGAAGTCGGGAATCGTCTTGGCCGGAAAAGACGGGCTGACCTCCATGATGTGAGGCGCGCGGAAAACGCCGGCAACCGGCGCGACATCGCGCAGGAAATCGAAACTGAGATCCTTGTAAAGGCTCGCATTGACCGTGTTCGACGAACCGTCGAGCAGCAAAGTGTAGCCGTCGGGCGTGGAATTTACGACAAGCTCGGTCCCGACATTGCTGCCGGCGCCGCTCCGGTCTTCCACCACGAATGGCTGCCCCATTCGCTCCGACAGAGACTGGCCGATGAGCCGGCCAAGGATATCGCTCACGCCGCCCGCGGCGAACGGAACGATGAAGCGCACCGGCCGTGATGGATAGGTCTCCGCCCAAACTCCGCGGGAGACGAAAGGAAGAGCAAGAACCCCTGCGGCAACATGAAGAAAACGACGGCGTGGAAGTGCCATGATTATGCTCCGAACAAGCCAACCCTCCTCCCATTGATGAATCACGCGCCGAACAACCGTGACTTTCACCTGGTGAAGCCGCGCGATCTTTAATCGTCGGAGCAAGCTCCGTCGCCAGAGCCCGAATAAAAGCAATTACCGGGCCACCGCGACGCATGGCTGATGCGCGCTCCGCCGCCGAAACCGTTGACGAGCGACAACGTCCTCGTTCAAAATTTTTTCTTTGATGGAGTCGAAAACAATGAGCGTAACCGTACCGGCCGACAGCGCCGAAGCGACCGCCGTCGCCGGGCCATATTTGCTGCGGCCAATCGCGCTACGGGGCCTCACAGCGCGAAACCGCATCGTGGTTTCGCCGATGTCGCAATACGCCGCTGTCGATGGCGCGCCCACCGATTGGCATTTGGTCCATCTCGGCAAATTCGCCATGGGCGGCGCCGGGATCGTCTTCGTTGAAGAGACAACGGTCGAGGAAAGGGCGCGCAAGACTTATCATTGCCCGGGCATTTATACCGACGCACAGGCCAAAGCATGGCGGCGAGTCACCGATTTCCTACGCAGTCAGGGCGCGCTCAGCGCCATTCAGCTGGGCCATGCCGGCCGCAAGGTCGCAACGCGGGCGCCGTGGGACGGCTTTGCGCCGCTCGGCGAAGAGGATGCCAGGCTTGGCGAACCGCCGTGGCGCGGCGTCGCGCCGAGCCCGATTCCGTTCAAGCCGGGCGCAATGGTGCCGCGCGAGATGGATGGCGACGACATCAAACAGGTGATCGCCAGTCATGTCGAAGCGAGCCGGCGCTCGCTCGATGCCGGTTTCGATATTTGCGAAATACACGGCGCCCATGGCTATATCATTCAGCAGTTCCTCTCGCCGATCACGAACAAGCGCACGGACGGTTATGGCGGCGATTTGAGCGGCCGCATGCGCTTTGCCCTGGAATTAGTCGAAGCCGTGCGCGAAAGTTGGCCAGGCGACCGGCCGCTGTTCTTTCGCGCCTCCTGCGTCGACGGCAAGGGCGGTGCCTGGGAGCTGGAGGACACCGTCGAACTTGCTAAAGAGCTCAAAGCGCGCGGCGTCGACGTCATTGACTGCTCGTCGGGAGGGATCGAAGGACCGCTGACGCTGAATGTCGTCCCGCGCGTTCCCGGCTATCACGTACCATTCGCGGAGCGGATTCGTCGCGACGTATCCGTCCCGACGATGGCGGTCGGATTGATCACCGACCCAGCACAGGCGGAAGGATATCTTGCAGATGGCCGCTGCGACTTGATCGCGCTGGCGCGGGAAATGATGTGGAATCCCAACTGGCCGGCCCATGCCGCAAAGGCGCTGGGGAGCGCCGACCCACT
The DNA here is from genome assembly GCA_036264635.1 of Xanthobacteraceae bacterium. Classification (GTDB taxonomy): domain Bacteria; phylum Pseudomonadota; class Alphaproteobacteria; order Rhizobiales; family Xanthobacteraceae; genus BOG-931. The sequence goes on along the minus strand of DATAQN010000120.1, from coordinate 16,084 downwards.
GGCGCTGCTGCCGCGGCCCTATGCCTGGTGGTTGCGGCGTCGCGAAGAAACGCGCGCATTGTGACAATCGAATTTCCGCGCTCGATCGGCGCGCCGCGATTTTGCCGTGGAGATCTTTAGCCAGCGCCGGGCGATGGCATCCCCGTGCTTTGTTTCGCCGGATCACCCAGGCGAAACAATTGGCTCCCGCCGCGAAACAATTCTCCCTGGTTGCGAAACCTTTTTCCCTGTTCCGCGCAATCGCCGCGAAACGCCGCATTGTTAGCAAAAGCGGCCGCGAGCGCGATCAGCGCGCCGGAGGAAACGAGGTTTTCAGCCATGCGTTGCAGCCCCGCACTGACGCGAGCCGGCTTGACCAAGCCTTCGTCCGACAAGGCCGTCAGAATCACATCCGATGAGGCGCTTATCGGGTTGATCGCAGCGCAGGACAAGGACGCCATGCGCCTGCTGTTTGCTCGCCATCATGTCCGCGTCTTTCGCTTTCTGCGCCGCCTGATCAGCAACGAAGCGAGTGCTGAAGAACTCGTGACCGAGGTCTTTCTCGACGTCTGGCGCAATGCCGGCCGTTTCGAAGGCCGCGCGCAGGTCCTGACCTGGATCTTGGGCATTGCACGCTTCAAGGCGCTGTCGACGCTGCGGCGGCGGACACTGGACGAGATCGACGAGGAGGTCGTCGCGGCGATCGAGGATACTGCCGACACGCCCGAGGTCGTGTTTCAGAAGACTGAGCGCCGCGCGATCCTGCAGGATTGCCTCAAACAGCTATCGCCGGCGCATCGCGAAGTCGTAGACCTCATCTACTACCACGACCAGTCGATCGACGAGGTCGCCCGGATCACCGGCGTTCCAGAAAACACAGTAAAGACGCGCGCCTTCCATGCCCGCAAGAAGATCGCCGAACTGATGGCCGCACGCGGCCTCGATTGGGCTCATCTCTGATCGCGCTTTTGCCGGAATAGTCCACGCGCCGGGGTTGTTAACACAGATGGAACGTGTAGATTTTCGCGACCTCCCTTGCGTCGATGGGCGACACGCAATGGATACTGGGCGTCTGATTGTTGTCGACGACGAACCGGATCTCCGCAGCATGATTGCGGAGTATCTGGGTAAGCATGGTTTTGCCATCCGCACCGCCGCCGATGCCAGCGAACTTGACGCGCACCTGTTGCGCGAGCCGGCCGATCTTCTGATCCTCGACGTCAATATGCCGGGCGAAGACGGCTTTGCCATCGCACGGCGGATCCGCGCGACCAGCATGCTGCCGATTCTGATGCTGACGGCAGCTGACGACATCGTCGACCGCATCGTCGGCCTCGAGATCGGCGCCGACGATTATCTCACCAAACCCTTCGATCTGCGCGAGCTGCGCGCGCGCATTCGTGCGCTGCTGCGACGCGCCATGCCGGCAAGCACGGCTGTCGCTCAGCCGAAGGCCGCACCTGCATCGAGTGACGCGAAAGCCAAAGTGCGGTTCGGCCGCATGACGCTCGATCTCGATGCGCATTGCCTCATCGCCGCGGATGGCACTGCGATGACGCTGACCGCCACCGAATTCGGTCTCCTGGAAGCCTTCGCCCGTCATCCCAATCGAGTGCTGAGCCGCGAACAACTCCTTGACCTCGCCCACGACCCGGACAGCGACGTCTTCGACCGCAGCATCGATATCCGCATCACGCGCATCCGTCGCAAGGTCGAGGAAGATCCGGCAAATCCGCAAACAATCAAGACCGTCCGCGGCGCCGGCTACATGTTCGTTCCGGCCAAGCCGTGAGCGCGAGCAGCCCGCTTTCGTTGACCCTCGACCCGCGCCTGCGCGTGGTGCTCGACGCCATGCCGGCGCGCGTTTCGCTTCTGGATCGCGCGCAGATTCATCGCTACGCCAACGCCGATTACGCGGATTTGGCGGGGCGCCCGATCTGCGAGATCCTGGGCCGCAGCGTCGCCGAAATTCTCGGGCCGGCGGCTTATGAGGCCTTGCGCCCAGAAGCTGAGCGCGCGCTCGCCGGTGAAACGGTACGCTGGGAAGGCTGGATGACCTTCTCGCGCGGCCACCGGCTGGTGCAGCGCGTCTATATACCCTATCGCACTGAAGCCGGAGACATCGAAGGCTATTTCGTCTTCGCTCGCGATTTGACCGAACTGAAGAGCGGTGAATGGGTGGTGCCCGACCAGTTCGCCGCGCTCCAGGCCAATGAAGCCGTCAGCAGCGCGATCACGGCCTCCGCGCTCGATTGCATCATCGCCATCGACGACGCCGGGATGGTCATTGAGTTCAATCCAGCGGCCGAAAAGACCTTCGGCTACCGGCGTAGCGAGACGATCGGCAGGCCGATCGTCGACCTCATCGTGCCGCCGGCGCTGCGCCGCCGCCACATCGAGGGATTGGAACGTTACCTCCGCACCGGTGAGGCCCGCGTGCTCGATAAGCGTATCGAGATCGAAGGCATGCGCGCCGACGGCAGTACCTTTCCGGTCGAGCTTTCGATCAAGGAAGTGCGCCTGCCGCATCGTCGCCTGTTCACCGCCTATCTGCGCGATCTGACGCCGGCCCATGAAGCGCGTGTCGAGATCGAGCGCCAGCGCGAGGCCTTGCATCAAAGCGAAAAGCTGGCCGCGCTCGGCTCGCTGCTCGCCGGCGTATCGCACGAACTGAACAATCCGCTGTCGATCCTGATCGGCAATGCGCTGATCTTGCAGACCGAGGCGGAGGGCGTCGCACCCTCGCTCGCGGAGCGCGCGCAGCGCATCCAGGCCGCCGCTGAACGCTGCGGGCGCATCGTGCGCAGCTTCCTCGCCATGGCACGGCAGCGCAAGACGCAGCCGCGCGCCGTAGCGGTCGAATTCCTGATCGGCAATGCGCTCCAGCTTCTGGCCTACGGCCTGCGCGCGGCAGGGATTGAGGTCACGCAAAACATCACGCCGGACCTGCCTCTGGTGATGTGCGATCCCGATCAGATGACGCAGGTTCTCACCAATCTTTTGGTGAACGCCCAGCAAGCGCTCGAAGGCGAGTCGCGGCCGCGGCGGATCAGTCTCAGCACGACCAGCAAGGACGGCGCCGTCTTCATCGAAGTCGCGGACAATGGCCCGGGCGTCCCCGCCGAACTGCGGTCGCGCGTGTTCGATCCGTTCTTCACCACAAAGCCTGTTGGATCCGGAACCGGCATCGGGCTTGCCGTCTCGCGCGGCATCGTCGAGGCCCATGGCGGCGCGCTGACGCTGGCCGCCTCCGAGCGCGGTGCGCATTTCGTCGTCCGCCTGCCACTGCAAGAGGCAAAGCGAAACGGAACTGAAAACGGCAGCGCTCCGGCTGCCACGCCCGCGCGCAGCGAGCGCACCGCGCTCGTTGTCGATGACGAGAAAGAGGTTGGTCAGATTCTGTCGGAGATGCTCAAGGTCCTCGGCATCCAGTGCGATGTCGTCACCAGCGGCCAGATCGCAATCGAGAAGCTGACCAAACAGTCCTATGACGTCATTATCACTGACGTCCGCCTGCCCGGCATCGACGGCCCGGCGCTCTATGCCTGGATCGCGCAACACAAGCCGGAACTCTGCACGCGCACCGCTTTCGTCACCGGCGATACGCTGGGTCGGGCTTCGGAGCGCTTTCTCGCCGACACCAAGCGGCCGCTTCTGGAAAAGCCGTTCCTGCCCAGCGACGTCCGCCGTTTGATCGAAGAATTGCTGCGCGCCAATAGCGGTTAACGCCAAAGCGTCACACGCCTTTGGTCTAAGGAAAACCGGCTTGCCGTCCGGGGGCGTTGGGATAGACTTGCCGCCAAGTCGTCAAATCCAAGCAAAAGACGGCAATTCCAGGGAGAGTAGTCCAATGAGCAAATCAGATAGGGGTACTGCGTCCAAAGCTCTGCGCGCGTTGTTGTTGGCGAGCGCGGGCGCCGCAGCCCTCGTACTTGCTGCCCACAACCGTGCACAAGCCGCTGATCCCATTAAGATCGGCGTCATCGCCGAGGCGCAGTCGGTCGCCGGCTCGTCGATCCCGCAAGCCGCGCAGCTCGCCGCCGACGAGATCAACGCCGCAGGCGGCGTCGATGGCCGAAAGATCGAGATTGTCTCCTATGACAATCACTCCTCCGCCGCGGAATCCGTGCGCGCATTCCAGCGCGCCGCGAACGAGGATCACGTCAATGCGGTGATCGCAAGCTACATCAGCGAGGTTGTGCTCGCGCTCGAACCGTGGACCGCCAGGCTAAAGACCGTCATGGTAACGCCGGGCGCCGCTTCGGATGTCATTACCCAGAACATCGCCAAGGACTACAACAACCTCAAATACACATTCCACGGTTACTCGACATCGACCAGCATTGCCGACGCCACCTGCGATGCAGCCAAAGACATTCTGGTCGGGCAACTGCATATGAAAACGGCTGTCGTCATGAGCGAGGATGCGGCCTGGACGACTCCGCTCGACGCCGAATATCTGCAATGCCTGCCCAAGATCGGATTGCAGGTCCTTGATCACATCCGCGTGTCGCCTGATACAACGGACTTCACGCCGATCTTCAACAAGATCGAGGGTGAGAAGCCCGATGTGATCATCTCCGGCATTTCCCATGTCGGCGTGCAGCCGACCGTACAGTGGAAGCAGCAGGAAGTGCCGATCCCGATGTTCGGCGTTTCCTCGCAAGCGACCAATTCGAGCTTCTGGCAGGACACCAATGGCGCGGTCGAAGGCGTGCTGTATCAGGCCTTTTCCGGACCGGGAGTGGCGGTGACGCCGAAGACGCTGCCCTTCGTGGCCGCCTTCAACAAGCGCTACGGCAACAACCCGTCCTATTGCGGCTATACCGCCTATGATGAGGTCTATTACATCGCCGACGCCATCAAGCGGGCGGGCTCGACTGATCCCGACAAGCTCGTCGACGCGCTGGAGAAGACCGACTATGTCGGCACGATCGGCCGCGTGCAGTTCAAGGGCAAAGACACGCCCAACCCGCATGCCATGAAGATCGGGCCCGACACCATCACCGGCCTCATGCTCCAATGGCAGGACGGCAAACAGACCAATCTGTGGCCGGCCAAGGTCGCCAACGGCCAGCTGAAGTTCCCGAAATTCATCAAGGTCGGCTCGAACTGACGAGCGGGTCTTGCCCTCGATCTCTCCCCGTCCGCCCTGCGGGCGGGGAGATATTTGATGGGGCGCGTGCCGGGCGAGCTGTGGGGCTTTGAGCGCGTACGCATGGTCTAAACATGGTATTCTTGCAAATCCTGGTCGACGGCTTTGCGATCAGTTCTCTCTATGCACTCGGCGCCACCGGCTTTGCGCTGATTTTTGGCGTCTCCGGCGTCCTTAATCTGTCGCATGGCGCGCTGATGGTCGCGGCCGTGGTCGCGGCCTGGGCCGCCGGCAACGATCTGCATGTCGGCCCCTATGCCGGGGCTATGATCGGCATCGCGGTGGGTTTCGCCGCAACGCTTGTCACCTACTTCATCGTCGTGCGGCCGCTGCAGCAGACGCGAAAGATCCGCGAGGAAGAAAAAGAAATCTTCATCCTCACCGCGACCCTGCTGTGGGGCATCATGATCCAGGAGCTGATCGCTTATCTGTACACCAACAACGCCAAGACCGTGGCACCGATCGTCAACGGCGTGATCTCCATCCTCGGCGTGCGCACGCCGCAGAACGAGATCTTCACCGCCGTCGTGTGCTGGCTCGTGATCGCGGCGCTGTGGCTCCTGGTCAATCGCACCCGCGGCGGCAAGGCCGTGCTTGCGGCCTCGATGAATCCGCGCGGCGTGACTTTGCTCGGCATCGAACTGTCGCAGGTCTATATCGTCGTCTGGGCGATCTATGGCGTGCTGGTCGGCATTGCCGGCGTGCTGCTCGGCATGTTCCTCGGCGTGTCGTCCTATAGCGTCGGGCCGCTGACCGCGAGCGCATTCTCGATTGTGGTTCTCGGCGGACTTGGCAGCGTCTCCGGAGCGCTGATCGCGGCTTATATCGTTGGCTATCTCGAGACCATCACCGCCTATCTGATCTCGCCGGCCTATCGCACGATCCCTGCCCTCCTGCTTCTCGTTGCGGTGATGTATGTCAGCCCGCGCGGGCTTCTGGGGCGGCGCTAGATGGGATCGCTGTCGACATCGCGCGTCCTGCTGATCGCTCTTGGCGTAGTGGTCGCCTTGTCATTTCTGCCGCTCAAAGCTTCCGGCTATATCCTCGGGCTTTTGACCATTGCCTATTATTTCGGCGTCTTCGCCATGGCCTGGGACCTGCTGTTCGGCTTCGCCGGCGAAGTCAATTTCGGACCGACATTCCTGATCGGCACCGGCGCCTATACCGCGGGCATTCTTGACAACCTCTACCAGCCGCCGATCTTCGTTTGCATCGCAGCCGGCGCGCTTGCCGCCGTTCTCGGCGGCGTCATGCTGGCGCTGCCGGCGCTGCGCGTGCGCGGACCCTATTTCGGCCTGACCACGCTGGTCGCCGTTTTGATGCTGCAAAATTTCATCGTCGTCGATGCAAGTCTCACCGGCGGTGAGATCGGGCTGACCGTGCCTGACGTCATCACCATCAGCGATACGACGAACTATCTGATCGCGCTTTGGTTCATGGCGGTGAGCGGCGCGATCCTGTTCGCGCTGTCGCGTTCGCCGGTTGGCTTGATTTTGCAGGCGAGCGGACAGGATGCGGTGCAAGCCGGCGCACTCGGCTTCAATGTCACCAAGCACAAGCTCGCGGCCTTCATCATTAGCGCCTTTTTCTCAGGGCTAGCCGGAGCGATGCTGGTGTTCTATCTCGGCTCGGCCTCGGTCGGCACGCTGGTCGACATCACCATTGGCGTCCAGATCATTATTTCCGCGGTGCTCGGCGGCCGGCGCACCATCCTTGGCGCGGTGCTCGGTGCGGTCTTCCTGATCGCCATGAGCGAGGCGCTGCGGCCGCTCGGCGACCTGTCGAATTTCGTCGTCTTCGCCATGGCGCTTGTCGTCGTGCTGTTGTTTCCGAGCGGCTTCTTTGGCTTGCTCACGCGCAGCAAGGAGCCGTCGTGAGCATCACAGAGAGCACGGCGGACGGCGCGCATCTCGAGGTCAAAGACCTCACCAAGCGGTTTGGCGGCCTTATCGCTGTCAAGAACATGGGGCTCAGCGTCCGCGCCGGGGAGATCTTGGGCCTGATTGGCCCGAACGGCTCCGGCAAATCCACCGTGATGAAGCTGATCATGGGCATCGAGCGGCCCAATGCCGGCTCGGTGCGCATCAACGGCACCGAAGTCGCCGGCTGGCCGTCGCACAAGATCGCCCGTATGGGCGCCGGCATCGTGTTCCAGCATTCCCGCCCGCTGCATCGCCAGACCGTGCTCGAGAACATCAAGCTCGCGCTGTTGCCCGACAAGCTCACGCGGCTGTTCGCCGATCCCCATATCGACGATCGCGCCCGTGCCATTGCCGGACGGGTCGGTTTGACCCATGCGCTCGACCGGCGCCCTGCGACGCTGCCATTCGCCGATTTGCGCAAGATTGAGATCGCGAAAGCAATCGCGCGCGATCCGAAAGTGCTGCTCGTCGACGAGCCATTCGCCGGCCTGACGGCGACGGAAACGGAGGCTTTTTCGGAGCTGATCTGCGAATTGCGCGATGACGGCCGCGCCATTCTCCTTGTCGACCATAACGTGAAAAGCGTCGCGCGCCTGGTCGACCGCGTGCTCGCCATGTATGTCGGCGAGCGCATCGCTGAAGGCAGCGCCGAGGAGGTGATGCGCGACGAGACCGTGCGCCGCGTCTATCTCGGCGGCAGCATGGAGACCGCGGCGCGCCCGGAAACCTCGTTCGGCGACCGCACTACGCCGTTTCTCGAAGTCGACAATGTCAGCGTGTTCTACGGTAAGGCGCAGGCGCTGGAGAAAGTGTCGATCCACGTCCACGCCGGCGAGTTCGTCTCGGTGGTCGGGCTCAATGGCGCTGGCAAGACGACGCTATTCAACGCCATTTCCGGCCTCCTGCCCTATAGCGGCGATATCCGCCGCCAAGCCGGTTCGCTCCGAGGCCAGACCGCGGCGACCATCGCCCGCAATGGCATCGTCCAATGCCCGGAAGGGCGCGAGCTTTTCGTTGACATGACCGTCCGCGAAAATCTCGATCTCGGTGGTCAGCACCTGCCGCCCGCCGAAGGCGCCGAGCAAATCGCCTGGCTGTTCGAACTGTTCCCGATCCTCAATGCGCGGCAGAAGCAGGCGGCCGGCACGCTGTCCGGCGGCGAGCAGCAGATGCTCACCATCGCGCGGGCGCTGATGATGAAGCCGAAGCTCTTGATCCTCGACGAGCCGACGCTCGGCCTCGCTCCGGTCATTCTCGAGCAGATTTCCAAGGCGCTGGAGAAGCTGCGGCAGACCACCGACATCACTGTGCTCCTTGGCGAGCAGAACGTCACCTTCGCGCTGCCGCACGCCGACCGAGTCTATGTGCTTGAACATGCCCGGATCGTCTGGGAAGGCGCGCCGGCGAAATTCGCCACAGGCGGCGGCGCGGCGTATTTGTAAATCTTGTAGCCCGGATGGAGCGAAGCGAAATCCGGGAGCATAGTATGGCTGGCCGATCGTTCCCCGGATTGCGCTGCGCTCCATCCGGGCAACATCAACCAATCCTACGCCCCCGCGCGGCAGCCAAAAATTTCGGCTGAAATATCTCAAGGAAGGCTTGCGACGCCGGCATCAGGCTCTTGTCGGCAAGGCGAAGAATGCCGATGCGGCGCGTGATCGCCGGGCGCAATGCCCTCACCACAAGTGCCGCGCCGCTCGCAGGCGGCAAGGCAGACGCCGGCACGATAGCGACACCAAGCCCGCGGGCGACGAAATCGAACAGCGAGCCGAACTGGTTGGTGACGATGCTGTGGTTGAACACGACGCCGCGTTCGTTTGCGGCCATATCCAATGTGCGCCGCAGGCCGGAATCGCTCGGCATTGAGATCATCGGCTCGTCGCCGATGTCCTTGAGCGAGACGGATGGCATCGCCGCAAGACGGTGGCTCTTGGGCAGCACCACGTAGCAAGGCTCGTTGACGAGCGTCTCGGCGACGATGCCTTCGGCGAGCCCCAATGCATTGCCGATGCCGAAATCGGCGATGCCGCTTCTCACATCTTCGGCGACAGCGCTGGTCAGGCCTTCCCGGATCTGCACGTGCATCTTCGGATGCCTTTTCCGGAACGCGACGAGTGCTGCCGGCAGCACGCGATGCGAGATCGACATTAGGCTTGAAATGATGAGCTGGCCGCGCATCTCGCCGTCGAGTGCGCGCGCCTTCTGCGATTGCTGCAGGAATTCGCCGAGGAGCCGCTCCGCCGCCGGGATGAATTCGCGGCCGGCCTCGGTTTGCGACACGCTGCGGGTGCCGCGGGCGAAGAGTTTTACGCCCAGGCGCGCCTCGGCCTGCTGCACGATCCGGCTGACGCCCGGCTGCGACATGCGCAGATAAGACGCCGCCGCGATAAAGCTGCCGAACCGCGCCAAGGTCACGACCGTGCGCAAATGCTTCATCGACAGGTTAGGCACATCCTGCAGATCGGTCATGGCCGCCTCCATTCATGCCATATTCGCATGAAATATCGTTATTCATTTCAAATTGACATTGATACGCTCGGCTTGTCAAAGTCGGATTTGCGCGATCACACCGCGGCGGCGGCGCGGTCCGAATAACAACATGAAAGCAAGGGGCGCCAGATGCAGCGCGATCAGGCCGAACTAAAGCTGGCCGAAGTGAAAATGTATTCGGACTTCAAGAGTCCTTACGCCTTTCTCGCCTTCGATCCCGCCTTCGCGCTTGAGGACAAATACGACATCGCGCTGAAGTGGAAGCCGTTTCAGCTGCGGCTCAAAGGCAAAGGCGAACGCAGCCAATATTCCGAATACAAGGTCAAATACTCGTACATGGACGCGCGACGCTGGGCCAATATGCGCGGCGGCTTGATGATCCGCGGCCCGCTGAAGATCTTCGACACCACGCCGGCTTTGATCGGCGGCCTCTATGCCGAGAAGCACGGCAAGCTACGTGACTACGGCAACAAGGTCTTCGACCTGTTCTTCAAGCGCGAGCTTGCCGCCGATGAGGCCGATGCCATCGCGCCGGTTGTCGAAAGCATTGGGCTCTCGGCACAATGTTATCGCGACTATCTCGGCGGCGACGGGCCCGCCGATTATGAGCGCGCCCAGCAGGACGCGGCGACCGACCAGGTCTTTGGCGTGCCGATGTTTTATTTCAACGGTGAGCCGTTCTGGGGCTATGACCGCATGGGCCTTCTCGAACAGCGGCTTACCGAAGCCGGGCTGAAGAAGGAGCACCCGCTGAGGCAAGCGGTGTGAAATCCGCGATGCTCGACCTTTATTTCTGGACCACGCCCAACGGCTACAAGGTCACGATCCTGCTCGAAGAGCTGGGGCTGGCCTACAATGTCATCCCGGTGCATATCGGCAAAGGCGAGCAATTCAATCCGGAATTTCTGAGGATCAGTCCAAACAACAAGATCCCCGCGCTGGTCGATCGTGACGGGACGGACGGCAAACCGTTCGCGCTATTCGAATCCGGCGCCATCATGATGTATCTGGCCGAGAAGAGCGGCTTCCGCTTCATGCCGGCCGATCCGCGCCGGCGCTACGAAGTCATCGAATGGCTGATGTTTCAGATGGGCGGCATTGGGCCAATGCTCGGCCAGGCGCATCATTTCCACCGCTACGCCAAGGAGCAAATCCCCTACGCCATCGAGCGCTATACCAGCGAGGCGACGCGGCTCTATCGTGTGCTCGACACACGGCTCGGCGAAGCCGACTACCTCGCCGGCGACTATTCCATAGCCGACATGGCGGTCTATCCCTGGCTGCGGCCATACAAATGGCAGGGCCAGGATATTGCGGCCTGGCCGAACCTGCAGCGCTGGTACAGCGCAGTGCGCGCGCGGTCCGCGGTGCAACGCGGCTTGGCGGTGATGGCGGATCGGCTGGAGCGAAACAAAGAAGCGCCTGCGGGCGAGTCCTGGGACGTTCTGTTCGGCCAAAAGCAATTCGAAGCGCGATGATCGCGAGCCGCATCAAGTCCGATGGTGGTGTCATGAACAACCTGCCGATGCTCAAGGGCTACCGCGTGCTCGATATCGGTCAGTTCGTCGCCGCGCCGACCTGCACGCGCATCCTCGCCGAGATGGGCGCCGAGGTCATCAAACTCGAACTCGCGCCGTTCGGCGATCGCGGCCGTTTTTCCGGCGATAAGCCGCGCGATCCGGATCTGAAAAAGACCTCGCAGAGCACCTATTACTTCCAGCACAATCATTCGAAGAAATCACTCGCGGTCGACATCAAGCAGGAACGCGGCCGCGCGCTGGTCTATGCGCTCATTCCAAAGGTCGACGTCGTCGTCGAGAATTTCGCGCCGGACGTCATGGCGCGTGCAGGGCTCGGCTATGACAAGCTGTCGGCGATCAATCCGAAGCTGATCATGTGCTCGATCTCGCTCGCCGGACAATTCGGCCCGCTCAGCGACAAGCCGGGCTTCGACTATATGGGCGCGGCTTATGCCGGTATCACCTCCTGCATCGGCGAAGGCGATCGCGGGCCAGCGCAATTGCCGATCGCCATCAGCGACAGCGCTACCGGCGTGACGGCGGCCATGGCGGTCGGCTTCGCGCTTCTGCACCGCGAGCGCACCGGCCAAGGCCAGTATATCGATTGCTCGCTGATCGATACTTATTTCAACATGCACGAAGTCAATGTGCCGAAGTCCTCGCTGCGCGGTGCGCAATTTCACCCGCCGCGGATGGGCCCGCTGCATCCCGACGGCGGACCGACCGGGGTGTTCCGCTGCAACAACGGCGAATTCATTTCCATTATGGTGATGCCGCATCAATGGCCGCTGATGGTGAAGGCCATGAACATGCCGGAACTGGCCGACGATCCGCGCTTTCGCGATGCGCGTGCCCGGCGCGACAACAATGTTGCGCTCAAAGACATCATCGAGAAGTGGCTAGCGCGATTTGGTAGCCGCGACGGGGCGATTGCCGCGCTTGAAGCCGAGCGCGTGCCCTGTGCTCCGGTCCTGGCCCTGCACGAAGCCATGGCGCATCCACATCTGCGTGCACGCGGCACTGTGCGCCGCGTTGCCGATCGCGACATCGGCGAATTCGATATTCCTGGATTCGCCGCCAAATTCTCGCGCTGGGCGCCCGCATCCGACATCAAGGCCGACCGGCTCGGCGAACACAATGAAGAGATTTTGCGCGACCTCTTGGGGTTGAGCGAAGTGGAGATTCAACAACTCTATTGTGACAAGACGATCGTTCACGATCCTTTGCTCGAAAGCCAACCTAAAAAGCCCGGCCACAGCCCTGACAAAGCGCCCGCGCCTGCCATAGATTAGCGCTTTCTGCAGAGCCTGCCGCATGCTTCCCCGCGGCCGGCAAAAACAATTTCAGCACAGGAGACTCCGATGATCCGCAAGGCGAAAGCGGTTTGGCGCGGCACAGGACGCGCCGGCGATGGCGACCTCACCACCGATTCCGGCGTGCTCGACAAGACGGCCTACTCCTTCAAGACTCGCTTTGAGAACGAAAAAGGCACCAATCCCGAGGAGCTGATCGCAGCCGCTCACGCCGGCTGCTTCACTATGGCGCTGGCGTTTCAATTGCAGGGCGCGGGCTTCACGCCGACCGAGCTTTCAACGGAAGCCGCCGTCAGTCTCGATCCGGAAGGCCAGGGCTTTCGCATCAGCAAATCGGCGCTGACGTTGCGCGCCACGGTGCCGAATCTCGACGAAGCGACGTTCAAGAAACTTGCCGGCGAGGCGGAAAAGAATTGCCCGGTGTCGAAAGTCCTCAACGCGCAGATCACGCTGGACGCCAAACTGGGCTGATCGACATCGTCATTGCGAGGAGCAAAGCGACGAAGCAATCCAGGCCGCAACGCTGCACTGGATTGCTTCGCTGCGCTCGCAATGACGAGCGCGCGGTTACTGATGTAAAAAGTCGATCATCGCCGTCTCGGCGAGCACGGCTTGTGGAATGCTGTGCCGCGCCGAGCCGGCGCGCTCCTCCGCCGTCTGCGTCGCCTGTAGATAGGCGCCGAGATGGCGGGCGCGCTCAATGATCCGGCGGTTATCGGGAAGACGCGCCGCTTCGTACTGGCGCAGCGCGGCTTCGATGTCTTCACCATCGAGCGCCTCGGCCAGCGCCGCAGCATCGTCGGACGCTTTCGAGACGCCCGCCCCGACATGCGGCCGCGCCACAAAAGCCGCGTCGCCGACAATGGCGACGCGGCCAAACGCCAGATGCGGGCTTTCCAGATCGTAGATCGGCTGCAGGATCGGCTCTTCGAACAAATGGACGATCTCGCGAAACTGCGGCGCCAAGAGCCGCTCCGCTGCGGCCCGCATCTCGGCGATCGGCTCGGCGCGGATCAGTGGCGGCGGGATGGAGATCGAATGCGTGACGCCGTTCCTGTCGGTGAGCAGTTGCGGCAATTCGCGCGTCTCGTCGGCGGGCCGGTACCAGACCACGTTGTAGCGGCGCTGGCCCTCGCGCAAATCGTTGTTCGGCCCCGCCACCGGATAGCCGAGCCATTGCTCGCCCGGCGGCAGGCAGAACGTCATCAGCATGAACAATTCGCGATGAATCTCAGGCAGAAAATCGCTCTCGGACAGCAGCGCCCGCCACGCCACATAGCCGGCATAGAGTGGCGCAACTTTGGGCAGACATTGCTGCCGCACGGTCGAGCGCAGTCCGTCGGCGCCGATGAGCACATCGGCCTGCTGTGAATTGCCGTCGCTGAAATGGGCAAGGACCCCGTCCGATTTTTGCGCAAATGCCTTCAGCCCCCGCGCCCGATGATAGCGTTCCGGCGGAAAAGCATCGCGCAATAGCCGATACAGACGTTCCCACGCGGTCAAGGTCTGTGGGCAGGTGCTGGTTGCGGTGACATGGCCGTCGCCGTCGAAAATCTTGCGCGTGGTGATGGCCACGCCGAGAGCCTTGGTGTCGATCGCAAGCGCCTCGAGCCGCGCGATAAGCTCGGGCTGGGCGACAATGCCGGCGCCGCGGCCGGCCAATTCGTCGTCTGCGCGCTCGAAGATCTCGACATCCCAGCCTCGGCGCAGCAGCATGATGGCGGTCAGAAGCCCGCTCATGGAGCCGCCGATCACGAGCGCCCGGCGTTGCCTCGCCATTGTCAATCCCGCACTTTTTCCGGTCTCTCGCGACTATTTCCCAAGCCGAAAAGGTTTCTATATTGTGCTCAGAATCTTCGAAGGAAAGCTACTTTTACGGAGGAGCCCATGGCCCTGACCATGTTGGACAAGACCAGCGACCACGCCGACAAATCGGCATGGCTGCCGGCGATCGCCGCGGAATTCGAGCGCGAGGGGCAGAACCCGAATGGCTGCGTCGGTTCGACGCTCCTGTCCGAAAGTGACAAGGTCCGGGTTTGGATCATCAGGCTCGCCCCCGGTGAGCGGATCGGCTTTCACCGCCACGTGCTCGATTATTTCTGGACCTCGGTGACCGGCGGACGCGGACGGCAGCACGTCCATGATGGCACCACCGTCGAATACACCTACATGCCCGGCGAGACCCGCCACGAGACCTATGGGCCGGGCGAATTCAAGGTGCATGATCTGGAAAATCTCGGCGATAAAGAGATGGTCTTCATGACCATCGAATTCCTCAACAGCGCCAACAAGCCGCTGCCGATTCCAGACAAAGTCCGCGCCGCGGCGTGATATAGACTAATGGCGATGCTCCACAACCGTGGAGCATCTGATATTCCGGGTCAGGGGATGTCGCGAAAGCGACAGATGACCCGTATGGCCGAAGACCGGCAGCGGTCAACGGTCCAAGAAGATTGCCTGATCGTCCGGCGCTACGGGCGATGACTAAGAAGAAACTAAGAAGAAGGTTCAACCAAGGGGGGAAAGCCGGCGCGCAGGCGTGCGGCTCTATAGCCGAGTAATGATTTTTTCCTTCGATCTTCTGATCAATGCCATTGTCTCCGGCATCCTCATCGGTGGGTTCTATGCCGCGGTGACATCGGGCGTATCGTTGTCGTTCGGCATTCTCGACATCGTCAATATCGCCCACCCGGCCTTCATCATTCTCGGCTCCTACGTCGCCTATATCGCCAATGCGACCTTCGGTATCGATCCGATCATCGCCGCGATCATCGCGATCCCGTTCTTCTACGTGCTCGGCGCAATCATCTATCAAATCTATTACGTCTCATTCGAGAAGCGCGGCCAGGAATCGCTGCGCGGCCTCGCCTTCTTTTTCGGACTTCTGTTCATCACCGAAGTGACGCTGGTGCTGTATTTCGGCGTCGACTACCGCTATGTCGAGGCGCGCTATATCGGGCCGACCCTGCATTTGGGCATGATCGATTTGCCGCTGCGCATCCTCGTGCCCTGCCTTGTTTCGCTGCTTCTCATCACTGTGCTGCAGCTGATCCTCAGCCGCACCTTCATCGGCCGCGCCATCATGGCGGTGGCGCAAGATCAGCTGGCGCTGCGGCTGATGGCGATCGACCCGGTGCGCATCAAGCGCATCGCCTTCGGCATTTCAATTGCGACAGCGTCCCTTGCCGGCGCCTTCCTGATCATCATCCAGCCGGTCGAGCCTTCGGTCGGCCGTGAATATATCGGCCGGATTTTCGCCATCTGTGTTCTCGGCGGCATGGGCAGCCTGCCGGGAACGGTGATCGCGGCGATGCTGCTCGGCATCGTGGAAAGCATCACCGCGACATTCTACGGCCCGTCCTGGGCGCCGGCGGTGTCGTTCGGATTTCTGCTGCTGACGCTGGCGGTCCGTCCCGCCGGCCTGTTGGGACGCTAAACCGTGCGCACGCCCCTCTTCCTCCTCATCTGGCTCGTCATTGCCGCGCTCGTGTTCGGCGCCGCTGTCGCCTCCGGCAACGACTACGTCTTCTTCGCCGGCTATGTGGTTCTGCAATATGTCGTGCTGTCGACGGCCTGGAACATTCTCGGCGGCTATTGCGGCTATGTGAATTTCGGCTCGGCCGCCTTCTTCGCGCTCGGCGCCTATTCGACGGTCGCGATGCACAAGCTTTATCCGCTGCCGGTTCCGCTTCTGGTCATTGTCGG
>DATAQN010000053.1:0-33619 GCA_036264635.1 Xanthobacteraceae bacterium | reverse complement strand
GGGTAGATGACCATGTTCGGGCCGAGTTCGCAGCGGTCGAGACAGCCCGCGGCGTTAGCGCGAATGTTCTCGACACCGGCCGCGCGCGCCTTCTCGCGCATATAGGCGCGCAACTTGTCCACTCCGCCACCGGCTTCGGCGCGGGCCATGCAGCAGCCGCGGGGATGGCCGTCCGGCCGCACATTGGTGCACATGAAGATGTGCCGCGTGTAGAAAAGCTGAGGATCGGCGGGTGCGTCTGCCATATTCGTTTCTCCGGTTTGGGTAGCGCGCGGCGGAGCGAATGATGCAGACCGCGGCGGCGGGGGAGTAGAGTAACGAGCCTAACCCGTCGCGGCACAGAGGGCAAATGCATCCGTGCTGCCGCGGCCTCGACTATCTGCATGGCAGGAGCCGCAATGGACCGCAACCGACTCGGCGAGGAAACGAGCCCCTACCTTCTCCAGCACAAGGACAACCCCGTTCATTGGCAGGGGTGGAGCGAGGCGATCCTCGCCGCCGCCAAGGCCGCCAATATCAATGTCTCGGCGCACATCACCTATAACGCCAACAGTTCGGACGTCTCGGCGCAGGTGCTGCAGCTCAAATCCGCCAATCCCGACGCCGTGATCTTCATCAGCTACACCGCCGACAGCATTCTCTATTTCAAGACCATGAAGAACCTCGACTACCTGCCGCCGATGATCATCGGCGACGATGCCGGCTTCTCCGATCCGAGCTTCATCCCCAATGTCGGCGATCTGGCGCAGGGCGCGCTCGACAGAAGCGCCTTCGACATCGGCAAGCCCGGCACCAACAGCTATATCGTCAACAAGATGTTCCACGACAAATACGGCCGCGACCTCGACGACACCAGCGCACGCTGGATGCAGGGCTTGTTCGTGCTCGCCGACGCCATCAATCGCGCCGGCTCGACGGAGGCGGAAAAGATCCGCGAAGCGCTCAACGAGACTGATCTGAAGGCCGATCAGCTGATGATCGGCTACAAGGGCGTCAAGTTCGACAATAACGGCCAGAACACGCTGGCCTCGACGTTCCTCATCCAGCTCAAGGGCAAGCAATATGTCTCGGTGTGGCCGGAGAGTCTGGCGACCGATAAGCTTGAACTGCCGATGAAGGGCTGGCGCTGAAAGGGACCGTCACGGCCGGATGCGGAGGTAAAAATGTTTTCGTGCACGCCCGCCGATCAGAATGAGGTTGCCGACTATCCGCTCTGTCTTTGTTGCCGGCCCCAGCTCGCGTCGGCTACGCGCCGCATCAACCGGGATCTCTCC
This sequence comes from Xanthobacteraceae bacterium, assembly GCA_036264635.1. GTDB lineage: Bacteria > Pseudomonadota > Alphaproteobacteria > Rhizobiales > Xanthobacteraceae > BOG-931. Next base: position 32,345 of record DATAQN010000053.1, on the reverse strand, counting down.
CGGCGCGGCTTTATCGCGGGCGCAGGCGCCTCCCTTGCCTCGCTTGGCCTTCTGCCGACGACCCGTGCGCGAGCTGCGTCCGCAGGCCCCACGCCGCCGATCATATTCACAAACTTCCAGCTCTTTGACGGAAAATCCAAAGCGTTGAGAGGCGGACTTTGGCTCCTTGTCGAAGGCAATCGCATCACGCAGGTCGCCAGCGGCGGCCCGACGCCGCCGGAAGGCGCGCGAATGATCGATTGCGGCGGACGGACAATGATCCCGGGCCTGATCGATGCGCATTGGCATTCGATCTTTGCGGCGCTTCAGGTATCGGCTTTGTTTTCGGCCGACATCGGTTATATTTTCCTTGCCGCCAGCGCCGAGGCTGAGCGGACGCTGATGCGCGGCTTTACAACCGTCCGAGACCTTGGCGGCCCGTCTTTCGCGCTGAAACAGGCAATAGATGACGGGCTTGTGGTCGGGCCGCGGATCTATCCTTCAGGCGCAATGATCACGACCACGGGCGGCCACGCCGACTTGCGCCCTCTGTCCGACTTGCCAAGGAGTCCGGGTGGCCCGGTAAGCTACCTGGAACGAACGGGCGGCGCCAATATCGCCGATAGCGCGGACGAGGTCCGCTTGCGCGTGCGCGAGCAGCTCCTCGAAGGCGCCTCGCAAATCAAACTTGTCGGAGGCGGCGGCGTCTCTTCGCCACGCACGACGCTGGATATGCTGACGTTCAGCGAACCCGAGCTTCGTGCGGGCGTGGAGGCGGCTGCCGACAGGAATACTTACGTGGCAGCCCACGCGTATCCGCCAGTAGCGATCCAGAGAGCCATCGCCGCAGGGGTCAAGTGCATCGAGCACGGACATCTCATGGACGAAACGACCGCGAAGCTCATGGCCGAAAAGGATATATGGCTCAGTACGCAACCTTTCGTCAGCGATGAGGACACTGTTCCGCTGAGCGGCCAAAGCCGGATCAACCTTCTCCAAGTCATTGCCGGCACAGACAGGGTGTACAGTCTCGCGAAAGAGCACAACATCAAGACGGCGTTCGGAAGCGATTTGCTGTTTTCCGCCAAGCTGACGGAGCGGCAAGGTCTCATGCTGACCCATCTCACCCGCTGGTACGACAATGCCGACATTCTGAAGATGGCAACATCCGTCAACGCCGAGCTTCTGGCGCTGTCCGGACCGCGCAATCCCTACCCGGAAAAGCTGGGGGTCATCGAGGAGAAGGCGCTCGCGGACTTGCTGGTGATTGACGGCAATCCCGTTGACCACATCGAAGTTGTCGCAACGCCGGAAAAAAACCTCGCGGTCATCATGAAGGACGGAAAGATATACAAGAATACCCTCAAAGCCGCTTGACGCGAGATCACTTGGTCCCGAGCCGATTTGGGTCCTAAATCAATCTGGGTCACGAACCAAATTGTGGCTCCGCAAGTCGACTAGCGCCTTTGCAGCGACTGGCGGACATCCGTCCGGCCATAGCCGCCAAGTGCCGACACCGGACATTCATGGGAGGGGTCATGCTCAACGGTTGGTTTCGCCTCGCTATGGTCGCCGCGACTGCGCTTGCGATTTGCGCGGCCGCCGCGACGGCAGGCTTCGCCCAGCATTGGCCCACACATCCGGTGCGCTTTGTGCTGCCGTTCGGGCCGGGCTCCGGGGCGGACACCGGCGCGCGGCTCATCACCGACAAGCTGCAGCAGGAATGGAGCCAGCCCATCATCATTGACGGCAAACCTGGCGGGGACGGCCTGTTGTCACTCGAGACCGTGGTGTCGGCAAAGGATGACCATACGCTGTTCTTCGGGCCGAGCAGCATCTACGTCGTCCAGCGCTACATGCACGAGAACATGTCCTTCGATCCCGAGACCGACCTCGCGCCGATCGCGGGCGTCGCCAAGGTGCAGATCGCCGTCGCGGTGCCGGCGAGTCTCGGCATCTCCACGCTGGCCGAATTCGTGGCGCTGGCACGCGCCAGGCCGAACGAGACGAGCTATTCGGTCGCGCCGGGATTTTCCGAATTCGTCTTTAACGGCTTCGTCAAGGAAAACGGGCTGGCGATCGCCGAGGTTCCCTACCGCGACATCACCAAGTCGCCGGTCGATCTCGGCGAAAACCGAATCCAGTTGTCCATGCAATCCTACGCCGCGATGCGAACCTACGCGCAGACCGGCAAGATCAAGATCATTGCCATCAACGATCGCGAGCGATCGCCCATCGCGCCGGACATTCCCTCCGTGGTGGAAGCCGGATACCCGTCCCTACTCGCCAGTCCCGTGCTGGGACTGGTCGGACCGCGCGACATGCCGCTCGACCTGCGCCGGCGGATCGCGGCCGACGTGCTCGCCGCGCTCGACGACAAGACGATCGACGAAAGACTGGCGCTCACCGGCCAGCCGGCCGCGCCCATGGGCGTCGACGCGTTCACCGCAGCGCTCAAGGAACAATACGCGCAAGTCGCCCATATCGCCTCTGTGCTGGGCATCGCGCGAAAGTAATTGAACCGGCCCCTCGTTTTTCACGGTTTCAAGTTCGACGCCGCGTTAGGGCATGTACTCATAAAGGTCCGGATGCCCGCTTCCGAGAGATAATCGGCTTCGACTATTTTTGCTGTTCGGCAGACTGTTCTACATCGCATCAAACTCTCGACAATCTGCTTTCGCTCGCCGACGCGGCGATCGAATGAGGTAGGCGTCTGCTATTGGCGAATACTGTTGAAAAAAGTCCGTTTTTCCTAACGAGCTAAATTTTCCAGGGGCACTGGTACGCTCTTCAGAAAATCAGGTTGGGGGCTCACCCGCACCACCGGCATCTCTGTCCTCCCAGACGTGAAGACCGCTTGCTCGCGGCGTGGTATCGTTCCTCTCAGTAGGCAGCCCTCGCACAGAGACGGGCACATGCCAGTCACAATCGGACGCAGGAATTGATCACCGCACTCGGCGGTGGGCGACGTGGCCACTAACGGCGCGCGCATCCGATGGCGCCGACGCGGGTAGTCAAAGCTCAAGATAGAAGGAGTCGAGGATGATCACGAGGCGAGATTTCCTAGGCACGACAGCGATCATCGGGGCCGCCGGGACGGCGATCCTGGAATCCAATCCCGTCGCGATCGCGGCGGAAGGCGGGGCTCCCGCAAGCGCCGTCGCGAACCCGGCATCGAGCGGGGCTACCGCGAGCACCGTCGGCACCTACCTGGCTGCCCGGCTGGAGCAGGCAGGTGTCCGCGATTATTTCGTCGTGCCGGGCGACTTCAACCTCATCCTCCTCGACCAGATCCTCGCGAACCCGCGCCTGAGGATGATCGGTTGCTGCAACGAGTTGAACGCTGGGTACGCCGCCGACGGATACGCGCGTTCAAATGGTGTCGCGGCAATGGTCGTCACCTATAGCGTCGGCGGGCTGAGCGCCCTGAACGCCGTCGCGTGCGCGTACGCCGAGGATTTACCGGTCATCGTCGTTGTCGGCGGGATCAACAGCGACTCGGAGTGGCAGGACAGGATCATCCACCACGCCCTCGGCGAGGTGCGATACGACTATCAGCGGGAGATCTACGCACATGTCACAGCCGGAGCCTTCTCGGTGCGGCACGTGGCCGACGCTCCGGCGATAATCGACGGCGCGATTGATCTGGCGTTGCAGCGTCGAAAGCCGGTGATGCTGGAGATCGACACCAACCTCGCTTCGATGCCGGTCCCGGCGCCGCGTCCCCGGCGCTTCGGCGCGGCGCCAGCGAGCGACGCCACCGCTTTGGCCGACGCTGCGGACCACGCCGCCGAGTTGCTGAACAAAGCATCGCGGCCAGTGCTCGTGGCCGGGTCGAAGCTCCGCCCGCCGGGGTCGCGCGAGGCGTTCCTCAAATTGGCTGACGCCGCGGGCTATGCCGTCGCCTCCGTCCCGGCCGGCAAGGGGATGTTCCCCGAGACCCACCCCGCTTACGCCGGGATTTACTGGGGCCCCGTCAGCTGGCCGGGCGTCGCCTCGGTTGTCGAGTCGGCCGATGCCTACCTCTTCGCCGGAGCCCTGCTGTCGGATTACGCTACGGCAGGCTTTACTGCGGCGATCGACCCGAAAAAGCTACTGCTGGCCATGCCCGGTGAGGTCCGCCTGCCCGGAGCGACCTACGCTAACGTCCAACTCGCCGATTTCCTTGGAGCGTTGGCCGGGAAGGTCCGGCGCAACGACGCCTCGCTGGCGGAATTCACCCGCAGCCGGGCGAAGGAGGAGCCGTCCGCCGCCGCCGCGCCGGGGGACAAACTCACAATCGCCGAGGTTTCGCGCCAGGTTCACGACGCTCTCGGCAAGGACACCGCGCTCTTGGTCGAGACCGGCGACTCGTGGTTCCACGGCATAGAGACACGCCTGCCCGAAGGCTGTCGGTTCGAGATTCAGTTCCAGGCCGGCTCGATCGGTTGGTCGGTCCCCGCCACGCTCGGCTACGAGATGGGCTTCACGACCCCGACGCGGGTGATCGCGATGATCGGCGACGGGTCGTTTCAAGTGACCGCGCAGGAGGTTTCGACGATGATCCGCCACGGCATGCGGCCGATCATCATCCTGGTCAACAACCGCGGCTACATCATCGAGGACGCAATCCATCAGGGGCCGTACAACAGGATCAAGAACTGGGACTACGCGGGCCTCATGAATGTCTGGACCAACGGCGAGGGCAAGGGCCTGGGTCTCAACGCCAAGACCGCCGGCGAGCTGACGGCGGCCTTAGCCAGAGCAACGACCCACGACGGGCCGTGCATGATCGAGGTGGCCATCGACCCGCAGGATTGCAGCCCCAACATGCGCGAGTGGGGCACCCGAGTCGCGGCGGCCAACGGCGCCCCCCCTCGGTCGTGAGCCGCGGGTTGACCGGGCGCACAACGGCCAAGGCCCGAGACTAGAGCATGATCCGATTCAACTTGATCGGATCATGGTCTAGGGCCTTGAGCGCTGCGGCTTCCGTTTTCGCTGCTTGAATGCTCAGCACGGCCGCGCGGACCCTTTTACGGTGGTGCGGAACATGAGGCGGCGCTGGGTCGATGGAAAATCAGTGCGCGCATGCGACGAGCACCGATTGTCCCAGAGCAGGAGATCGCCCAATCGCCAGACATGTTCGTATACGAATTCACTCCTCTCCGCGTGGTCAAATACCGCTTTCAGCAATGGCCCGGATTCGGCCTCGGGCATGTCCACAATGCCAATTGTCATGAGCCGATTGACATAGACTGCCTTTCGTCCGGTGTCCTCGTTGGTACGGAATACGGGATGATTGCACGCGCCAAAGGCCTCAGTGCCCTTGCGATCTCCCTTTATCGTCGACCCGTAATTGTAGTGATGGATGGCAACACGACCATCAAGCTTATTGCGGACCTCCGGATCCAGAGTGTCGTAAGCGGCGTACCCGCTTGCAAAAAGCGTGTTCCCACCTGACGACGGTATCTCAACCGCATACAGCAACGTAGCCTTGTCCGGCATTTCCGAATGGATCATGTCATGATGGAACATCATTTCGCCGTCCGGCAGCGCCCCGATCGGCTCGCCGTTCTCGCGAATGTTCGAGATCATCATTATGCCCGGCAGAAGATCAGCATATCCCTTCGGAAAAAATTTCGGTGGCCGACGCGGCATTCCCTGTTCACCAAAATACTTGGTGACACGATTTAAATCTTCCTGGGACAGCTTTTGATCGGGAAAGACGACCACCAAGTGGTCGAGCCACGCTTGATAAATCGCCTTGACGGTGGCTTCGTCGGGTTTCTCGCGAAGATCGATCCCGCGGATTTCCGCACCGATATGTTTCGTCAGTGGCACGACGTCGATCTTTGCCTTGGCCTTCGTTGCCGTGTTCATTGCTCCTCCCGACTTGAGTTCTTCAGGCTTTGATTTCGAGCGGCAAAAGATAAACCCAGCCGAACGTTAAGGTAACCCCTGATTCAGGCAGATCGCTGCGACGTGCCAGGTTGAAGGACCGCTACCGAGATCCATTTGCACTTTGTCAACGACGTCGAAGCCTGCCGGGCGCCGAAGCGGGTGTCGCCTTGAGCGCCCGGCCGCTAGCTTCAGCGTTCTATATGGCAGAAACGTAGAACACTTCGTCGTTTCCCGCCGCCCATTGTGGTTCGTTTCCCTCGGCATAGTACTGGCAGTTGACGATGCCAGCTCCATTCCCCCTGCGCGAGGTGACGTCAGCACCGGCCAAACGCAAATATGCATTTGGATAGTTTATAGAGCGGATCGCAAAGACGGGACTATCCGGTATCGGAACCAGCTCGAAAGCTTCATCGTTGCCATTTCCCACCTGTGGCTGGGTTCCTTGAGCATAGTACTGGCAGTTGACGGTTCCGCTTCCACCACCGTTGAACTGAGTCACCGTGCGGCCGTCTATGCGCAAAAAGGCATTTGCAGAAACATTAGAACGGATCGCAAAAGCTGCACCGTCAGAACCAGAAAGCGGGACGAGTTGGAAGACTTCATCGTTTCCGCTCTGATTTTGCGGCTGACTTCCCGGCCCATAAAACTGACAATTGACAGTGCCACTCCCGGACCCGTTGAAGCTTTTCACGTTGGAAGTATCCATCCGCAGGTACACGTCTGGGGAAGCAGCGGAACGAATCCAAATATTTGTCATTGCCTTTGCTCCTTCTGTGTCCTCCTCGTCGTGTGTGGGGCTACTATCGGCCGAAGCAAGGGTCTGTGTCTGACGTCACAAACGAGACTTATTGCTCGCCGCGCGCAGTTTTCGGTGCGTAGATTTGAGCTAAAAAGAAATTGGATCGATTAAGGTCGCCAGCCGTGATCCTCGGCGAGGACGCCGGAGTATGAGCGGCAAATCACGTAAGTCGTCCCGCCAGCGGATCGCTATTCGTTTTCATCATCTTCAAGAAGTTTTGCCAGCCGTTCCGGATCGCGGATGACGATTGCACTGCGTCGGCGTTCCAGAAATCCTGTCGATTCCAAATAATTCAGTTCCCTCGTGACTGCTGCGCGATGACTGCTCACGCGAGCGGTAAGCTCGGCATGAGAAGGGAGAGGAGAAATGGTCGACGCGACATCGCCCCTGCAGCGCTTGAACCTTTCTCCGGCAGTACCTGTCCTACTGGTGAGTGGAAGACCGCGTCCGGCGGAACCCAAAATCCAGCGGAACCCGAAGCGGAGAAGTGTCATGAAATGCTCAAACCCGAACTGCAGTCGCGGAATTGGCCTCGTTGCCTACCGGCGCGGCCTGTTTGGCAAACAGCGCTACTGTTCAAAGCAGTGCCGCGACACCTTCGTGGCCGCGCGGCCGAAACATCCGCAGCAAGACCGGAACGCCACGACCTATTTCGAGTGGCTGTTTTTGCAACCGATCGAGAACCCACGCCCGGTGCTGATGCCTGTTCGTGGAAGAGTTCGCCAAGCTACCCGACCTGTTGCTTGATGCCGCCAAAGCTTGAAGCTTATGCAGCCTCCACCGATCGCGCCGTGCGAACGACCGCAGCGTCGAGTGGAGGTACCGGTGAAGCAGTCACACCTTATAGCGCCGCCGCAGCGCGATCAGGGCCACGAAGCTGATCGCGGCCGTCGCCACCATGTAGTAGCTTGGCGACAGTTTTGAGCCGGTGATGTCGATCAGCGATTGCGCGGCGAGCGGCGCGAAGCCGCCGAAGATCGGCACGCCGATATTATACGCGAGCGACATGCCGGTGACGCGCGTTCCCACCGGAAAGACCTTGGCCATCAGCGACGGCAGCGCGCCTGAGAACAGCGACTTCAAGAAGCCGAACCAGCACACGACCGCCATCAGCATGGCGAACGAGGGATGGCCGGCGACCAGCATGAAAGCCAGATAGGACGTGAGGACAAACAGAAGCGCAGCGACAAGCATGATGCGGATCTGGCCGACCTTGTCGACCGACAGCCCGACAAAAGGCACGACCACGGTCTGCAGCGCGGCCGCCGCGACTGCAGCGGTGAAGCTGACCGATTGCGGCAGATGCAATTCGCGGATGGCGTAAGTCGGCATATAGACCAGCACATATTGCGAACTGGTCGAGGCGGCGACCGCGCCGATGGTAAGCAACAGCCTGTCCCATTGACCGGTGAAGAGATCGCGCAGCGGCGCCTGCGCTTCGCCGGCGGAGAGAAATTCCGGCGTCTCCGGCAGCCGGTTGCGGATGTAATAGCCAATCGGCCCGATCAACAAGCCGACGGCGAACGGGATGCGCCAGCCAAAGGACTGCAGATCCTCGGCCGACATGGTGCTCGTCAGGAGCACGCCAAGTCCCGTAGCAATCAGCGCAGCGAGACCCTGGCTGGACCATTGCCAGCTGGCGAAGAAGCCGGACCGGTCCGGCCGATGCTCGACCAGGAACGCCGTCGAGCTTGCGAATTCGCCGCCGACGGAAAAACCCTGAAGGAGCCGCGCGGCGACGACGAGGATCGGCGCCAATAGGCCGAACGTGGCGTAGCTCGGCATGATGGTCATCAGCGCGGTGCCGAGCGTCATCAGAAAGATCGACAGCGTCAGCGCAGCCTTGCGCCCTTTGCGATCGCCATAGGCGCCGAGAAAAATCGCACCCACCGGCCGCGCCAGAAACGAAATGCCGAACGTGCCGTAGGTGACCAAGAGCGACATCGCCTCGCTCGCCGCCGGAAAGAACACTTTGGAGACGACGAGGGCGAAATAGCCGTAGACCAGGATTTCGTAGAATTCGAGCGCGTTGCCGACCGACGCCGCAATGATAAGCCGCGTCGCGGCGCCCGCGCCGTGAACACTATTATCAGCGGGAAGCGCCGTGCTCATCGAAGGCAGTCTGCCTTTGCGTTGCCACCTCCGCAAGTAGAGACCTTGCGTTCTCCATGCGACATTGCTGCTCTGCAACGTAAATGGCGCGCGGTTGGTCGGCTGCTCTAGACCATGATCCAATCAAGTTGATCGGATCATGGTCTAGTTTGTTCGTTGGAGCATGATCTTTTCGAAAAACCGGTTTCCACTTTTTCGGATCATGCTCTAGCCGCACGCGCCCGCTCGTGCGAGTGTGCGGCCAACAAAAGGCCCGGGGAGGAGTTTCTCAATGCACAGCTTCCGCTCGATTGCACTTGCCTTGTTGCTTGCGCTGATCACGGCGCCGGCTTTCGCGCAAACGTCCTACCCCGAACGTCCGATCCATATCATCGTGCCCTTCCCCGCCGGCGGGCCCTCCGACGTGATGGCGCGGCTGATCGCCGATAAGATGAGCGCCGATTTCGGCCAAGGCGTCGTCATCGACAACCGGCCCGGCGCCAATACCTTGATCGGCGCCGAATTCGCCGCGAAATCGCCGCCTGACGGCTACACGCTGCTGATGGCCATCGATTCAACGCTGGTGATGAATCAATATCTCTACAGTAAGTTGCCTTACGACCCGATCAAGGATTTTGCGCCGATCACGCTGGTCGCCAAGACCATCGGACTCATGGTCGTCAATGCCTCGAGCGACATCAAGACGGTGAAGGATCTCATCGCCAAGGCCAAGGCCACGCCCGGAAAACTCAATTGCGGCGCCGGCACGATCACCACCAAGCTCACCTGCGTGCTGTTCGCCGACAAGGCCGGCATCGATACGGTGCTGCTCCCCTATAACGGCAGCGCGGAAGTGGCGCATGGCATCCTGACCAAGAGCGTCGATTTCGTCTTCGATGGACCGTCCGCGGTGCTGCCGCTGATCAGGTCCGGCGACCTGCGTGCGCTCGCCAAGCTCGACGCGCGGCCGTTCCCGGCGATCCCTGATCTGCAAACGCTGCCCGAAACCGCCGGGGTCGATCTCGGTGACGTGACGGTTTGGCTCGGGCTCGTTGCGCCGCGCGGCACGCCGGCGCCGATCATCGACAAGCTCGCGCACGAAGTTGCGAAAATTCTCAGCGACCCCGATGTGAAGGCCAAGGCCGATGCTGTCGGGCTCGGTCCGGCGACGACCGAGACGCCCGCCGAATTCGCGGCGTTCATCCAGCACGAAGCCGCGCGCTGGCCCGAAGTGGTGAAGAAGAGCGGCCTGCATTTTGATTGAGCCGCGGGCTCACAACTTCGGCCGGGCACTCATGTGCGTTCTCCGACGCGTTGCTGTTTGCACCTAGCAACCTCCGCGGGGCGTGACGCCCGAGCCGGCGCGAAACCGCCACGCTATGGTCACCGCCTGCCGGTAAAAGAAGACAAACAATTGCCGCGCCAGCTATGATGGCGGGCGGGGCAGTTCGGGCACAACCTTTGATAATCGGAACGAAGCGCTTTAATCGCCACGGGCTAGTTATTTCTGCCCTCGTTCACGTGGGTATTCTGGCCGTCGCCCTGCTCATCGCACGGGCCGCGCCGCGAGATTCCGCGCCGGAAGAGGCCGTGCCGCCGGATGCGATGCAGGTCGCGATCGTTATGCCGGAGGAGATGCCGCGGTATTCCGGCACACCGTCCATGTTGCGGACCTCCGGCACCGAACACGCGGGGCAATCGCAAGCCCCGCCCGCGAGGAGCGAGCAGCCGCCGACGGTGCCGCAGCCGCCCCAGCCAAAAGACCAGCATCAGGCTCAGCACACCCCGCCGCCGAAACCACAAGAGCGGCAGGAGCCGCAGGCCACTCCGCCAGAGGCGAAGGAGCCGCCGCTGCCACGAGCCGATGCGGCGCAAGTGGCGATGGCGCAGCCGGCCCCCGACCCGGCGGCGCCGTCCGCCGAGCAGACTCCGGATCCACCCGACACGGCCGCGACGGCAGCGTATCTTGCGCTCGCCGGCGGACGGCTCGGCGGCGGCTTTGCAGCGCCGCCGATCAATTCGCCGCTCGTCGGTTATGACTTTACCGAGCCCTTCCGCGAGGTCGTCTCTTCGTGCGGGGCGTCGCCGTCCAGCTTCAGCCCGAACGAAAAGATCAGCATCGTGGTGCGGGTTTTCCTCAATCGCGACGGCACGCTAGGAGCAGCGCCGCAGCTACTCGAGGCAAATCCGTCGGCGCGACAACAGGCGCTGATGCAAGACTTCGAGAGCGGGCTGCAGAAATGCCAGCCCTACACCATGATGCCGCAGGACCGGTACAGCCAGTGGAAGTCGCTCGACCTTGTCGTGCGTCCGCACATGTCCCTCGCCCCATAACGGCGCATCTCGCCGGCGGTGTGCGCGCTGTATCATCCAAGACGCGTTGCGGCGCGCATCGCAGTATCGGCCTAAGCAGACATCGGGAGACGATGGCTCACTTCGCTGCCGTAGCCGCTTTCTCGACCAATGCTGCCACCTCGGCTGCGTGCGAAAGAAAGATCGCGTGGCTGCCCGGAAGTTCAATGACTTGCGATTGCGCTCGCTTCGTCATGAATCGCTCGAGGTCCGGATTGATCATCCGGTCCTGCATGGGAATTACCGCGTAGCTCGGCTTTTGTTTCCACGCCGCAACTGAGGCCTTCGCCTTCAATGCATCAGCTGAAACCGGTACTTGGGATATCGCCATAAAACGCGCAACCGACTTAGGTGCGTCTGCAGCGAAATCATTCGCAAACGCATCGGGGTTGACTGCCAGAAAGCCGTCACCAACCGGTCCGATGCTCTTGGCAGCCGGGGGCATTTTGTCGGCCAGATCCGACAAACTCTCGCCGACGTCCGGTTGGACGGCCGCTACATAAACAAGCGCTTTGACGTCGGGATGCATTCCCGTCTCGGTGATGATCATCCCGCCATAACTGTGGCCGACCAGTACACAAGGACCTGCCTTGTCGAGTACGCGGCGCGTCGCAGCCACGTCCGCCGCGAAACTCGTCTCAGGCTCCTGGACAACCAATACCGAGTAACCGTGCCTCTGAAGAATGTCCGCCACCGGCTTCCATCCCGAACCATCGGCGAAGGCGCCGTGGACCAGAACGATAGTCTTGACGGCCGCGTAGGCAGGGGATGACGCCGCAACAACGGCGCCTGCGAGGAGAGCCAAAATCAAGCGTTTCATGGTGAAGCTCCGCTAATGTTCATGGCAAAGACCCCAGCATATCGGCGATGTGCCAACAAAGAAGCTCACAGTGAATTCGGGTGGCCCGGTCCGCTGCCTGATTTCGTCGGCAGAGGACAGCCATCGTAGAGCCACGACAGGCAGTGGAATATGTGTGCCTCGTCCCAATCGGCGACAGTCGCATTGCGCACGTCGCGGGCAACGCCTTCGGGGTGAAGCAGCGAATCCCAGATGGCCCGTGATTCAAGCTGCACGCGCGCCGTCCGCGCCAATCGAAGCGCCTCGAAGCGGCGGAACGCGGCGGTGAAATCGCCGTTCGCTGCAAAGAGAAGCTCGCCAAGGCATAATCCATCCTCTATCGCCATGCAGGCCCCCTGCGCGAGCGATTGCAGCGGCGCATGAGCGGCGTCGCCGATGAGGACAATGCGACCCTTGTGCCAGTGGCGCACCGGATTGCGATCCGCGACCGGACGACGCCAACGCAGGTCCATCATGGCGTTCAGAGCCCGCATTGATGGATGGGCATCGCGATAGATGTGCTCGAGCTCCGCACGATAGGTGGCGACATCGGCCTTCTCGGCATGGGTCGCCGTTCGAAAGACCGCGACGATGTTGAACTCGCGTCCATGGCGGAGGGGATAATGAATGACATGGTAGCCGGGCCCGCCCCACAAGACGACGCTGTCGCGCGGCACGTCAACTTTCAGCTCGGACATCGGAATTATGGTCCGCAGCGCGGCGTAGCCGCTGGCGCGTGGTTCTCCGTCGCCGATCAAGTTTTGACGGAAAAAGGAGCGAACGCCGTCCGCGGCGACAAGGGCCGATCCCGAAAACGCTCGTCCATCCGTGGTCGTAACCGCTATACGAACGGCATGATCTTCGAAACCGGTGACCATGGCATCGGATACAAGCTCGATTGCGTCACTGCGCCTGCAGGCATCGAGAAGGACATTATGAAGATCGATCCGGTGAACGATGATGTAGGGATATTTGAACCGCGCTCGCAGCGACGCACCGGTCGGAATGCGAACCAATTCCTTGCCGTCCAGAGCGTCCCGCATCAGCACTGCCGCAGGCGCGTCGGCAATAGCAAGCACCGGCTCCATCAAGCCCAACCGATCGAACACATGAAAGACATTAGGGCCGAATTGGATACCGTAGCCGATGGCGCCAAATTCCGGCGCCCCTTCAAGCACGCGCGCGCTAAGCCCGCGGCGCGACAGCGCCAGCGCTGTCGTCAAGCCGCCTAATCCGCCACCTACGATGAGGATGGGGTTACTCGCCATGCTCAAAGCCTAACGGCCAAAGCGACTGCCGACAATCGTGTCGGGGGGTGAACCGAATCACTGCTCTGGGTCAAAGAGCAAAGCCGCAGTATGATCGAACCTGGTCAGCATTTACGCAACAGCGAGAAGCGAAATGGAACGGAAAAGGGCGTCCGATTTCCCGCAAGAGCTCCTGAACCTGTTTGATCAATATGTGCATGGCGGATTAAGCCGCCGCGCCTTTCTCGATAAGGCGCAGGCCTTCGCGGTGGGCGGCGTCACCGCCGCTGCGCTCTTTGAAATGCTCAGGCCGAATTATGCCTGGGCCGTGCAAGTGCCGGAAAATGACGTCCGCATCAGCGCCGAGTCCGCAACCGTTCCCTCACCCAAAGGCAATGGCAGCATCGCGGGTTACCTGGTGCGGCCGCGGGACGCGACGACAAAGCTGCCCGTCGTCATCGTCATCCACGAGAACCGGGGCCTCAATCCTTACATCAAGGATGTCGCGCGGCGGCTGGCGGTGGCCGGTTTCATCGCCTTCGCGCCTGACGGACTGACGTCGCTTGGCGGATATCCGAACGACGACGAAAAAGGCGCTCAGCTTTTCCAACAGCTCGACCGCGCCAAATTGGCTGAGGATTTTTTGGCTGCAGCGGTCTGGCTCAAAGCGCGCCCCGATAGCACCGGCAAGATCGGTGCGGTCGGCTTCTGTTTCGGCGGCGGCATTGTCAATCAGCTCGCGGTGCAAATGGGCGCTGATCTTGCTGCGGCCGTTCCGTTCTATGGAATCCAGCCGAGCGCGGCCGACACCGCCAAGATCAAGGCGCCATTACTGGCGCATTACGCCGAGCTCGACACGCGGATCACAAGCGGATGGCCGGCGTTTGATGCGGCGCTCACCGATGCTCACGTAACACACGAAGGTTATATCTATGCCGGCGCCAATCACGGTTTTCACAACGATACGACGCCCCGCTACGATGAGGCCGCAGCGAAACTGGCCTGGGAACGCACATTGCAATGGTTCAACAAATATTTGAAATCTCCAAAAGCGAGCTAACACACGTGTCAAGTGCCGAAATCGAAATTCCGCCCGACGGGCGCATGTATTGCCGATTGATCATTGTTGCGCTTGTGCTTTTGTCCTGTTTCGCCGCCGGTGAGGCCGCGGCGCAGGAGGCGATCGGCGCGGTCAGCCGCATCCAGGGTGAGGCGAGCGGAACACGCGGCACGACCACACAGGCGCTCGGCGCGAATGCGTCGGTGTTTCAGGGCGAGGTCGTGTCGACCGACGACGGGACGCGGCTTGAAATCACGTTCAAAGACAAGACGCGGCTGACGCTCAGCGACAAGGTCAAGCTCACTCTCGACAGCTACGTCTTCAACCGGGCCGCGGGCATCGGCAGGATCAAGTTCGAGGTGGCCGGTGCGTTCCGATTTGTCTCCGGCCGGCTGTCAAAACTGGCGAGGCACGACGTCAACGTGACAACGCCGGCCGCAAATATCGGGATCCGCGGCACGGATTTCTGGGCTGGGCCCATCGACAATCAGGCGCTTGGCGTGTTGCTGATCAATGGTGCGGTCATTGTGTCGAACGCGGCCGGCACGCAGACCCTGAACCGGCCTGGCCAAGGCACCAATATCGCCACACTGGGCGCGGCACCGGGGCCCGTCACCATCTGGCCCGCTGACAAAGTCAGCCGCGCGCTTGCGACCGTGACGTTCAGATAAGACCCGCAGATAACACGAGAGCCGCGGATAACGAGAGCCCCGTCGCTCGCGCATAACGGGGCGCTTGTATTGCAGTTGCAATAATCCTCGGCGCTCCCGATGTAAGCAAACAAGTTCACCGGTCGAAGCCGAACGCTGGCCGGCTGTGTTTCGCCTGGGCCGCCTATTGGAGGAAAACATCGTCATGGCGACTGCTGCAGTGAAATTATTTTTCTAGTGCATGTACGGAAGTAACCACCGGGTCTCCGGCAACGAAATACGCGAATGGACATTCAGCCCACAAAAAAGGAGATCGCTCGATGAGCGGACCTGACCTTTTCTCCCCTTTCACCCTCGGCCCGCTGACCCTCCCCAATCGCATTGTCATGGCGCCGATGACGCGCAATCGCGCCGGCCCCGGCAATGTGCCGAGCGAAATCAACGCCACTTATTATACGCAGCGCGCCAGCGCCGGCCTGATCATCTCCGAGGCGACGCAAGTGTCGCCGCAGGGCATCGGCTATCCGAGCACTCCCGGAATTCATTCGCCGGAGCAGGTGGCCGGCTGGAAGCTCGTCACTGAGGCCGTGCACAAAGCCGGCGGCCGAATCTATTTGCAGCTCTGGCATGTGGGACGCATTTCGCACCCGTCGCTGCAGCCGGGCGGCGCGTTGCCGGTGGCGCCCTCGGCGATCGCGCCCGCGGGCGAGTCGATGACCTATGAGGGCATGAAGCCCTTCGTCACGCCGCGCGCACTGGAAACGGCGGAGATCGCCGGCATTGTCGAGGATTATCGTCGTGGTGCGGAGAACGCCAAAAAGGCCGGCTTCGACGGCGTCGAACTACACGGCGCCAACGGCTATTTGATCGACCAGTTTCTGCGCGACGGCGCCAATAAACGCACCGACCGCTACGGCGGCAGCCCGCAGAACCGCGCGCGGCTGCTCATCGAAGCGACAGAAGCGATCGTCGGCGTGTGGGGCGCGGACCGCGTCGGCGTGCGGCTGTCGTCGACCACGCCGTTCAACAGCATGAGCGATAGCGATCCGGCGGTGACGTTCTCCACTGCGGTCAACGGGCTCAATCGATTTGGGCTCGCTTATCTGCATATCGTCGAACCGATTGCCGGCGATCCGGTGCCGGCCGGCGAAATGCCCGACATTCGCTTCTTCCGCAAAATCTGGCGCGGCCCGCTGATGGGCAACAAGGGCTATGACCTCGAGCGCGCCAAGGCCGTGGTCCGTGACGGGCTTGCCGATCTCGTGTCCTTCGCGGCGCTATTTCTGGCCAATCCCGATCTGCCGGAACGCTTTCGGCGCGGCGGGCCGTTCAACACGCCCGACCGCAAGACCTTCTATGGCGGTAGCGCTCCGGGCTACATCGATTATCCGGCCATTCGGGCTTAAGCCCTCCCCCTTGCGGGGAGGGTTGGGTGGGGGTCGGGACGTGAGGCTCAGGGCAGGACACGTTCTTGGCATCCGTCTCCGCCGAGCACCACGTCCCGACCCCCACCCCTACCCCTCCCCACAAGGGGGAGGGGAAATGCGTCGTTCTGTGACTCTGGTCACTTCGGCCATTGGCTGAGGTGACTAGGGTTGCTTCAACGGTTAACACATCAATAACAGGGGATTCAGATGTACACAGCGATCCAGTACCTGACCCGCAAGACCAACGAGTTGTTTGAAGCCCGGATGCAATATACCGCGCAGAAGATCTGCGAGCGGCAGAACTTGTTTCATCATCGGGCGGCGTAGCAGCCGCCGCTAAGAGCGATCTCGGTCAATCCAGCCTGATATCTGCTGTGCGGATGATCTTCCCCCATTTATCATTTTCACTGAGCGTGAGGCTTGCGAACTGCGCCGGCGTCATCGGCATCGGTTCGACGCCGAGCTCGGCGAGCCGCACCTTCGACTCGGGTTCGGCGAGCGCCCCAGTCAGCGCCGCATTGAGCGTGGCGATGATCGGCGCGGGCGTATCCTTCGGCGCGCCGATGCCATACCAGCCCACCGCCTCATAGCCCGGCACGAACTCGCCGACCGTGGGCAGATTCGGCAACGCCGGCAGGCGTTCAAGCGTCGTCACCGCGAGCGCGCGCACCTTGCCGCCTTTGACGAATTCCATCGATTGCGGAATCGGATTGACGACAAATTGCACCTGCCCGCCGATCAGGTCGGACATGTAATTGGTCCGATACGGCACGTGAACCAGATTGACGCCAGCCATCATCATGAACAGCACGCCGAAGAGATGCGACGAAGTGCCGTTGCCGCCGGACGCCATATTGATCTTGCCCGGATTGGCTTTGGCATAAGCGATGAATTCGGGAATTGTCGCGACCGGCAGCGCGTTGGTCACCAGCACGACATAGGGCGCATTGGCGGTTGGCGAAACCGGCGCGATATCGTGCATGAAATTGAAGCTCAGGTTCTGATAGAGCGAGACATTGAGGACGTTGGTCAGAACATCGGCGAGAATGGTGTAGCCATCCGGGTCCGCCCGCACCACCGCCTCGGTGCCGATATTGCTGCCCGCGCCCGGCCTGTTCTCGACGACGAATTGCTGACCCAGCCGGTCCGACATCCATTGCGCCGCGAGCCGCGCCATAATGTCGGGCGCGCTGCCGGCAGGAAAGCCGACGATCACGTGCACCGGCCGGGACGGATAAGTGTCCGCGCGGGCGCGCCTGACGCCGTAGATTGCCGGCAGCGCCGTGGCTCCCGCCACGAGGCGCAATACATTTCGGCGCACAAGCTTCAAAGCGCCCTCCCCTGATTTTGCCCGGCCTTGATCCGATTGAATCGGCGACCGGTTTCTTTATTGCAGCCTATCTCAACTCTCGCGCACCCGAAAGCAAAGGCAATTTGGCTTATGCGCCGAGCTTCCCAGCAAGCTCCAACAGACTCTTCACCGCATAATCGACCGGTACGCTAGGAGCGGTTTCGCCACGGCCTGGGCCGCGCTCGTTCGGCCGTGCGATGTGCGCCGTGCGCAGGCCAAGCGCTGCCGCCACGGCGAGATCGCTGGAATGCGCGGCGACCATGATGCATTGCTCGGGCGTAAGGTCGAAGACTTCGGCGGCGGCGAGATAGACGCGCGGCTTGGGCTTATAGTCGCCGGCGATCTCGGCGCCGAGAATGGCGTCCCAGGGAAAGCCGTTACGCCGCGCCAGATCGACCATCAGCGAGATGTTGCCGTTGGAGACCGGCGCCAGCAGGAGCTTGCTCTTCAGCCGTGCGAGGCCGGGCGTGACATCGGGCCAGGCATCGAGCTTATGCCAAGCCTGATTGAGCGCGTGCTTGTCGTCGGCACTGAGCGAGGCGACGCCAAAACGCTCAAGCGTGATTTCGAGATTGCGCAGGTGCAACACGTCGAGCTTGGAGAACGGGATGCGGCCGGAGCGCACCTCTTCCATGGCGCCCTGATATTCGCCGCGCCAGGCGTCGGCGAATGCGCCCCAGTCGAGCGCAAAGCCTTTCGGCTTGAGCGCCGCTTCCGCCTCGCGCGCGACGCCGGAACGCCAATCGGTCAGCGTGCCGAAGACATCGAAGAACAGAGCTTTCACCGGGGCCGTCATGCGCATTATCCCTAGCTCGAAGCGCCGTGGGGTGCCAAAAGCATCATCCCAAACCACCCAACAGCCTAATCCAGGAGAGGATAATGCCGGAAGATCTCGCCGATGTACTGCACCAGCTGATCGTGACGACGCGTATTCTTGCCAATGAGGGCGTCCTCGATGCATTCGGCCATGTCAGCGTGCGGCATCCGCATGATCGCAACCGCTATTTCATCCCGCGCCACCGCGCGCCGGAACTGGCGGAAGTCTCCGACCTTCTCGAACTCAACCTTGATTCCGAGCCGGTGCGGCCCACGCAGTTCCGCATGTACAGCGAGCGCGTGATCCACGGCGAGATCTACAAGGCGCGGCCGGAGGTCAACGCGGTGGTGCATCATCACGCCCATGCGGTGCTGCCCTACGCGATATCGGGCCGCGACCTGGTGCCGGTGTTTCATCTTGGCGCGGTGATCGGCAGCAAGGTGCCGTTCTGGGATCAGCGCGATGAGTTCGGCGACACCAATATGCTGGTGGTCAAGCCGGAGGAAGGCGCTTCGCTGGCGCGCGCGCTCGGACCGCATTGGATGGTGCTGATGCGCCGGCATGGCGCGACCGTCGCCGCGACCGATCTGCGGCAGCTCGCGTTCCGCACGGTGTTCGGCTGCCATAATGCCAAGCTGCAAAGCGAGGCGATCGCGCACGGCCATGTCGACCAGCTGTCGACGGGCGAGCAGGAAATCACCGAACGCGGCCAGTTGGGTCCGAACCCGATCGAGCGCGCCTGGGACTATTGGGTGCGCCACGTCGAGAAGGCCGGCCTGATGCCGGCGGCGCCGGCAAAGCGCAAGGTTGCGGCGGCGGCCAAGAAGGCCGTGCCGAAGAAGGCCGGCGCAAAAGCCAAGCCCGCGAAAAAGAGCGGTAAGAAGCGGCGCTAGGCACGACGTCATTGCGAGGAGCGGAGCGACGAAGCAATCCAGCGCCGAGATGCCGTTCTGGATTGTTTCGCTTCGCTCGCAATGACGCTAATTGTCACTCGCTTCCCACGCGCCACACGGTCGGTATCTTTCGGTCCTTGTCCTGGGTCCAGGTCTTCCAGGCCGCCTGGACCTTGGCGAGGTCCTGCTCGATATTTTTGACGAAGAATTCACCGCGAAACTCAAGACGTCCGTCGTCGCCGTACCATTCGAGCGCATCGACTTCGCCGGGCTGCCGATAGCGCTCGATGACGAGCCCGAACGAATTGGCCTCGCGCTGCGGCGAATGGCGGACATGCGACGGCAACAGGAACATGTCGCCTTCGCGCACCACCACTTCGCTGCGTTCACGGGTGACGGGGTCGATCAGCTTCAAAGTGACCGCACCGCGCAGCTGAATGAAAAGCTCTTCGCCCGGATCGTCGTGATAGTCGGGCCGGTAGTTCGGCCCGCCCACCATCATGACCATCAGATTTTGCCAATCCTCTTTCCAGAACTGCCGGTTATTGATCGGCGGAAGCAATGTTTCTTTGTTCTTCTCGATCCAATCGCTGAGATTGATCGGTGTGCGTTTGAGCATGGCGAATGGCTCCCTGGGGGCGCGCCTAGACCATGATCCGATCAAGTTGAATCGGATCATGGTCTAGTTTGTTCGTTGGAGTATGATCTTTTCGGAAAACCGGTTTCCACTTTTCCGGATCATGCTCTAGCTTATGGGACAATCGGCTCCGATGATGCCACGAGCCTTCAGGCTGCGCGAGCTATTGCGCCGGCGTGCACGCGAGCTTGGCCAAGTGCCCGGAGCGATAGAGCAGAAATAGGTCGTTGGTGTAGTGGAAGAACTCGCCGGCGAAATCCCTGGTCTGGAAACGCAGCGCGATCTGGTTATCGCTGGTCACGGTGCCCTTGATGTCTCTCTCACCCAGATTCAGCGCGATCTTGTCCTCGGAGACGAGATTGAACTTGGCGGTCATCGGCGCTTGCGCCAGGCCTGCCGGCTCGATCTTGACGCCGGTGCATGAGAACTGCGTGGTTTTGGCTTGTGCATTGCCGGCGGCCAGCGCTTTGGCCGAAACTATGGCCAAAACCAGCGTCAAGACTGCTGAAACGATCATTGCCCGTCGGATCATGACCCCTGCTCCAGCCGCGAATCCTGGCGGAACTATACAGGCTTGAACGCTATCCCAGAATGAAGACGTGCAGCGAATGAAGACCTGCAGAGAATGAAGACCTGCAGAATAAGCGGCCAGATGGCCGGAACAAAGTCCGGCCATCACGAACTGAGCCGGCTCAAAGCGAGGATCAGCGCTGCGTCTGCGCGCGTTCGCGGCCGTCGGCTGGTTCCCACTGGCCGAAAGGACACATCGCCAAGGAACCGTTGTAATATTGCTTCTGCCCGGTGACCTCTTGGCCAATCCATGGCGGCAGCTCGACCGGGTAATCTTCGCTGGGAAGCTCGATCTCGGCGATGACGAGCCCGGCATTGGCGCCGGAAAATTCGTCGATTTCCCAAGCGAGCTCACGATCAACGGCATTTTGCGGAACGACATGCCGGGTCTTCTCGACCACGCCGCCGTTGCGCAACGGCATCATGGCCTCCGCTTCGAGCGTCGGGATCGGATATTCAAGCTCCAACCGCCGCATCGCCGCAGGCGACGATTTCACCGTCAGTGTCGCTTTGCTGTTATCGCGAATGCGAACCCGAACCGAAACTCTTGGGTTCATGTCGAGATAGGCTTGCCGAATTTCGCTGCGTCCAGTGCTCAACTTACGCCAATCGTCGCTTCGCACCAGGAATTTGCGTTCAATTTCAATACTCATATATCCCCGATCGCGTTCTGCGTTCTATGACAGAATCACGACATAGCAGTAGCAATGGCCAACGTCATCCTCAAGGGGTGTCGCGCATAACCATTCCGCAAACGCAATTCGCGCCTGCGGCAAAGTTGCGGAACAGGGTCAAGCGTTGCTAGTTACGCTTGCTCTGTGCACTGCGGCGCAATGAGCCGCCCGGCGCCAAACTTATTTCGGACCAGACCAATTATCGTTTTAGCGTTTCGATGCGCGTGACTTTTTTCCCATGGATCAATTTCCATGTGTGGCTTCCGCCCTCGGATCACGTCCGAGAGCGGAGTTCTTTCCTCATCGTACGCTAAAAGCCAAAAAACTTTTCCCGCAGCGCATCTTCGTAAAGTTTCTTTGCCTTTTTCACCCTGCTGCGGATTTCGTCTTCCTTGAAGTGGGCCGCTTCCCATTTGTCGACTTCGGCAACTGAATGATTGACCGACGCCAAATCTTCTTCCTGCTTGATCGCAGCAATCCATTCCTCCACCGCCGCCTTATAGGCGCTCTGCATGCGATCGAGTTCCGACAGATCTTCCGACGTGGCAGCTTCCGACATGGCCGACCTCCCCGCTTGGGTTCCGCAGAGCTATACGGCCGGAGACATGTTGCACCGGTGTGACAGATCATTACCCCGGATTGCGCGACGCGCAATCCGGGTACGGCCATTCTGCGCCCTTGCGTATCGGCCGAAGATCAGCCGAAAACTGAATAATCCGCGACCGGTTCGGCGACATAGCCGTAGCGTAGATTGTTGGGCTCGCGGCCGGCCTTGTCGTATTTGGCCTTCAATTCCGCGAGCTTGTCGTTCTTGAATTCGAGCTCGGCCTTTTTTGGCTCGATGCCGTAGAGCTTGGCATTGTTGCCGCCGAAGATCGCGCTCTTGACCGGCCCGGTCGCCGGGCCGAGCGGCGCGAAGCCATATTGCTTCTGCATGTCTTCGGGAATTTCGAAGCGGCGGAGCCCTTCGATCTGCCACTGCGGCGATCCGGTCCAGACCGCGTCGGTGCCCCAGCAGACGCGATCCGAGCCCATCTTCTTGATCATGGTGCCCATCAGCGCCGCCGTGACGCGCGGCTCGGCAATGAGCGTCATGGCGAAGAGCTGGCCGACATCGGCGTAGACATTGTTGACTTTGTACTGCTCCGGAATGTCGGCGAGATCGCTGGTCCAGGAAATGCGCCCGGTGCGCTCGAACTCCGCGAGCGCCACTTTCGGGTCACCACCGACATGGCGATAGGCGCCGTGATAGATGATGAAATTGAGCTGCGGCCAGTCTTTCGCCGCCTGGCCAACATCGCTGGCGTCGACAAAGCCGCGCAGATTGGGGAACTGGCGGTCGAGCGGCGGCGCAAACAGGCCCTTGTGCACACAGACATTCTTGATGCCGGCTTTGACGAATTTCTCGTAGCCGAGATAAGCGACCTTCTCGTCGTCCATGCGCCACGGATAGCGGCTGGTTTCTTTGTGTGTATTGTCGCCGATCGTGTAGCCCTTCATCGATTCCGGTTTGAGCTCGAGCGCGGCATCGACCTTTTCCAGCCAGCCCGGCTGGCCCGGCGTGAAAATCGCATGCGAGAACAGCCGCCGCGAGCCGAAACGCTTGTTGACCTTGTCGCGCGCGGCCGCCATCTGCTCGTTGGTGAGGAACCAGTCCTGCTCGATATCGGACGGCGCCGACGAGATGAGAACGATCTTGCTGTCGCTGTCGAGGAAGACTTCCTTGATGTAATTGTCGTATTTCAGATCGTCGATGGTCTGCTCTTTGTCGGCGAGATCCTTGTTCCAGCCGGCTTTGCCGACGGCGGCGCGCATGGCGACGAAATTCTTGATCCGGGTGTCGTCACGCAGGAAATGCGTGTGCATGTCCATGATGAACTGGTCTTTGAGCGAGTCGGCCCGTTCCTCCGCCATTGCCGGCGTCGCGGCTTCAGCATGCGTGACATCGAAAAAATTGCCGAAGGTCTCGTTCATCGCGACGTAAGAGGCCGCCATGCCGGCCGCGGTCTGGAAGAAGCGGCGGCGCGAGAGGCCCTGTTTCTTGGCGAGCCCGTCGGCGAGATCGAGCAGCCGCGTCTGCAATTCGCGCTGCTTTTCGGTTTGCGGATAGGGAAAATATTCGTCGCTGGAAACGACCTGGGTCGGGATCGGCGTCTCGTAGGGCAACAATTCGGAGGGTTTTAGGTTTTCACGGTCTTCGTCGCTCAGAAATCCCATCGTCTCGCTCCTTGCCTTCGTCGCCCCAATTTCGCCCGTCTGTCGCGGGTTATCAATTGATCTTAGCAGGACGAAAGGCCATGGCGAAGCCTCTCTGGAGGATCACTCAAGTGATACTTATGTTTGCTTACAGTGCGACGGCCGACAGCAGCAGCAAGAAATTTACGTCGAAGATATTTGGAATAGGAGTTTAGACGCATCATGACACGGAACATCGGGCGCTTGACGTTCACAGCATTGGCGGCCGTCGGTTACGGCAACGCAGCGATGGCGCAAATGCCGCCGGCCATTGCCGCATCCGGCGAAACGACCGTCGCCACCTATCACGCCGAGGGCGCGCAGATCTATGAATGCAAGGCCGGCAGCGACGGCAAGCTCAGTTGGGCTTTCCGTGAGCCGATCGCAACACTTCTCCTCGACGGTAAAACAGTCGGCCGGCACTTCGCCGGTCCGAGCTGGGAGAGTGTCGACGGCAGCGCAATCACCGGCAAAGCGATCGGCAGCGCCCCCGGCAAAACCGAAAACGATATTCCCTGGCTCAAGCTCGATGTCGCGAGCCGGCGCGGCAGCGGCGTGCTTTCAGATGTCACCACCGTACAGCGGATCAATACCCAAGGCGGCGCTGCACAAGGTGCATGCGATCAGGCCGGCGCTTTTCGTAGCGTGCCCTATTCAGCGGACTACGTTTTCCTGCGCAAGGGCGGTTAGTGTGCCCGGAGATGATGCGGCTAGCGCTCTGTCGTCGGAACAGTGAACAGTCCGACTGCCAGCCAAAGGCCGCTTTCGAAGGTAGAGCGGAAGTGACGCGGAAACAGTTCGGTATCTGAAAATGACCCGGAGCGGAAATCAAGCGCAGAGCGGTCCGGGGTTTATTTCGTTGAGCACGTAATTTGATAAGTTGCATACCCACAATGGTTGCCACTTACATCGGAGAGTTGCTTCAATTGCACGTTTGCACATTCAGCCGGGTGAGCTGCTTTTGCCCAATTTTCTACGTTGGTATAGCAGGGCGCCCAGTTCGCCGAAGCTCCGCAGGCCTCGCGATATTCGCCCGTACATAAGCTGTATGTAGTTATGACGGGCTTGTTGACGCCCTCAACCTCCGGCAACTGCAGCGGTTGCCAACTAGTAATCCTTCGTTGGCAGACCATCTGAAAGAATGCATCCTTTGAGTAGTCATTCTTTCGAATGAGAAAGGTGTCCGACGCTTTCGCCTGCGTTTCTTCTTTAATGTCCTGAGGCTGATTCATCGACTTGTAGACATCCTGCAATCGTATTTCAGGTAGGCATTGTTTGAGTGTAGAGGGCCCCGTCTTCTCTTCAACGTATTCCACTTCGAGTTTGACTGCCGTTTCTGGCGTCGCGTTGGCGGTTCTGTTCTGAACGGCCTCCGCCTTTTGAACCCGAATGTCGCGCACCGAAATATTTGCATTGAATGGTGCCCAGAACGGGAAAATCTTTGGGAAGTTTTCACCGATCGTGACGAGTTGCGTAGAGACTAGTGCGAGAACGGCGATGGCCGATAAAATAAACGCCGAGTTGGCGGCGAACCACGATCTTGATCTGCCACCATCCCCGTTTTCTTTGTGGTTTGAACGGTTCTGTTCGCCCTGCCGTGTCGTCATGGTGATCCCTCCCTGATACAATTTTAGCGATTACTGGGCGGCTTTTCAATCTTCACTTCGCGAACGACCGCAAGGCCGCTAATGGCACTTGGCCGCCGTGGCGCAACGTCCGACTTGAGTCCGTTATGCGCGCCACAGCCGATATTGACCGATCGTGGGGCTGACCAACGAGGTTTATGCGTCCACGCCGCTAGTCCGCCATCGCATAGGACTTGCACCAGCCGTTTGGACTGATGTCGCCGTCGACGACTTTGCAGCCGCGGGGCTCTTCGAAGAGCGAGCAGGTGGAGCACATCTGGATACCCTTTGGGTTGTCCTGATATTCGGCTTGCGCCTTCGACATCTTACTGATGCTCTGCGCCAAGGTGTGTCGCGGCCGCAGCATTGCGCCCGCGATGCCCGCCACTGCAAGCCATATAAATTTTCGTTTCGATGAAATCATGCGATGCAACATGGGTCCCTCACCGCTCGACAGCTGCTGCAAAGACCGTTATCGCTTGCCGCATCGTTTATTTCCCTGCTGATTTCCGCGCCACCGCTTCAGGATACCAACAACAACGCGGGTCATCATGTGTCTTGATTGTCCTGCCTGCTCTTAAGAGGAAGCCATGCCCAAAAGCCTGCAATCCCCTCGCCTGCCCGAACTGTCGCCGGACGCGTTTACGCCTTCGCAAAAAGCATTGTCGCAATCCATCGCGTCAGGGCCGCGCGGCGAATTCAAGCTGTCGGGCCCGTTCGCGATCTATCTGCATTCGCCGGAATTCGGCGAGCTGGCGCAGAAATTGGGCGGTCATGTGCGCTACAAGACCAGCGTGCCACCGCGGCTTTCCGAGTTCGCCATTCTCTGCACCGCCCAGTTCTGGAAAGCACAATATGAGTGGGCGGCGCATGCCGTGATTGCCGAGAAACAGGGCGTAAAGCCGGAAACCATCCGCGCCATCCAGGCCGGCCGCCCGCCGAAATCGGCGCCGCGCGACGAGATGGCAATCTACGCTTTCGTCAAGGAGCTCTATGGCAAGCGGCGCGTCTCCACGCCGACCTTCAATCGCGTGAAGAAGCTGCTCGGCGATGCCGGCACAGTCGAGCTGGTCGGCATTCTCGGCTATTACGCGATGGTCTCGATGACGCTCAATGTGTTCAAGGCGCCGCTGCGCGAAGGCGTGAAGCCGGCCTTTGCCGAGCCGAAATAGCACTCGTCATTGCGAGCGAAGCGAAGCAATCCAGTCCGGCGGCAACGCTCTGGATTGCTTCGTCGCGGAGCCTGTCATCGGGCCGGCCACTTCGGGCCGGACCCGTTGGCTCCTCGCAATGACGGAGAGATTACTTCTTCTGCTGCATCATGGAGCCGCCGCCGCTCGGCGCCATCATCATGCTGCCGCCGTGGTCGCCGCCCATCATCATGCTGCCGCCGCCGGCATCAGCGGAGCCCGGCGCGGGCACGCCGATTGCGGCGACCGGATATTCGACGTCGACTGTTCCGGCATGATCGAATTTCAGCGTCGCCTTCATGGTGCCGCCCGCTTCGAGCGGATGCTTCAGGTCGACCAGCATCATGTGAAAGCCGCCCGGCTTGAGCATGATCGTCTGGCCCGGCAGGATTTCGAGCCCACCTTCGACGGGCCGCATTTTCATCACGCCGTTGTCCATGGTCATGGTGTGGATCTGGCATTGCGCCGCCGCGTCACTCGACACGCAGGCGACGCGATCCGGAGCGGTGCCCTTGTTGGTAATGGTCATGTAGCCAGCGCCGGAGGACGCGCCCTTCGGCGTCGCCCGCGACCAGGGCTGCGAAATATGGATCGAACCGACGTCGTAATCGGCGGCATGCGCTGCCGGGGAAAGCGCAAGCTGTGCGCAAAGCACCGTGGCGGCACTCACCATGGTGAGATGTTTCGAATCGAACTTCATCATTGGATGCACTCCATGTGTAGATTTTGCGTTTGAGCATGATCTATTCCGAAAACCGATTTCGACTTTTCGGGATCATGCCCTAGCCTGCCGAAGCGGCAGGAAATGTCAGGCTGTTATCGGTTACGCTTTCAGGCAGCCGGCGGCGCGCGCGACCGATGCGCCGTACCGCGGCCGGCCGGAATAGGCGCTTGTGCCTCAAACGCCGTGGCGAGCGTCAGCAGCGGCTTCGGCGCGTAGCGCAATGCGCGCGCGGGCGCCGGCAAAAGCGGCGCGGCGCAGCAGCAGCCGGTCAGACAGGCGTCGAGGCAATCCTGCCCGTGATCGGCTTGCCCGGAATCGGCTGGAGCCGAATGATGCGTGCTCGCGCAAATCGGCACTACGGCCGTGCCGGCCAGAGCAGCCGATGACGCAATGGCGGTGAGCAGCAGCGCTTGCAGGGCGACCGCATAGGCCGCCAGCAGCGCGATCCCGGCGCGTGCGCGAGGCTGCAATCTCATGAAAAGAATCTAGTTCACTTCGCCCGGTCTTGGAATGGCGGATGACGGTAGCCAAGGGCAACTATGGGACCGCCGGGCCCTGCCGCCATCCCACCCATCGCCCGTGATTTATGCCCGTAGCTCATAACCCGCGGCTTATGGACCCATGGAACCGAGCGTCCCCGTCGGGGATTATCTGCGCCGGATGCATGGATTGTGCGCTTAGAAATTTGTCCACAAAGGCGTATCCTAGAGATAAATCTCGGCGGTCTACCGGCGATGCAAAATCAGTCAGCCGCTCACGACACCGGCAAATCCGCGCAGGTGCTACCCTTCCGGCGCCCAAGCCCCCTGTTGGCCAAGGCGCCAGCAAATCCGACCGTAACGCAGTTCGCTCCTCCGCGGCGCACCCAAAGCGCGAATGACGATTTCGCCCGCTACGAAGCAGAGCAGGAAGAGCCGCTCAATGAGCGGCAGCGCATGTTGATGAATCTGATCGGGGTCGGAGTCGTCGTCATACTCATCAGCACCGGCGTCTGGATCGCCGATACGATTCAGGTTTCGGTCAAGACGCAGGATTGCGCGCTGCAGGGCCGCACCAATTGCGCGCCGATCGAGATGCCACCGCGGCGTTAGCCAGGCAGTTTGGCACCACCGGTGCCAGTCGTCTTCGGCGGCGCGGAGGGCGCGGCCGGCGCAGGGCTGACCTCGGGCTTAGCCGACGGCGCGGCGGGCACACTGCCCGGCGAGGTCGGCGCATTGACCGGGACCGTTCGGGGCGTCGTGACGCCCGGCACCGGCATGCGGTGCGAGCCAACGACCGAAAGGACTTCGCCGATCACCTTCGCATGCAGACGCGGCGACTTGTCGATGTTCAAATGGTCGATGCTCGGATCGGAGCTGACGTCGAAATTGACCAGCGTGCCTTTGAATCCTGCGCCCCGAAGCATATAGGCGTACCTGCGCTGCGTCAGATTGAGAACGTGCGCGATATTGCTCGAGGCGGCGAAGGACTGCGTGCCGTCGAATGGCACCGCGAGCGCCACCGGCACGCCCCTCTGGCCGAGATAGGCCGACATTTCCATGACCGCGTCGGCGCCGAGCGAATGGCCGATGATGATGATCGGGCCTTCGGTGCCGGCCTTGTACTTGGCGGCGGCCGAATCAGCGAGCGACTGCCATTCGGTGTGATTGTGCACTGTGGCGTAGACGCCGCGGGCGTTGAGCTCGGACGCCAGCGTATCCATGCCAAGAGAGAAAACATTGAGCAGACCGCGCAGCAGATAAACGTGGGCGCGCGGCTGCGCCATGCTCGGGCTAATTCCCAGCGCAAGCACCATGCCGACTGCCAATATCCACGCCGCTGCAAAGCGTCGCCAAATATTCACGTGACCTGTCATGCCCTTCGCCATCCCACCCAATGTGGTCGGTATGGCCCCCTCACTGCGTGTCTACTCTGTACGCGAGACTGGAATCCGGTAGCCCCAGCTAGATTTTCGTTTGAGCATGATCTTTTCCGAAAACCGGTTTCCACTTTTCGGGATCATGCTCCAGGCGATCCTTACCGCACCGCGAGATTTTGTGGCGGAAATTTTCCGTAGAATCCTGTTTGCATCGCAAAGCGGCGCGAACCTGTGCCAAAAATGCAACGTGGCGGGGCGGCAAAAAACACAATCCGCGGCAAGGCTCTCAATAGATCCAGGGCACCACCCGCGCGGTGTGCGCCATATAGGTACGATATTCCTCTCCGAAGCCCTGCATCATCATCTCTTCTTCACGCCCGACACGGCCAAAGAACAGAATCCCGAAGCCGACAAAGCCTGAGAGGCCTGCGATCCAATTCGGCAATAGCAGCGCCTGCGCCAGCGCCATCAGCCAAAATGCCGAATACATCGGATGGCGGACGTGGGCGTAGACACCGCTTGTAACGAGCGTGTGGCGCTCGCGCAGATCAAGACTCACCGACCAGTTTTTCCCGAGATCATGGTGCGTGCGGTAAAACAGCCACAAACACGCCACGTCCACCGCGATGCCGAGATAGGTCAGGACCGGCATGAAAGGGTAATCGGCAAAGCGCGGGAAATGGAATGCGAGATAGACGCTCGGAATGATTCCTAGGCCAGTGAACGAGGCGGCCATCAAAAGGCGCTCGCGAATATCGCGGCCGGAATAGCTGACCGGCGTCTTGCGCGAGCGATGCCCCGGCTGCTGCCGCAGGACGGCCCAGGCAATCATGAAGGCGAGCCAGATGATTTTGGAGATTGTCGGGGTCACGCGCTCGGCTCCGGCACTACTTGCAAGGTCTCTGCAATAAGTCCGCCGTCGGCCGCAAAGGCCGCGACCGATTCGTCGGGATAGGCAACGCGATCTGGAAGCGCGATCGGCCCGCAGACCAGCATGTAATAATCGTAGAAGTAGCGCCGCTCATTGCCCATGACCGCCTGGCGATGGATACGCAGGAAGCTGAGCCGGAAGCGCCGATAGGTGTGCTCCTCGACCATCGAGCGAATGTGGATGATCGTGACGATGGGCTTGCCGGCGAACGGCATGCCGAGGGCCACAACCGGATCGACCTTATAGACATTGATGACGTCGACCAGCGCCTGATATTCGACCCAGAAAATTCCCGGCGCATTGGCGACGCGGCCCACGGTCTCGCGGATCCAGCCGGCAGCCGGATGCAGCGCCACTTTCATCAGCGACGAGCCGGTCGAGACCAGATGAATGTCCTTCCCGCGGCTTGTCAGCTGCGGATCGAGCTTGAGCGCGCGATCGAACACGATCAGCGAGAGCGGCGCGCCGAGGCTGTGGCCGTCGAACACGATCTCGTCGGCATCGGTGCCGCGCACGATGCGGACGAATTCATGCGCCAGGACATCGAGCAGCTCTTCGAGCCCCGGCCGCACGCGGTGAATGAGATCGCGCGCGAAATACCAGTCGTCAAGCGCATAGCGAATGTGCCAGGTGCGCCCCAGGGTCAGGCGAAACACGACGAAGAGACCGAACCACAAGAGCGGCGCCAGCAGCATGTGATACGGCAGGTGGAGATGGATCACAGCGTAGCGCGTGAGCGCGATCGACAGCCACATCATGCCGAGAACAAAGACCAGCGGCGACAGAAAGAATCCGCCATAGCGCCAGGCGACAATGAAATATTTGACCACGGTGCCGGTGAGGATGAATTCCATCAGCGCCGCGAGCCCGAGCGGAAAGCGCAGCCAGTCGCTCTCGGCGGCATCGGCGCGCACAAAATCATCCCAGCGGAACCAGTGGAAATCGGTATCGACCCGCCAGTTCGGGCCGGAGCAGGTAACCGACCAACTGGCGACCGCCTCGCCCGCGGTGAGCACGAGCGGCGAAACCTCGCCTTTGACGCTCCAGGCCTTCTGGAACCGCGCCATTTCCCGGATGAAACGGCGATGCTGATGCTCCGCGCCGACCGGCTCGTAGCCCGTCATCTGCACGAAACAGCGCTTGCGCACAGTTGTATGGGCTTGTTGCGCCGTCGCCATGAGCAACCCCTTGGGGTGGCGGTATTAGGTAATAAGGTCACCGCGATCAAGCAGGCGTTTCGGCATGCACGGCTCTCGGCCCGGGAGAGGCCCGGGAGAGGCCCGACAAATTTCCCCCGATCAAGTGGGGCGACGGTTCCCTTGGTGTGACCTGGGCGCTCGGATTTTCCCGGCGGCAGCCGATGCAAATCCTTGACAGGCGCAAGGATTCGAGGCTGTCCCTGGCAAAGTATCCGCCGTTGAACTTGCCGGCATCCTTCGCTATACGGGGCCTTCACATTGAGGGGCCCGAACCGCGGGCTGCGGCGCGCCGGGCTGGGCCGGCGCCAATCTTTCGGACCAATGAGCACGCCCGATGTCCACTACGTTCGATAAAGTGGCTGAAATCATTGCGGAAACTTGCGATATCCCGCGTGAAAATATCAAGCCGGAATCACACGCCATTAACGACCTTGAGATCGACAGTCTCGACTTCCTCGATATCGCCTTCGCCATCGACAAGGCGTTCGGCATCAAGCTGCCGCTCGAGCAATGGACCCAGGAGGTCAACGACGGCAAGGCGACGACGGACCAGTATTTCGTGCTGAAGAACTTGTGCGAGCGGATCGACGAACTGATCGCTGCCAAGGGCGCCTGAGGCGCCGTTAGATGCGTCTAGAATACTTTCAGATGATCGACCGTTTCACGGTCGTCGATGTCGGTGCGCGGATGACGCGCGCCGTCTGCAAAGTGCCGATGCAGAGCCCGGTCTTCGAAGGCCACTTCCCCGGCTATCCGTTGATGCCGGGAGTGCTCTTGATCGAGTGCATGGCGCAGACCACGGGTTGGCTGGTGAGCGCGCTCACGGGCTTCACCGGGCTGCCGGCGCTTGCCGGCGTCAAGGAAGGCAAGATTCGCAACGCCGCATTTCCGGGCGACGAACTCGAATTCGAGGGCAAGGTGATCCATGAAGGCTCGGGCTATGCGATCGGCGAATCCAAAGGCTGGAACAACGGCAAGCCGATCTGCGACGCCACGCTGACCTATCGGATCATTCCTTATCCGAGCAAGGAATTGCGCGAAGGCCTTTGGGAGTGGGCCGACCGGATCAATTTTCCGGCCAGGGAGTATGCGAAGTGAGTGATCGCCGCGAGGTGTGGATCACCGGCATCGGGCTCCTCACCAGTTTGGGCGAGGGTGTCGACGCAACTTGGGCGCAGCTCGAGCGCGGCGACGCGCCGACCTATGACGATAAGAGCTACGCGCCCTACATCGTGCATCCGATCGGGCCGATCAGCTTCGACAAATACATTCCGAAGAAGAGCGACCAGCGGCAGATGGAGACCTGGCAGCGGGTCGG
>DATAQN010000044.1:0-9216 GCA_036264635.1 Xanthobacteraceae bacterium | reverse complement strand
CTGGCCAATGCCGAGAAGCCGACCAAATACGGCGTGATTTATTTCGGCTCGACCTCGCCGGCCATGGACGAGGCGATCGAGATGCTCGAGGCCAAGGGCGCGCATCTCGACCGCATGCGGATACGCGCCTTCCCGTTCCATTCCAGCGTTTCGAGCTTCATCGCCGACCACGATTTCGTGTTTGTCGTCGAGCAGAACCGCGACGCGCAATTGCGCTCGCTGATCGTCAACGAATGCAGCATCGACCCGGTGCGGCTGGTTCCGATCCTGCATTATGACGGCACGCCGATCACCGCGCGCTATATCGCGCGCAGCATCGGCGACCACCTCGACGCCTTGAAAGTCACGCCGCTCCGGAAAGTCGTATCATGACCTATCTCGCCAAGCCGCAATTCCATCATCCGGACCTGCCCAAGAACACGCTCGGCTATACCCGGCGCGATTACGAAGGCAAGATTTCGACGCTGTGCGCCGGCTGCGGCCACGATTCGATTACCGCCTCGATCATCGAGGCCTGCTTCGAGCTTTCGATCGAGCCGCATCGGGTCGCAAAGATTTCCGGCATCGGCTGCTCGTCAAAGACGCCGGATTATTTCCTCAACGCCTCGCACGGCTTCAATTCGGTGCACGGCCGCATGCCATCGGTGCTAACCGGCGCCAATCTCGCTAATCGCGACCTCGTCTATATGGGCGTGTCGGGTGATGGCGATTCCGCCTCGATCGGCCTGGGCCAATTTGCGCATTGCATGCGCCGCGGCGTCAACATGGTCTATATCGTCGAGAACAACGGCGTTTATGGCCTGACCAAGGGCCAGTTCTCAGCCACCGCCGACCGCGGCTCCAAATCAAAGCGCGGCGTCGTCAATACCGACAGCGCCATCGACATGGTCGGGCTCGCCTTGCAGCTCGGCGCCACGTTCGTCGCGCGTTCGTTCTCCGGCGACAAGAAGCAGCTCGTGCCGATCATCAAGGCCGCGATCGAGCACAAAGGTGCCGCGTTGATCGACGTGATCTCGCCCTGCGTCGCCTTCAACAATCACACCGGCTCGACCAAGAGTTTCGACTATGTGCGCGAGCACAACGAGGCGGTGAACCGCCTCGACGTCATCACCGGCCGCGCTCCGATCAAGGTCGACTATGCGCCGGGCAGCGTCGAAGTGGTCGAGCAGCACGACGGAACGACCGTGGCGCTGCGCAAGATCGACGCGGAATACGATCTGCACGACCGCTACGCGGCCATGAGCTTCATCCAGCACCACGCCGCCAAGGGCCAGGTCGTCACCGGGCTCCTTTTTGTCGAGCAGGAGTCCGACGACCTGCATGGCCATCTCAACACGGTCGAAGCGCCGCTCAATGCGCTCAATGAGAAGGAGCTGTGCCCCGGCTCTTCGGCGCTCGAGAAGATCAACGCCGCTTTGCGGTGACGGCTGGCTGCGTCGTCCGCCCGTCTGCGCGGGGACCCAGTCCTTTCTTCATGACCGACGCTGGATTCCTGCCTTCGCGGAATGAGCCGAACATCGTCAGAACTTCAAATTCCTGATCGCCTCGATCATGGCCACGGGCGGCTCCATCTTGATCGCGGGCGCCTTGCCGGTTTCGAGCAGGCTCTTGAGTGCTGACAAGATCGCGGGCCAGCCGCTGCGGCCGCCGGAGAGGATCGCGTCCGGCACGTCCCAGGAATGGGATTCCGTCAGGGTCAGCCGCACCGCCTCCCCTGCTCGGGCGAGCTCATAAGTGACGTGGCACTCCGGCAGCTTGCTGAATTCCGCCGGCCATTCGACATGCCAAGTCACCGCGAATTTGTGCGGCGGATCCCAGGCGATCACCTTGCCTCGCACATTCGCCGTGCCATCGGGCAACAGCAGCGCGAAATCGCCGCCGAGCTTTCGCTCGAGCTCTATGCTGCGGTCCCAGAAATATTTCCTGGTGAACTCCGATGACGTCAACGCGTCCCACACTTTCTCCGGTGTGGACGCGATATAGGTCACATAGACGGTCTTCGGCTTGAACTCCGGCATGGGCACTTTCCCTTGCTTCAGATGCCTTCCGGCCAGCGGCGTGTCGCCTCAAGAGACTCGCCCGTCTCCAGCAAGCTCTTGAGGCTAGACAGGATAATCGGCCAGCCGCCCGACACCTTCTCGATGAATTGCGAACCGGGGCGGCCGATCTGATGCGTGACGGTCAGTTTCACCATCTCGCCTTGTTGTTCGAGCGAATAGACCAGTCGTGAAAAACCTTCGGCTTTCAATTCCGGCTTGAACTGGTTTTGCCATGACAGGACGAGACGGCGATGCGGTTCGATTTCGAGAACCTCGCCGGCATCCGCGACCCTGCCGTCCGGGATCATGAGCTTCCACGACGAACCGACTTTCCAGTCGCAGTCCTGCACCGTATCTGCCCAGAACTGCCGGGTGAATTCAGGCTCGGTCAGCGCCTGCCACAGCCGCTCCGGCGTGGTGCGGATATAGGTGACATAGACGAAGCTCGAGCCTGTGCTGTTCATGTTTCCAACCGCTCCGCTTATGCTTCCATCCGCTCCGCTCATGCCTGCACCCGATCGGCCTGTGCTTCCTCCTCCGCTTTCTTCACCGCCTCATAGAACCAGGAGGGATCCGACGTTTGGCCACTCTCCAGGAAGCTCTTCAGGCTCGACAGCACCGCCGGCCAGCCCCGGCTGATACCCTCAAACATCTTGCTGCCGACGTCGAAGTCGTCATGCACGATGGTCAGCCGCACCTGGCCCCTGAACGATTCGATATCGAAGGTCACCCGCGAGGGCCGCTCGTGCTTGTCGTGGTCATATTGCGGATGCCACGTATAAGCGAGCCGACGCGGCGGATCGCTTTCGAGAATGACGCCCTTGTTGAATTTCTCACCACCGGGGCTGCGCGCAGTGAAGGTCGAACCGGCCGGCCCCGCGGCGGCGACGCGAAAGCCGAACCAATATTTCTCGGTAAGGTCCGGATTGGTCAGCGCCTCGAACACCTTCTCCGGCGACGATGCGATATAGATCACGTAGACGAATTTCGGCTTGTCACTCATCACGCGTCTCCAAGGCTTGCTTCATGTCGCTCAGCGCCTGCAGGCGTGAGCGTTCAAACTTGCCGATCCAGCGCTCGGCGATCTCGTGGATCGGCACCGGATTGAGGTAGTGCAGCTTCTCGCGGCCGCGCCGTACCGTGGGGACGAGATTGGCCGCTTCCAGAATCGCCAGATGCTTGCTCACCGCCTGCCGCGTCATATCGAGGCGCGTGCAGAGTTCGCTCAGTGTCTGGCCGTTCTCCGCTCGCAGCCGGTCGAGCAGCTCGCGGCGGCTGGCATCGGCTAGGGCCTTGAACAAAGCATCGGCTTTGAATCCGTCATCCATGAGCACAATATGCAACCATTTGGTTGCCTGTCAAGAGGCACAGAAAAACCGGCGCGGAGTGCCGCGCCGGCTCGAAAATTTCAGGGGCTTTCGCGCGTAGCAGCTACATGCAACTTGCCATGTAGCTGCCGAACTGGCCGGCGTGGATATTGTTGATGCTCGACTGGAAAGCGCAGCGCGAGGCGCGATCCTGGAAAGTCTCCGGCCCGTGCGGCAGGTTCGGAATGACGCGGCCGGAACCCGGCAGAATGGTCGGTCCCTGCTCCTGCACGCTGTGCTGTGTCGGAGGCGGCGTGCCGACGGGCGCGTAGTGCGTCGGGCCCGGCAATGGCGTCGGCAGAACCAGGCCGGAGGAACCGCGCGAGGC
The DNA here is from genome assembly GCA_036264635.1 of Xanthobacteraceae bacterium. Taxonomy (GTDB): domain Bacteria; phylum Pseudomonadota; class Alphaproteobacteria; order Rhizobiales; family Xanthobacteraceae; genus BOG-931. The sequence goes on along the minus strand of DATAQN010000044.1, from coordinate 5,482 downwards.
AAACGCACGGCGGTTGCGTTTGTAAGTGTCTATTTGTTCCGGGGTATCTTGGACCGCCTGTTGCGTCGCCGTCAGCGATTGCGAACGAGGCAGCGATGTCCGTCCGTAGCGGTTACGCACGACGTGGTGCGGGCCGGTCCCGGGCTCGGGAGCCATGATGTTGAAATTGCCGTCGCCGTCCGCCTGAAGGTTGCGCACCTGAGCATTACCGATCGTGGTGGCGGCAATGAGAGCGGCGGCGCAGAGCAATGTGACCCGGCATTTTACGCGAAAGCTCATGGTCGTCTCTTTCGTCATAAGCCCGTCACCACGAGCCAAAATTGAGACCGGCGGCCGCCGATATCAACCCCGCGGGGTGCACGTTTCTGTGAGCGGGAAGGAGACGATCCGGGCCGCGGCCGGCAATTATTCCTCGGGTGCTTCTTCGATCGGATCGTAGCGCTTGGCGTCGAGGCCGAGCAGATTCCACGATTGCTGCATATGCGGCGGCAGCGGCGCGGTGACGTCAATCACGCCGCCACGCGGATGCGGCACCGCGATGCGATGCGCCTGCAGATGCAGCTTGTCCTGCATGCCGCCCGGCAGTTCCCAGTTCTCGCGCGAAAAATATTTCGGATCGCCGACAATGGGATGGTCGATATGCGCCATGTGTGCGCGCAATTGATGGGTGCGGCCGGTTACGGGCTTGAGCGAGATCCACGACAGTGCGCGGCCCGAAGTTTCCACCACCGCATAGTAGGTGATGGCGTGGCTTGCGCCCTCCTCGCCGTGGCGCGCCACGCGCATGTAGGAGTCCTGTTCGCGCTCTTCCTTGGCGAGAAAAGTGGAGATGCGGCCCTGCCTCACCTTCGGCACGCCGGCGACCAACGCCCAATAGATCTTTCGCGCCGAACGCGAACGGAAAGTCTTGGCCAAGGCCGCCGCGGCGAAGCGGGTCTTGGCGACGAGCAGACAACCCGCCGTGTCCTTGTCGAGCCGGTGCACGAGGCGTGGGCGCTGGCCGTGCGCGTCACGCAACACGTCGAGCATGCCGTCGAGATGGCGCGTGGTGCCGGAGCCGCCTTGCACCGCAAGCCCCATCGGCTTGTTCAGCACCATCACATCGGCGTCTTCGTAAAGCGTGATCGATTTCAGGAAATCGGCGGTGTTCTGATCGGCCGCATTGCCGTGCTTGCGTGCGGTCGTACTCTTTGCGCCGGGCGGATCGAGCCGCAGCGGCGGAATACGCACAGTTTGTCCCGCCTCCAGCCGGTTCTTCGGCTCGGTGCGTTTGCCGTTGACGCGCACCTCGCCTTTGCGAATGACGCGCTGGATATGGGAGAAGCTCAAGCCTGGAAACCGCGCCTCGAAGAAGCGGTCGACCCGCATGCCGTTCTCATCGGCGCTGACAGTGACGTTCTGGACGGTTGTTGCGGCTTGCAGCGCAGGCGAAGGGGCTTTTCTTTGCTGATCACGTTCCTGCGGTGCGTCGCGCTGGCGAGGCTCGACGGACGAAGGGTGCGAACGCTCGGGACGCCCTCCGCCATTGGCGAACTTCCCGGGCTTCCTAGCACCCGTGGGATGCCCGCCGGGCTTCCTAGCGCGTGTAGGATGCCCGCTGGGCTTGCCGGGCTTGCGCTGATCGTCGCCGCGCCGAGTCTCGTCCTTATGCCGAAACGGGCGCGGCTGACGCCGCGGCCCGGCGATCTGCTTGCCACCGCCCGGCTGGCGTGGTCCCCGCGAACTTCTCATCCCCCGCTCCGCTCTTTCCTCAGCTTTGCCCAATAATCCAGCCGCTTCCTGATCTCGCGCTCGAAGCCGCGCTCGGGCGGGTCGTAGAATTGCCGACGGCCGAGCGCTTCCGGGAAATAATCCTGGCCAGAGAACGCGTCCGGCGCATCGTGATCGTATTCGTAGCCTGCGCCATAGCCTTCCGATCGCATCAATTTGGTCGGCGCATTGAGGACGTGCTTGGGCGGCAGCAGCGAGCCGGCGTCTTTCGCCGTGCGCATGGCCTCGCCGAAGGCCAGATAGGTCGCATTCGATTTCGGCGCGGTGGCTACATAGATCACGGCCTCGGCGATAGCGAGTTCGCCTTCGGGTGACCCAAGAAAATCGTAGGCGTCCTTCGCCGCATTGGCGACGACCAGAGCCTGCGGATCGGCAAGCCCGATATCCTCGACCGCCATGCGCACGATGCGGCGCGCCAGATAAAGCGGGTCCTCGCCGGCATCGAGCATGCGGCAGAAGTAATAAAGCGCCGCGTCGACGTCGGAGCCGCGCACCGACTTGTGCAGCGCGCTGATCAAATTGTAATGGCCGTCCTGCTTCTTGTCGTAGATCGGTGCGCGGCGCTGCACCACCTGCTGCAAGGCGGCGGCGTCGAATATCTCGCCCGCCCGTGCGGCACGCCAGACTTCCTCGGTGAGGGTGAGCGCAGCACGGCCGTCGCCATCCGCCATGCGGATCAAGGAGGCACGCGCCTCGGCATCGAGCGGCAGCTTCTTGCCTTCGATTTCCTCCGCGCGGCTGAGCAGCTTTTCCACCGCGGCCTCGTCGAGCGACTTGAACACCAGCACACGGGCGCGCGAGAGCAGCGGCGCGATCAGCTCGAATGACGGGTTCTCGGTGGTGGCGCCGACCAGCACGATGGTGCCGTCCTCCATCACCGGCAGGAAGGAATCCTGTTGCGCGCGGTTGAAGCGATGAATCTCGTCGACAAAGAGCAGCGTCCCCTGCCCGGTCTCGCGGCGCAGTCGCGCCGCGTCGAACACCTTCTTCAGATCGGCGACGCCGGAAAAGATCGCCGAAATCTGCTCGAAATAAAGCTCCGTGGCGTGCGCGAGGAGCCGCGCCACCGTGGTCTTGCCGGTGCCCGGCGGTCCCCAGAAGATCAGCGAACCGAGCGAGCGCGTCTCGAGCATGCGCGTGAGCGCGCCGTCGGGACCAAGCAGATGGTCCTGGCCAACCACGTCAGTGAGTTTGTCGGGGCGGAGTTTGTCAGCGAGCGGCCGCGGCGCGTCACGATCGAGCCCGCTTGCGGCGAACAGGCTCGGTCCCGTTGATTTGGGACGCGAGCTCATCCGGTAAACATCACGGAAATCTGCTGGCCGCCACGGACGATGGTGACCTGCCAAGCATGGCCGCCGCTATTGGTTACCTTTTCGAGATCGGCGGATTTCGTGATCTTCTGGCTGTTGACCGAGAGCACGATATCGCCTTTGCGGAAGCCGATATTCTGCGCCGTCGAGCCGTCCGCGATCGCAGTGATGATGACGCCCTCGGTCTGCGGATCGAGCTGCAATTCGTCGGCCAGCGCCGGCGACAGATTGGCCACGGTGGCGCCGGTGAATGGCGAGTGGTTCTTGATCTCGATTTCGTTACGCGGCGTGTCAGGCAGCGGCTCGAGACTTACCGGCACGACGAAGCTGCGCCCCTGCCGCATCACGCCGAGCTGCGCCGCGCCACCTAGCGGCTTGGTCGCGAAGCGATAATCGAAAGCATTGGGATCGTCGACCTCGACGCCGTCGATGCTGACGATGAGATCGCCGGTCTTGAGCCCGGCCTTCGCTGCGGGGCTGCCCGGGACGAGGCTTGCGATCAGCGCGCCGCTCGGCCGTTTCAGCCCAAGACTGTCGGCGATGTCCGGCGTCACATCCTGCAGCTTGGCGCCGAGCCAGGCGCGCTTCACCGCGCTCGAGCCGCCTTCCGCCGAGGCTACAACGACACGTACGCCGTTCGAGGGAATGGCAAAGCCGATGCCCTGCGACCCGCCGGACCGCGAATAGATCGCCGAATTGATGCCGACCAGGCGGCCATTCATATCGACCAGCGCACCGCCCGAGTTGCCGGGATTGATAGCGGCGTCGGTCTGGATGAAGAACTGATAGTCGCTGATGCCGACCTGGGTGCGCGCGACCGCCGAGACGATGCCGTGGGTGACGGTCTGGCCGACACCGAACGGATCGCCGATAGCGAGCACCACGTCGCCGACCTGGAGATCGTCGGAATTGGCGAATTGCAGCGTCGGGAAGCGCTCATTGGCGCCCTTGATGCGGAGCACGGCAAGATCGCTGCGCTGATCTTTCAGTACGATGTCGGCGGCGAATTCGCGTTTGTCGGCGAGTGCGATCTTCACGTCGCTGGCATCGGCGATGACATGATAATTGGTGACGACGAGCCCGGACGGATCGACGATGACGCCGGAGCCGAGCGAGCGCTGCACCAGTTCGCGCGGCATGCCGCCGCCGAAGAACTGGCGGAAGAACGGATCCGACATGAACGGATTCTGGTTCTCGACGATGTGCGCGGCGTAAACGTTGACGACCGCGGGCGCCACGCGCTTGACGATCGGCGCGAAGGAGAGCTGCAGCTGGCCCATGGAGCTGGGCACCTGCCGCTCGACGGTGTTCTGCGCTCGCGCAGTACCATGCGAGGTGAACACCCCGGCGAACAGGCCAAAGAGAGCAACAACGAAGGCCGTAAGGGTTGAGAGACGCAAGCGCGGCATGCAAAAACCTCGAATCAACGCGCCCAGATATAGGCGGCCGACGGAGGCCTTAGAAGGGCGCTAGCGCAAAACCCGGCGCAAGATCATGCCAACGACGCCCGCTTAGCGCATTACGCGGCGGCCGGAGCCGTTTCCTCGGTACGCCCCTGGACCGGACCGGAGTCGAGCCCTTTGGCGTCGACATCGCGGTCGACAAACTCGATCACGGCCACGGGGGCGGAATCGCCGTAGCGGAAGCCGGCCTTCATGATGCGGAGATAGCCGCCATTGCGCTCCTTGTAGCGCGGGCCGATCACGTCAAAGAGCTTCTTGACCATCGTGATATCGCGCATCTGTGCGATGGCCTGGCGGCGCGCATGCAGGCCGCCACGCTTGCCGAGCGTCACCAGCTTCTCGACCACCGGACGCAAGTCCTTGGCCTTCGGCAGCGTCGTGACGATCTGCTCGTGCTTGATCAGCGAGGCGGCGAGATTGGCCAGCATCGCGCGGCGATGATCCGAGCGACGGTTGAACTTGCGGTAGGCTTTGCCGTGATTCATTTGCGTTACTCTTGTCCGCGATGCTGGGCCTCGTGCCGCGCATCCAGCTCAGTAATGGTCCTCGAAGCGCTTAGCCAATTCCTCGATGTTTTCCGGCGGCCAGCCGGGGACTTCCATGCCGAGATGCAGGCCCATCTGCACCAGCACTTCCTTGATCTCGTTGAGCGACTTGCGACCAAAATTCGGCGTGCGCAGCATCTCGGCCTCGGTCTTCTGCACCAGGTCGCCGATATAAACGATGTTGTCGTTCTTCAGGCAGTTCGCCGAACGCACCGACAGTTCGAGTTCGTCGACCTTCTTGAGGAAGGCCGGGTTGAAGGCGAGATCCGGGATCGCCTCGTGGGTCGTCTCGCGCTTGGGCTCTTCGAAATTGACGAAGACGTTGAGCTGATCCTGCAGGATGCGCGCCGCATAAGCGAGCGCATCTTCCGGGCTCACCGCGCCATTGGTCTCG
>DATAQN010000043.1:0-36013 GCA_036264635.1 Xanthobacteraceae bacterium | reverse complement strand
AACTTACCCCTTGGTAACAACCGGCGGCGGGGCCTTACCCTTGCCGACTTGAGCGCAGCCGGCGATGCTCAGGAGAGCCAACACCGCGGCTGTTGCTAGAGCGAGCTTTTTCATGAAGAGAACTCCCCCTTGTCATGACACGCCTCACCATACATTCGGCCCCCCCAATCCTCTAGTGCTGAAAAGACACAGTCGCGATCTGATTGCTCGTACTCGGGGTCTCATGCCGCCTTTTGTGGCGGCAAAGGGCGAGGGAATACCCTGTCACAGGCCGAGTCGGCCTTTGACTTAGCCGATTTCCCAGAATTCTCTGGAAAATATAAAAGCCCAAATCCGAATCGGGGAGATTCAGGCCATTCGCGAGGCTGCGGGCCTCAAGCGTTGCAAATATGGCGCAGTGCAAGACTCTGTTGAATTGCGCCGAACATTTGCCATGGGTGCAGGGCTAATTGGCGGTACCATTGAGGCAATCGACGCGATGGACCCTGACCGGTCGCGCCTTATGGCGGACAATCCGGGTCAGCACCAAGTCCGTGACCTCATTGGCTCGTTAATGGTCACGTGGAGGGGGATCATGCGGCACAAGCGAATCGACCGTTCTGTTGCGCTGACAGGCATTGTCGCCGCGACGGTCTTTGCAAGTTTAAACTTCCAGCCGGCCCAAGCACAGAGCAGTAACGCCAAGCCGGCGGGGATCGTACGGCAGGGCGGCGGGCCGACGGTCTATACCAGCGGCTCAGGCCCGTATTACATCGAATTCCGCTCGCGCTTCTCTTGGGATTATGGCCACACCTATATCGTTCACGGCCGCGTCGGCGATCCGCCGACTCACGCCAGCGTCGCCGGGCTTTCGCCGGTTGGCGACGACTCCACGTCGTGGGTCATCGGACATTACGTGCCGGTGCCCGCAGAGACCGGCTGGACCGACGGCGATCTCGAAGACAAGTACGTCACCTCGCGCTATCGCGTGCTGATGAGCAAAGAACAATATGATCGCGTCATGGCCTATGTCCGCGATTTGCAGTCGCGCTCACATGTCTGGAGCGCGGAGCTTTATAATTGCAACGCCTTCGTCGCCGACATCGCCAAAGAGATGGGCATGAAGGTGCCGGCGTCGACGCTGATCTATCCGAAGATCTTCATCAATCACCTGCGTGCGATGAACACGAATAATCCAAACGCAGATTCGACGCTGGTGAGCGATAACGTCAAGGAAATGGGCAGCCCGACCCGCGACGGCCGGGCCATGATCGTCAGCGGCGTTCATACCATCCATCAGGATGGCACGCCCGCGACGGACGTGGCCACGGCGGCGGTGCCGCCGCCCTCGTCCAGGCCGGCGCCGACACCCAAAGTCAGCATCGGCGCGGTGCGTGTATCAAGCAAAACGACGAGCCCGGATGCCGCATCCGCGCCTTCGCGCTAAAGACGGAACACTCGTGAATCAAATAAGAGTTACGGCAATTGCCGCGTTGGCGGCCGGCTTGCTTCTTTCGGCCTGCGCCGCGTCCGGTCCCGTTGCGACGCCTGTTTCATCGTCGCCCGACAATCCGATGTCAGGCCAATTTTCGGCCGCCGCGACGCCTGCCGGCGTGGCGCAGCGTGATCTTACGCCGCAGGAAAAGAAGGCGATCATGGACGCGGTGGAGCCCTCGCTGCGCAATCCGAATTCGGCGAAATATAGATGGGCCAAATTCCCAGCCGTCGTGACCGAGAGCTCGGTCAATTATTGTGCGACCGTGGATGCCGGCAGTCCCTATGCGGCCTATAATGGCCTGCAGGCATACATCGTCGAGGCCAATGTCTCGGGCGGGCACGTCACGGGCGCGACGATGGGTCTGATTGCCGGCGGCAAAGACTTCTCCATCGTCAGCACGATGTGTGCGAAATACGGCCTCGATCCGAAACGGGCAAGCTGAGCTACGCTACGCCGGCGTCCATTCCTCGGCGCTTGCGCCGGCGAGTGACTGCACACGCGCTTCATCGGCGGCGAGTTCGCGGGCTGATCCTGAATAGACCACATGGCCATCGTCGAGCACATAAGCGTGGTCGGCGACTTCAAGACTCATGCGCACGTTCTGCTCGACCAGGAGCACCGAGATGCCCTCGGCGCGCATCTTGGCGACGATGCGAAACACCTCGCGCACGATCAGCGGTGCGAGCCCCTGCGACGGCTCGTCGAGAATGAGCAGCTTCGGATTGAGCAACAGCGCGCGCGCGATCGACAGCATTTCTTGCTCGCCGCCGGAGAGCTGCCGGCCTTTGTTGGAGCGCCGCTCCTCGAGCCGCGGAAACAGTTTGTAGACGCTCGCGAGAGTCCACGGTCCTGATCGCTCAATCGGCACCATGAGATTTTCCTCAACCGTCAGGTTCGGGAAAATCCGGCGGCCCTCGGGGACATAACCGACGCCAAGTGCGGCGACGCGAAACGACGGCCAGCCCGTGGTCTCGGCGTTGAAAATCTTGACGTGACCTTCACGTGGCGGCGTGAGCCCCATAAGGCTGCGCAAGGTCGTCGTCTTGCCGGCGCCGTTGCGGCCAAGCAGCGCCGTCACCTGGCCCTCGGCGGCTTCAAGGCTGACGCCGTGCAGGATGTGGCTTTTGCCGTAGTAAGTGTGGAGCCCTTCGGCGATCAAAGCTGCGGTCATGCTGTGATACTCACGCTGCAATATTCATGCGGCAATACTCATGCGGCGATACTCATGCGGCGATACTCATGCGGCCTGTCCGAGATAGGCGGTCTGCACCGCTTTGTTAGCCGCGATCTCCGCCGGCGTGCCTTCAGCGAGGAACTTGCCCTGATCCAGCACCATGATGCGGTCCGCGAGATGGAACACCACGCGCATATCGTGTTCGATCAGAACGATGGTGAGCTTACCGTCCTTATGCAGCTTACGGATGAGCTGGGTGATGTCGTAGGTCTCCTGATCGCCCATGCCGGCGGTCGGCTCATCGAGCAAGAGCAGCCGGGGCTTCAACGCCAGCGCCATCATGATCTCGGTCGCGCGCTGGTCGCCATGCGACAGTTCGCCGACGGGTCGATCGGCTTTGTCGGTGAGGCTGCCCATCGCAAGCAGCTCGGCGACCCGTTCGCGGATTTTGGCGTCATCGGCCTGCGACAGCCAGGCGCGCAGCCGCAAGCCCGAGGCGACCTCGACCGGAATGCGCAGATTCTCCCGCACCGTCAGTTCGGGAAAGACCTCGGTGACCTGGAAAGTGCGCGCCATGCCGCACCACACCCGGCGCGCGGGTAGGAGATGGGTGACGTCCTGACCGTCGAAAACGATATTGCCCGATGTCGGCGTGAAGAAGCCGGTGATCAGATTGAAGAAGGTCGTCTTGCCGGCGCCGTTCGGGCCGATGATGGCGCGCAGCTCGCCGGGCTCGACCGTCATCGAGATATCGTTGACGGCAATGAGGCTGCCGAAATGCTTCGAGACGTGTTTGACTTGGAGCAGGCTCATCACGCCACCTTACGCCTGATCGCGCCAAGAATGCCGCGCGGGAAGAACAGAACCACCAGCACGAAGAACAGGCCGACAAACGACATCCAATTCTGGGTCTGGCTCGACAAATAGTCCTGCAGCAGAACAAAGATCGCCGCGCCGATGAGCGGGCCCCAGAACGAGCGCATACCGCCGAGCACCGCCATAATGACGAAATCGCCGGACTGCGTCCAATAGAGCGCACGCGGATCGACGAAATTGTTCAGAAGCGCATAGAGCGCGCCGGCGACGCCGACGAAACAGCAGGAGATCACCCAGGACAGCCAGATGTGCCGGTCCACCGGGATGCCAAGGAAGCGGGCGCGCCGCTCGTTCTCGCGAATGGCGATCAGCGTGCGGCCGAACGGTGAGCGCAGCAGCCATGCCATCACCCCGACCGAGATCGCGAAGATCACCAGGATGAAATAATAAAACGCCCGCGTATTGTGCAGGATGTCGATTGTGGTGAAGCCGAAATTGAGCGGCAGACGCGTCCAGCCCAGAAGGCCGTCGTCACCGCCGGTGACGGCGTTCCAGCGGAAGGCGATGAAGTAGAAGACCTGCCCGAAAGCGATCGTCACCATGGCGAAATAGACGCCGCGCAGGCGAATGATCAGCGGGCCGATGAGAGCGCCGGCCAACGTGCCGACCAGCATGCCCACCAGGAGACCTGCACTCGTGCTCGGCACCAAATAACGGATGGTCATGCCGGCGCCATAGGCGCCGAGACCGAAATAGGCGGCGTGGCCGAAGGAGAGAACGCCGGTATAGCCGAGCAGAAAGTTCACCGACATCGCGGCAAGACCGAGCACCACGATACGCTCGCCAAGCTCGGTATAGCCACCGACGAAGGGCAGCCAGAACGGCGCTGCCAGCAGCAAGACCCAGACCAGCACATTGGCTGCGTTTTTGTTGAATGCGATTGCGTTCACTAGAAACGGCCCTCCTCGCCGAGCAGCCCGCGCGGACGAACCAGCAAGACCGCCGCCATCATCACGTACATCACGGCTTCAGTGGCGGATGGAAAGAACACGGTGGTGATGCCGGAGGCGACGCCGATCAGAAGTCCGCCAAGCAGGGTGCCGGGCAGCGAGCCGAGGCCGCCCACGATGATGGCAACGAAGCTCGGCATGATCAGCGACGAGCCGATGGTCGGTTGCAGCCCGAGCTGCCCGACCGCGAGCACGCCGGCGAGGCCGGCAAGGTAGACACCGAGGCCGAAATTCATGCTGCGCAAGATGCGGACATTGACCCCAAGCGCCGCGACGGTTTCGAGGTCGAGCGTGCCGGCGCGGATGCGGATGCCGAGCCGTGTATAGGTGAGGATGAAGAACAGCGCGGCGACGGCGAGCGCGACGATGAAGACCATGAACAGCCGATAGCCGGTCAAAAAGAAGAAATCGCCGCTCAGCGGCGTCACCAGCCAGATCGGGACTTGAAACGGCAGGCTCTGCGCGCCCCAAAGAAAACGCGTGCCGTCTTCGAAGATGAAGGCGAGACCGAAGGTCAGCAGCAAACTGTAGAGCGGATCGCGGCCATAAAGACGGCGGATCAGAAAGCGCTCGACAATGATGCCGAGAATGGCGGTGAGGATCGGCGACAGGACGAGCGCGCCCCAGAAGCCGACATAGGGCAACAGCGTGAAGGCCACATAGCCGCCAATGGCGAGAAAGCCGCCATGGGCGAAATTGATGACACCCGACAGATTGAGGATGAGCGACAGGCCGAGCGCCATCAGTGCATAGAACGCGCCGACGATCAGGCCGTTGAAGATGTTGAATAGAACAAGCTGTGTCATTTGCGCAGTAACGCCATCACGTGACGCAACGCTTTTGCCGCACGTACCGCGCCGCGGCGACCGGCGCGTGCGCGATCACTTTCCCTGAACGCCAATTGTAACCCCCCACTTGCTCTGGAATTCCAGGCGCTGCCTCCCAACAGCGCCTGGTCATTTGCCGAAAGCCGGCTTCGATATGCTGGCCGCACCCTGGCCGGCCAAAGCTCAAGCTTGCCAAAATCTAGGCCGGCCAGCTCATCTTGCAGCCGGTGTCTTCGAGAGTGCCGGCGATATCGACGCCTTTCACGACGTTGGTGACATTGAACAGATCTTCCGGATCGCTGCCCTTGGACTGCGCGTTGCCGACATAGAGGTTCGGGATGAGTTGGTTTTGCGACTCGCGATAGAAGGCGCCGTCCGGCATCAGCGCGACTTCCGGCGGCAGCTTGAAGCCTTGCATCGCCCTGGCCATTTTCACCGCGTCGAGCGACTTGGCTTGTGTCGCGGCAAGCGCGCAGGTCCAGACCGCGGCATAGCCGAACCAGGTGCGCGCGGTCGGTACATGGCCGCCGCTGACCTTACGGATATCGGCGACGAACTGATCGACATGCGGGACGTTCGGCTGTTTCCAGTACCATTCGAACACCCAGGTCCCGATGCGGGCTTCCGGTGGCAGCCCGATCAGCACTTCAAGCTCCTGTTGCGCGCCGGCGAGGTGGAATTTCTTGTCGAGGCCGAACTGCACCGCTTGCTTGAGCGCGTTCACCGCGTCGTCGCCGGCTTGCAGGAAGATGATGACGTCGGGATTCGTCGCCTGCGCCTTGATCAGATACGACGAAAAGTCGGTGGTGCCGAGCGGCGTCAGGTCGCCGCCGAGCTTGGTGCCGCCGAGCTTCTCCGCGGCCTTTTCCAGGCCGGCCTGCAGCGTGTGACCGAAGGCGTAATCGGGCGTGAGGTAGTACCATTTCTTGCCCGCGGTCTTGATCAGCGTGCCGGCGACTGCGTTGGCCTCCATCTGCGTGGTGTTGCAGACGCGGAAGACGTTCCAGTGGCAGTTCGTTCCGGTGACCGGATCGGTGTGCCCGCCGGGAACGACGTGAAAGACGCCCTTTTCATAGGCCACATTGGCGATCGCGGCGGCGAGCGCCGAATTGATATTGCCAACGAGGAAATTCACCTGGTCGCGATCGATCAGCTTGCGCGCCTTTTCGACCGCGGTGCCGGCGTCGCCGCTCGTTGAATCTTCGATGAGCAGCTGGGCCTGCCGGCCGAGAATGCCGCCTTTGGCGTTGATCTGAGCGAGCGCGAGCTGAGCGCCGATCAATTCGTTCTTGCCGAGCGCGGCGTAGGTGCCGGTGAGCGGATTGTCGAGCCCGATCTTGACCGGCTCGTCGGCGAGCGACTTGACCACGAACGGGCTTGCCACTTGCAGCGCACCGATCGCGAGACCGGCTTTCAGCACCGTGCGGCGCGGAATCCGGCCGCCGATGATACCCTTGGACATTACGTTCTCCCTTGAAAGTCTTGTTGGTCGTTTCTTGTCGTCGGCGATTTATTCTTGAATGACCGACGATTTTCAATCAAACCAATGTAGCATGGCGCCGCGAAAAGCAATGCGCCAGACGCCGCCGGATGGGGCCTAAAGCCGCCGCACGGCCGCCTTGCCCAGATTTGCGCACAGCAATGATGTACTTTAGTGGCGCGGCTTATTGGGGCTCAATCGACTGCTCTCGCCGGAAAAAGTTATTCCAAACCTCGTGCAATTGGGCGATTGCTGCCTCGAGTGGTGGGACAAAGAGCCGCTCCCCGTCGCGCTGCACCAAGCCGTAGCGATCAAGCGCCGCCACGGCATGCGCGATGTCAAAATCAACGTTAACATCGAAGTTTTTCGCGAGCCACGTTTCGATGCGCGTGGCGGTCTCACCGACCGTCGGCGCAGGTTGTGCCTTGCGAATGAAGTGATAGGCGAGCAGGGCCTCCTTGGCTTCCTGGTCTTCAGCCGTGCCGATCAGATGGTCGAAGATCCCGGCATTGTTATTGAGGTTGCGGTAATAGATGTTTTCAGAAAGCTCCATGTGGTACTTCAGCGACTGGTGCTGATATTTGAGCCACTGCCGCATGGCGAAGCCGCCGAGCGCCACCAGTCCCATCAGCGCGGCGAGCGCTGTCTTCATGTCGTTGTCCGCCACTGAGCCGGATCCACCGAGATAGATTCCGGTCACCAGGAACAGAACGGAGATCGTGGCGTAGAGCTTGATCAGAATGGGAATGCCGCCGGCGAGCGCTGGCACGCCGAGAAAAGCCTTGTCGAAATTGCTCATCACGACGCGCGCATTGGGGAACAGCGCATAGAGATCGCCGCAAGCGATGTTGCGGAAATATTTGAGCAGTACCGAGCCCGGAACGATCTTGCGGCGCTTCAAGATACGCAATTCGCGGCGCGAGCCGATCTCGGCTTGCGCCTTGATCGCGATCAGAAGCACGACATCGTCGAACACCTCGATCTCGGCTTTGCGCCGCTGCAGGCCGAACCATTTGCTGACCTCGACCTGCTCGACATGGCGGCCGCGCCGATAGAAGCGCACTTCGCGGAAATCGTCGTGCTCCGCCCTGACCTCGACCGGCACTGTGCGCTTACGGTGGGCGGCGGTTACGTCCTCGTGCGGCAGCTCTTCGAAATTCGCGTCTTTGAGGACCTTGTCGAGCGACTGGACCAGATCTTCATAGGTGCAATCGCGCTTGGCGCGGTCGGTCGTGGCGAGGCCCGCGATCTCGGGACTGAAATAGTAATAATCGTCGCGCAGGCGATCGAGCGTCTCGGAATATTCGTAGTGGCAGATCGTCCGGAACGTGCGCGCAAAGCGCCGAAACAGCTCGCATTCATCGGTGTTGGCGAAGGCGCCCTGTTCGACCAGGGTGCTGAGAATATCTTCTTTGCGAACCGGGATGAATTTATCGCCTCCCGCGTTCGCGACCGGCTGTGGGATCTCCGCTATCGCATCCAATGTTCGCCCTCAGTGGTGCGTCTGAAGCTCGGCGTCACGCTCCGTCAGGGTGAAGCATAAACGGTCCGTGCATCGGCGGTGAAGGCCTTGCGCGAGGCCGGATCGAGATAAAACATGTGCCCGCCGCGGTAGAGTTTCAATTCCGCGCGCTCTTGGTTCCCTGGTTCGCCCTCTTGGCTCGCGAAATTCGGCAAGTGCAGGAGCACATAGCGCGAATCCGAATACGGCGTGACCATATCGCTATAGCCGTGTGCGATCAGCAGACGAAACGACGGCGAGAGCGCGAGCAAAACGCGAAGGTCGTCGGCGATGCTGGGCTGGCCGCGACCGGTGCCTCCCCATTCCCAACGATTAGAGATCTCTCCGGCGAGCAAATTGTAGGTCATGTCGGTCTTGAAGCCGAGCTCGTCGCGGGCATAGCCGACGAATGTGCTGCCATAGCCGCGGATGACGCCGTCGAGGATCGGATCAGGGCCGCGCGCCACCGGCGATTCCGGATAAGGATCGTCGGAGGCGAAGGTCGCGTCGTAGTGGCTGACGATCCTGCCGCGCGGATAGAGATTTTTGACATAGTTGTCGCGGATGAAGCCACGCGTCTCGGCGAGCGCATCGGCTGACACGCCGGTTATATCTGAGACGCGGGCGTAAAATGCCTTGGCGGCGTCGCCCTGCAGCGGCGGTCCGGCGAGCGTCGTGAGATAATCCGTTAGCGCGAAATGCTCGGCTTGGCCCAGCGCCTCGGTGCTGAACTTGCCGTCGCGCTCCAGCTTGGCGGCGGCGAGCGAAGGAAGCTGCAATGCGGCGCCGAGCGCAAAGCGCTCGCCGCCGAACTGAAATGCGCCTTCAAGGAGTGGGGACAGCATCAGGATCCCTGAAACCAGGACGCCCTGATCGTTCTGAAGGTCGCGTGCGACCTTGGCGGCGCGAAAGCCGCCGTAACTCTCGCCTAGGATGAACTTCGGTGATGCGGCGCGGCTGTTCTTGGCCAGATAGAGCGCGATGACCTTGGCCATGGACTCGGCGTCTCCGTCGACATTCCAGAACGCTTTGGAACCGTCGGGCTTGGCGGCACGGCTCCAGCCGGTGCCGACCGGATCGATCAGGACGAGATCGGTGAAGGCGAGCCAGGTATCGGGATTGTCGATGAGCTTTACATTGGCGCCGTCGCGTCCGTTCATGCCGAATTCGGCGATGCGCGGACCGACCAGGCCGAGATTGAGAAACGCTGACGCCGCACCCGGTCCGCCATTGAAGACGAAGGTGACCGGCCGCGGCGCGGGATTATCGGTCTTCGCCACGAAGGCGGTGTAGAAAATGGCCGCCGAACGCTGCCCGGAGGTGTCGAATAGCGAGAACGTGCCGGCGGTCGCCGTATACGCGAGCTTGCCGGACGGCAGGTCGATGCTGTGCTCGGTCACGGCGTCCCCCGGCAATAGCGACAGAACGCCGGGGCCGTTTTCCTGGCCGGTTATATTGGGGTAGGGGACGCTCTGCTGCTGGCCATTGGGCCGATCGCTGCCGCGATTGGGGCGGTCTTGGTTCGGGTGATCCTGCGCCAGCGCGACGTTTGCCGTCGCGACGAGCAGGAGGGCGGCGAGAAGGCGACTTAATTCACGCATGAAACTTTCCCGGAACTGGCGGCGCGCGCTACTCGAGCTCGATGGCGCCTTCGATCTCGACCGCGAGACCAAGACCATCGATGGTCAATACCATTTTTGCCGGCAAGGCCTCGTTGCCTCGCAGACGACCGGCTGACACGGCCTGACGCACCGCCTGTTCGATCTCGCGCTGCGAGGTGATGCCGACCTTCTTGAGAAATTTACGCACGCTCACATTGAGTACATCTTCGTTCATGATCGCCTCGTGAAAGTGCCGGAAAGATGGCCGTTTCCGCTACATTTTACCCGATCAGCCAGGGCGAAACGACGGCCTCGAACCCGGATGAGCCGGTAGACAACCGCATCAAGATCGGAGAAGTTCTGGCCCCCAAGCGGCGGCCCAGACCTTGATCCGATTCAATCGGATCAAGGTCTGGGATTCGTCGTTAGAGCATGATCTTTTCCGAAAACCGGCTGCCACTTTTCGGGATCATGCTCTAACAGCCGCAGGTCGGAGATATCACAGCATGGCATTCCCCCGCGCCTCCAAAGCGCTTGCGCGCTTCACTGTTCTCGATCTCACCCGCGTCCGGTCCGGTCCGACCTGTGTGCGCCAGCTTGCCGATTGGGGCGCCAATGTCATCAAGATCGAGACGCCACCCGGTCTGGAGGATCAGATGGGCGGCCCGCGCGATGGGGCCGACTTTCAGAATCTGCACCGCAACAAGCGCAGCATGACGCTCAATCTGAAAGCCCCGGAAGGGCTCGCTGCGCTCAAGCGCATGGTCAAGAAAGCCGACGTCGTGGTGGAGAATTTCCGTCCTGACGTGAAGAAGCGGCTGGGCATCGACTACAAGGCGCTGTCGAAGGTCAATCCCAAGATCGTCTATGCCAGCATCTCCGGCTTCGGTCAGGATGGCCCCTACGCGGCGCGTCCCGGCTTCGATCAGATCGCCCAAGGCATGGGCGGCCTGATGTCGATCACCGGCCTGCCGGGAAATGGGCCGGTGCGCGTCGGCATTCCGGTTGCCGATCTCACCGCCGGCCTGTTTGCGGCGCTCGGCATCCTGGTCGCGTTGCTCGAACGCGAGAAATCAAAGAAGGGCCAGCACATCACGACATCGCTGCTGCAGGCCCAGATCTTCATGCTCGACTTCCAGGCGGCTCGCTATCTGGTCGCCGGCGAAGTCGCCAAACAGGCTGGCAACAATCACCCGACCAGCATTCCGACCGGCGTGTTCAAGACCAAGGATGGCCACATCAACATCGCCACCACCGGAGGGCGCATCTGGCAGCGCTTCTGCGAGGCCGCCGAAGCGCGGCACCTTTTGAAAAATCCTGACTACGAAACCGCGGAATCACGCTCCAAGAACCGCGATGCGCTCAATGCCGAGATCGACGAATTGATCGCCGGCCGCACCAGCGCCGAATGGGTCGAGCGTTTCAACGAAGCCGGCGTACCATGCGGGCCGATCTATTCCATAGATGAGGTCTTCGCCGATCCGCAGGTCAAGCATCTCGGCATCGCGCAGAGTGTCACCAAGAAGGACAAGAGCAAGATGGCGCTCGTCGGCCAGCCGATGACCCTGTCGCGCACGCCGTCACGCCTCGCGGCGCGGCCGCCGGGGCTCGGCGAACATACCGACGCGATCCTCAAGGAATTCGGCTTCAGCAAGCGCGATATCACCACGCTGCATAAGGCGAAGGCGGTGTGATCGCAAACGTTGCTGCCGTCATCCTGAGGTGCCCGCGCGCAGCGCGGGCCTCGAAGGATGCTAGTTGAGAGGCCGGGGCCGTTCATCCTTCGAGGCTCGCTTCGCTCGCACCTCAGGATGACGGAACAGTATTCCGTGCATTTAGAAGGAACGTGAAATGTCTGAAACAAATAAGATGCTGTCGCGCAAGGAAGGCGGCGTCGGCTACGTCATCTTCAATAATCCGGAGCGGCACAATGCGGTGTCGCTCGACATGTGGGAGGCGGCCAAGCGCATGCTCGACGATTTCGCCGCCGACAACGACATCCGCGTCGTCGTGCTCACCGGCGCGGGCGGCAAGGCGTTTGTTTCCGGCGCCGATATTTCGAAGTTCGAAAGCGAGCGCGCCACGGTCGAGGCGCAACGCGCCTACAACGCCAAAACCGACGCGACCTATACCAGCATTGCCGAATTTCCGAAGCCGACCATCGCCATGATCCGCGGCTATTGCATCGGCGGCGGGCTCGGTCTCGCCACCTGCTGTGATCTGCGCATCTGCACCGACAATTCGCGCTTCGCGGTGCCGGCGGCAAAGCTCGGTATCGGTTACGGCTATAACGGGCTCAAGCGGCTGGTCGATATCGTCGGCCCGGCCTTTGCCAAGGAGATCTTCTATACCGCCCGCCAGTTCGACGCCCAGGAAGCAGCCGTAATGGGTCTGGTCAATCGCGTGGTGCCGCAGGCCGAGCTCGAGACCTATGTCAAAAGCATCACCGACATTATCTGCGCCAATGCGCCGCTCACCATCAAGGCGGTAAAAGGCACTGTGGGCGAAATACTCAGAGAGGATTCCAAACGCAACCTCGCGCACTCGGCCGAACTGGTGGAAGCGTGCTTCAAGAGCCGCGATTACACCGAAGGCCGCACCGCCTTCATGGAAAAGCGCAAGCCGGTTTTCACCGGCACGTAATCGCATTTTTGACGCTCAAACCGGAACGTTGCCACCAGATTGTTGCCCACTTCTGCCCACCTCGTGTTGGGCAGCTTGCGGCTGCGTGCGAAATCGCACCAATACATCTTATCAACGCCGGCCTTGGCTTGCTAAGCTACACATGTCAGCCAGCGAGCAGAGCAATAGCTCGCGGCACTTTGCGGGGAGGGATGTGGAATGTATCGGGCCACCAAAGACATCATCATGCCGACGACGATCACCGGCTCGCTGCCGCGGCCGAGCTGGTACACGGAGAATCTCGGCACGCGTCATTTTCTCGAAGCCATGGTGAGCCGAAGGTTTCGCGAGCAATACGAGGACGCGCTGACCTGCTATTTGCGCGATCAGGAAGTCGCCGGCCTCGACATCGTCACCGACGGCGACTGCCGCTTTGACGACGATGTCGGCGGCCAGAGCTGGACCGCTTATCCGCCGAACCACATGTCCGGCCTCGACATCGAGCACCCGGTGGCGACGCCGGCGGGCCGCGGTGGCATCTGGTTTCCGCGCGGCCACATTCTCCATGATTATCTGGAATCACGCGTCATGCCGGTCATCACCGGCCCGATCGGGCGCGGCAATCTGCAATACACCGCAATGTGGAAAGCGGCGCGACGCTTCACCGGGAAACCGGTCAAGTTCGGCGCGGTGTCGGCCGAGATCGTCGCTTTCGCGCTGCAGGACAGGCACTACAAGAGCGTGCCGGACCGCATGTTCGCCATCGCCGACGCCTTCAACGAGGAATATCACGAGCTCGCCGACGCCGGCTGTCCGGTGATCCAGATCGAAGAGCCGCAGATCCATCTGATCGCGGTGCGCAAGATCCAGGACAAGGTGATCAATCCGGAGCTGATGGTGGAGGTGTTCAATCGCACCGTGAAAGGCCTGCGCGCCAAGACCGAAGTATGGGCGCATTCGTGTTGGGGCAATCCCTCGCAGCAGCGCATGTTCGCACAAGTGCAAAGCTATAAGCCGGCGCTCGAGACCTACAACACGGTGGACGCCGACGTCATCACGTTCGAATCCTCAAGCTCGGGCGGCATCGATCTCGAAGCCATCGGCAAGGCCATCACCGACAAGAAGATCGCGATCGGCGTCATCGATCATCACACGCTCCAGGTGGAGAGCGCCGATGAGGTCGCGGAGAAAATCCGTGCGGCGCTGAAATTCATCCCGCCGGAACGGCTCGTCGTCTCGACCGATTGCGGCATGGGCCGCGAGGGCATGAGCCGCCGTCACGCCTTCTACAAGATGGTCTCGATCGTGCTCGGCACCAATATCGTGCGCAAGGAGCTGGGCTTCCCGCTCGCCGAAAGCCTCGCCGCCGACGAGCGCTATTCGCTCGTGGTGCCGACCAAATAGGGCCGCTGGGCTTCAGTAGAATAATCGTGCGCTTGAGTTGTTTATGAAGTGCGCGAGAAATCTATCCGGGGGATATCATGACGCAAATTCAATCCAGGCGCGACGAGCCGAAGCTCTTTCTGCCGGTTTTGCAGTCGTTCTACGATCAGGCCATTCCGCTGTCCTGGCTGATCATTCGCTGCGCCGTAGGCTGGAATCTCCTTATGCACGGCTGGGGCAAGATCATGGTCGGACCGATCGCGGGCTCTCTCAAAGGCTACGCGGATATCGGTTTCACGCCGCCCGCCTTTTGGTTCTGGGCTTCGACCGGCACCGAAACCCTCGCCGGCATCGCGCTCATTCTCGGTCTGTTCACCCGTTTCTTCGCTGCGGCGGCCGCGATCGAACTGTTGGTCATCACCATCCTCTATTGGGACAACGGCTTTGCTTGGACGAAGCGCGGCTATGAATACACTTTGCTCTGGGGCCTCGTGTGCTTCGCCATCGCGCTGCGCGGCGGCGGCCCCTATTCACTGGACCGCAAGCTCGGCCGGGAGCTCTAGCCAGCCAAATTCAGGCTCAAATTCCCACCTTGTCTCAGCAACGGGCGGCCGTTACATATCGCGCCGCGTCGCTCAGGCTTTTGCCCTTCCGGAGAGGTGGCAGAGTGGTTGAATGCACCGCACTCGAAATGCGGCATACGGGCAACCGTATCGGGTGTTCGAATCCCTCCCTCTCCGCCATCCTGCGCTTGTCCGGCCCGGAGAGGTGGGTAGCGGATGGTGCCTAAGACCTAGGTGTGGCCGGCCATCTGGAGCACGATTGAATAACCGATAACGCTGTAGGGGTCCTCAGTTCCATCTTTGTGCCGCACCCGCTATTGCAGTGTGCAAAGTATTAATTCCGCGGGATTTTCAACATGAAGCGGCGCTGCGTCCTCTTCCCGCTTTTGTCCCAGGCAACCCGCCCCGGACTGGCCTTTGCTGTCTGCTGGGTTCTGCTTGCCGCGCCGGGTGGACTCAAGGCGAACGAGTCGAAAGCGATCGCGCCAGACCTCGCGAACGAGGTGGCCAACCTGTTCGACCTCTACTGCCTGAAGCGTTATCCGGACCTGGACGCCATGGGCACCTTGGCGCTACAGCGCGGCGACGAAGCTGTGCCTGCCAAGGGCTTGCCCAAACCCGGCAAGGTATGGGCGGTGCGTGGTCCGTCGGCCCGCTCCGTCGTCAGCGCGATGGCCGGACCGTCTGGCGGCTGCTCGGTCCGGCGGATGTCACCGGTCGGATTGGCCGACACTCATCCCTTCCTGCGCGTGCTGGATGCTTTCGCTAAGGCTCATAGCCTGACGCTCCTCGCCGCTGAGCCTATGTTGCTCAGCGATGTAAAAATTGCCGCCGTGAGCGCAAGAGATCAGTCGGGAAGTCAGGTCGAGCTCTTCACTGTGGCCATCTTCAACTTTCGCGGCCACAGGCCTGCGGACCTTGCCGATGCCGGCGAGGATGGCCCCGGGCTGGAGATCTATCTGGGACGCGGCGCTAACACGCTACCGGAGCCTTGAGCTATTCAGTACTGCACCCTCCATAGTGCTCATTATCGTCGGGCATGGCCCGACAGTTTGCCGATTCTGCGCCATAGACCGCTACGCTATCGATAAACGGCCGACGCTATGATCGATGGTGATTTGGGGCGCCCTTAAACGGATTAAGCACCATCGCGCCCAGGCCGGCGACATCGCGATCGTTGCGCGTCACCAGCGTCAGTCCATTGACCAATGCGGTCGCCGCGAGCAGCCCATCGATAACCGGAATAGGTCTGATGGCGCTCATGCGGCCCCATTGATCGGACACAGCGTTGTCGATCCCGAGTACGCGCCCATCGAATGCGGTCTCTACTTCCCTCAACCAGCGTTCAAGCGCTACCGCCTTGCCTGCATCTCGGGGACGTGCAAGCTCAACGCCCTTTCGAATCTCGCCAAGAACAAGCGTGCTCAGAAAGAGATCCACGTCGGCGATCGAGGCGTACCATGTGGATACATGCGTGTCGCAACGCTCGCCCTTCCGGACCTCCGAAATGATGTTGGTGTCGATCAGGTAACTCATAGATCGACGTCACGCCCGAGATCACGGCTGCGATCGAGGTCGATCCCGTCGAATGGCGCAGACGCCAGCAACGCCTTCAGGCTCACCTTAGGTGGTTCAGCAAAGCGTTGCCGAAGAAGCCTACGCGCCTCGGCCTGACGCGAGGGGTCGGACAAAGCAGAGGCGACGCGGCGAACCAGGCTTGCATCTTCCTTGCGGACGTTGACCTCGACCCGCACGAAACCCTGGCGCTCTTTGCGTGCGCGGTGAATTGCGACAGGGGATTTTGGTTTACCGGCCATTCTTGCCCTCCATTTCCGGAAACATTACCGGAAATCATACGTGGGGGCAACCGGCCGACAGCGGCTATGGCGCTATGGCGCAGACATAGTGCTCATCATCGTCGGCCGTGACCCGCCAGTACAATCCACGTGGCCATGGGGTGTGCCCTTGGGCACAGCAGCCCCCGCTATACGCGGGACGCCGGCCGTCTGCCGGTAATTCGTAGGTTTTTGCCGCGCCGTTTTGAGGGATCGCATGGCCCTTTCGCGCGTTACCCCGGAGCATGGAGGGTTTGCCCGTAATGTGACGGCGTTCGGGGACGGCATTCGGTGATGGGCCGGGGCCGCGGTGGTGGCTGCGGCCATGACTGCGACAATTGTAGGCGGCCGCCGGGCCGTATCTAGCTCAGCCGTGCTTGACCTTTTCGTTGACCTTCAATCTTTTATTCCGGGCCGGCCAAGCGAAAATGTAATATGGGACGGTGCAATGTCGATCATTCCACTTCTCGCTCAGTCCGCGTTCGAGCCGGAAACGATCGAGCGTTTGGTTTTGGTATTCGAGGATGCCTGGCAGAAGGTCGAACAATCGGGGAGCAAGCTCGCTTCACCGGCTTACAAGCGCGCGGCGCAAGAGATTATCGCCAAGCGAATTATCGAGACGGCGCAGCGCGGTGAATTCGATCCGCGCCAGCTCGCGGACGATGCGGTGAATTATTTGGAGCAGTCTTACGCGTGAACTAGGCTTTGAACCGGATCAAGGCCTTGTTCGTTTGAGCATGATCTTTTCCGAACACCGGTTTCCACACTCGGGTCAAGTCCAAGGGCATGCTTTCGGAATCATGCTCCAGCGCACTGCCTAAAAAATCAATCCGCGTAACCCAAAAAGCGCGAGTCGAAATCGCCGTCTTGCTGATAAGCGAGACGGTGGCGGCGCTCCTGCTCCACGAGCTGCCGCCATTGTGCGCGCGTGATCTTGCCTTTGGGGTTAGGGCTCTTGAGGCCAGGGTGCGCGTCGCTCGCGGCCAGCTTTTGCGAAGCAGAAGCGGGCGTTGATGCTTGGGTTGACAAGGCTTGGGTCGGCGCACCTCGCGCCGCTACGCTTTGCGCCGCTTCTTCACGCTTTTGTGTAGTGGGCGCGGCGCGGTTAGGAGCCGGATTGTCGGCCACGGCGCCTTTCAGAACCGGCTTCTTCACGTCCGCCGGCGGTACGACTTTCGTAGTGCTCGCGCTTACGACGGCAGCAGAACGTTGTGGACTTGCCGCCTGATTAGGCGATGAAAACACAAAATTAAACGATATCAGAAACGCGCCGATGATGCCGGCGACGCAGGTGAGGTAGGCGAGTACGGGGGCTAAAATATCCATCTGAGCAATACCAAACGAACCCACCCGCCCGCTTTACAATGCCACATCACTTAATTTCGTTCCTAAAAAGGCAGCAAACACGAGCTGCCAGTTTGTCGCTTAGTCACCATGTCGCGGTTCAAGCCGGTCTCTGGATACCGATCTAGATCCTTTCGTTTGAGCATGGTCTCCTCCGAAATCCGCTTTCCACTCTCGGATCAAGTCCAAGGGCATGCCTTTCGAGATCATGCTCCAAAAGCAAATGCCCGGCGCTGGGCCGGGCATCGCGTGCTTGAAAAATTTCGGCGCGAATTTGATCGCGGCCGCGCTCTCACATCTGCGAGATGAATTTCGTATTCAGATAGGCTTGCAGTCCCTCGAGGCCGCCTTCGCTGCCATAGCCGGATTCCTTGATGCCGCCGAACGGCGTCTCGGGCGTCGAGATCGCGATCGAGTTGACGCCGACCATGCCGGATTGCAGCGCGTCGCCGATCAAGGTCGCGGTCTGCGCCGAACTAGTGAAGGCATAAGAGGCGAGACCGAAGGCCAGCGAGTTGGCGCGCTCGACGACTTCATCGAAGGTCTTGAATCGCACTACCGGCGCGACCGGGCCGAACGGCTCCTCGGTCATGATCTTTGAATTATCCGGCACGTCGGTGATGACGGTCGGCTCGAAGAAATAACCTTGGTTGCCGTGGCGATTGCCGCCGGCGGCGATCTTGCCGCCGCGATCCTTGGCGTCGCGCACGAAGCTCTCCATCGCCTCGATGCGGCGCACATTGGCCATCGGCCCCATGGTGATGCCCTTTTCCAGGCCGTCGCCGATTTTGACCGACTTGGCATATTCGGTGAAGCGCGTCAGGAAGCGGTCATAGACTGGCTCCTGCACATAAAAGCGCGTCGGCGAGATGCAGACCTGACCGGCATTGCGGAATTTGAACGCGGCGATCGTCTCGGCGGATTTTTCCGGATCGGCATCGGCGAAGACCACGACCGGCGAGTGGCCGCCGAGCTCCATGGTCGCGCGCTTCATGCCTTTGGCGGCAAGCTGCGCCAGATGTTTGCCCACCGGAATCGAGCCGGTGAACGAAATTTTGCGTACGTCGTCCTTGGCGATGAGGTGTTCGGAAATTTCACTTGGCACGCCGAAGACCAGATTGAGCACGCCAGCCGGCACGCCGGCATCGGCAAAGCAGCGTACCATTTCGACGCAGGCGCCCGGCGTCTCTTCCGAGGCTTTGAGAATGAGCGCGCAGCCGGCCGCAAGCGCACCGCCGATCTTGCGCGCCGGCGTCAGTGTCGGGAAATTCCACGGCGTGAAAGCGGCAACAACGCCGACCGGCTCCTGCAGCACGATCTGCCGCAGGCCCTTGCCGCGGCCGGGCACGATGCGGCCATAAGCGCGGCGGCCTTCCTCGGCATACCAGTCGATGATGTCCGCCGAGGTGATGACCTCGGCGCGCGCTTCCGGATAAACCTTGCCCTGTTCCTGGACCAGGACCTTGGCGATCGTATCGTGTCGCTCGCGCATCAGATCGGCGCCCTTGCGCATGATCTTGGCGCGGTCATAGGCGGAGGTTGCGCGCCAGGCGGCGAAGCCTTTCTTGGCCGCTTCGAGCGCCTGATCCAGATCGGCCGCGCTTGCATGCGGCAGACGCGCCAGCGGCTTTTCCGTTGCCGGATTGATTACATCCTCGCCGCGGCCGTTGCCGCCGGTCCATTTGCCGTCGATGTAGAGCTCGAGATTGGCATACATGGCGTGTCCTCGCTGGCGTCTAAGCTTGGGGGTGGGTTCTTGCCGGGTGGCTTAGCAGGTTTTGCGCGGCTGTTCACCCGGTAGGGTGGGCAAAATCGCTGCACGGAGTTTCGCGTGGGCACCGCGCCCAGGCGATTTTGCCCACGCGTCTTCGCCGAGCCGCGCGGTGCCCACCCTACGGGCTTCGCTTCGTTCACAATCACGAAATGCAAATGAAAAAGGCCCCGGCTTGCGCCGGGGCCTCTTCACGGTTGGAGCTAAGCTGCGCTTGTCTTACTGGATCGTCTCGCCGTGCAGCGCGAGATCGAGACCGTCGCGTTCGACCTCTTCCGATACGCGCAGCCCGATTGCCAGATCGACGACCTTCAGGATGATCAGCGTCACGACGACGTCATAGGCGAGAACGATGCCGACGCCGATGCACTGATTGACCACCTGGCTCCAATTGCCCTCGATGGCGCCGGACGTGCCGCCATATTCGCTGATGGCGAATACACCGGTGAGAATCGCGCCGGCCATGCCGCCGACGGCATGGACGCCGAATGTGTCGAGCGCGTCGTCATAGCCGAACGTATGCTTGAGCCCGGTGCAGCCCCAATAGCAGATGATGCCGGCGGCGATGCCGATGGCGAATGAGCCCATCGGACCGACAAAGCCCGACGCCGGCGTGATCGCCACGAGTCCAGCGACGGCGCCCGAGCAGATGCCGAGCACTGTCGGCTTGCCGCGCATCATCCATTCCAGAATCATCCACGTGAAGCCCGCGGTCGCCGTTGCGGTGTGGGTCACCAGCATGGCCATGCCGGCCTGCATTCCGGCCGAAACCGCCGAGCCTGCGTTGAAGCCGAACCAGCCGACCCACAGCAGCGAGGCGCCGATCATGGTCAGCACCACATTGTGGGGCGGGCCAGTCTCCTTGCGCTTGCCGAGCATCAGCGCGGCCATCAGTCCCGCCGTGCCGGAATTGACATGCACCACCGTGCCGCCGGCGAAGTCGAGCACTTTGACCCAGGCATTGCTGTTCGCCGAATTGAGGAAACCGTCAGGTCCCCACACCCAATGCGCAATCGGCGAATAGACGAAGATCGCCCACAGCCCGATGAACCAGAGCATGGCCGAGAACTTCATGCGCTCGGCGAAAGAGCCTGCGATCAGCGCCGCGGTGATGATCGCGAAGGTCAACTGGAACATCGAATAGACGGATTCGGGGATCGTCGGCGCCAACGGGTTGGGGTTGCCGATGCCGTTGGCGATATCGCTCAAGATCCCCTGCAGGCCGGCACGATCGAGGTAGCCGATAAATGGCGAGCCCGAGCGGAAGGCGATGCTGTAGGTGAACAAGAGCCAGAGAATGCTGATCAGACAGGTGATGGCGAAGCTCGTCATCACCGTGTCGCCGACATTCTTCTTGCGCACCATGCCGCCATAGAACAGCGCCAGGCCTGGGATGGTCATCATCAGCACGATGGCCATCGAGGTGAGCATCCAGGCGGTGTCGCCGGAATTCGGCGTGCACTTTTCGAGCACCGTCGCGCTGCAAGCCGGCGGCGAGGTCGCCGCGGCAGGCGCTGCCGTGTCAGCCGGCGCCGCGCTCGGGGTCTGTGCGAAAGCCGCGTGATAGGTCGGCACGCTGAGCATGATCCCGAGCAGGATCGCACCTATGAATCCAATCAATCCCGCACGGGAAAATCTCTTCAACGACATTTGCCTCACTCCTGTCCCCTCTACGTTTCTTAAAGCGCGGCGGCGTCGGTCTCGCCGGTGCGGATGCGCACGGCGTGGTCGAGACCGAAGACGAAAATTTTGCCGTCGCCGATTTGTCCGGTCTTCGCGGCGGCGCTGATCGTGTCGACGACCCGATCCACTTGATTGGACGGCACCGCGATTTCGATCTTGATCTTGGGCAGGAAGCTCACCGCGTATTCGGCGCCTCGATAGATTTCGGTGTGCCCCTTCTGCCGGCCGTAACCCTTCACCTCGGTGACGGTCAGGCCCTGAACGCCGATCTTGGTCAGAGCATCGCGAACCTCATCGAGCTTGAAGGGCTTGATGATCGCCATGATAATTTTCATTGACTGTTCTCCCCGTCAGCCGGCCGGAGCCCCGACCGAGCCGACACGACAAAGCGATGAACGCGGTGGTATGTGCCCCATCGCGCGCCGCGGTGTTCGTTAATCAAGCCCCGTGCCAAGTGGGCGCCAAGTGAGCGAAACCCCGGCGATTTGTTGCCAAACAAGACTGCGACTGCGCCGCCAGGACGATGCGGCTGGGGTCTGGAAGTCAAGGCAAGGCCGAATTCCATCAGGCGCAGCCCAATTATTGAACTCAGTGCTTAATTCCTAGGCTAATAATTGCCAATCCGAATGACGCCGCGGCGGCAGCCGCCTAAATCGGCCTCACAGGGCATCGGCGTCGGTTTCGCCGGTGCGGATGCGCACCGCCTGGTCGATGGGGGTGACGAAAATCTTGCCGTCCCCGATTTTGCCGGTTCTGGCCGCCGCGCCCATGACCGACACGACCTGGTCCACCTGGTCGGCGGCGACCGCGACTTCAATGCGCAGCTTGGGCAGAAAATTCACCGCATATTCGGCGCCGCGATAAATTTCGGTGTGTCCCTTCTGCCGGCCATAGCCCTTCACCTCGGTCACGGTCATGCCGTGGACGCCAATCTTCAACAGGGCATCGCGGACTTCGTCGATCTTGAACGGCTTGATGATGGCAGTGACGAGCTTCATGAGGTTTCCCGGCTCAGCTTCATGATTTCCCAGTTGGCCTAGGCTCTGTTGATGACGCCCTTGGCCAAGTGGCTGGTGGAGGAAGGCGCGACAGTTTAGCCGCATTCCTGCCGGGATTTAAGCCCGTTCCTGACTCCCGTGGCCGCCTCGTCCCGGCGCGGCGCGCCGTTCTATCCGGGCTTCTTGGTGCGCAGCCGCAGCAGGCCCTCTTGCGCCACGGAGGCCACGAGCGTGCCGTCAGCCGCGAAAATGAGGCCCCGCGAAAAGCCGCGCGAGCCGCTGAGATTGGGGCTGTCTTGCGTATAGAGCAGCCATTCGTCGGCGCGAAATGGCCGGTGGAACCACAGCGCGTGATCGAGGCTCGCGCCCATGATGTCGTCGCTGAAGACGCTGCGCTGATGCGGGATCAGCGCCGAGTCGAGGAGCGTCATGTCGGAGGCATAGGCGAGAACGCATTGGTGGATTGCCGGCTCGTCGGGCAGCCGCCCGGTCGCGCGGATCCAGACATTGAACTTGCCGTCCGGGGAGGCCTCGCCGAGATAGCGGCCGTATTCGACGAGCCGCAGTTCGATCGGCCGCTCGCGCTCGTAATAACGCCGCACCGGCTCCGGCATCAGCGGCAGGACCTTCTTTCGCATCTCGGCGTCGGTCGGCAGCGAGTCAGGCTTCGGCACATCCGGCATTTGAAACTGATGCGACAGGCCTTGTTCGATGGTCTGAAACGACGCCGACATCGAGAAGATCGCGTGGCCGTGCTGGATCGCGACCACGCGCCGGGTGACGAAGCTTCGGCCGTCGCGAATACGGTCGACCTCGTAGATGATCGGCACTTTGGGATCGCCGCCGAGCAGGAAGTAGGCGTGGAGCGAGTGCGGCGGCCGCGCCGCGACATCGTCGACGGTGCGGCAGGCAGCGACCAGGGCCTGGCCGATCACCTGACCGCCAAAGACGCGCTGCCAGCTCGATTGCGGCGAGCGGCCGCGAAACAGATTCAGCTCCAGTGTTTCCAGGTTGAGAAGGTCGATCAGATCTTGGACGGCTGAGGCCATATCGCGTTCACTATATTTCGTTCGCCATATTCGTTCGCCAAGTTTTCGTCGGGTACGTCCGCTCACTATGTCCTGTCCCTCGCGTCGGCGTAAACTGCCGCTTACATCTTTTGCATATGGGATTGCGGGTGAGGTCAAGTCTGGGATGTTCTGGACGGGTCACGGTGCTGGCAACCGTGCTAGGATAAAAGGGTCATGACGGGGAACAGAACAGACGTATTGATCGCGGGCGGCGGTTTTGCCGGGCTGACGCTCGCCATTGTCTTGCGCGAAGCGCTCGGGCCGTCCTTTGCGGTGACGGTGGCCGATCCGGCCCTGGTTGCCAATTACGCCAAAGACGAGCGGGCTTCGGCGCTCGTCGCCGGCGTGCGACGCCTCTATGAAACCATCGGCGTCTGGGGCGCGATCGCCGAACAAGCGCAGCCGATCCTCGACATGGTGGTCACCGACAGCAAGCTCGGCGACGCGGTGCGTCCGGTCTTTCTCGCGTTCTCGGGCGATGTCGAGCCGGGCGAGCCTTTCGCCCACATGATCGAAAACCGCTATCTCGTCGAAGTGCTGGCTGAGAAGGCGAAAGCCTGCGGCATCGATTTGCGATCGTCGGCCGTGCGCAAAGTTACTCAGGATGGCGATGCCGCGACGGTGGAGCTTGCCGACGGCACGACGCTCAAAGCGCGGCTTGTCGTCGCGGCCGATGGCGCGCGTTCTGCGCTGCGTGAAAATGCCGGCATCACCACCCATGGCTGGGATTACGGCCAATCGGCGATCGTCATCAATGTCGGACACGAGCGTGACCATGAAGGCCGCGCCGAGGAGCATTTCCTGCCCGCCGGCCCATTCGCCATGCTGCCGCTCAAAGGGCGGCGCTGTTCGATTGTCTGGACGGAGTCCAAGCACGACGCCGAACGCATCGTGGCGCTGCCGGACGACGCCTTCCATGCCGAGCTTGAACAGCGCTTCAAGCTCAAGCTCGGCGAGATCACGGTGCTCGGGGCGCGCCGCGTTCATCCGCTTGGCTTCTTCGTCGCGCGTTCGTTCATTGCTCCGCGCCTCGCGCTGATCGGCGACGCTGCCCACGTCATTCATCCGATCGCCGGGCAGGGACTGAATATGGGGCTGAAGGATGTTGCGGCGCTCGCCGAGGTGATCGTCGATGCGGCGCGGCTCGGTCTCGATCCGGGAGCTTCCCACGTGCTCGAGCGCTATCAGCGCTGGCGGCGCTTCGACACCATGACCATGGGCCTTGCCACCGACGGCCTCAACCGGCTGTTCTCCAATCGCTCCGATATTCTGCGCGTCGTGCGCGATGTCGGGCTTGGCCTGGTCGAGCGCATTCCCAATCTCAAGCGGCTTATGATCCGCGAAGCGGCAGGGCTGGTCGGGGAAGTCCCCAAATTGCTCCGCGGCGAAGTGCTATAGTTTCTGCAATTCTGTTTCTCTGCGTGCATCACAAATTCTCTGCGTGCATCACATATGGCATTCAATCATATCGCGGTCATAGGTGCCGGGGCCTGGGGCACCGCGTTGGCGCTGACCTGCGCGCGCGCCGGGCGCCGCGTCTCGCTCTGGGAGCATGACGCGGCCAATGCCGCGCAGCTCAAACAGAAGCGCGAGAGCCTCTATTTGCCCGGCTTGCGTCTCGATGACAGCATTGCCGTCGTCGGCGACCTCGCCGCAGCGGCGCGGGCCGATGCGTTGCTTCTGGTCGTGCCGGCGCAACACGTGCGCTCCGTCGCCGCTGCGCTCAAGCCGCTGCTTGCCGCGGCGACGCCGCTGATCGTCTGCGCCAAGGGCTTCGAGCGCGGCACCAAGAAATTCATGAGCGACGTGATCGCCGAATGCGCCCCGGACGCCGTGCCGGCGATCTTGTCCGGGCCGAGCTTTGCCCGTGATGTGGCGCGCGGCATGCCGACCGCGGTCACTCTGGCGGCGAATGACGGCATGCTTGCCGCTGAACTCGCGCAAGCGGTGAGCTCGCCGACACTTCGCCCGTACCATTCAAATGATATGCGCGGGGTCGAAGTCGGCGGCGCGGTTAAGAACGTGCTCGCCATAGCCGCCGGCATCGTGACCGGTCGCGGCCTTGGCTATAGCGCGACCGCGGCTCTGACCACGCGCGGCTTCGCCGAACTGGTCCGCTTCGGCAGAGCCTGTGGCGGCAAGGTGGAGACCATGATGGGCCTTTCCGGCCTTGGCGATCTGATCCTGACTTGCACCAGTCCGCAGTCGCGTAATTTCACGTTCGGCCTCAATCTCGGCGAGGGCAAAACCCCGAGCGAGATTCATCGCACCACTGGGCTTGCCGAAGGCACATTCACCGCGCCGGTGCTCCTTGAAATGGCGCGCGAACTCAACGTTGACATGCCCATCTCGGAGGCGGTAGCCGCCATCATCGCCGAGACGATGAGTGTGGACGAAGCGATCGAATCGCTATGTACGCGGCCGTTGAAGGCGGAAGAATGAACCTGAAAGACTAGCGGAGCAGGCAGATGGCGCACTGGCTATTGAAGACGGAGCCCGAGGAGTTCTCGTGGGATGCCCAGGTCAAGCGCGGTGCGAAGGGCGAGGTCTGGAGCGGTGTGCGCAATTTCACCGCGCGGCGCTATCTCAAAGAGATGAAGAACGGCGACACGTTCTTCTTCTACCACACCGGCGACGAGAAGCAGGTGGTCGGCATCGGCGAGGTGATCAAGGAGGCCTATGCCGATCCGACCGCGAAAGCCGGCGAGTCCTGGGTCGCCGTCACCACCAAGGCTGTAGAACCTTTCCCGGAGCCGGTGACGCTTGCTGCGATCAAGGCCGAAGCCAAGCTCAAGGACATGGCGCTGGTGAAATATGCCCGCTTGTCGGTGCAGCCGGTCACCGCCGAGCAATGGAAGCTCGTCTGCAAGATGGGCGGCGTGAAAGGCTGACGGCGCGATGCCGCAGCATTCCAGATTTTCCATTTGGGCATGATCTTTTCGGAAAAACCGGTGTCTACCGTCGGATCAAGTCCAAGGGCATGCTTTTCCGAATCATGCCTTAGTTGGCGTGACCGTTCATCTGCTGCTGTACGTCGCCCATCACAGCGCGGCCAAGCTCTTGGCCTGCGGCCATGCTCTGCTGCGCAATGGTCGGCTGCCGCGCCAGAAATTTTTGTCCGGTCGGCGTGCGATAGAAGGCAATGACGTCGCGCAATTCGTCGGCGGTGAAATTGCTGGCATAGATGACCGCAATGGTGTCGATCAGTTCATTGACCCGCTTCTGTGCGCTTTCGTTGAACACCGGCATCATGGCATCGTATTGCTTCTCCATCTCCGGCCGACCCTGCACCACTGCCTGTTTTAAATTCTGAATCAGGACAGGCAGTATCGCTTTAAACTGGTCCGCCGGCTTCATGACGGCCATCAATTCATGGGCGGCGGCAAGAGCCTCGGGTGATGGCGTAGATGCGCTCTGCGGCGCTGTCTGCGCCGCCGTTTGCGCCCATGCCGCGGGGCTAACGGCGAGCAAGGTCAGGGCCGCGAACACGGCAACAATTACATGGCGCATAAGATGGTCCTTCCGCTGATGCGACGATCATAGACCAAGGCGCAGACCGCTACGACAAATGGATGA
The DNA here is from genome assembly GCA_036264635.1 of Xanthobacteraceae bacterium. Taxonomy (GTDB): domain Bacteria; phylum Pseudomonadota; class Alphaproteobacteria; order Rhizobiales; family Xanthobacteraceae; genus BOG-931. The sequence continues at coordinate 9,282 of DATAQN010000043.1, read as the reverse complement.
CAGACGCGGACTTGTCGCTGATCGCTCTGGCGTCGCATAATGGCCTCCAAGGACAGGCGCTTAACGCTTGATCGCGATCAGGAAATGACCGGGTTCGGTCGCCACTATGCCAAGTTTCGGATAGAGCATTTCAATCAATAACAGGCCGCGGGCCGCCATCCGCAGCATCGGCCGTGTGTGCGTGGGAGGACGAGATGTCTGACAAGGTTTACGATGTACCCGCCGAATGGGCGAAGCGCGCCTATATCGACGATGCCGAATACAAAAAGATGTACGCGCAGTCGCTCGCCGATCCCAACGCCTTCTGGGGCGAGCAGGCCAAGCGCCTGTATTGGATGAAGCATTTCTCCAAGGTCAAGAACACATCCTTCGACCGGCACGACGTCTCGATCAAATGGTTCGAGGACGGTTTCCTCAACGTCGCCTACAATTGCATCGACCGCCATCTGCATAACCGCGCCAATCAGACCGCAATCATCTGGGAAGGCGACGACCCTAAAGATTCAAAGCATATCACCTATAAGGAGTTGCACGACGAGGTCTGCCGTTTCGCCAACATCCTGCGCACGCGCAACGTCAAGAAAGGCGACCGCGTCACCATCTACATGCCGATGATCCCGGAAGCGGCTTATGCGATGCTCGCCTGCGCGCGCATCGGCGCTATCCATTCCGTGGTGTTCGGCGGCTTCTCGCCGGATTCGCTCGCCGGGCGCATCGAGGACTGCAAGTCGAATATCGTCATCACCGCCGACGAAGGCTTGCGCGGCGGCCGCAGGGTGCCGCTGAAGGCCAATACCGATGCGGCCATCGCCAAAGTCGGCGGCGTCGACTTCGTCATTGTCGTCAAGCGCACCGGCGCGCCGGTCGACATGGATCCGGTGCGGGACGTCTGGTACCACGAAGCCAAAGAAGTGGTGACGGCGGATTGTCCCTGCGTGGAAATGAACGCCGAAGATCCGCTGTTCATCCTCTACACATCGGGTTCGACCGGTCAGCCGAAGGGCGTGTTGCACACGACAGCCGGCTATCTGCTCTACACGGCGATGACGCACCAATACGTCTTCGACTATCACGACGGCGAAGTCTATTGGTGCACGGCGGATGTCGGCTGGGTCACCGGCCACAGCTACATCGTCTATGGCCCGCTCGCGAACGGCGCAATCACTCTGATGTTCGAAGGCGTGCCGAACTATCCGACCAATTCGCGGTTCTGGGAGGTGATCGACAAGCACAAGGTCAACATCTTCTACACCGCGCCGACCGCGATCCGCGCCTTGATGCAGGCCGGCGACGAGCCGGTGAAGAAGACCTCGCGCGCTTCGCTGCGGCTGCTCGGCTCGGTCGGCGAGCCGATCAATCCCGAAGCCTGGGAATGGTATTACCGCGTTGTCGGCGAGAACCGCTGCCCGATCGTCGACACCTGGTGGCAAACCGAGACCGGGGGCATTCTCATCACGCCGCTTCCGGGCGCGACGCCGCTCAAACCCGGCTCGGCGACCCGGCCGTTCTTCGGGATCATTCCTGAAATCGTGGATGCTGAAGGCAAAGTGCTCGAAGGCGCCACCAGCGGCAACCTCTGCATCGCCGATTCATGGCCGGGGCAGATGCGCACGGTCTATGGCGATCATCAGCGCTTCGTCGAAACTTATTTCAGCACCTATCCTGGCAGGTATTTCACCGGCGACGGCTGCCGGCGCGACGAGGACGGCTATTACTGGATCACCGGCCGCGTCGACGATGTGATCAATGTCGCCGGCCATCGGCTCGGCACCGCGGAAGTGGAATCAGCCTTGGTGGCGCATCCGAAAGTCTCGGAGGCCGCGGTGGTCGGCTATCCGCACAACATCAAGGGCCAAGGCATCTACGCCTATGTCACGTTGATGGAGGGCGAGCAGCCGACCGAGGCTCTGCGCAAGGAGCTGGTGCAATGGGTGCGCACGGAAATCTCGCCGATCGCGGCGCCCGATCTGCTGCAATTCGCACCGGGCCTGCCGAAAACGCGGTCCGGCAAGATCATGCGCCGCATCCTGCGCAAGATCGCCGAGGACGAATTCGGAAATCTCGGCGACACATCGACGCTGGCCGACCCGGCCGTGGTCAATGACCTCGTCGATAACCGCCAGAACAAGCGGAGCGCTTAGATCGCGCTGAACACCTGATGGTATTGATTGACCGCTAGGCCGGGCATAGCCCGGCCTACGCGTAACTTTGGCGTCAATTCATGAGCTGGTCGCGAGCGTGGTCCCTGTCGCACAGAGACCACACTTGCCGAAAAATTTGCAAAAAGTTCACCGTGACGGCCCCATAGTACTGAAGGTTGTCGGCTGTTTTCGCTAAAATCGAATCCGGCTGGTCACCCGTCGGGGGCGGGCAAAGTGGGCGTTCACGTGGGTGTCTTTTCAGGGCGCTTCCGCAGCAGGGAATTGAACATGCGAGGGAAAATTCTGATCGCGGCCGCTATTGCGGCCATTGCGTCATTGGCTTTCGCGCCGAAGTCGGCCGAGGCTCATGGCGATCTCGTCTCGGTGCGGGACGGCTATATGCCGGGCACGATCGTGATCCGCACGAGCCAACGGGCTCTCTACTACTACGTCGGCCCGGGCCAGGCGCTGCGCTACCCGGTCGGCGTCGGCCGGCTCGGTATGCAGTGGTCGGGCACGGCCTTTATCGACGGCAAATATGTCCGGCCGGCCTGGTCGCCGCCCGATTCGATCCGGTCCGATTACCGCAAACTGCCGCCCGTGGTGCCGGGCGGCTCGCCGCAGAATCCGATGGGTGTCGCCGCGATGACGCTGTCCGGTGGCGGTCAATACGCCATCCACGGCACGAACAACGAGGGCTCGATCGGCCATTTCGTGTCGCATGGCTGCATCCGCATGCACAATGCGGATATCGAGGACCTCTATAGTCGCGTCATGGTCGGCACGCGGGTCGTGGTGACGCAGTAGTCGGCACATGGTTTCGGGACGTCAGAGAGGGCGTGGAGCACGTTGCTCCGCGCCTTTTTTTTGCCGATCGGGGACTGGTGGCTGCTTCTGCTACCAGCACCACGAGCCGCGGCGGCCGCCGTCATAGGCGCGGGCATAGCCGCCCTTGAGCATCGCCGCCGAGACGTCGGCGGTTCGGCGCGTCGCGACACTGGCGTCGATGCGCTCGGGATATTTGTCCCGGCCGATTCGCGAGATGGTGACGCTGCCGTCGGCCAGAATCCTCTCTAGCGCTGCCCGAGCCGCGATCGCCTTGGCAAATTCGCTGCCGCAGCGGGCATGCAGTTCGGCAGCATCGATATCGCGCAGCCGCACATGGGTATTGACGTAAAGTCCCTGCCGAACGTGCACCCGCGCCACGAATGTGTCGCCATCGATCACCCGCACCACATCGGCGGGATAAACGGGTCCCGGATCGGGCGCTCGCGGGGTCATCGCGTTCACTGGCGCCGAATCAAGGCTGTGTGCGGCGAAGCTGTGAGGAGTAACGAAGGCGCGCTGCAGGAACGGCATCGATCGGGTTAGGGGTTTGAATCTGGGCGCGACGATTGGATTGACGAGAGCGCCAGCAGCGAGGCCGAGCGCGAAGAGCACGCCGGCCCCGAGCAGCATGTTGCCGCGGCGCGGATTCGCCAGTGCCGAGAAGGTGATAAAACGACTCACGGGTCGCTGCCTAACCGGGAACTTGCGGGAATGGGTCGGGAAGGAAAGCTGGGATCAGGTTAAAGGACTATATTCCATCGTTAGGAAAAAAGACACATAATTCATTTATTGGCTGGCCGGTCGGCCGCCGACCACGCTGTCCTAGAAATCCGCGATCAATCCATTGATTTCCCAGTCGCCATAACGGGCCGGATCGAGGCCGCCGCGGCCGGCTAGCTCCTTGGGCGCTTCGGTCTTGTTGCGCTCAGCCTCGGCGTGCCGCGCCGCCGCTTCGGCGAGCGCGCGCTCGGCCGCCGGTGGCAGCGGATGCTTGCCGGCGTCTTGCGCTTTGCCCGTTTCGGTTGAGGGTGAAATCGCTGTCTGATCGGTTGGCATTATGACTGACTTGGCGTAGCCCAGCCTGATATTCAAGAAGGAATCTTTTCGTAGTGACAAACGTGCGTCAGCCGAAGTCCAGATCTGAGAGCGTGCCCCGCCCGGCAGGCGAAGTGCCTGGTCTGGCGGTGCGCCGGATTGCGGCCGATATCGTTGACGGCATTTTACGCCGCCGCCGCGCGCTGGACGAGCTTCTCGACAGCTCCGGCGAACTTGCGCGCCTGGAGGACCGCGACCGCGCGCTCACCCGCGCGTTGGTCGGCATCGCGCTGCGCCGACTCGGCACGCTACGTCACGTGCTCGGCGCCTTTCTCGATCGCGGCCCACCCGCGCAGGCGCCGCGCGTGGAAAGCGCGCTGCTTATTGGCGCGGCGCAAATCCTATTTCTCGATGTGCCGGATCACGCCGCGGTCGATCTTTCGGTCCGGCTGGTGCAGGCCGACCGGCACGCGGCGCGCTATGCCGGATTCGTCAATGCCGTGTTGCGGCGGCTGACACGCGAAGGCGCAAGCCTGCTCGCCAAGCTTGATCCGCCTCTTCTTGATACGCCTGAGTGGCTCTTGGCGCGCTGGACTGAGCGATATGGCGCAGCGACGGCGCATGCCATCGCTGCCGCGCATAGCCATGAACCGGCGCTCGATCTCACCGTGAAGAGTGATGCCGAACATTGGGCGGATCAACTCGGCGGCCGCGTGCTGCCGACCGGCACGGTCCGTATGGTCGCTCACGGCGCGGTTCCTGCACTGCCCGGATTCTCCGACGGCGCCTGGTGGGTGCAGGATGCCGCCGCGGCGCTGCCGGTACGGCTGATCGGCGACGTTCGCGGGCGCCGCATCGCCGATCTTTGCGCCGCGCCGGGCGGCAAGACGGCGCAGCTTGCCGCGGCTGGCGCTCATGTCACCGCGGTCGATCGCGCGCCGGCGCGACTCAAGCGGCTGGAAGAGAATCTGGCGCGCCTGAAGCTTCAAGCCGAGCTTGTCTGTGCCGATGTCGCCGAATGGGAGGCGGAACCTTTCGACGCGGTGCTGCTCGATGCGCCCTGTTCGTCAACCGGAACGATCCGCCGCCATCCCGATGTGGCGTGGCTCAAGCGCCCCGAGGACGTGACCGCGCTCGCCGGCGCCCAGCGCCGCCTGATCGAGCGCGCTGTGGCGCTGACCAAGCCCGGCGGCACGCTGGTCTACTGCACCTGCTCGCTTGAGTCCGAGGAAAGCGAGAATGTGATTGCCGAGCTTCTCGCGCGCGATACAAGTATACGGCGGGTGCCGGTCACGATGGCTGAGCTGTTCGGCCAAAACGAGTTCATTTCGCCGGATGGGGACCTGCGCACTTTGCCCTGTCAGCTACCGGATACCGATCCGCGATTCGCCGGGCTTGATGGCTTCTATGCGGCGCGGCTGGTAAAACAGTAAGGAAATCAAAACGATTCGGTAGTTGGCCGTCGCGCCTTCATTTCGTTATGGTCCGCCGCGCGGGGACTTTTTGCACCGGCGCCCGCGCCAAAGGGGGCAAACAGGTCGATGTCGCGCCTCGCAGTCGCGAACCACGCGAAGCTGTCCTGGCTCCTGATTCGCGGCGCCGTGCGCCGGGTGACCGGCCGTGCGAACGGCCATCCTTTCGTGCGCTGGCCGCTGCCGGCGCTCCGCACCGACCGGCTTTTGATCGCGCCGCCGGATTTGCGCACGGCGGACGCCACCCGCGCGAGCGAGATCTATTCCGGCCGTTTCACCTTTGCCGGCAAGGTCGTGATCTGCGACGGACGCTCGGTCTTCGAGATGGAACCGCCGTCGGACGACTGGGCTGCGGCACTGTTGGGCTTCGGCTGGTTGCGCCATCTGCGCGCAGCGGATTCCGGCATTACCCGCGCCAATGCGCGGGCGCTGGTCGATGAATGGATCGCGCTGCAGGGTGGCTGGCATCCGATCGCCTGGCGTCCGGATGTTTTATCGCGCCGGATCATTTCCTGGCTCAGCCAATCGACGCTGATCCTGCAGGACGCCGAAGCTCGCTTTTATCGCCGTTTCCTGCGCAGCCTCATCCGCCAGGTGCGTTATCTGCGCCACACCGCGGGCGATGCGCGCCGCAGCGTCGATCGCATGCAGGCGGAGGTCGCGCTCTGCTATTCCGCCTTATGCATTGCCGGTCAGGCACGGCATATCAAAGCCGCGACAGAGCGGCTTACCCACGAGATCGAACGGCAAATTCTTCCCGATGGCGGCCATGTCAGCCGCGATCCCGGCGCGGTCATCGAGCTCTTGATTGAATTCCTGCCTCTGCGTCAGACCTTCACGGCGCGCAACATGGCGCCGCCGCAGGCGCTGCTCAATGCCATCGACCGCATGATGCCGATGCTGCGCTTCTTCCGTCACTCCGACGGCAGCTTCGCGCATTTCAACGGCATGGGAGCGACACCCGCGGGTTTGCTCTCGACACTGCTGGCTTATGACGAAACGCATGGCGCGATCTTTTCCAACGCGCCGCATTCGGCCTATCAGCGGCTCGGGGCGCACGGCGCCGTGCTGGTGATGGATACCGGACGGGCGCCGCCGATCGAGGTGAGTCTCGATGCCCATGCCGGCTGCCTGTCGTTTGAATTTTCCTCGCCGAAGCAGAACCTCATCATTGTCAATTGCGGCATGCCGGCGACCGGACGCGAGAACTGGCGGCAGTTCTCGCGCTCGACGGCCGCGCATTCCGCGGTCGTGCTCAATGACGTGTCCTCAGCGCGCTTCGTCGAAATGGCGACGTTCAGGCGCATGCTCGGCGGCTCGCCGATGCTCGGTGGGCCGCGGCGTGTGGCGGTGACGCGCGAAGACCGGCCCGACGCCGTCGTGCTGCGGGCGGCGCATGACGGTTACGCCGACCGCTTCGACATCGTGCATGAGCGTGTCTTGACGCTGGCCAGCGACGGCACGCGTCTCGACGGCGAAGACGTTTTTCTCGACGCCAGTGGTGGGTCGCAGTTGCGGACGGAAGAGGACGCCTTTGCGGTGCGCTTTCACCTGCATCCCATGGTGAAGGCCACGCGGCTGAGCGACGGTCACGGCGTCATGCTGATGCTGCCGAACAAGGAGGTCTGGACTTTCAGCGCCCATGAGGACCAAGTGGCGCTCGAGGACAGTGTTTACCTCGCCGGCAGCGAAGGCCCGCGCCGCACCGCGCAGATCGTGATCCGCGGCCATGCCCGCTCGGCCTCACGTGTGCAATGGAGCCTGCAGCAGGCGCCGACGGGTGCGCTCGCCAGCGCCGGTTCGGCGCGGCGCGTGCGTGAAGACGAGCCACGATTGCCTTTATGAGATACCTGTCGTTATGACAGGACCGCCGTTCTAACGTCCTGGGAGCATCATGACCGAACATCTCCGCCGCGCCATGCGCGCCCTTATTTCTGTTTCCGACAAGACCGGACTGGATGAGTTTGCGCGCGCGCTGTCGGGCTTCGGTATTGAACTCATTTCGACTGGCGGGACGCGCAAGGCGCTCACCGACGCCGGACTCAAAGTGCTCGACGTCAGCGATGTGACCGGATTCCCGGAAATGATGGACGGAAGGGTCAAGACGTTGCATCCGGCGGTGCATGGCGGCCTGCTCGCGATCCGCAACAATCCGCTGCATGTCGAAGCCATGCAGGCGCACCGGATCAAGCCAATCGATATTCTAGTGGTGAACCTCTATCCGTTCGAAGAGACGGTCGCGGGCAATGCCGATTTCGCGACCTGTATCGAGAACATTGATATCGGCGGCCCGGCCATGATCCGCGCCGCCGCCAAGAACCACGACGATGTCGCGGTTGTCGTCGACGCGAGCGACTACGAGGCGTTGCTCGAAGAGCTCGCCGCGCACAACGGCATGACGACGCTTGCTTTGCGGCGCAGGCTCGCCGCCAAGGCCTATGCGCGGACGGCCGCCTACGATTCGGCGATCTCGAATTGGTTCGCCGGCGAGCTCGGCGAAATCGCGCCCGATTATCGCGCCTTCGGTGGCCGTATCATCGAGAAATTGCGTTACGGCGAAAATCCGCACCAGTCGGCGGCATTTTATCGGACGCCTGAGGCGCGTTTCGGCGTTTCCACCGCGCGCCAGGTTCAGGGCAAGCAGCTTTCCTACAACAATATCAACGATACGGACGCGGCTTACGAATGCGTCGCCGAGTTCGATCCGGCGCGCACGGCGGCCTGCGCCATCATCAAGCACGCCAATCCTTGCGGCGTCGCGGAGGGCGAGACTTTGCTTGACGCCTATCGCAAGGCGCTCGCCTGCGACACCACCTCGGCCTTCGGCGGCATTGTCGCGCTCAACCGTGGGCTCGATGCGGAAGCGGCGCGCGCCATCACCGACATTTTCACTGAAGTCATCATCGCGCCGGATGCCACCGAAGAGGCCATCGCGATTGTCGGCGCCAAGAAGAATCTGCGGCTCCTTCTTGCTGGTGGTTTGCCCAATCCGCGCGGCGTAGGCCTCACGGCGAAGACCGTCGCCGGCGGCCTGTTGGTGCAGACCCGCGACAATGCGGTGGTCGACGACATGGATTTGCGCGCCGTGACTAAGCGGGCGCCGACCAATGCCGAATTGCGCGACTTGCGCTTCGCCTTCCGGGTCGCCAAACACGTCAAGTCGAACACGATCGTCTATGCCAAGGATTTGGCGACGGTCGGCATCGGCGCGGGGCAGATGAGTCGCGTCGATTCCGCGCGCATCGCCGCGCGCAAGGCGCAAGATGCGGCCAAGGAAGCAGGTCTCAAGGAACCGGCGACCAAAGGCGCCGTGGTCGCCTCCGACGCGTTCTTTCCGTTCGCCGATGGTCTTCTCGTCGCCATCGAGGCCGGCGCCACGGCGGTGATTCAGCCCGGCGGCTCAATGCGCGACAACGAAGTGATTGAGGCGGCAGACGCGCACGGCATCGCCATGGTGCTGACCGGGACGCGGCATTTCAGGCATTAGACTGGCAGCGGAATTGGCATCGCCGTTCCGTCATGCCCGGCAATAGCCGTTCGAAGAACGGCGTCGCTTCGCTCGCCTATGCTCGGGCATCCCGCTTAGCAGGCACTGTGCCCCAACAAACGAGATGGCCGGGACAAGCCCGGCCATGACGACGTTCAAACAGCCGATCTCAGCAGAATCACACCGAAGCGGTGATCCACTGCTCGAGCTTCTGCTTCGGCGCCGCGCCGACCTGGCGCGAGGCGAGCTGGCCGTCCTTGAACAGCATCAATGTCGGGATCGACATGATGCCGTATTTGGAAGCGACGCCCGGATTCTC
>DATAQN010000012.1:0-1965 GCA_036264635.1 Xanthobacteraceae bacterium | reverse complement strand
CTGCGCCAGCGCGAAGGTTTCGCTGAATTCCGGATCGGTCAGCCAATGCTGCACGCTGACCGCATAGCGATGCATTTCCGGCACCGCGGAATTGGCGCCGCCGATCGCGAACAGCGACATCGTCGCAAAGAAGGCCGCCAGCGTCAGAAGGGTGCCGCTGCCGTCTTTCATACGTGTCTCCAGGCGTAGGCGACGCTGACCGGCACGATCACAAGAAGCACGTAGGGCAGCGGCCAGTGCATGATGGAGATGGCGACGAAGGTCGCGATCGCGATCAGCGGGCCGACCACGGCACGGTCGCGAAACAAAGGCCGTATCATTTTCGCGACCGTCGCCATCATCAGCCCGGCCGCGGCCGAGGCGACGCCCATCAGCGCCCGGCGCAGTCCCGGCAGATCGCCGTAATGCGCATAGATGGCGCCGATGATCAGGATCAGGACGAACGGCGGCCCGAGCAGTCCGGCGATCGAAGCCAAAGCGCCGAGCGGTCCGCGCAGGCGGCCGCCGAAAATGATCGAGAAATTGACGATATTGCCGCCCGGCAGGAACGAGCAGAGCGCATAGACTTCATTGAACTGTTCGGGCGTCATCCATTTGCGTTCTTCCACCATCATGCGCCACGCCCAGGCCAGCACGCCGCCAAAGCCGGACAACGAGATCTTGGCGAAGGCGAGAAAAATCTCGCCGATGCCCGGCGGCGGATTTGCCGTCTCGGGTCGTGGATCGGGGGTGAGGGTGGCTGGCGCGGAGTTCGGATCGGCGGCTGCGGGAATCGGCGCTGAGGACGTCATGGCGGCTTCTTAGCGCCCGCCTGCCGCTCCAACCAGACGCTTTTGTGCAGCCGGGCCAAGCCCAAAAAGCGGACCCTGGAGCGGGCGCAAGCCGCTCTTTTTTCGGCAACTTTTTGCGCTTATATTGTTCGATGCCGGCTTATGCCGGCTATGGCGATAAATGGCCGTCGTAATAAACCTTTCGGACCCGGGGGCAGTACCCGGCGACTCCACCATCACGGGGTCGAAATAGGATCGACGAGGGCGTAAAGAGCGTGCTTTTGCTCGGCATGGTTCCACCGTTATCGGGCCTATCTCATAGTTGCCAATGACAACTATGCTCCGGTTGCTCAGGCCGCGTAACGCGGTTTGAAATACCGACTTAAAGTCCTAACGGGTTAAGCTCCGTTAGGCGGGGTTCGGAGGCACCTGGCAACAGAAGCCTCCACTTTCCTCAAGGCCAGTTGTGATATTCGGATTTCGCGTTTTGCCGCGCCGCATTCGCCAGCAATCGGTGAGCAGCGGCCACAAGCCGTTTGTATGGTCCTGATTCTGCGCTTATCTATTGAGCGAATGTCGAGCATCGAGCGCTGATTCCCGGGCTGATTACTGGGCTGATTACGAACAATGGCCACCGACCACATCCGCTATGATCTGCTGGCGCAGAACGCCCTGCGCGGGGTGGTGCGCACGGTGTTGGCCGATGTCGCCAAGAAGGGCCTGCCCGGCGAGCATCACTTCAAGATCACCTTCAATACCACCGCTCCGGGCGTGCGGCTGTCCGATCGCATGCGCGCGCAATATCCGGAGGCGATGACCATTATCCTGCAGCACCAGTTCTGGGACATGCAGGTCGACGAGACGGGCTTCGAGGTCGGGCTTTCCTTCGGCGGAGTTCCGGAGCGGCTTGGGGTGCCGTTCGAGGCGGTGACGGCGTTCTTCGATCCGGCCGTGCAATTCGGCTTCCAGTTCGAAACGCTCGATGCCGCGGCGGCTGGCGCTCAATCCGCGCCGCAGGCAGGGCCTGTCGTCGATAAGCGCGCACTCCCCGCCGGAACCGGCAAGGCCGAGCTGAAGCAAGACACGCCGCCGCTGACTTCGGCTGCCAAGTCGGATGCCAAGTCCGATGCCAAGCCGGCTGACAGGTCCGGCGATGAGCCGCCACCCGAGGGCGGCGGAGCCGAAGTCGTCCGGC
>DATAQN010000189.1:0-20863 GCA_036264635.1 Xanthobacteraceae bacterium | reverse complement strand
GGGATGGAACACTCTCCAGGGCAGAGCCGCGGTGGGACGCCGATAGGCGTGCGCATCCCTGCTGGGATGCGCGGCCGTGCCCAGCAGCACGGCAGGTTGGCTACAGCGTCTGTCGGCGTTCCATTTCCTTTCGTTTTTCTTCTTTCTCTTCGTAGCCCGGATGGAGCGCAGCGTAATCCGGGAGCGGCAGTGCAAGCGTCCCGATCGTCCCCGGATTGCGCTCCGCTCCATCCGGGCTACAAGTAAGCGAAGCGAGAGCGCAAACCGAAACGAAGGCCCCACCCCTTCTTTCTAAAATGCGCCCGGTTTCTTCGCCTCTCACCGTAGCGTTGACGCAAAGACTCGCGTGCCGATGCAACGCGAGAACGGCGCCCTTCGTCCTCCCCCGTGACAACGGGGGAGGACGCCGTGCGCAGCATGGCGGGTAGGGGCGACGGCGGCGCAGCGGGGCACAAAAGAAAAAACGCAATGGGTCAGCATGTTTGTCTCAGGGCCGAGCGACTTTGTGGTTCCTTGCCCCACGTCGAGGCCCGCGCCCCCACCTCGTGCTTCGCACGGCTACCTCCCCCGCTACCGCGGGGGAGGATAAGTCACTCCGGATGAATCCCGGCGTCGCTCACCATCTTGCCCCACTTGGTGAGCTGCACCTTGATGAAATCGCCGAGCTGATCCGGCGTCGAGGAGAAGCCCTCGAAGCCGACATTGCGGAATTTTTGTTTGGTCGCCGGGTCTTCGATGATCTTGCCGATGGCGCTGTTGAGCTTGGCCACCACGTGGGGCGGCGTCTTCGCCGGCGCTACGAAGCCCGCCCAGGCATCAATCTCGAGTCCCTCGATCCCGGACTCGTCCAGCGTCGGCAAATCCGGGAACAGCGAGGAGCGTTTGAGCCGCGTCACCGCCAGCGCTCGCACCTGGCCGGACGACACGTGCGGCATGGCGACGGTGAAGTCGACGATCATCATCGACACGCGCCCGGCGATGACGTCTTCGATGGCCTGCGGCGAGCTCTTATACGGCACGTGCAGCATGTCGAGGCCGGCCCAGTGGGTAAAGGTCTTGCCGCCGACAATGCCCGCGGTATTGCCGCTGGCAAAGGACAGCTTGCCCGGATTGGCCTTGGCGTAGTCCACCAGCTCCTTGACCGAATGCACCGGCAGGTTCGGATTGACGACGAGCATCAGCGTGAAGCTGCCAACGCGGGTGACGGGGGTAAAATCCTTCACCGGATCGTAGCTCACCTCACGCAGCAGATATGGATCGGCCGAGAGCGGCGAATTGGTCGCCAGCATCAGCGTATAGCAGTCAGGGTTGGCGTGCTGCACATATTGCGCGGCCACCGCGCCATCGGCGCCAGGGCGATCCTCGACAATGATCGGTTGCTTCAGCGCCACGCCGAGCGGATCGGCGATGATGCGGCACAACGTGTCGCTGGCGCTGCCGGGGCCGAATACCGAGACGAAGGTGATCGGGCGCGACGGGAAATCGTCGGCGCGGGCCGCAGCGGCACTGAACAGAACGGCCACCGCGGCCAACAGAAAACTGAACAAGCCGATGCAATGCAGCTTTTTCATGCGCGGATCCTCCCTGGCTTTCTGTTTGTCAGGTATCGGCCGTTTTCGGCCGGACCTTTTTCTTGGGCGGGGAGGATAGCAGAATTTTGCGGCCGCGGAGCCCCTCGAATCGTTATGCCCGCGCATAGCCGTTCAAAGAACGGCGTCGCTTCGCTCGCCTATGTCGCGGGCATCCACGTCTTTGAGGTAGTGATATGCCAAAAGACGTGGATGGCCGGGACAAGCCCGGCCATGACGGAGGAAGGGCGCGCGGCTCTACCTGATAAAAGTCCCGTTGCGCAGTTCGGCGAAAGCCTGTTGCAGCTCGCCCTGCGTGTTCATCACGATCGGGCCGTGCCAGGCCACCGGCTCTTCCAGCGGCTTGCCGGAGACGAAGAGGAAACGCACGCCCTCGTCGCCCGCTTGCACGGTGACCTCGTCGCCGCGGTCGAACAGAACCAGCGAACGATTGCCGGTCTGCTCTCGCACCAGGATCTCGTTCTCGCCATCGCTCTTTTCAGTGAGCACACCGAACGGCTTCGAAGCGAAGTGGAAATTGCCCGAGCCCCCGAACACATACGCGAAGGCATGGCGGTCGACTTCGACCGGCAGTGTCTTGCGTTTGCCCGGCGGCACGAAGACATCGAGATAACGCGGATCGGCGGCGACGCCTTCAACAGGGCCGCGCTTGCCCCAGAAATCACCACAGACCACACGCACGCGTGTGCCGTCGTCGTCGATGACCTCGGGGATGTCGCCGGCCTTGATGTCCTGATAACGCGGCGCCGTCATTTTCAGGTGCGACGGCAGATTGGCCCAGAGCTGGAAGCCGTGCATACGGCCTTTGACGTCACCCTGCGGCATTTCCTGATGCAGGATGCCGCGGCCGGCGGTCATCCACTGCACGTCGCCGGCACCCATAGTGCCGCGATTGCCGAGGCTGTCGCCGTGCTCGACCGTGCCGGCCAGCACATAAGTAATGGTCTCGATGCCGCGGTGCGGATGCCAGGGAAAACCGGCGCGGTAATCCTCAGGACGATCGTTGCGGAAGTCGTCGAGCAACAAAAACGGATCGAACTCCGACGTCTTGCCGAAGCCGAAGGCGCGGTTGAGTTTCACGCCGGCGCCTTCGATGACAGGCTGCGACGTGACGATGCTTTTCACGGGTCGAATAGACATGAGCGTTCTCGGAATGGGTGTGTTGCATCAGAAATAGGAGGCGGGAACTCCGCTACAAGAAGGCACAATCGTGATACCGGTTGCTCGGCGATAACCGCGTTATCTGCTGCAATCAGGCGCGATGAGGCGTTCACGCGGAACGCGAGTCGCGCAAGGCGGCATGGCTGCGCCGCGAATTCGCGGAGCTCCGCAAATGACACGCGGAGTTCCGCGCACGGCGGAGGAACGCACCTCACGCGGTGGCGTTGGGCCCCGGTAGGCAGCAATGGAGAAAGTCTATGTCCAAGATTAAGACCCTTGCCTTGGCCACCGTGCTGGTGTTCGGCGCGTCGCAATTGGCGTTCGCGCAATACGGCGGCAGCTCCGGTGGCAGCACCAGTGGCGGCTCGACCTACGGCAGCAGCAAGAGCCAGCCGAACAGCGACCGTGGCTCGGGTAAGAGCACAGGGGGCAGCGGCTCAGGTATGGGCCAGTAATAAAAATAATAAAAATCGCGACGGGAAACGAGCCCGGCTTGGCAAAAGCCAAGCCGGGCTTTTGTTGTTCTTAGGGCCGGGGCGAAGACCCTCGTCATTGCGAGGAGCGCAGCGACGAAGCAATCCAGAACCTTGGCGCTGTACTGGATTGCTTCGCTTCGCTCGCAATGACGCCGAGAATTCAAGGCAGAGTGATCATGCCGGTCCAGAACTGCTGGAAGTTTCCGACATCGACATCGTATTTGCGCGCGAAGGTGAGCTTGCCGTCGGGGCCCATGCGAAACACGGTGAGGCCGGCGGTGACGGTCGTGCCGTCAGGACGCGGCACCGGCAGGATGCTTGCGGCAACGAGAATACGCCCGTCGGGATCGATGCTGAATGTGCGCAACTGCACGCCGTGGCCGTCGATGCTTTGGATGTGACTGGGCTCGCCGCTCTTGCCGTCGAGGGCATAGACGGCGACGCTGTTCTCGCCGCCCGCCGACATTTTCCGCCCGCCGCTCGGCGAAGCCGGAAACGAGCGGTTGGTCAGATAAACGAATCTTCCGTTGGGATGGACGTGGATGGCGCCGGCGCCTTGCTCGGTCTTGCCGTGCGGGTCGGCCAGCGTCTCCTTGATGAAGCTCGGCTCACGTGCAAGGCCGGTTCGGCCGTCGAGCTTGTACATACAAAGCTTGTTCTGCCGCTCGATGGAGACAAAGGCCCAAGGCTCGGTCGGATGAAAGTCCAGGTGCCGCGGGCCGAAACCCAGTCCCAAATCGGCGGCATTACCGGGCGCGATCGAGGCGAGATTTTTCAGCACACCGTTGTTGAAGCTGTAGGTCTTGATCGCGCCGGGATCTTCGACTTTGCCGTCCTCGGCATTGTTGCCGCGTGTAACCAGGACCGCAGCACGGTTCGATGGCGTCATGCGCACCTGATGCGCGAAAATACCGGTGTCGAGCTTTTCGCTTTGTTGCACCAGCGGGCCGATCGTGCCGTCGCCTTTGATACGGTGCACGGTGATGTTGCTCGGAATGTTGAAAGCGCTGAGCAGAAACTCGCCGGTCGCGTCGACCGCGGTGTGGATTGGACGCGACGGCAAGCGCGCTGGCTCGCCGTGCAGCTTGAGCGCGCCGGTCGTCGGATCGACCAGAAGCGCGCTGGCGAAATGCGCATCGCCGGCGATACCCGGTCCGCCGGTGCTCGACACCACGTAGAGATAGCGCCGCGACGGATGCGGCCACAGATATTGGACATTCGCCGGCAGCGTGATGGCGCTGTGCTTGCTGAGTGCCGCGCCGTCGATATCGAGATCGTACAGCGTCAGCGCCGGGCCGACGCTCGCGTAAAAAACCGTCTTGGACATATTTCCCCGCCTTCGCGTCTCTTGCGCGCTCGGCATGCCGCCGCGCGATGCCGCATCATCTCATCGGAGCGACGTGTTCGCCAAGAGTGGTCTGAAGAGCGGTTCGGACAGTGGTCCGGGGACTCTTTGCGGTGCGCCGCGCTAGGCGGCTTTCTGCAGCTCTTCGACCAGCGCTTCGATGCGCGCGATGGTGCGGAAATTCGCCGGCGTCATGTCGCGGTCGGAAATCTTCAAATCGAATTCGGTTTCGACGGCGAGCATGAGATTGACCATATCGAGCGACGAGATGCCGCACTCGCTCAAGACATCGTCGCGGCCGACGGTGCGCCTGATCGCGCGCTTTTCCAGGATGGCGCGCACGAGGCCTGCGATCCGATCGGTGACGAGAGAATTGCGATCCGAGTTGATGCGATCCAGCACGGTGAACAGTTCCCAAATTTGCAGCAGAAAAAACGCTGCTTTGCGCTACCAATATTGCATTTTCAGCCTACGAAATCCCTATCACACGGGGCGTTTTCGATTGGTAACCTTTACGCGAAAGAAGCGCGATAATTTCATGCAAATGCCGCGAGGTTTCATAAGTTTTGCGCTAGCTGTTAGGCCAGAGCGATCGCATTCATTTGCGAGACGGCCACTCTGTAGAGCACGATCCCGAAAAGTGGATACCGGTTTTCGGAAAAGATCATGCTCCCACGAAGAAGCTAGGCGAGCTTAATAATGATGAAAGCGCGGACCGCAACCGTTCTCGAAGTCGAACAGGACGTCCAAGCAGCGCGGCATGCAACGCGCGGCCTGCTGACGGCCGCGAGCAATTTGTCCGTCGAAAATGCGTCCGACCTGCGTGCGCGCGTCGAAAAGGTCGCCGCGATTGCCGCCGCGCATGCCCCAGCCGTCGATGGTGAATCGCGCTTCCCGCAGGAAGCCATCGGCGCTGTGCGAGCCGAAAAACTTCTCGGTATCGCGGTACCTCGCGAGTTCGGCGGCGAGGGCGCAAGCACGGCGGAGGTGGCGGACATCTGTTACGCGCTCGGCCGCGCCTGTGCGTCCACGGCGATGATCTTTGCCATGCATCAGACCAAGGTCGCCTGCATCGTGCGGCATGGCCAAGGCAGTGCCTGGCATCAGCACTTGCTGCAGCGGATCGCCGGTGAGCAATTGCTCCTCGCCTCTTCGACGACGGAAGGGCAAAGCGGCGGCGATGTGCGCAACAGTTCGGCGCCGGTCGAGCGCGATGGCGCGCGGATCAGCCTCGAGCGCCAGGCGACCGTGATTTCCTACGGCAAGGCCGCTGACGGCATTGTCACTACAGCGCGCCGTTCGGCCGATGCCACAAGCTCCGACCAGGTTCTCGTCGCTTTCCTCAAAGCCGACTACACGCTCGAGCCGGTGTCCGGCTGGGACGCTTTCGGCATGCGCGGCACCTGCAGCGAGGGGTTCAAGCTCGTCGCCTCCGCCTCGAGCGAGCAGATCCTGCCGATCAGCTACGACAAGATTCACGCCCAGACCATGATGCCGGTCGCGCATCTGCTGTGGAGCTCGGCTTGGGCCGGCATCGCCGCCGCGGCAGTGACTCGCGCACGCAATTTCGTCCGCAAGGCCGCGCACCGCGCCGGTGGCACGCTGCCGCCGGCCGCCGCGCATCTGACGCGCGCCAATGCGTCGTTGCGCCAGCTCCGCAGCCTCATCACGGCGTCGCTGCAGCGGTTCGAAGCGGCTTCGGCGGACCCGCCCCTGCTCGAGACCATCGATTTCCAGACCGGGCTGAACCTGCTCAAGGTGAACGCGTCAGAGCTTGCCGTCGCCACGGTGATGAGCGCGATGCAGTGTTGCGGTCTGTCCGGCTATCGCAACGACGGCGAGTTCAGCATCGGACGGCACCTTCGCGATATTCTGTCGTCGCCGATCATGATCAACAACGATCGTATTCTGGCTAATGCGGCGACGGCGTCGCTGTTGAGCAGCATTCCGGACTCGCTTGCCGACTAGAGCATGATCCCGAAAAGTGGATACCGGTTTTCGGAAAGGATCATGCTCAAACGAAAAGTCTAGAACTTCCACCGCAAGACGGTGCAACAAAGAGGCGCAGACACATGAACGTGGCATTCAAAAAGCCGGCAGCGCCGGCCCGTTCGCTGGATTCGATCGCCGAAGCGCTGTTGCTGCCGACCGGCATCGACGGCGTTTATGCGCGCACCGCCGTCTTTGAAAAAGTGGTCGACGGTCTCACCGCGTTCATTTCGACTTACCGCGAGGCCGACACCGAAGTCCTGCGCTTTCCGCCGGTGATGAGCCGCCGCCAGATCGAGAAGTCGGGCTATCTCAAGAGCTTTCCGCACTTCCTCGGCTGCGTCAGCTGCCTGAGCGGTTCCGATGACCAGATCCAAGCGCATGTCGAGCGTTACGACACCGGCGGCGATTGGACGGCGGGTCTTGCCCCGGCCGATCTCGTTCTGAGTCCGGCCGCCTGCTATCCGGTCTATCCGCTGGTCGCGAGCCGCGGTCACGTGCCCGCGGGCGGACTGCTGTTCGACGTCGCCTGTGATTGCTTCCGCCGCGAGCCGTCAAAGATGCTCGATCGCCTGCAATCGTTCCGCATGCGTGAATATGTCTGCATCGGCACGCCGGAACAGATTCAGGATTTTCGCGGCCGCTGGCTCAAGCGTGCCGAAAGCTTTGCCGGGCAACTCGGCCTCGACTATCGCATCGATCAAGCGAGCGATCCGTTCTTCGGACGTGGTGGCAAGCTGATGGCGATGAGCCAGGTCGAGCAGGCGCTGAAATTCGAGCTGCTCATCCCGGTGCATTCCGAGGAAGCGCCGACCGCCTGCATGAGCTTCAACTATCACCGCGAGCATTTCGGCGTGGCCTGGAATCTCTGCGACAAAACCGGCAACACCATGCATACCGGCTGCGTCGCCTTCGGCATCGATCGCCTCGCTTTGGCGCTGTTCGCGACGCACGGCGTCGAGCTTGCGAAGTGGCCGGCGCAGCTTCGCCAAGTTCTGGGAATTTAGGTGCGGGGAGCGGACATCAACGAGTTTGACGCGTCATGCCCGGCCATAGCCTTCGAAGAACGGCGTCGCTGCGCTCGCCTATGTGCCGGGCATCCCGACCCAAAAGCACTGCATTGTTAAGCGAGATGGCCGGGACAAGCCCGGCCATGACAACTTCAAACGCCCAAGATCGCATATTCCGTATAGGCGAGATCACCAAGCCGCGGGCGCTGCGGGCCCTTGTAATATTTCGGCTTGCTGCCGCGGCGGAAGACGCCGATGAGTCCGGGGATCGGCGCGTTGGCATCGACGATGACGACTGGCCGGCCGCGCCTCGCAAGATAGCGCCCGATCGGTCCGGCGAAGCGGCCGAAATCGGCGATGTCGCGGCAGTAGATCAATTGCGCGCAGGGAATGAAGCCTTTGACCAGCCGCGGCCTGAACACAAACGGATAAGCCCGTTCGGCCGTGGCGCACCAAAGACTGATACAGCCATGCGTGGCGTGTTTCGCGAGCGTTTCCTGTTCGAACGGGTCGAAGCTCACGGAAGGCCGCCGCTTGGCGTCGAACACATCGGCCTTCACGCCACCGAATGCGAGCGCCGGCAGCGCGACGAAAATACCGTCACTATAACGGCGGAAGCCCTGCGCCTCGATGATCGGCCAGGTGTGCGGCGCCGCCGACACGTTCGTGTAGGTCACTTCCTTGTGACGCAGCGCCTGCGCGACCAGCATCGGCGCATAGGCGCGGAACGCGGGCTCGACATACCAGCTCGACAGATTGCAGCGCGGTGCGAGCGCTCCATCCGCGGGCATCGCCGCGCAAATCAGAAGGATCACGCCGACCGGCGCCCCGGCGCTCTCCAGAAGGTAACCATATTTCGGCAGGCCCGGAGGCGGATCACGCCGCGTCAGCTGATCGAGCGCATGGCGCCAAAACTCGGCGCCGCGGCTCGGAAAGCCGTGGGTGAGCAGATCGGCGACAGCCTGTGCGTCGCCTTGTTCGATTTGTCTGCAACGGATATCGGGCAAGGCGGAGCTCATTCGCGTTGACCACGACTGCGTCGTGAACTTGATCGTAAGCGTTGCGTGAATATAGGGATGGCGGGTGAACAAAGGGTAGGCTCGACACCATGTCGATAAAATTAACCATAATGGACCAGATGGCGCAGATCGCGCGCGAGCACGGCAAGCAATTGGCGCCGCTCTCCGATGATCTCGTCCTGCTCGAGTCGGGTCTCGACTCGCTCGGCTTTGCCGTGCTGGTCGCCCGTCTCGAAGACAAGCTCGGCGTCGATCCATTCACAGCTTCCGAGGACGCGGTGTTTCCCGTCACGCTGGGCGACTTCGTGAAGGTCTACGAAAATGGCGCGCGCTGAGACGCCGGCTCTGCGCCAGCGTCTTTCCGACAAAGCGCCGGAGCGGTTCTTGTTTGATCGCGCCGCGCGGGCTTGTTACACGCATCTGTCTCGCGGCACCTGCCTTGGCGGTCGGCTCGCCGAGTTGGCCGGCAAGTCGGTGTTGCTCGCGACCGGCAGTCAGCTGACGGCCGGGCTCGCCCTGATCGAGCTTGATGGTGTCGCGCGCCGCATCACTATCTTGCCGCCTGACGCAGCGCCTGAACATTTCACAGCGCTGATCGCCGGCGCTGAGGTTGACGCGGTCGTCGTCGATGGCAGCACGGCGGCCGACTTTCTGAGCATACCGCTTCGCGTCGCCGCTTCACCGGCGATCGGTGCAGTCGACAAGCTGCCGGAAGCGGCGCTGCCGACCGAATGGGTGATGCTGACCTCGGGCACGACCGGCGTGCCGAAAATGGTGGCGCATAGCCTTGCCGGCCTGACGGCGTCCTTTGCAGCAAGGCCGCCGGACCCGAACATGGTCTGGGCCACGTTTTACGATATTCGCCGCTATGGTGGCTTGCAGATCTTGCTGCGCGCGGTGCTCGGCGGCTGTTCGCTGGTGTTGTCGAGCGCAAGCGAGCCGGTTGCCGATCATCTCGACCGCGTGGCAGCTCAGGGTGTGACCCATGTTCTCGGCACGCCGACGCATTGGCGGCGCGCGCTGATGTCGCCTGCGATCAAGAAAATTTCGCCGCGCTATGTGCGGCTATCCGGTGAGATCGCCGATCAGGCAATCCTCGACAGCCTCTGTGCGGCTTTTCCACAGGCCGTGGTCAGCCACGCTTTCGCTTCGACCGAAGCCGGCGTGGCTTTTGAGGTCAGCGATGGGCTTGCGGGTTTTCCAGTGTCCTATGTTGAACAGATGCGTGACGGCGTCGTGATGAAAGTCGAGGACAGTTCGCTTCGCATCCGCTCGCCGCGCACTGCCTCGCGTTATGTCGGCAGCGACGTGCCGCTCGCCG
Organism: Xanthobacteraceae bacterium; assembly: GCA_036264635.1. Classification (GTDB taxonomy): domain Bacteria; phylum Pseudomonadota; class Alphaproteobacteria; order Rhizobiales; family Xanthobacteraceae; genus BOG-931. Next base: position 10,953 of record DATAQN010000189.1, on the reverse strand, counting down.
ACAAAGACGGCTTTGTCGACAACGGCGACATGGTGGAGCAGCGCGGCGACCGTTACGTTTTCACCGGCCGCCGTGGCGGCATCATCAATATCGGCGGCCAAAAAGTTCATCCCGAGGAAATCGAGGCTATCATCAACCGGCATCCGCAAGTGCGGATGTCGCTGGTGCGGCCGAAGCGCAGCCCGATCACCGGCGCCATTGTCGTCGCCGACGTGGTGCTGAAGTCCGGCGGCGGCGATACCGAAGAGGTCAAGGGCGATATTCTTACGCTCTGCCGCGACGCGCTGCCGCTCTACAAGGTCCCTGCCTCGATCAGCATCGTGCCGGCGCTCGATGTGGCGGCGTCCGGCAAATTGGCGCGACGGCAAGGCTAGCAACATGGCCCAACGCAGCACCTCTGAGCCTGACAACAAGAGTGCAAAGAAAGTGTCGCGCACCATTCTGGTGACCGGCGGAAGCCGCGGCCTCGGCCTCGGTATTGCGCGCAAGCTCGTCGCCGGCGGCTACAATGTCATTGCGGTTGCGCGCAGCGAGAACAAGGATCTCGGCGCCGCTATGGCCGAAGCCGAGCGCGCTGAGAGAGGCGTGCTGCACTTTGTGCCTTTCGATCTCGGCGAAATCGAAAAAATCCCCAATCTCGTGCGCGATATGCGCAAGGAATTCGGCCCGCTGTTCGGACTGGTCAATAATGCCGCGCTTGGCCGCGATGGCGCGCTGTCGCTGATGCACAACTCACAAATCGAGGAGCTCATCCGCGTCAATACGCTGTCGCCGATCGTGCTGACCAAGTATGTCGTGCGCGCGATGATGTCGGAAGGGGCGGGCCGCATCGTCAACGTTGCGTCCATCATCGGCTTCACCGGCTATAGCGGGCTTGCCGTTTATGGCGCCACGAAAGCCTCGATGCTCGGCTTCACGCGCTCGCTGGCGCGCGAAGTCGGGCGGCTCAACATCACCGTGAATGCCGTAGCGCCGGGCTTCCTCGACACCGAGATGACCCATGGGCTTGCCGGCGAGCAGCGGGAGAAAGTGATGCGCCGCAGCGCTTTGCGCAAACTCGCCGGCGTCGATGATGTCGCCAATGCGGTCGAATATTTGCTCAGCGACAAGGCCAAGAGCATATCCGGCACGGTGCTAACGGTGGACGCCGGCGCGACGGCTTAGTGCTAGCGCGTGTCGCTGTGCGTCTTCGTCAGCCCGGTCGGTGGGCCGTCGATCGCGGTCCAGCCGCCGTCGACCAAAAGCGCCGTGCCGGTGATATAGCTTGCCGCATCGGAAGCGAGAAAGGCCACCGCCGCGCCGACTTCGCTCGGCCGCGCCCATCTGTTGAACACAGTATGCGCGCCGAGCGCGTTCCAGATTTCCGGCCGCGCCTTCAGCGGCGCAACCAAGGCTGTCTCGACGATGCTTGGCACAATGGCATTGACGCGCACGCCGGATGGTCCGACTTCGGAAGCAAGGCCGCGCACCATCTGAATGACGCCGGCCTTCGTCGCGCCGTAGATGGCAAGCCGGGCTCGAGCGTCGAGGCGCGCACCGACGAGCTTGCGATCAGGCTGCCGCCGCCTTGCCTGACCATCATGCGGCCGAAGGCGCGCAGGAAATAGAACGTGCCGCGCAGGTTGAGATCGGCGACGCGGTCATATTCCTCATCGGTATAGTCCAGCATCAGTTTGCGGACATGGATTGCTGGCGTCGTCACCGCAATGTCGAGGCGCTTATGCGTCGTTTCGATCGCCATCGCGAGCGCCTTCACCGCCTCGGCATTGCCGGCATCGAGGACATGAACTTCGGCGCGTCCCGCCATGCCGATCTCGCGCGAAGTCTCTTCGGCGCCTGCCTTGTTCTTGTCGGCGCAAATGACAGTCGCACCCAGCGCAGCCAATGCCTCGGCGGAGGCCTTGCCGATGCCGGATGCCGCACCAAGCACAAGCGCTGTCTTGCCGTCGAGGCGAAACAGATCGCGATACGCCGCAAGGCGTTTTTCGGTCTCAGTCATTTCACAAGCTCCCGGCGCGCGATCAGCCGCTGCGGCCCTGGTCGGCCATCTGCTGGAATTTCTTCACGTTGTCAGCGCCAGCATAGGCCGCGATCCGCGCATTGGCGGGCCCCATCAAAGCGCGGAATGGCGCCAGATCGGGTCGCGTCACTGCGATTCCGGCGGCTTCGATCTTCTTGATCTGATCCTGCTCCTGGTCGGCGATCAGCTTGCGCATCAGGTTGCCGGCGGCGGCGCTTTCCTCGCGGAAAATCGTCTGCTGATTGTCGTCGAGCTTCTTCCATGCCACCGCGCTCATGGTATGGATCATGTTGTTATAGATGTGTCGCGTGAGCGCCAGATATTTCTGCACCTCGTAGAATTTGTTGAAATAGATCACGGCGATCGGGTTCTCCTCGCCGTCGACGACGTGCTGTGACAGCGCAAGGTAGAGTTCCGGAAACGCGATCGCCTGCACGGTCGCGCCGAGCGCTTCCAACGACGCCTGGATCTGCAATTCCGGCGGTGTGCGCAGCTTGAGGCCCTTGATGTCATCGGGCGTGTTGATCGGGTGGACCGTATTGGTGACGTTGCGGAAGCCGTATTCCCAGTTGCGCAAGGTGATAAAGCCCTGCTTCTCGGCGAGTGGCGCAAGCCATGCCATCGCCGGCCCGTCGAGCACGCGGAAGGCATGCTCCGGACTGTCCCAGATGAACGGCAGTTCGACGGCGGCGAAAGCGGTGTCGTACTTGTCCAGCTGCCCTTGCGTCGGCAGACCCATATCGATGGTGCCGAGCTTGATCTGCTGCGCCTGTTCGGGCGGTCCGCCGAGCACGTTGTTGGGAAAGACGATGATCTTGATCGCGCCGTTGGTGCGGCTCTCGACACGCTCGACGAATTGCTTGGCAGCAATATTGGCGGGATGATCTTCCGCCGCGAAATGAGCGAAGCGCATGGTCAGCGGGGCTGCATGTAGCGAAATGTAAGGTGCGGCAATCGACAATGCGGCGCCGGCCGCGCCCGACTTGAGGAGGTGCCTGCGATCGATTTTGCCAGCCATGACGTTTCTCCCGATGTATTTTAGACGTGAAAGCCGAAATAGCGCGGTAACGCCAGCGCAAACCAAGGCACGAAGGCGACGACCAGGAGGCCGACCAGCACCATGATCAGATAGGGCAGCATGGCGCGCGACGCTTTTTCGATATCGCAGCGCATGATGGCGCAGCAGACATAGAAGCCGACGCCGGCCAGCGGCATGAAGCCGCCGATGCCCATGGCGATGATCAGAACCAGCGCATAGTGCAATTGGCTCAGGCCGAGCTTGCCGGCGATCGGGATGAGGAGCGGCGCGACGACATTGAGCGACGGCAGGCCTTCGAGCAGAACGCCGACCACGATCAAGAGCACGATAGAGCCGAGCATGAAGATGAAGGTCGAGCCGCCAAACGTTTGCAGCAGATTGACCAGCCGCTGCGGCAGATAGGCGATGGTCATGGTCCATTGGAAGCCGACGGCGGCGGCGAAGATGAACAACAGCACGCCGGTCAGCGCCGCGGTGTCGAGCACCGTGCGCAGAAATTTGCCGAAATCCATGTCGCGATAGAGCAGCATGGATAGAGCAAGCCCGTAGAGCACGGCAAAGGCTGCGACTTCGGTCGGCGTCGCGACGCCCAACAAGATGCCGCCGAGCAACATCGCCGGCATGAGCAGGGGCATGATCGCGCCGAGCCCGGCCTGTGCCATGGCACGCAGCGGCGCCCGCGGCTCAGGCCTCATTCCGGCGTGACGGGCGCGCATATAGATCAGCATCATCAGGCAGACCGCCATGACGGCCGCTGGTATCACACCGCCGATGAACATCGCGCCGACCGAGACGCTGGTGATCGAGCCGACGATCAGCATAGCGATGCTCGGCGGCACGGTTTCGCCCATGATCGCCGACGCCGCCAGCACGGCCGCGCCTTCGTCGGCGCCGTGCCGCTCGCGCAGCTTGTCGCGCATCACAGTGCCGACGGCGGCGACGTCGGCGGGTTTCGAGCCCGACAGGCCCGAGACCACATACATGCTCGCGACGGTCACCTGCAGAAGCCCGCCGCGCCAATGGCCCACCAATGTCTGGATGAAACGCACCAGGCGCATGCTGATACCGCCGCGTTCCATGATCAGCCCGGCGAGAATGAAGAAGGGTATGGCGAGCAGAATGAAATTGCCGGTGCCGTTGACCATATTCTGCGGCAGCACGACGAAGGGCATGTCGGTCGCCCAGAGATAAACGGCGGTGGCGAGAAGCAGCACGAAGCCGACCGGCACGCCGGCAAAGATCGCGATAAAGAACAGCAGCAGCGCCGTGATGATCGCGGCATCGCCGCCGAGATAGGGCAGCCAGACGTCGCGGGTGGCGACAGCGAGCGCGAGCGCCGCAATGAACGCAACGCAGATGCGGAGCGCAATGCGCCGATCCTTGTGAAACAAATTTTCCAGCGCATGAAGCGCGATCAGCGCCATGCCGACCGGCAGCGGCAGCGCGATCAAGCCGGCCGGAAGCTGCAAGACCGGCGTGCGCTCGCCCCAGCTTGACGCGATGAATTGCGCCGAGGCAAGGCCGGTCAGCCCGACGACGAACAGCACAATGATATCGGACAGGATCAAACAGGCGTGCTCCGCTTTGGGATGCAGGCGATCGAGCACGAGCCGCACAAAGGCGTGATCGCTACGGCGATAGGCGACCGCGCCGCCGATAAAGGCCAGGATCGACAGCGACAGCCGCGCGGCTTCATCCGACCACAGGAACGAGGTGCGGAAATAGACCCGCGCAACGACATTGGCCAAAACCAGAGCAAGTTCGGCCAACAAGGCGAGCACGACAATGGCTTCCGCGGTCATCTCGATGGCGCGCAGCCAAGCCGGTTTTGGCCATGCCGGTTTCGGCCGAGTCGGCGTCGCGGGCGCTGCGCCCGCCTGCAGCGCAAGGCCCGTATCGGCCTCAGGCGCAGCCTCTGAGCCGGCGAGCTCGACAGAACTCTGCATGGACCCATCCACCCGAAACGCCGGCGTGTTGAACCGCCGGTCGCAGTGCCGATCCTAACGGGGGAATACCGCGAGGGCCAGACTCAGCCGCGATCGCGGGTCATGACTTGTTCTAAAGTCGAACGTCGCCTGTCACGATGCGCGCATGGAGCGCCGCATCGAGCGGTACATAGGCTTGCCGCTCGGGGTCGTCGAAATAGATCGCGTCGTGTGCCGCTTTAGGATCAAAGCCCTCGCGGGCGAGGTCGGACTTCTTGTGCTTGAACGTCGAGGTAATGTCGATGCCGTCTTTGATGCGCAGGAAGAGAGGACGCGCATAAGGCGGCAGGCGTTCCGTGAGATGCTTGCGCAGTCCTGCAAGGTCGATCGCGCTCTTGCCGTTGCCAACCAGCGTCGCCATTCCGGCCGCGCCTTCGGTGCCAGGGATCGCAACGCCGTAGACAACAGCCTCCGCGATTCCGGGAAAGGTCACGATCGCGTCGGCAACCTCGGAGGTCGCGACATTTTCGCCCTTCCAGCGGAACGTGTCGCCGATGCGGTCGACAAAATAATAGAAGCCGCCGGAATCCGCGCGCATCAGATCGCCGGTGCGATACCAGGCGTCGCCGGCTTCGAACACGTCGCGCAGGATCTTGCGTTCGGTATCGGCGCCATTGGTATAGCCTTCGAAATCGCCGCCGGTCTCCGACGTGTTGCCGCGGCTGCGGATTTTGCCGATCGCTTCGCCCACTTCGCCAGGCGGACAACGGATGCAACGCCCATTGCCGTCACGCGCCGGCGCGCCTGTCGCATCATCGAATTTGACCAGCGCCAGCGGAAAGCGATGCTTCAGGAATGGCGGTACGCGGCCGATGGCGCCGACTTTGCCTTCGACATTGTACAGCGACACGTTGCCTTCGGTCGCGGCATAGAATTCCAAGATTTTGGGAATCGCAAAGCGCGACTGGAATTTCTCCCACACATCGGCACGCAAGCCGTTGCCGGCGCAGAGCCGCAGCCGGTGCGCGCGCTCGCGCCGATCGTCTGGCGCATTGACCAGATAGCGGCACAATTCGCCGATATATTGGAACAGCGTGCAATCCCACTTGGCGATATCGTCCCAGAATTGCCGCGTTGAGAATTTCTCGGCGATGACGACGGAGCCACCGCTCGCCAGCAGCGCGCCGGGCGCCACAACGCCGCCAACCGAATGATAGAGCGGCAGGCAATCGTAGATGCGGTCGTCCGGCGAGGCCTTCATCAGGCCAGCGAACCAAAGGCTCCATTGCAACAGCCGATGATGACTGACATTGGCGGCTTTCGGCAGTCCAGTGGTGCCGGACGTGTAGATGGTGAGCGCACGATCGGCGCTGGTCACGTTGCGCCGCTCCTTGGCGCTGAGCGCGTCGCCGGAAAGTTTTTCGATCGCGCGATCGATGCAGAGGAAATCATCGCTGCCGTGCGACCAGATTTGCGGCTTGCTCGCCAGCGGTGCGGTTTGGAACGCGCTGATCAATTCGGCGTCGACAATCACATGATGCGGCGCGACCAGGTCGATGCAATGCGCCAGCGCCTGGCCGCGAAGCTGCGTATTGATCAGCGATACAACGCCGCCGACGCCTGTAATGCCGAGCCAGATCGCGAGATAATCCGGGCGGTTCGGCATCAAGAGACAGACGGTTTCGTCTTTGCGGAGGTCCTGTGCCAACGCCCAGCGCGCGTAGCGGTTGGCACGCTCCACGAGCGCCCGATAGGTCAGTGTTTCGCGATCGGAGAGGAGAGCCGGGGACACGCCGTGCTCGCGTGCCACCTCTGCAATGACGTCGCAAAGCAGGTGCTGCGGCTGTTTGACGATCGGCGCGGTCGCTTCGAGCGCGCGCACCCAGGCCTGCAAGGCGCTGTCACCGCTGCTGCCGGCGCTGCGGCGCGTTGTCGCTATGTCGGCGAGGGTCATGCTGGAGCATCGCCCAACAAAGTGAATCTTTCGCTTCAAGATTAGATAAAATTTGAATCAATCCGGGATCCGACGCCCGAAAGAATGCGCGGCTTGGGCACACCGGGAAACTTACAGCAACACGAATGGCAAAGAATTAAAGTTAACCGCTCTAATTCGCCATTCTTACGTTGCTTCGCCCCTACAGCCACGGATAAGAAACGCAATCTCCCTAGTATTGCGCCCGAAAAATGCGCGCAAAGACCGCGCGAGTGCAGGCAGGCGAAGGGACGTATGAAAAGCGAAACAGTGGCCGTTCACGGCGGCTATGAGACCGACCCGACGACGAAAGCGGTCGCGGTGCCGATCTATCAGACTGTGGCCTATGAATTCGACAGCGCCGATCATGGCGCTGCGCTGTTCAATCTCGAAGTCGAAGGCTATCGTTATAGCCGCATCAGCAATCCGACCACGGCCGTGCTCGAGCGCCGCATTGCGCAGCTCGAGGGTGGCGTCGGCGCACTCTGCGCCGCGACCGGCCAGGCGGCGCTGAATTATGCGGTGCTCAATGTCACCAGCATGGGCACCAACATCGTCTCGGTGCCGCAGCTTTACGGCACCACTTACACTTTGTTCGGTCATATCCTGCCGAGCCAGGGCATCAGTGTCCGCTTTGCCGAATCCGACAGTGCCGAGGCCATCGAGAAGCTGATCGACGACAAGACGCGCGCCATTTTTTGCGAAAGCGTCGGCAACCCGGCCGGCAACATTTGCGATATCGAAGCGCTGGCGGCTGTGGCCGAGCGTCATGGCGTGCCGCTGATCGTCGACAATACTGTCGCCACTCCGATCCTGCTGCGCCCGGTCGATTACGGCGCGCATGTCGTCGTGCATTCGCTGACCAAATTCATGGGCGGCCACGGCACGACGCTTGGCGGCGCCATCGTCGATTCCGGCCGCTTTGATTGGAAGAAGAATGCTGACCGCTTTCCGATGTTCAACGAGCCGGACGCTTCGTATCACGGGCTTGTTTATACCGATCATTTCGGCGAGAGCGCCTATATCGCGCGCTGCCGCAGCGTTTATCAGCGCACCACCGGCGCCGTGCTGCCGGCGATGTCGTCGTTCCTTCTGCTGCAAGGCGTCGAGACGGTGGCGCTGCGCGTCGAGCGCCATGTCGAGAACGCACGCCGCGTTGCTGAATTCCTGCGTGACGATCCGCGCGTCGAGTGGGTCAACTATGCCGGCTTTGCCGACCATCCCCATTACAATCTCGCGCAGAAATATCTCGGCGGTCGCGCCTGCTCGCTTTTGACCTTCGGCGTGTGCGGCGGTCTCGAAGCCGGCAAGGGCTTTTACGATGCGCTGAAACTGTTCAAGCGGCTGGTCAATATGGGCGACGCCAAGTCGCTCGCCTGTCATCCCGCCTCGACCACGCATCGGCAGATGTCCGCACAGGAGCAGGCCAAGGCCGGCGTAAAGCCGGAAATGATCCGGCTTTCCGTCGGCATTGAGCACATCGACGACATTATCGGCGATCTCGATCAGGCGCTGAAAGCCTCACAGGCGCGGCACCCGCTGCTCGCCGCCGAGTAAGCGAAGGTCCAGAGTGAAGCAATGCCGCTTTTCCTCGACAACGGCCGTTCCTTTGCCGAGTTCAATGCGGCGAATTGCGTCAGTATCGGCCTCATCAACAATATGCCGGACGCCGCTTTCGAGGCGACCGAGCGGCAGTTCTCCGAACTGATCCGCGAAGCTGCCCGTTCGCGCATCGTGCTGCTGAAATTGTTTGCCATTCGCGAAGTGCCGCGCGGCGCGGAGATGTACGGCTCACTCGCTGGCAAGTATCGCGACGTTACCGAGCTCTGGGATACGCCGCTCGACGGCCTGATCGTCACCGGTAGCGAGCCTCGCGCCAAGAATCTGAAAGACGAGCCCTATTGGGCAACACTGAGTGCCGTCGTCGACTGGGCGCGGGATCACACTGCCTCGACCATTTGGTCGTGTCTTGCCGCGCATGCCGCGGTGCTGCACGCGGACGGTATCGCGCGGCAGCCGCTGCCGCGAAAGCAATTCGGCGTATTCGCTTGCCGGCTCGCAGCCGACCATCCGATGACGGAGCATTTTCCCGAGCCGCTATGGGTGCCGCATTCGCGTTATAACAGCCTGCCGAAAGATGCGCTGATGTCAGCCGGCTACAAAATTCTCACGCATTCGGCGGCGGCGGGCACCGATGCCTTCGTCAAGCAGGACGGCAGCTTCTTTCTCTATTTCCAGGGTCATCCCGAATACGATGCCAACACGCTGTTTCGCGAATATCGCCGCGATGTGGCGCGTTTCCTGAGCTGGGAGCGCGACGCCTATCCCGGCTTGCCGCACAATTATTTCGATGACGTGGCGACCGCGCTTGCCGAGAGCTTTCAGGAACGTGCCACGGCCGATCGGCGCGGCACCTTGATGGCGGAATTTCCCACCGCGGCGCTGGAGACCGGCCTGCAGAATTCGTGGCGGCCGGCGGCGCTCGGCGTCTACGAGAAATGGATCGAGTTCTTGAGCGCGCGCAAGGCGGAGCGGCGCAATGCAAGCCCCGCGATCAAGCCGGTCCGGCTGCGCCGCACCTGGCGCGACTGGCCGCTGCCGTTGCGGCAGCCGGCCGGAGGCTCGGCGCGCTAGCTAAGCTTTACACGCTGCGATTTACCGATTTTTTGGGCACTCAGGCCTTTAATAGGCTTTGCTGTCTCTGGAGGATGCCGTGCCGAACCCAGTGGTCTTTGCTGCGCCCGCCGATGTCGAGCTTGATCCGGCGCCGATCCCGCCGGACTGGATCATCGAGGGCAATCCGCAGGCGCGATCCAAACGGTTGGCGGCAAGCGCCGATGGCACCTCGACGATCATGGCCTGGTCGTGCACCGCCGGCCGCTTCAAATGGCATTACACGGTCGATGAGACGATCCATCTGATCTCCGGCGAAGTGTTTGTCACCGATGAGAACGACAATGTCCGCCGCGTCGGGCCGGGCGATATGGTGTTCTTTCCCGCAGGCGCGGTGAGCACCTGGTATATTCCCGATCACGTGCGCAAGCTTGCGGTGTGCCGCCATGCCATGCCGCGCTTTGCCGGCTTTGCGGTGCGCGCTTTCAGCAAGCTCATCGGCATCGTCACCGGCGTTGATGGTGGCGGTGCGCTCGACAGCGGCCCGGTTGCCGACATTGACGCTAAGCGCGTGCACAAGGCAGCCTGATATCGCACCGACGCTGAGGCCAGCGCAGTTGAGTCAAAGATCGCCGGCCATCTCGGCAAGCTTGGCGATCGTGTTCATATTTCGCGCGGTGCCGGCCTTTGCCGCCGGTATTCGGAGCTTGGAACGGCCCATGCCGTTCGGATAATGGACGTAGATTTCGCGTTGTCCGAGCCGGATCTCTTCATCCTTTCGGCCGACCGCAGTGGCCAGAGTATCGGCCGGCGGTGCATCATCGAGAAAGATCGCAACCGTATATTTCGTCTCTTTGCTGCGAAACGGATTCGCTTCGAGAACCGCCGCGATCTGTTCAACGGTGCGGATCAACACGCCGACCGGCTTTCCGCTGTGGGCCAGCAGGCTCTGCTCGAGCTTCGATTTAACGGTTGCCGCGGAAGCGCGGCTTTCGAAAACCACATTGCCGCTGGCGATATAGGTTTTCACCTTGGTAAATCCGGCGTCAGAGCACAGGCGCGCGAGATCGGCCATGGCGAGGTTGCCGGTTCCTCCGACATTCACGGCCCGCAGCAACGCAATATATCTGGTCGGCATGTGCTAGACCCTGATTCATTTCGATGGAATCTGATCAGGGTCTAGATTTTGCGTTTGAGCATGATCTTTTTCCGAAAACCGGTTTCCACTTTTCGGGATCATGTTCTAGAGCTCGATCGGTCCGTCCATTGTCACGCGCGACGGCGCAAGGGCACTCGCAAGCGCGGGCAATTGGCTGTGATCGCAAAAGGCCGGTATCACGGTTCGGGCCTGGACGGCCTTCACCAGCTCGACGGCGTCGGAGAG
>DATAQN010000149.1:0-27056 GCA_036264635.1 Xanthobacteraceae bacterium | reverse complement strand
GAACAAGCTGCCGATCACGGTCTGCATGGTGCCGAGATTGCCGTTGATGGCGAAGCTCGGCAGCATATTGGCGGTGGCGACGCCGACCTGGGCGCCGGCGGCATGCAATTGCTCCTGCGCGGCACGGATGTCGGGGCGCTGTTCGATCAGCTGCGAGGGCAGGCTCACCGGCAGGTCGGTCGGCAATTGCAAGCTATCAAGCTTGAAGGTCTCGTGCGGTCCCTGGCTGGCATAAGCGCCGGTCAGCGCTGCGATCAGATCGCGGTTCTGCTGCAGCGCCTTGCGCAGCGGCGGCAGTGTCGCCTCGACCTGGGCCAGCGCCGCTTCTTGGAGCGCTACGTCGTTGCGGTTGGCAAAGCCGGTGTCGAACTGCTTGTGCAGCACGTCAAGCATTTTCTTGTTGAGCGCGATGATCTCGTTGGTGGCGTCGATCTGGCCGCGCAGTGACGCTTCGGTGATGACGGCGCCGGCAAGGCTCGAGGTCAGCGTCAGATAGGCGGCCTCGACCTGAAGGCCCTGATTGTCGGCGAGCGCCTGCAGCGCCTCGACTTGGCGGCGATTGAGACCCCAGACGTCGAACACATACGAAACCGACAGCTGCGCAGTGTAGAGATTGAAGGTTGTTGGCGGCGTGCCGGTCGCCAAAGGCTCCGACAGCACCGCCGGCGACTGCTGCCGGGTCGGGTTGAAATTGCCCTGCACCAGCGGGAAGAATTTCGCGTCTTGGGCATAGACCGCCTCCTGGGCGGCGCGCAGTGAGGCGATGGTCGATTGCAGATTGGGATTATTGTCGAGCGCCCGCCGCATCAGCGCATTGAGCGCCGGCGACTTGAACAGCGTCCACCAGTCCTGCGGGATGTCGCGGCCCGGTTCGAGACGCTGCGCCTGGCCGTTGCGTGCATCGGTCGAAGATGTCCGCAGCGGTGTCGGCTCTGCCGTGTAACGTTCAGTCTCCGGCGGTGCAGGCTCGCGAAAATCCGGACCCACGGCGCAACTCGTCAGCAATGCCGTCGCGACTACGCAAGAGACGACCTGACACCACTTCATCGCGACATCAAACATGGTCGAGACTCTGCAAACGCATCCGCGACTTAAGCAACTGCATGTAACGTGCTGACGCGATCCCCGGCGACGTGAGCAACGATATAATGGAAAGGCGAGCGCTGGCTGTGACCCTGCGGTTACACTGTGGATTATTCAAAAACGTCCGTAAGTTATTACAAGAAAAGCAATTTCTATTATTTATGACAGGGATAAATCACAGTGCGCCGCGGCCGATAAATGGCCAAATAGGTATGGCCGAGCCCAAATCGGTACCAATATTTCTGTCATAGATGCCGAAGCGGCAGGCAGCGAAGCCCAGGGTATAATTGCCGGATGAGCGGATGGCGATGTCGGAAAGTCCCGGACCGGCATGGATGGATAGCGCGAATGGACGCCGCTGGCTGATCAGCGCGGCGGTCGTGCTACTGCTGCATGCTGGTGTCGCTGTAGCGGTGCTGACATGGCTCAAGATGACGTCGACAGGGCCGGTCCTGATCAATCTGTCGCCGGAGCCGTCAGCTTCCGAGCAGAACGCGACACAAGCTGCGCCGGCCAGCGAGCAGACCCAGCCGCCGGCGCCTGAGCAGAACAAGACCGCATCGACGCCTGCCGAACAAAATGCCACAAATAGCGCAACCGAGGCGACGCCCGAGCAACCGAGGCAGGAAAGCAAAGAGATCCCCCGAGACGAGGCTGTGGCAAAATCCGAACCGAGCGCCGGGACGGCGGTGGCCCCGCGCGACATGACCGCACCGGAGCTTCCTTCATCGCCGCAGGGCACCGAAGCGCCGAGTGGAACGGAGGGCGCAACGATCAGTGGCGGCGGCATATCGCGCGCGCCGGCAGAAGGCGGCATAGGCGGCGGTGCAGTTGCGACTAATCCCGCGGGAGGAGGGGTGGCTAGTCCTGGTCCGGTGGCGAGCGCACCTGCATCGCGTGGTCTCACGCCCGGCAGTCCGATGACGAAAATGCCTCTGGACACCAGCATCACCGTGCAGCCTCCCGTGCATGGCAATAGTGGCGTCGGGCCTTTTGCCAAAGGCGAAGTCGGTCCGCTGGCGAGCCGCGAAGCCGGACCGCCTGATCAACGTCCGACCAGTATATTTCGCCCGTCGAAGCCTTTCGGTGTTCCTGACGTGCCGCGCAATTCGTTGGCGCCGAACGGTAATCTAAGCTTGCCAGGCGTGGGATTGAAAAACCTTCCGGGCGCCCGCGTGCAGGACAGAGCACGCGCTGCTACGGCGAGAGAAATGAGCGGGGCGGCGCCGATCAAGAACGCCATCGGCGCTGCGGCAGGCACGATCGGAACTTCGACGGCGATCGTCGCGTCACGCGGCGACACGAGTGCGCCGGGCGTTGGCGATGGCGTTGCAAGGAACGCTATCGGCGTCACGGCGAATTTCCGCCCGCGCATTCCGCGAGCCAATGCTGGCGTGCCTCAGCCCGGAACGCTCGCTGCCACAAGTCGCGCGATGCCGCCAGTGCCGAGCATCAATGGCCGCGGGTTCGCCCGGCCAACAACGGGCCCTGCGATGATTGGCGGTCCGGCGCGGACGGGCGCCGGCGCGCTCAACGGCAGCGACTTCCACCTCAGGCATTAATGGCGCGCGCCATCACACTGCGATTGCGGCGAGCTTGACCAAACTGCGCCGTGACGGCGGCAATTTTGGTACTTCTTGCAGCTCATGCGCAGCCGAAGTTACGCTGTTGGCGACTGTGTTTAAGTCTTGCCAGACCGGACAAACTGGCGCAATTTCGCTCGCGAATCCGGCGATCATTGAACGTCGGCTCGTTGATTCGCGCCGGGGGCAGAATTCAACCGGTGAGACGATGCAGTTGAGACCGAAGTCAGCGCTCAGCCGCTTGGTCAACGGATTAAAGCGCGAGCAACACGACTATCGCGCGTCTCTGGAAGTTTTCCCAGTCTTGAATGTCGACAAGATCGCATCCGATATGCGGCTCGCCGAGACCGGCGCCAGCCGCGGCGAGCACGATGAGCCGGCCACTGACTCCGGCGCGTTGGACGACGTCGAGATCCGCGTCATCGAGCGAATCGAGGCTGAGAACAACGCCGCGCAGGGCCTGTTGCTCGACGAACTTCGCACTTACAAGGAGCGGCTGACCGGACTTGATTTCGAAGGCCGCTTTTCAACCATACGGCAGGCAGCGCCGGCGGCGGTCAGCGAATTTCGCGCCGAAGCTGCACAAGGCCGCGACGAATTGCACAGCCTGCGCCGGCATCTTCGCGATCTCGAGCTTGAGCGCGACGAGTTCCAACGTCGCCATCGCCTCAAGCGTACGGCGCGCTGGGCGTCGGGCGGCAATCTGACGCTGAAGGTCGGCGTTCTTCTCGTCCTGTTCGTATTCGAGGTGATGCTCAACGCCTTCTTTCTCGCCAAGGGCAACGAGCTTGGCTATCTCGGCGGCGCCTCCGAAGCGATCACCTTTGCGCTTCTCAATGTCGGCGGCAGCTTTCTCATCGGTGCTGCCGGCGTGCGCGAGCTCAACCATCGCAATTGGTTTCGCAAATTGTTTGGGCTGATTGCGCTCGTGTTCTATCTGGCATTCATGATCGGGCTCAATCTCGCGCTCGCTCATTATCGCGAAATTTCTGGCGAACTCGTCACCGATGCCGGGCGCGTGGTGCTGGATCGGTTGCGCACTACGCCGCTTGCGATCGCCGACCTGAAGTCGTGGCTGCTCTTCGGGCTCGGCATTCTCTGTTCCTTGATCGCCTTTGCCGATGCCTTCCTGATCTTCGACCCCTATCCGGGTTACGCCCCGCTGGAAAAGCGCCGTTCAGCCGCGCACGACGCCTATATCCGGCGCAAGAACGATCTGATCGAGAGCCTGCTTGATATCCGCGACAACGCCATCGAGATCCTGGAGGAGGCCAATCGCGATCTGGCGATCCGGCGCGCGGAGCACGATTCCATCCTGGAAGGTCGTGCCCGCGTGTTGCGCTTGTTTGCCGCTCACCAGTCGCATCTCGATCGGGCCGCCAATGCGCTGCTTGCGGTCTATCGCGAGGCCGACAAAAGCACGCGGGCGAGCCCAGCGCCGGCGCGGTTTGCGTCCGCCTACAAGCTCGAAAAATTTCCGATCGACCAGGAATTGCCACAGACGCCGGCGCGCGAGGATTTGCGCCGGTCGATTGCTGAATCGCAAGGGGTTCTCGCCGGTCAGGTCGAAGCGGTTCACTCCGAGTTCGAGCGTGCTTTTGCCAGCTATCGCGAGATCGACGATCTGATCGAGGAGAAAATTGTTGTCCGCTCGAGCGCCAAGTCGAATGTCAAGGCGGCGTAGAAGGACCCCGGGCGAACTGAGCAAGCACCTTCTCGGCGGAGCGCTGGCGGTGCTGGCGCTCGGCGTGCTCGGCATTGGCGCCTATGTCTACGCCACCATGGCGCGGCCGCCGGCGCTCGATACGACATCGTTGTGTCCGGTCGATGGTCCACGCGGGGAGACCGTGGTGTTGCTCGATTCCACCGACGAGATTCCCGACATCGCCAAGCGCGAGATCAAAACCACACTGGTCGATATGGCGGAGACGTTGCCAACCTATGACCTGATCGAGATCAGGCTGCTCGATCCCAAGCTCGCCGGCGGGCGCATGATCTTCTCAAAATGCAATCCCGGCGACGGTTCCAACTTGAGCGAATACACCGCCAATCCGCGGCTGGCGAAGCAGCGCTGGATGGATGGATTCCGCGAGCCTCTCGATCAGGCGCTCGATGCCGGATTTACGCCGGCGCCGGGAAAAACTTCGCCGATCATGGAAACGATCCAGCGCATCGCGGTCGAGCGCTTCACCGGGCGCAATGTCGAAGAGGTGCCCAAGACGCTTGTGGTCATTTCCGACATGCTCGAGCACGGGCCGGATTATTCGCAATATAGCGGCGACCTTTCTTACAATCGCTTCAAGGGATCGGGCGCGTATCGCAAGGTGCAGACCGATCTGCACGGCGCCGACGTGCAGATCTATTACATTCAGCGTCAGACATCACGGCCGGTGAACTCGGTCGATCATATCAAGTTCTGGGCGGAATGGATTCGCGACAACAATGGCCGCTTCAAACAGGCAACCAAATTGCAAGGACTAGGGTAAGTGGCACGCCAGCAGCCCTTCTCACCGATCCGGATCGAAGGCGGCTATTCGGCGGCTGTCAGCGCGCTCGTTTTCATCGGTTTTGTCGCCGCGGGCTGCGCTTACATTATGTTGGCCAAGCTCGGCGGGATGGGGCAGCTCTATGTCACCTTTGTGCCGATCGCGGCGATGTTCGCTTATGCGCTCCTCATCACGCTCGCGCGCGGCTTGCGGCTGCGCGATGATCAGTCGGGCGACAATCTCTATTACATGGGATTTCTGTTCACGCTGACCAGTCTCGGCGTCTCGCTCTATCAATTCTCCGCCTCGCGTGCCGCCGAGGAGATCGTGCAGAATTTCGGCATCGCGATCGGCTCGACGATCGCCGGCATTGGTCTGCGTGTGCTCTTCAACCAGATGCGCCGCGATCCGGTCGAGGTCGAGCGCACCATGCGCCTGGAACTGGCGGAAGCTTCGCGCAGAGTGAGGCGCGAGCTCGATTCGACGGTGGTCGAGTTCGGCTACTTCCGCCGCGCTGCTGAACAGTCGGCTGTGGATTCGTTTCGCGGCATGACCGAGGCGTTCGACGAGCTGCTGGAGAAGTTCTTCGCGCGGCTGGAAGATATCGCCAAGACCATGACGCTCCCCGTGGAAGGCGCTTCCAACCGCACCGGTGCGGCGATCAATGCTTTTTCCGAGGCTGTCGGCACGGCGCTGGCGGCGAGCGCCGGGCGATTGTCAGCAGAGACAGAAAAGCTCTCCGACCAGACAAAGCGTATCGCTGCTGCGCTCGACACAATGACCGCCCGGCTGAGCGGTTTGCCGATGCCAACGCGCGAAATCGAGCAGCGGCTCGAGCCGGTGGTGCGGCTGTTGTCACAGGCGGTCGAACAGATGAAAACGCACACCGAAGGCCAGGCCAAGGCGGTGACGGAGGCATTCAGCGTCGCGACTACGGCTTCCGCTTCGACCAACGATCTGACGGATGCGCTGCGCAAAGAGCTCGACTCCGCGGCTGCGGCCAACCGCAATGTGCTCGAAGCGACAGCCGCCGTGATCAAGGCCGCGGCCGAGGAGCTGCGCGAGGTCAGGGTAAACTCGCGGGATTATGCCGAAGCGCTGCGCATGATGCTCGAGCGCAGCAATGACACGATGCGGATATTCACCGACGTGCTTGTCCAGTCGAGCGCCGAACAGGCGGCCTGGACCGCCCGGCTTGCGGAAGCGCTGGCCGCGATCGAGGCAAAGGTGCAGACGCTTGCCGAAGCCGCCGAGCGCATCACCTCGACGATCGAGGACTTCCAGTACGGGCCGGTGCGCCGGCAGCCGGAGAGGATCGAGTAATGTCCGACATCATCCGCCGCCAGACGACGTCATACCGGCAAGGTCTCGTGCTCGGCCTGACCATGGCGGAGATCATGCTTCTTCTGGTTTTCTGTCTGCTCATTGCTGTCGGTGTCGCGCTGACCAAGCAGCGCGCTGCGCTTGACGAGGCGGCGCTGCGTATCCATCAGCTCGAGGCCAAGGCCGCTTCCAGCCAGGCGGTGATCGACACTATCCGCCGCAATTCACGCCTCGCGGAGGTCTTGGATCGTGCCGCAAGCGCGTCGTCGCCGCATGAGATCGACGAGTTCTGGCGCAAGCTCGTCGAAAGCGACAATGCAGTTGAAAAGCTGGAACACGAGGGCGTCTCGGTCGCGGCGCTGGAGCAAGACAGTGCTACCGCTGCGAAGCTGACCCGGCTCATGCAGGAGGGAATCGATCCCGACAGGCTTGCGCGCGGTGCAGCTGTTGCGTCCGCCGTCGATACGGCCGTCGCAGCGCACAAGATGGACAAGCTGACGCCGGACCAGATCGTGGCGCTTGTTGAAAAATCGCTCGTTCCGCCTGCGCCCACGGCGGGCGATCAGCAGGACGGCCATCACTGGCCGCCGATCATCAGCTTGAGCGAGGCCGACGGTTACTTTTTTGCGACCGGCAGCGCCGAATTGACACTCAATTTCGCCAATGAGCTGCGCGGCCCGGTGACCGATCGCCTGTTGTCGATCGCCAAGACCTTCGATGTCGATGTGATCGAGGTGGTCGGCCATACCGACGAGCAACCGGTCTCCGGTCATCTGTCAAATCTGGATCGCAAGTTATCCCAGGTGACGGCGGGCGACAGCAGCGTCGGCGCGCTGCAATGGGCCGACAATGCGGGGCTCGGGCTGGCGCGTGCGCTCGCGGTGGTCGAGCTATTGTCCGCCGATCCGCGGCTGCGCAATTTTCGCATCCTGCCGCTGTCGGCCGCGCAACTCATCGGCACCGATGGCCGGCTGACCCACTGGGAAGGCCAGACTGATGTGCCCGAACGGCGGCGTATCGAAATCCGGATGCGGAAGTCGGCGTGACTCGATGACTGGTCGGCGCCACTACACGCCGCCTCCGCCGCTCTGCATGCGTCGTCTGCCATTCCCGAATCGCATGCGCGTGCCCGTCACAGAGATTCCACATATTGATCCCGTTAAATCGCTCCCGAGCATGCCGGTCGGTAATCGGGGAGGGTGGGTCGGCAAAAAAGACGGATATCGCCCCGCCGTGGTGACGTTTTGACAATGACAATTTTATTTTTTGCGGTTGGGTTTGGTGCAAGTTCCGGTTGCTATGATATAATTTCGCTGCGACGCTGAGGGTGTTAGGCCTTAGCAGGTAAGCGCATTCGGCGGAGCACGACTATATACGAGGTACGCGCTACACGCGCCCTATTGGAAATTGCAGGTTCATGTCATGCGCACATTCGGTCTCGCGATAGTTGCGGTCACTGCCATCACCGCCGCGTCGGCGGCAATGGCCCAAAACACTAAAACTCAAGACAAAGCTCAAAACCAAGCAGTCCCGCTGCCGCAGATCACGATCGGCGGCCACCAGGGGACGAGCGGGCCGGCGCCGGAAGGAAATGGAAATAGTCAGTGCGGCACGCCGCAAACCGGATCGGACCAGTCCTTCGCTTGTCTGAACCAACGGCTGCAGAGCCAGGTGAACGCCGTCAATCCGACCAATCCGGGGCCGCCGATCGACGCTAAGTCGAGCGATCTCAAGGTCGGCACCGTCAACATGTCTGCGGTGAAGCAGCAGTACGGCCAGAATTTCGGTGTGTCAGCCGTCCCCTACCGGCCGGCTATGACATTTGGCGCCGCGCCGATGGGCGGCCGCCGTTAGCTCAGTAGGAGCGCCTCCCTTAGGGAGAGCATCAGGCCGCTCGCTAGAGCCGCCGCTTCGGCCGCGGCTTGTTTTGTTTAGACGCGTTCTGCCATGCGATTGACATGGCAGATCACGGGTCATATCATTTGTATACAAATGAATTTACGGCAGTCTTCCCTGAGACTGCATCGACGAGAATGTCTCAGCGCTCATTGCAGCGCATCCGGAGGCTTCGGTCATGATCGACCGCTATATGGTGAGCCGTCTTATCGACCTGTGGCTTGCCGAGGACATCGGCTCGGGCGATCTGACCAGCCAAACCATGATCGATGCGGACGCGCGCGCGACATTCGATATGAATGCGCGGCAGGCGATGATCGTGGCTGGCGTTGAAGTCGCTGGCGCCGTGTTCAAACATTACGATCCCGCGATCGAGGTCGCGATAAAGGTCGCCGACGGCGATCGCGCGGCTCCGAAAACCGTCTTGCTCAGAGTGTCTGGTCCCGCACGCAGCCTGCTGACCGCGGAGCGCGCGGCGCTCAACATCGTCCAGCACCTGTCCGGCATCGCAACGGAGACCGCGCGTTACGTGGAGGTGATCGCCGGCACCCGCGCCAAGCTGATCGATACACGCAAGACCACGCCCGGTTTGCGCATGCTGGAAAAGCACGCGGTCGTCTGCGGCGGCGGCTCGAGCCATCGTCTCGGTCTCGACGGCGGCATCATGATCAAGGACAACCATATCGCGATCAGCGGCAGCATCACGGCGGCGGTTGCGCGTGCCCGCGCTGGCGCCCCGCTTCTGACCAAGATCGAGGTCGAGTGCGACCGGCTCGATCAGGTGCGAGAGGCGCTGGCCGTCAGGGCTGACGTCATCATGCTCGACAACATGTCGCTTGCCGACATGCGCGAAGCGGTAAGATTGGTCGATGGCCGCATTCCGATCGAAGCGTCCGGCGGCGTCCGCTTTGACACGATCCGTGGCATTGCCGAAACCGGTGTCGATTTCATTTCCACGAGCAAGATCACTCAGGCCGCCCCGGCCGTGGATATCGGCCTCGATGATGCGGCGTGACCTCGTTGGAACGAGGCGGACGCCAACTCAGGTCTAGCGTAGCTCGCATAATGCAGTCGATAGGCCGCATTCCGCGGATGCGGATGAGCGAGGGCCGCAACAGCAGCTAGCTCGCCTCTTTGATCTCTTTGGAATAAATCACCTCGAACGCTTCGTGCCCGCAGCGCTCACATTCGTAAGTTCGCTCGTCCGTGTTGTTATCGCGGAAAAGGATGAGCACCAATGACATCCGATTCCCGCATTTCGGGCAGGACGGAAGTGCCATCATCCAAGACAGCACGCGGCCGCGGGGATCCGGCATAGCGCCCCCCCAACGCAATATTTTGTGAATCCGCCCGACGTTCTGCGATCGTTTTTTTAGGGCGTGGTTCTCAGTATCGTTTTAGATGATGACTGTGACAAGGAAATTAGTTGCTGCAGTGCGAACGAGGGCAGGTCGGCGGTCGGTTCAGGCCGGCGCGGCTCGGATACAAATAATCAGGCCAACGGGGTATGAGGAACAACGGCGTCAGGCGATGCTGTGGGCCTGCCGGCGCGCCGCGTCGCGGCTCGCGTCGACCAGCGTCAGCGGCGTCGGCGCCACGCGATTGCGGCCTTCGGCTTTGGCGCGATAGAGCGCGCGATCCGCGGTCGCTAGAAGAGTCTCCAATTCTCCGTCGGCTTCGCCCGCTCTTTCGCCCGACATCATGGCGATACCGACGCTGACCGTGACATTGCCGTCAAGATAGGAAAAGCGCTTCGCCGCGAAAGTGGCGCGGATATGCTCGGAGCGCTGCAGCGCTTCGGCCATGGATGTCTTGGGCAATAAACAGGCGAATTCTTCGCCGCCGAGCCGGCCGAACAGATCGCCGTTGCGCATCGAAGAGGCGACAAGGCCCGCGAAGGCCTTGAGTACGGCATCGCCCGCATGATGACCCGCGGTATCGTTGACTTCCTTGAAGCGATCGATGTCGAACAGCACCAGTGCGGTAGAGCTGCGCTCGGCGGCGCGCCGCTTCAGCAGCGTTTCGCCATGCTCAAAAAAGGCGCGGCGGTTGGCGGTGCCGGTGAGCCAATCGGTCATCGCGGCCTTGCGCTGTTCGAGTTCGGCGCGCTCCTTCGACATGTTGACACGGAGGAAAGCCAGGCAAAACACGACGAATAGCGCTTCAAGAACAACGACCAGGAGCACGCCCTGATGCGGTCCTTCTGCGGGCAGTGGAAAGGTCACCTGCGGCAGCAGCGGGATGCGCGCCAGCAAGAAGCCGGCATGCAGCAGCATCAGCGCCAGCGTCGGCCAGCGCGAAATCAATTCGCGGTCGCGCGCGTTCCACACCTCATACGCGCAAAGCAGCGTATAGGTCGCGGGGATGATCGTTGCCAAAAAGATGCGCGCCTGCTCGGAGGCGCGAAAGCCTTCGAATTGACAGCAGACAAGCCACACCGCACCGCCGGCAAGGGCGAGCGGCAGGCGGGCGGGGCGACCCTCGAATACCCGCGAACCGGTCCACACCAAGCCGTAAGCGCTGCACATGAAAGTGCCCGCGCCCATCATCGACCAGGCGATAGGGATGAAGCCGCGCAGCGCCAGAAAGGCCGGGGCAACCGCGCCGAGCAGATAGCCGAGGCCCCACAAGGCCAGGGAGGGCTCACGGCGGTTCTGCAACCAGGAGAACAGAAGCAAGAGGCCGGCGACCACCGTGATGAAGAAGGCCACCACGCAAAGGGTCGGCAGATCGATGGCAAAGCTGGAAATCGGCACGCCCGCCTGGAAGTCGGCTTTCACGTTCATGCCTTTCGCGATCGTTGCCGAGCACCCCGGCTGCGCTTCTTAACGCCATAAGATGAGCGATTCGTTTGCGGATGGTGAGAAGATTGATGGAGGTAAATGAAGGGTTCCTTCGCCTAAGTGCGCCGTCGAGGGTCGCAGGCCGCAACGGCGCCATCCGGCCCGCTGTCATCCGGGCTCCAGGCTGTATTTTCGCTGTGAAATGCGACCGAAGGGGGAGGACTGATCGGGGTGTCGATCGGGGCACGCCGGACGGCGGCTTTTCGGCCCATTGGGCCAACTTCGGCATTGGACCCACACATCCGCGGCGGCGTCACCTTCACCAAGAATAGCGCAGGGTGCCTGTGCCGCCGTAAGTCTGTGACCCGGAGCCGAACTCGCCGTCGAACTTGGCGATCGCGGTCCAATTCGATGTGATGTGCAGCTCTGCGGCGGCGGTGGTCAGCGCCGAATTTTTTGGCGGCGCAGCGCCGTCCACGGTAAAGCTCGACCCGGGCAGCGTCTGAAAGACGGCATTCAGTGCTGCGGCGTTGGTGAACCAGTCGTGCGCCCAGGCGAGGCGGCCGCGCAGCACCAGCGGCATGCTGTCGACGATCTGCAGATTGTCGAAGCGCGCGCCGAGCTCGCTTCTGGTGTCGGTCGCATTCATTGACGCGTAGCTAAGACCAAAGCCGCCGCCGGTAATATCGGTTTCGCTATAGCTCGGCGTGTGGAAGTCCTGCGCCTGCACAGCCGCGTAAGGCGTGACGCCGACGATCGCGCCGGTGATAGGCAGCGCATAGCGATAGCCGCCTTCGAGCCGCGCGGCGTAGCTCTGACCGGTGAACGAAGCGCGAAGCTGATCGCTTTGCGCGATGCGGTCGGTGGTGAACCAGTGATTGGCGAAGGCGAGGGCGGCCGAGACATAGGCCGGCCCCCAATGCGTCTTGCCATAGACGCCGGCCTGGAACGCATCGCTGCGACCGCTGCCGAGTCCTTGCGCTAAATTCCAATTGGTGCCGCCACCGGCCAGCGCGAAGCCATATACCGTGTCCGGCGTCAGATGATATTCCATGCCGGCGGCAAAACCGTAATCGCTCGCCTTCACGTTGTTCGAACCGATCGCGGCATTGCCGTTGGTGAAGCTCGTGCCGCCGAAGCCAGAGCCCCAGGCGGTCCAGCGCTGGTCGAATGTTTGTTTGGCCGGCTGCGCCTTGAGCACGCCGGCATAAGCTTCCGCGATGTCGGGCGGCAAGGTCGCGTCTTGCTCCGGCGCAAAGCCATTCGCTCCGCCGCTGACATTGCCGCCGCCGCCCGCCGTCGGATCGAGCATGAGATTGAGAAAGTCATTCATCAACTGGAACGCGCCCTTGTCGGCGTCGGTCGCAGCTTCGCCCGACACTTGCGTCAACGCATTGCCGAGACCGCCGCCGGTGAGGCCGAACAGCGAGGAGAAGCCGGCCGGCAGCGTGCCGCCCGCGTTGAAGAAATTGTTGATCGTCGTCGCGACGTTGCGCTGATTGGAGTTCCGCGCCATGCCGCCGCCGAGATTGGCGGTGAGGTTCAGGAACACATCGGTCGGCGTGTAGGTCAGCGTGCCGGCATAGTTGTTGAGGCCGCTGAAGCCGCTGAACGTGCCCGTGACATTGCCCGCGTGAAGAATGTCATAGGGCTGATTGCTGGTGCTGCCCGTGACCGCCGCGGTCACGGTGCCGGCGAGCGACGCGGTGCCCGCCACATTGACGCGCGAGGCCGTAGTCGAATTGAGGTTCACCAGATAGAGCGCGCCCGACTGGAGGGCGAGATTGCCGTTCACCGTCATGAATGTCCCGGGCGTACCGATCAGGCCGGGCTCGAGCGTGCCGCCGCTATTGACGTTGACGTCGGCGAATGTGCCGGTGCCGGCGAGCGTGCCGCCATTGACGTTCCAGGCCTCCGTTCCCGAAAACGTGCCGGTTGTGGTCCAGGTGCCGCTCACTACATTGAAGATGTCGAAGCCTTGGTATTGCGGCAGATGACCGCTCGAACCGCTGGCAATGGTGTCGATGACATTCGACAGATCGAATGAAGCCGTACCGGTGCCGCCAAGTTGAAGCGTGTCGCCGTTTTGGCCGAGCACCAGGCCAGTGATGTTGTAGCCGGCGCCAAGCGTGAACGTGCTGCCGACCGAGCCGCCAGACAGATCCACGGCTTTACCGCCGGTGCCGATGATCGTGCCGGAATCGAAAACGCTGACTGGGCCCGAACCCGGTTCGGTGAGGATGCCGAGAACACCTGCGATCGTACCGGTATTGACGATCGCGCCGCCTTGGAACGTGACGCAGCCGCAAATGAAGATTCCGGTGTGCGCGCCGGTGATCGTGCCTGAATTCGACACATTGCCGAAGAAAGACACGGCGTCGACGACGACGCCAGCCCCCGATGCGCCAACTTTGATGGTGCCGGAATTGGTGATGCCGCCGCTGAACGTCGATATGCTCGCGGTGTCGATGCCGACTCCCGATCGGCCGACCGTGATCATACCGCTGTTGCTGATGCCGCCGGTAAAGTTCGAGACGTTGCCAACAACAATGGCCTCGCCCGATCGGCCCACGGTGATCGAGCCGCTGTTGGTGATGCCGCCGCCCGCGCTATCGCCGAATTGGCCAACACCGGTCACGACGATGCCGGCATGCACGGCGGCAATGGTGCCGGAATTGCTGATGGCTCCAGAAAACAGCGAGGTGACGATAGAGCCGCCGCCGCCGGAACCGCTGACGACGATTCCGACAGGCGCCGACACCACGCCGCTATTGGTGATGCCGCCGGCGAAGGTCGAAACCAAGTCAATGTAGATGGCCGTCGTGTGCCCGGCGATCGTGCCGCTGTTGGTGATGCCGCCCGCCGCGTTGGCGCCGAACTGTGCGACGGTGCTTACAAAGATACCGAATCCGTGTGCGCTGGAGATCGTGCCGGAATTGGTGATGCCGCCGGACACGGTTCCGGAGGCAACGACGGCAAGACCGAAGGCTTGAGCGCTGATCGCGCCCGAATTGGTGATGCCGCCGCTGAAGGTCGAAATGCTCTCGAGTTCGATGCCGTTGGCGTTGCTCGATGATATCGTGCCCGAATTATTGATGCCGCCGCCGAAAGTCGAGGTCGACACAACCCTGACGGCGGTATTGATCGCCCTGATCGTGCTGTCGCCGCTCACTCGGATGCCGCCAAGGATCGCGCCGGTGTCGTTCACAGCGCCATGGATGGTGCTGCCGCTGATGGCGACGCCGGTGCTGATCAAATTCAACGTGCCGGTATTGTTGACGTTTCCATTGACAGTCGCGCCGTGAATAGTGATGCAGTCGATGCTAGCGGCATTGCCGATGGCGCCGCTCGACCCGGTCACGTCGATCGTGCAGGCTGCCGCCGGCTGCGGCACGGCCATGCTGAAGAAGGCGGTTGTGCTGAGAATCGTCAGCGCCGAAGCGGTCGCAAGCAGCCTGCGCCTTGCGTATTTTATGGACGCCGGCTGTGCCGGCCTTTCGGCGGCTTCAATGCGCAAGACGGAGCGGGGCCTCGGCCGCTGCGCGAACGTCCCGGTCATTCCGTATTTCAATGAACTCAACATGCCCCCGCCACGCACTGTGAAATTTCGGGCCATTCCAGCGGCCGGAGATTCACAGGGGCAGCATAACTTGCTTCCAGGCTGTCCGGGCGAAGTCAGAAATTCCGGCCGGCACCTTTCGTGCCAGCGTTGCAAAAAGGCCACATAAGTGGGTTGTGGATGCCTACGAAATGAGTCTGATTTTTCGCGCGGGGGTTCGGCCGAGAGGGAGCGTTCCCGAGCCCGCTACAACCCAGCTTTGTCCTTCAGCTTTTTCCAGGTATCGAAGCACCATGAATCAATTGGGCGGGCAGCCACAGGCGACCTTCATGCCGCTCGGCGAGGCAATGCAATATGCCGACCGCTGCCGCAACGAGGGTCGGCTCATGGAAGCCGAGGCGGTGTGCCGGCAGATCATCGAGGCGCAGCCGAATATGCCGGAGGCGGAGCATCTGCTCGGCGTCATCGCGCATCAGAACGGTAAACTCGGCGAAGCCATCGAGCACGTGCAGCGCGCGGTCAAGCTTGCGCCACAGGTCGCGCTGTTTCATGCCAATCTTGGCGAGATGCAGCGTCTTGGCGGCCGGCCGAAGCTCGCTGTGGAGGAGGCGCGTCGCGCTCTTGAAATCGAGCCGCGCATGCCGGCCGCGCTGAGTAATCTCGGCGTCGCGCTCTACGAATTGAAAGACTACGAAGAGGCGGCGCGCGCGCAACGCAAGGCGATCGCCGCCGCGCCGAATTTCGCCGAGGCCCACAGCAATCTCGGCAATGCGCTCCACGCGGTGCGCAAGTTCGATGAAGCGATCGCCGCCTATCGCCGCGCCATCGCGCTCAAGCCCGACTATGCCGATGGCTGGGCCAATCTCGGCACGACGCTGCATCACAGCGGCAGCTTCGACGAAGGGATCGCCGCGTTGCGCCGCGCGATCGCGCTTGCGCCGCATCATGCCAATGCGCATTCGGGCCTAGGAATTCTTCTGCTGATGCGCGGCGAGTTCGGTGAGGGGTTTGACGAATATGAATGGCGGCTGCGCTCGACCGAGCGCAAGGGGCCGCGCTTTCCGGAAATTCCCTGGGCCGGCGAAAGCCTAGCCGGCAAACACATCTACGTGCAGGCCGAGCAGGGCTTCGGCGACACAGTGCAATTCGCACGATACATTCCGCTGCTTGCGCAGCGCGCCGGGCGGGTCACCTTGCGTGTGCATCAGCAGCTTGTGACGCTGTTGCGCGAGAGCCTGCCGGGCATAACCGTGCTCGGCGATCGCGGCGATGCGGCGCCTTACCAATCCGACACGGTGCTGTTGAGCCTGCCGCGGATGTTCAGGACGCGGCTCGAATCCATTCCGGCTGAAGTACCTTATCTTCGCGTGCCCGCGGACGCTGCGCAGCGCTGGCAGACACGGCTTGCCAATATGAAAGGCGCCAAGGTCGGCCTGGTCTGGGCCGGCAATCCCGAGCATGTCAATGACACCCGCCGCTCGCTCGATCTGAAAACGCTGGGCCCGCTGTTCGATGTGCGCGGTGCGTCATTTGTGAGCCTGCAATATGGGCCGCGAACCGCCGATCTGAAAAAGCTCAAAGGCAAAGCGGCGATCGAGAATCTGGGCGCGCAGTTTGACGATTTCACCGACACCGCAGGCGCCGTCAGCGCGCTCGATCTCGTCATCACCGTCGATACCTCGGTGGCGCATCTTGTCGGCGCACTGGGCAAGCCGGTCTGGGTGCTGCTGCCCTGGGTGACCGATTGGCGCTGGATGCTCTATCGCGAGGATAACCCTTGGTATCCGACCATGCGCCTGTTCCGCCAGAAACGCGGCGAGGACTGGGCCGACATCGTGGTGCAGATCGCCAAGGAGCTTGCGGCTGTCGTCCAAGGCGACGCCGCGCGGCTCACGCCGTTCAAGGCCGAGAGTGAGCGCCGCGCCGCGCAAGCTGCGGCGATCATGGCGGCGGAAGCGGCGCAAGCTGCGGCAGCAATCGCCACTCCGGCACAGGCAGTGTCGCCGGGACAGGCATTGATCGTCGCCGAACAAAAGCGTCGTCATGGATTTTTGGCTGACGCGGATGAGCTCACGCGCCGTGCCATCGACGCCGAGCCCGACAATGCCGAAGCCGCGCATATGCTCGGCATCATCGCGCATCAGTCCGGCAAATTGTCCGATGCCATCGCGCATGTGCGGCGCGCCATCGCGATTAATCCCAATGTTTCGCTCTATCACGCCAATCTCGGCGAAATGTGCCGGCTCGCCGGGCGCACCGACGAAGCGATTGCAGCGAGCCGCCGCGCCATTGCGCTTGATCCGAACAATGCCGGCGCCCACAGCAATCTTGGCATTGCGCTGTTCGATCAAGGCCAGTTCGAGGAAGCGCTGTCGCTCTATGAGCGCGCCATCGCGCTGCAGGACCATTTCGCGCAGGCGCACAGCAACCGCGGCAATGCCCTGCAGCGCTTGAAGCGCTTCGCCGAGGCCGAGCCGTCCTATCGCCGCGCCATCGAATTGCAGCCGGAATTTGCCGATGCCTGGAACAATCTCGGCACCTGTCTGCGCGAGCTCAAGCGTTCCGAAGAAGCCGAGACTGTCTATCGCAAGGCGCTCGAGCTCGGTCCCAATAATCCCGATACGCTCGACAATCTGGCGCTCGCCGTCAAAGACCTGGATCGGCTCGACGAAGCCGCCGATCTGCTGCGCCGTGCGCTCGTCATCGAGCAGAACAGCGATAAGATCCATCTGCACTATGGCACCGTCCTGCTCGATCAAAAGAAGGCGGATGAAGCCGCGCAAGCCGCCGGCCGCGCGCTCGCGCTCAATCCGAGCAATCACGACACTGTCAATTTGCTCGGACGGATAGCATTTGAGCGCGGCGACCTCGACGAGGCGCTCGCCAATTATCGCCGGGCGCTAGCGTTGAAACCCGATCTCGCCGATGCCTATAACAATATGGGCAATGTGCTCAAGGAACTGGGCCAGTTGCGCGAGGCCGAGGACGCCTATCTCGAAGCGCTGCGGCTCGATCCCAGCGTCGCCGGTGTCTACGTCAATCTCGCCGACTCCAAGAAATTCACGGCCGGCGATCCGCATCTTGCTGCCATGGAGACACTTGCGGCAAGGAGCGAGGGCCTGTCGAAGACCGATCGCATGCAGCTCGATTTCGCGCTCGGCAAGGCCTATGCTGACCTGAACGATTATCCGCGCTCGTTCCGGCATTGGCACGCCGGAAATGCCACCAAGCGCTCAACGCTCGCCTATGACGAGACGGCGACCTTTGCGTTGTTCGATGACATCGAGCGTGTTTTCACCGCAGACCTGATCAAAACAAAAGCCGGCGGCGGCGATCGGTCGCCGGTGCCGATTTTCATCGTCGGCATGCCGCGTTCCGGCACGACCTTGATCGAGCAGATCATCGCCAGCCATCCGATGGTGCATGGCGCGGGCGAATTGCAGACCTTCAATGACGTTATTCTCACCGTGCGCGGCCCCGACGGCGCAACGCTGTCCTATCCCCAATTCGTCCCCGCGCTCGATCAAGCCGCGCTGCAGCAGATCGGCTCGCGTTATGTGACTGCGCTGCGTGAGCTTGGGGCACGGGGCGGCGAAGCCGCGCGCGCAGAGCGCATCACCGATAAGATGCCTTCGAACTATTATTTCATCGGCCTCATTCACCTCGCGCTGCCGAACGCCAAGATCATTCACAGCATGCGCGATCCGGTTGATACCTGTGTGTCGTGCTTCTCCAAATTATTTTCGGCCGAGCAGAACCACACTTACGATCTTGCTGAGCTCGGCCGCTATTATCAGCACTACGACCGGCTGATGGCGCATTGGCGCCGTGTTCTGCCGACGGCAAGCTTCCTCGACGTCCGTTATGAAGACGTCGTTGGCGATCTGGAAGGGCAGGCGCGGCGCATCATCGCTTATTGCGGCTTGCCTTGGGACGAGCGTTGCTTGTCTTTCCACACGACGGAGCGCGCGATCCGCACTGCGAGCGCGACCCAGGTGCGCAAGCCGATCTATCGCAATGCCATCGACCGCTGGCGCGTATACGAGCAACAGCTCGAGCCGCTGCTCAGCGCCTTGGGTGACAGCGCTCCACGCTCATAAACGAGTGGAGACCAAACGCGCACGGCGAAACTCAGCCGATCGCGATCCAGAAGCTTGGCACGCCGGTGTAGCGGAATCCGCCTTCCTCGATCGTCGAAGGAAGCTCGACGAGATTGCCATTGGCGTCATTTCCCAGCACCACCACCTTGGATGGCGTCCAGCCGGTATGCGGCGGCTCGCCGAATGAGAATTTGACTTTCAACGGCTGGCCCTCGACCGTCGCCAGCTTCTCCGCTAGCACCGTGACCTGTGCGCTCAGCGCGTCGACCTGGTCCGCAAGGTCGGAGAGCATCGCGGCGTTTTCTGATTCCTCTGCGCCCGCATCTTTGACGGCACTAGCCGGTCCCGCTTTGCCTTGACGCTTTGTCATCACTGTCACCGTCTGACCCGTGAGCTGACAGGTGTATTTCTCGGCCGCCGCGTATTGCCCTTCGGCAAACTTCGTCCAGACGCTCAAGAACTCGCCCGGCGACTGCGCCGAAGTGAGATTTTTCGAAAGATCGAGAGCAGCCTCCGTGCTCTCACGCCAAAAATCGATCAGGCCTGAACTCGAAAAGCCGTTGGATACGCTCATGGTGTTTGCGACGCCCGCTCTGCCTGTTTCCGCAACGGCCGTTCGCACGGCCATCCCGGCCTTCATCATGGGCAATCGGCGCGGTTCGCACAAATCCGGCAAAGCGCTGCCACAGCCGTTGCCTATCATTGCGCCAGGAGATGGCCGCGCCGCGACCTGGGCACGCACGACCTGGCTCAACCGGTACAAAGCCTATCGGCTTTGCAGCCAGATCACGACGCCGGACTGAGGTATTGATTAATGCTCGCGGACCCGCCGGGCCGGTCTGGACAGCACCCGTGCTACTCAGGGTTGACCCAAGCCGCAACTTTGGTTGAATCACCAGCAAACGGGGCGGGATAACAGAGCCCGCTCCGGCGTCTCGGGCTGACTCACTTGCTGACTCACTTGGCCGGAGGCGTCAAAAGCGCGGTTCGCAGGTCTTCATAACACGCAATACGATCTTTCACATTTTCGAACGCGCCGCATTTCCGAAAACTTGGAGCGCCCACCAGCCATATTGCGGCAAACAAGAAGCCGATGCAGGTCACCACAAGTGCGGCGCGGATGCCAAACCGGTCCGCTGCGTCCTCCGGGGACTTCAACTCCGCATCGTCGCCCTTGTCGCTTAGTACACCGCGGCGCATGGCACACACTCACGTCGAGTTGTAGCCAAAGATATTTGTTGGGGCATAAAAATGCGATGTGGATCGGAGCGGGACTATATAAGTGCCGGGCCGGCAGCCATTTGCCCCGTGCTATGGTTTGTCTGATTCAGCGATGTGGGAGCTTCTAAAGGAGATTTTCGCGTTGGCTGCTATTGTCGCAGCGATTCTCGCCGTGGGGTGGTCCACCGGGCCGATCGATCAGCCGCTCCTGACGGGCAGAACTTGTGCCGAAATCGCCGAGCGGCTTGTGGCGCAAAAGGATCACATTTTGACGCCAGCAGAAGAGACCGATGTCGCGAATTGCACCGAGCCGTAGGGAAGGGGTGTCTTGTGCGTTTCCTGAGATTGCTACTCGCTTGCTTCGCAGTCGCCGGCTGTTCATCAATGCACGCCCCGCAGGTGGCGAGTTTGCTTGACCCTTACGTCGGCCAACCCGTGACGGCGGTCACAAGTCGTTTCGGAGAGCCATCCGATCAGTTCGCTTCCAGCGCCGCCGAGACGACATTCGAATGGAACAATTTCGGCGCAGGTCAATCGGGCATGAACGGCTGCCGGGTCCTGGTGGTGGCCTTGCGTACCGGCAGAGATACGAGTGTTGCTGTGCCCTTTAACGGGAGTGCCTTGGTTAATCCGTCCGAAAATTCCACGGCCTGGATCATCAAAAGCTGGTCGTCGTTCGGCTCGGGCTGTCGGTAAAAATCGGAACATCAAACAAATCACGAGCACGACGCGCGCCGACAAGCCACTTGCCCACGCTTCACACAAACCAGCTTGGCGGCGGCGGCTGCGGGGGGCAGCTTCCGATCACTAGGTCGGAAACGCTTCATGTCAGCCGGGGGCTCCGTCGATGATTGCAGCGCTCTCGCCTGGGACGCGATCAACGGAAATCCACTGCCGGTAATTCACTTGCCACAAAAAAACACTCCGACGCAGTCAGCATCAGAGCGTTGAGTCGATGGGATTCAACCTTTGGGCTTCTGCGCCGGGCGAGTGGGTGTCGGGGGATGGGGGGACTCGCTTGGTGCGGCCCAATGATCGTTAGTGTACAGGCGATGCCGGCTGGTTCAATGCACGACTGCGTGAAATGGGTTATCCGGCTGCCGGATCTCGGTGTTTGGTCGGCGAAATGATAGTGGCGGAGAGGGAAGGGATTCGAACCCCCGATGCGGCTTGCGCCGCATGACCGCATTGCGCGGTTGCCTTAAGCCACTCAGCCACCTCTCCCTATTCTCTGAAAACAAAAAGCCCCGAGTTGCCCCGGGACCTTTTCGTACTTCAAAGAATGCATCACTGTGACGATACGGCTGAATTGTGAATCGCGCGTTAACTCAGGCAGCCGGAAGAGACAGAGTGAGTTCTTTGCGTTCTGCCTGAACGATGCGCCGCGAACCGATACTGAGAACAGCACGATGATAAGCCGAGAAGCGCTATGACACCGGGACGGCTGGGGAAGGTGTGGCCGGTGGTTAGCCTGTTTCTCTTGTATTACGCCGTCAACTCCTTTCTGACGACGCAAGGAGGCATTGCGGACTGCGCGAAGTCCCTTTAGAAATTTCTCTGGGATTGTCGTTACTCGCGGTCGCCGGGCCCGCGCATCGCTGCGTAGACGTGAAGGCCTGACGTGACGGAAACAGTCGCCGAAATTCTCGCTGCCTATCGCGGCGGCGCTTTGACACCTGCTGCTATCGTCGCGCGCAGCTATGCCCGTCTGCGCGAGCGTTGTGATCCAGCCATTTTCATCTCTTTGCGCGCAGAGGACAACGTTCTTGCCGAAGCCGAAGCGCTGATGCGCGGCGGCGGTGCCTCCCTTCCGCTCTACGGCATCCCGGTCGCGGTCAAGGACAATATCGATGTCGGCGGCATGCCGACCACGGCGGCTTGTCCGGATTTCCTCTACCAGCCGTTAAAGGACTCGACCGCGGTCGCAAAACTACGTGCCGCCGGCGCGCTCATCATCGGCAAGACCAATCTCGACCAATTCGCAACGGGCCTCGTCGGCGTGCGCTCGCCTTACGGCGTCCCGCGCAACCCGCTCGACCCAAAGCTTATCCCGGGCGGATCGAGCTCCGGCTCCGCCGTTGCGGTGAGCGCCGGCATCGTGCCGCTGGCACTCGGCACTGATACGGCGGGTTCGGGCCGGGTGCCGGCGATGTTCAACAACATTGTCGGACTAAAGCCGAGTCTTGGTCTCGTCTCGACCAGCGGTGTCGTCCCTGCATGCCGTACGCTCGACTGCGTCTCGGTTTTCGCGTTCACGGTTGACGATGCGGTTGCGGCACTGAATGTCATCGCGGGACCCGACGCTGACGATCCTTTCTCGCGCACACGTCCTGTCCACGGCGTGGGACCCATGCCACAGGCCGTGAGGCTCGGCATTCCGCTTCCCGATCAGCGCTTGTTCTATGGCGATAAGATCGCGGCTGCCGCCTACGATGCGGCGCTGAGGCGCTTTGCCGATCTCGGTGCGACCATTGTCGAAGTCGACTTTGCGGCGCTTTATGCAACCGCACGACTTCTTTACGAGGGGCCGTGGGTGGCGGAGCGCTATCTCACCGCCAAGGAGCTGCTTGCCAAATCGCCGGAGTCGATCCTTCCAGTGACGCGGCAGATCATCGGCGCTGGCGCAAACGCAACCGCCGCCGACTTGTTTGCCGCCCTGTACAAGCTTGAAGAATATCGCCGCGTTCGCGATGACGTGTTCAAGACCATCGATGCGCTTGCGTTGCCGACCGCGCCGACGATCTATAGTCTTGACGAAATCGCCGCCGAGCCGATCGCGCTCAACAGTAGACTTGGCACCTACACCAATTTCGTCAATTTCCTCGATCTGTGCGGCCTATCGATTCCCTCCTCGATCAGCGCCGACGGCGCTCCTTTTGGCGTCACGTTGTTAGCGCCAGGGGGTGCAGACGCGATGCTCGCCTCGATCGGTCGGCAATATCATTATGCGACTGGCCTGCCGCTCGGTGCGCTGAAGGCTTCGCAGCCGCCGCCGGCGGAATTGGCATCTGTCACAGTGGCGGGCGAGATCGCGATTGCCGTGGTGGGAGCGCATCTTTCCGGCATGCCTCTCAACGGCGAACTCCGACGCGTCGGCGGACGCCTGCTCGAGAACACGAGGACCGCGCCGCATTACCGGCTATTTGCGCTGTCGGACACGATGCCGCCAAAGCCCGGCCTGCTGCGTGTCAAGGACGGCGAGGGAACGGCAATCGAGATTGAGATCTGGGCGTTGCCTGAGGCCGCTTTTGGCCGTTTTGTCGCCAACATCCCATCGCCGCTATCGATCGGCACGCTCGTTCTTGCCAACGGCGAAGCGGTCAAAGGATTTCTGGTCGAGGC
The DNA here is from genome assembly GCA_036264635.1 of Xanthobacteraceae bacterium. GTDB lineage: Bacteria > Pseudomonadota > Alphaproteobacteria > Rhizobiales > Xanthobacteraceae > BOG-931. The sequence goes on along the minus strand of DATAQN010000149.1, from coordinate 3,680 downwards.
GGAAGCCGTCAAAGGCGCGCGCGACATTTCAAGCTTTGGCGGCTGGCGGAAATTTGTCGCGGCCGAAGCCGGCCGCTAAGTTTGCTCGTCGATGACACTGACGTGGGCGGCGACGACGCGCCAGCCTTGTGGAAAGCGCACCCAAGTCTGCATCTGCCGGCCGACTTTGCCTGGGCTTCCGGCGCGGTGAAACAAGGTCGAGGCGACGGCGCAATCGCGCCCATAAGTGCTGATCACGGTTCGTGACAGTTTGCGCGCCAAGCCGTCCGCGGAGCGTGCGGCGCGGAACGCTTTGATCTCGCCATGGCCGTAGAGATTCTCGCCGCCGCCGTAACGGATAGTGCGCGGATCGTCATGAAACAGCGCGTCGAGTGCGGCGACGTCGTTCGACACCAGCGCCTCCTCGTAGCGCTCGAACGCGGCTTTCACCTCCGCTACGACGTCCGGTAAGTCGATCTCCATCGTGTCCTCGGCAGTTGATCAGTGCGGCGGCGGCATTGCGGTGGCAACACCTTTGACTTCAAGCGCGTGCGCGAGCCGCAAGGCCACATCCTCGCGCCAGGGCGCAGCGATGATCTGAACTGCGATCGGAAGCGGCTCGAGCACGACGGGCACCGCAACGACCGGCAGGCCGATGAAGGAGATAGGCTGCGTGTAAAGGCCGAGATTGGCGCGTACCGGCAGTTCGGCAGCGCCGAACATGAAACTCTTTTGGCCGATCAGCGGTGCAGTGCAGGGCGTCGCCGGTGCCAGGATCGCGTCGACTTCGTTGAACAGCTTGACGACTTCATCGCGATACCAGCGACGAAATTTTTGCGCTTTCACCACCAGCGAGGCTGGCGCCAGTGCGCCGGCAAGAAGCCGGTCGCGTACCGCCGGGTCGTAATCCTTTGCGCGCGTGCGCAAGCGATGGAGATGCAGGCTCGCGCCCTCGGTTGCGGTGATGATGAAGGCCGCCGAGCGGGCGCGCTCGGGCTGCGGCAGCTCGATGTCGCAATTGGCGCCGAGCGCGGAAGCGATACGATCGATCGCGTAGCAAACTTCACCGCTCTTGCATTTGAAATAGCCGCTGGCGACCGCGACGCGCAGGCCGTTGGCACCTTGCTCCAATAAAGGTCCGACTGGCTCAACTGGGCGATCGACACAAACCGGGTCATCTGCATCGAAACCTTGCATGGCGTCGTAAGCGAGAGCGAGATCGCGCGCGGTGCGCGCCAGCGGCCCGAGATGATCAAGACTTGCGACAAACGGGAAGGTCCGCGCGCGGGACAGCCGGCCATAGGTCGGCTTCAAACCAAAGATGCCGCAAAGCGACGACGGGACACGGATCGAGCCGTTGGTGTCGGAGCCGAGCGCAATCGGCACCAGCGCACCGCCGACCGCCGATCCGGAGCCGCCCGACGAGCCGCCCGACATGCGCTCGACGTCATGGGGATTACGCGAGGGGCCGTCGTGAAAATTCTCACCGGTGAAGTCGTAGGCATATTCGCCCATATTCAGCGCGCCGACGAGCACCGCGCCGGCGTCTTCGAGCCGCTCGATCAACGCAGCATCGTGCCTCGCTGGCAGATCGTCGCGATTGATCTTGGAGCCGGCAAGTGTCGGCAGGCCGGCAATGTCGAACAAATTCTTCACCGCAAACGGCACGCCGGCGAGCGGGCCGAGCGTTTTCCCTTGCGCCCGGGCGTCGTCGATCGCTCGTGCCCTGCCGCGCGCGCGATCTTCGGTCACTGCGGTGAAAGAATTGAGGATCGGATCGAGCTTGCGAATGCGCGCAAGCGTCGCCTCAAGCACGGCCACTGCGCTCGTACGACCCGACGTCACCGCGGCCGCGATCGCTGCCGCTGTACCGAGCGGCTCGTCGGGTCTATCAAGCATGAAACACCGGAGCCGGTTCGGCGTCGTCGGGTAGCGGAAATTCGTCGACCAGGGCCGCGTGCCGGAAAACAAGCTGCAGATTGAACTTGATACTGTCGTGCCAAGCGGGATCGAGCCTCAGGCCGAGAGCTTTTGCGCTCCCGGTGATTATCGCGTCGAGAGCGTCCGGTTTCGGCGGCACATCCGGCTTTTTTGCTTTAGGTTTACGGGCCGCAACCTTGGCTGCCGCGGCCGCCTTGACGCGTTTGCCGTGGGCGTTTTTCACCGCGGATTTTGCCACGTGCGCGGTCTTGGTTTTGCGGGCGGCCTTGTGCTTCATGACGCGGCTTGCGGTTCCGGCTTGGGCAAGAACTCTTCGGCATAATGACAGGCGACGTGATGTTCGCCGAAATGCCGTAATTCCGGTATCGCAGTCTTACAAGCATCGGTCCCGCGCGGACAGCGTCCGTAGAAGCGGCACACATTTGGATCTGGATCGATCGGGCTCCTCGGTTCGCCGGTGAGGCGGAGCCGGGTGGCGCCGTCTTCGCCGAGGCGCGGCACCGCGGCGACCAAAGCCTGCGTGTAGGGATGCAGCGGATGTTCGAACACGTCCATGGCCGGACCGGATTCGACGAACTTGCCAAGATACATCACCAGCACCCGGTCACACAGCAGCTTGACCACCGAAAGGTCGTGCGACACGAACAGGTAGCTCATGCCGAGTTCCTTCTTCAGCCGCTGCAGAAGCTGCAGGATCACGACCTGCACCGAAACGTCGAGGGCTGCGGTCAGCTCGTCGAGCACCAGAAGATAGGGCTCGACCGCGATGGCGCGAGCAATGCCGACGCGGGCGCGCTGGCCGCCAGACAGCTGATGTGGAAAGCGCGTCAGCAATTGCAGCGGCAGTCCGCATTGGCCAGCCACGGTCTCGACGCGCTCGCGCAACGTCTTGCCGCGCAGCTTGCGCAGGCGGCGCAACGGGTCGGCGATGGCGTCAAAGGCGGTGAAGCGCGGATTGACGCTTTCGCCCGCATCCTGAAACACCATCTGGACACGGGCGCGATCGGGGTCGCGCGCGAACTCGCGCGCCGGCGTCAATGTCAGCTCGCGGTCGCCCAGCCTGACGCTGCCGTCAGAGGCATCGATCAGGCGCGTGAGCGCGCGCACCAAGGTCGATTTCCCGCACCCGGATTCGCCGACAAGGCCGACTGTCTCACCTTTTTCGATGACAAAGCTGACATTGTCGACGGCATACACTTTGGAAAGCTTTTCCGGGCCGCCATGGAAGCGCTGCTTCAGCCGCGTCCATGAACCGGAGCCGCCGCTCACCGGAAACAGCTTTGAGAATTCCGCAACGTCGAGGAGGGCGGTCATGCGGCACTCTCCGCCTGAGCTGTGGTAACGGGCGCGCTCGCCACAGGGGCAAGAGGATTCCAGCACGCAGTGAAATGCATCGCGCCGGGCTCCGACCGCGGCAATGGCTGCGCGCAGGCCTCGGTCTTGCGCGGACAGCGCTCCGAATAACGGCACGGCGGCAGATCGCCGCGGCGCAGATCGGGCAGCGAGCCCGGAATCGCAGCCAGATCGTCGAGACTTGCCGCCGAATCCGGTGTCGCGGCGATGAGCTCGGCGGTATAGGGATGGCGCGGATGCGCGAACAGTCTCTGGGTCGGCGCGTTCTCGACCACGTGGCCGGCATGCATGACGACGATGCGGGCCGAGCGTTGTCCGGCAAGCGCGAGGTCATGGGTGATGAAGATCGTCGCCATGCCCATTTTGCTCGCGAGATCGTTGATCAGATCCATGATCACTGCTTGGGT
>DATAQN010000137.1:0-16631 GCA_036264635.1 Xanthobacteraceae bacterium | reverse complement strand
GTGTCATGACAAGGGGGAGTTCTCTTCATGAAAAAGCTCGCTCTAGCAACAGCCGCGGTGTTGGCTCTCCTGAGCATCGCCGGCTGCGCTCAAGTCGGCAAGGGTAAGGCCCCGCCGCCGGTTGTTACCAAGGGGTAAGTTGCTGTACAGCAATTGTATGGGGGAAGGGCCGGCCTTGTGCCGGCCCCTTTCTTTTTGGGGTCCTGCTTCTTTGAGACCCGCATTGTGGAGCCGCCCGCGCCAGCGCATGAGGCCTCACTTGACGCCCACTTGCCAAATTCGCCCAAGACTCTGCTTTAAGTCTCAGCTTTTCCGGTTCCAAATAAGCGGCCCGTGAACAACCGGGGCACCCGTTACTCAGCGGCCCGTTTGTGGACCAGCGCCGCAGCCGCCTTGTCGTAGCTCTCCTCACGCTCCAGCTGCCCCTTGAGCCCGACCAGATCATAGTATTCGTCCAGCGTCAGAAGCTGATCGAAAGCCGGCGTCATCGAATTCTCGCGCTTGAGGATGCGCAGCACGTCGCGGACGGCATGCGCGGCGGCGAAGATCGGAAGCGATGGGAACGTCGCCGCGACGACGCCGGCCTCGGCCAATTCCTCGAGGCTGCGTTCTTTTCGCCCGGCGGCCTGCGACAAGGTCGCCATATGCGGGCCAGGAACTTCACGGATCACCCGCTTGATGTCGGCAATTGTGTCAACGCCGATCGGCTTGGCCATGTCGACGCCGGCCTCCATGAACAGCTGGCTGCGTTCGATCGCCGCATTGAGCCCGTCGACGCCCATCGCGTCGGTGCGGCCGCAGATGAAGAAGTCCGGGTCGGTGCGCGCGTCGAGCGCGGCCTTGAGTTTGGCCAGCGCCTGTTCGACAGGGATGATCTGCTTGCCCGGCAGATAGCCGCAGCGGTTGGGGAAAACCTGATCGCTGATGAAGACGCCGGCAGCGCCGGCCGCCTCGAAGGCACGAATCATTTGCCGCACATTGTTGACGCCGCCAAAACCGGTATCGGCGTCCACATAGACCGGGATGTTTACCGCGCCGCAGATCCGCGCATAGTGATCCGCATAGTCGCGCATATTCGATTGGCCGGTATCCGGCTGCGCCAGCATCGAGCCGATGCCGGCATTGCCGCCGGCGCAAACGGCCTCGAAACCCTCCGCCTCGATGATGCGGGCCGACAGGCCGTCATAGGCGCCGGGCATGAGAACGAGTCGCTTGCCCGACATCAGGGCCCGAAGCTTTTTGCGTACGCTCATTGCGGCGTCTCCTTCTGCGCAATTGCCCCCGCTACCGATCACCGCTTTGGTCGTCGGCGCGTAACGTGTTAAATTGCCGGCGGGCGATCATGCTTGATGGCTAATGGGGCGGAATTCCCTCGCATTGCAAGACGCATTGTATGTGACTGGCAGCCGTTTGAACACTCGGCGGCCTCGCGCGCCCCTTATGCCGTTTCGGGAAGCTCGATTGAGAACGAGGCCGTAATGAGAATCGCAGTGAGATCTTGGCGTTTCCTCCTCGCCATCATTTTTGCCCTGACCACGTCAGCCGTGCGCGCAGAGACGATCGACATCAGCAACGATCGCGGCGGTTTTGTTTTCCTGTATCTGATGAAGTGGCAGAAACTCGCGCTGCAGCATCCGAATGTGCGGATCTCGGGCGTCTGCCTCTCCGCCTGCACCGTGCTGCTCGGCTATGTGCCGCGCAAGAATATCTGCGTCACCGACAAAGGTGTTTTTGGCTTCCATCTGGCCACAATGTCTTTTGCTACCCAGCAATTATTGGAAGTCTATCCGGAGGACATCAAAGCCTGGATCAACAAGAATGGCGGCCTGACCTATCAGGTGATGTGGATGCAGGCGCCGGAGACTTTTCACTTTTTCCAGAAGTGCCGGGCGGCTTAGAGCGAAGTTATTCAACGCCTGCGGTCGACCGCCTGCTGCAGCCAGGGCTGCGCTACGGCCGCCTGCTTTTCGAAGCTCACGATCTCCTCGATGTGCTTCATCGTCATGCCGATATCGTCGAGACTTTCGAGGAGGCGCGTGCGATCCGCCGCGGGGATTTCGAAGCTGACATCCGAACCACCAGGTCCCGTGATTCGCTGCGCGACAAGATCGACGGTGAAAGGCGCAGTGCCGTCGACCGAGACCACACGCGCGATGAAAGCATCGGCCGCGGCGGCGTCCAGCACGATTGGCAACAGGCCGTTCTGCAGGCAGTTCTCGCGATAGATATCGGCAAAGCTCTTGGCAATGATGACGCGGATATTGTTGGCGAGCATGCTCCAAACTGCGGATTCGCGTGAGGAGCCGGCGCCGAAATTATTGCCCGTCACCAGGATGCCGGCGCTACGGAACTGCGGCTTATTGAGCACGAAATCGGGGATTTCGCTGCCGTCCTCGCGAAAGCGCTGGCGATGAAACAGCATCACCTTGTAGTCGTCCTTGAGGCTGCGCGACGGCAAGAATGGCGCGATCTGGTCGGTGTTCATGTCGTCGACCAGAAGCGGCGCGGCGATGCCGGTATGCGTGGTGAATGGCTGCATCAGATTGTTCGCCTTTAGGTTAGCCCGGCCAATTGCCGCACATCGGCGATGCGCCCCGCGATTGCGCTTGCGGCAGCCGTCGCCGGGCTCGCCAGATGCGTGCGCACTTTCGGGCCCTGGCGGTTCTCGAAATTGCGGTTGGTCGTGGAAACGATCCGCTCGCCCGGCTCGCCGCGATCGCCATTGCCGCCGGCGCACATCGAGCAGCCCGCCTCGCCCCAGAAAAAGCCGGCATCACGGAAAATGCGGTCGAGCCCCGCCGCCTCCGCCTCGCGCTTTACGCTGGATGAGCCCGGCACCACCATGGCGAAGACGCCGTCGGCGACGCGCCGGCCCTTCACGATCGTGGCGGCGACTTCCAGATCGGGCAGCCGGCTATTGGTACAGGAGCCGATGAAGACCCGGTGAACCGGAAGTCCGGCCAGCGCCGTTCCCGGCGACAGGCCCATATAGGCGAATGCGCTCTCGGCGGCGGCGCGGCGGTTCGAGTCGATTGCGCCCACGTCGGGAACCTTGCCGGAAATGCCGACAACCTGGCTCGGGTCGGTGCCCCAGGTGATCTGCGGCTCGAGCTCGGCGCAATCGAGCGTGACTTCGCGATCGAACTCAGCGCCCTCATCGCTCGCCAGCGTTCGCCAATGTGCCAGCGCGCGATCCCACATCGCGCCTTGCGGCACATAGGGCCGGCCCTCGAGCCAGGCGAATGTCTTGTCGTCCGGCGCGACAAAGCCGGAGCGGCCGCCCATCTCGATATTGAGATTACACAACGTCATGCGCTGCTCTATCGGCATCGCCGCAATGGCCGAGCCGGTATATTCCACGGCAAAGCCACGCGCACCGGCGACGCCGAGCTCGGCGATGAGCCGCAGCGCGATATCCTTGGCGCTGACATGCGCACCAAGCGCTCCGTCGAGCCGCACCCGCATGCGCTTCGGCCGCTTCATCGCAATCACTTGCGTGGCGAGGATATGCGCGAGCTCAGTGGTGCCGCAGCCGAAGGCGAGAGCGCCGAGACCACCGACCGTGCTGGCATGGCTGTCCGGAACCGCATGCGTCGCACCTGGCAGCACCAGACCGACTTCCGGCGCGACGACATGGCAGATACCCTGCTCGCGATCGTCGACGTCGAACAGCCGGATGCCGTTCTTGCGGCAGCCCTCGCGCATCGCCTTGATGAACGCCGTTCCCGTCGGATTGGTGGTCTCGTCGCGGCCGGGCTTGGTGGCGACAGTGTGGTCCTGCACGGCGAAAGTCAGATCGGCCCGGCGGACCGGCCGGCCCTGCTTTTCGAGCTGCGCAAAAGCGTGGTGCGCGTGCAATTCGTGCAGGACGTGGCGGTCGATATAGAGCAGATCGCGGCCATCAGCGCGCTGCCCGACGCGATGAGAATCCCAGATTTTATCGAACAGTGTGCGCGGCATTGCGTTGTGACCTGGATGTTCCTACCCGCAGGGGGCGCGAAGACAGCGCTTCTTGACGTTTGCCTTTGCGCTTATTGTGAGCGGCGGCCCCGGTTAAGGCAAGCTGCGGCGGACGCGCGGGCCCGCCGCACCAAGCGCATGACGAAGCGCCGCAGGCACCCGCATCACGGAAGATATGCACGGCAAAAGATCGGAGTTGGCTCATGCCCCGAGTGGTCGGCATCGATCATCTGGTTTTGAGTGTTGGCGATTTCGAGCGCTCGAAGGAGTTTTACGGGAAGCTCCTCGAATTCCTCGGCTTCAAGCTCAAATACGACTATGCCGACATGGCGGGCTGGAGCAACCGCAAGACGCTGTTCTGGATCGCGGCCGCGGACGAGGAAGGCAAGAAGCACACATACCGCAAGGGCGATATCGGCTTTCACCACTATGCTTTCGAGCTGTCGAGCCGCAGGGACGTCGATGCGCTCGGGGCCTTTCTCACTGCGAACGACATGAATGTGGTCGATCCGCCGGGCGAATATTATGGAAGCAATTATTACGCGGTCTACTTCACCGACCCCGACGGCATGAAGCTCGAGGGCATGATTTGGGCGCCACCAGAGCGGCGCGCCAAGCGCAAGCCAGCGTCTGCGCGCAGGGCAGTAAAGAAGAAGGCCAAGACAAGGAAAAAAGCGCGAAGATCTTAAACCCGCTGTCGAATCAGGACGCCGCAAGTAACGGCATCGGAGCGCCCGCCGCGATCACCGTATTACGGCCGCGGCGTTTGGCATCATAGAGTGCGCGATCCGCCGCTTCGATCAGATTGGCGTAGCTCTGGAATCTTTCCGGAACCGTGGCTTGCACGCCGACACTGATCGTCACGTGGCCGATCGGCGATTCGGCGTGAATGATCATCAGGTCTTCGACAGCCTGGCGGGCCTCCTCGGCAAGGGCTGTGGCGTGATTGACGTCGAGGCCGGGCAGCAGCAACGCGAATTCCTCGCCGCCGTAGCGGGCGACGAGCACGGCCTCTTCCAGCGTCACCAGCGACAGCGTTTCGCCGACTGCGCGCAGACAGGTGTCGCCTGAAACATGGCCATAGCGATCGTTGAACAGCTTGAAATAGTCGATATCCACCATCATGAGCGCCAGCGGCTTTCCGTTCTCGGCGGCCTTCTGCCATTCGCGCTCGATCTCGCGATCGAAACCGCGCCGGTTGGCGAGCCCGCTCAACCCGTCGAGACTCGCGAGCTCGTCGAGGTGCTGGTTGGCGATCTGCAACTCTTCCTCGCGGGCCGCGAGCTTGGCCGCCATGTCGTCGAGCGCCGCGGCAAGCGGCGCGAATTCCGCGACCCAGGGTTCTTGCGATGCGCGAACATGCAAGTCGCCGCGGCCGAAGCGAGTCGCCGTGCGCACCAGCGAACGGATCGGCCGCACCACCAATTGCTCGCCACCGAACCAGGCGATGAGGAGAACGAACAGGCCGAACGCGATAAGCTGCAGATAGGCGACGTCGATCTCGTGGTCGATGCCGGCATGCACCGCGCCTTCATCAAGGCCGACAGCGAGCCGCGCCTGCGTCCACGGTACGCGGACATAAGCGAATATCCGCTGCACGCCGTCCAGCCCTGCGACCGTAATCGTGCCACTGTCATTGGCGAGCATTTGCCGCGCCAATTCGCTGCCGGCGACACGCTTGCCGATATAAGCTTCCTGGTCGGCCGAGCCGGCGACAAGGGTCCCGGCGCTATCGAGCAGCAGAACCGCAGCGCCGGAATGCTGTGCTGCGGTGGCAGCAAGGTCGCTGATCCATTGCAGATTGATGGCTGCCATCACAACGCCACCGAGCGACCCGTCATCTTTGATCACCGGGTAAGTGGCGATCACGCTTGGCACGTCATTGGTCCGGCTGATCATGTAGTCGCTGAGCGCGAAATCGCGCGCCGTCAGTGCGGTCTGAAAATATGGGCGATCCGAAACGTTCAGGCCGAGCGCGTCCGATTGGGTCGAGCACTTGATCCGCCCATCGTCAGAAGCAACGGAGAGACCGCGGATCCATGGGATGTTCGTTGTCAGATCACCGAGATATTGATTGCAGCTGCTGGAATCGAGCGGCATCTTGGCATAGACGCGCGATACGATTTGCAAGAGTGAACGCACTGAATAGATGATCTGACGCTGCGATTCGGCGCCGCGGCGGGCGAGATCGATCACGTCGGCATTGGCGCGTTCAGTGCGGACGGTGCGGGCTTCTTCGAGCCCATGGACGCGCTCGATCATCAACGGAGCGATGGCGACGAGGGCAAGGACGATAAGCCGCGCGCGGATGCTGAGCATCGGCTTGCTCGGCATCGCTGGTCTTTTGGATTTGGGTTCGCCGTCCGGCATCCCACAGAGTCCCCCACCCCGGTTCCATAAACTAGCGAAGGCCCGTAAAAATGCGTTTGGCCATGAAGTTAAAATTTGAATCGATCGCGTGAAGGCATTGACCAGATGGAAACCATAGACCGACAGATCGGCATCGCGGCGGTGCGCGACGAGATCGCGTCGGCCTGCCGCGACGCCGGCCGCGATCCAGCGACTGTCACGCTCGTCGCCGTATCAAAGACCTTTGCCGCCGAGACGATCACGCCGGTGATTGCCGCCGGCCAGCGCATATTCGGCGAGAATCGGGTGCAGGAGGCCAAGGCCAAATGGCCGCCACTGATCGCCCAATATCCCGGCCTCGAACTGCACCTCATCGGCCCACTGCAATCCAACAAAGCGCGCGAGGCGGTGGCGTTGTTCGATGCCATTCACTCAGTCGATCGGGCGAGCCTTGCCGAAGCGCTAGCCAAGGAAGCCGCGAAACAAGGCCGTCGTCCCGTCCTATTCGTTGAGATCAATACCGGTGCCGAGCCGCAAAAGGCTGGCGTCGTGCCGCAGGATGCCGACGCCTTTATCGCGGCGTGCCGGGACAGCTATGGCCTCGAAATCTCAGGCCTCATGTGCATTCCGCCGCACGACGAGGCGCCCGCGCCGCATTTCGCGCTAACGGCCAAGATCGCCCGTCGCAATAGCCTGAAACTGCTGTCGATGGGAATGAGCGCCGATTTCAGGACCGCCATTGCTTTCGGCGCCACGCATGTGAGGGTAGGCAGTGCAATCTTCGGGACACGGCCACGGCCGGCGCCCTAGATATGAATCTTGATTCGCGTCTTCGGCCCGATTCGCGGCAATAGCCTCAAGAGATCGTTCCGGCGCAGCGCCACACAACCGGCGGTCGGCCCAAATGCATCGCGGGCGACGTGAACAAAAACCGCGCTGCCAAACCTGGCGACACGCGGGCGCGTATTGTGGTCGATTTCGATGATGAGGTCGTAAAGGCCGTCCTCGCGACGGAGCCGGTCGCCTGGTTCATTGGCCGAGCGCTTGAAAGCCCGGTTATAGCGTCGATCCGACGGATCCTCGCACCAGGCATCGTCCGGGGTGATTCGGCGCACCGGCAACTGCGTACGCGGCCTGGGCAGGCGATCTGCGCGCCACCATAGGCGGACTGGACGAAAAGTCCCTGTCGGCGTACCGCCGTCGCCTTCGCGTTTGAGCGTCCGGATCCCGGAACGGCCCAGCGCGACACGAAGGGTCTTGCCATCCGCGCTGAGCCAGCCTTGGCTGCGCGCGCCCGGCCGCGACCTGACGCGAAGGAGGCTTAACGAAGGGCCGTGAGGCTGGAACTTGCGCGATCGAGTTTTACGCATCATTTAGCGGCCTGATTCCCAACCGCCGCTTGCTCTTGTATCGTTCCATGTTCTACTTCGCGCCCAATCGGGCAGCAAAGCGGCAAAGGCCGGATTAATGCCGAACACGCGAACTATTCTGATCGTCGACGACGACACCGAGTTGCGCGAAGCGCTGACAGAACAGCTTTCGCTGCACGAAGAATTCCAGGCCGTAGCGGTCGAAAACGGCAGCAAAGGCGTGCAGGCCGCCAAGACCGGGCAGATCGACCTCGTCATCATGGACGTCGGCCTGCCCGATATCGATGGCCGCGAGGCCGTGCGCATCCTGCGCAAGAATGGGTTCAAGGCGCCGATCATCATGCTGACCGGTCATGATACTGATTCGGACACGATCCTGGGCCTCGAATCCGGCGCCAATGACTACGTGACCAAGCCGTTCCGCTTTGCCGTGCTTTTGGCGCGCATCCGCGCGCAATTGCGCCAACATGAGGCAAGCGAGGACGCCGTCTTCAATATCGGCCCCTACACGTTCCGGCCGAGTTCGAAGCTTCTCCTTAACCCCAAAGGCAGCAAAGTACGGCTGACAGAGAAGGAGACGTCCATCCTGCGCTACCTCTACCGCGCCGGACAGAAGCCGGTGTCGCGCGAGACCTTGCTGCAGGAAGTCTGGGGCTACAATTCCGGCGTCACAACGCACACGCTGGAAACGCATATTTATCGGTTACGGCAGAAAATCGAGAAGGATGCAGCGGCGCCCGCCATTCTGGTCACCGAGGCCGGCGGATACAAACTGGTCCCCTGATCGCGGAGCTTTATGACGATCGAGGACGACATCGCGTTCCTTGAGCGCGTCCCCGTACTTCGCCGCCTTGGCGCCGGAGCGCTGCGCATTCTTGCCATCGGCTCCGAGAGCTATACCGTCGAAGAAGGCCAGGTCCTGTTCAATGCCGGCGACGCTGCCGACTGCGCTTATGTCGTGCAGCAGGGCTCGTTCAGCCTCACTTCGGGGCGCCCCAATGAGCCGGAGACGATTGCGGGCACGACCGCGCTGCTGGGCGAATCGGCGCTGCTCGCCGAGACAATCCGGCCGGTGACGGCGACTGCACGCGAGCCATCGCTGGTGCTGCGTATTTCGCGGGCGATGTTTCTCAAAATGCTCGAGAGCTTTCCCGAGGCGGCCCAGCGCTTGCGCGAATTGATCGCCGCACGCGCCGATCAATGGGCGCGCGACATGGAAAATGTCCGCGCCGTTCTGGCGCGCGGCACAGGTCCGCAATAAGGCACACTCAGACTTCTATCGTCGCCGTCACCGGAACGTGGTCCGACGGACGTTCGGCGCCGCGATAATTCTTGGCGATGGCGACGGTCGAGACGCGATCGGCGAGCCCGGGCGACGTCCAGATATGATCGAGGCGGCGGCCTTTATCGGCGGTGGCCCAATCCGGCGAGCGATAGCTCCACCACGTATAGAGTTTCGCCGGCTCCGGGGTCAGTTCGCGCATGCTGTCGATCCAACCGCCGGCTTGGCGGGCAGATGTGAGCTTTTCGCATTCGACCGGCGTGTGCGAAACCACGCGAATCATCTGCTTGTGACTCCAGACATCGTGCTCGAGCGGCGCGACATTGAGATCGCCGACGAGGATGGCGCGTTCCGATTTTTCCGGCCTGATCGATGTGCAGTCGCGCATTTCGTCGAGAAAGCCGAGCTTGTGCGCGAACTTCGGATTCGCCTGCGGATCCGGCAAATCGCCGCCGGCGGGCACATAGAAATTATGCACGGTGACCGGATCGCGCAGCCCCGCCCGCTCGCCGAATGTCACGGACACGTGCCGGCAATCGGTCTTGCCGCAAAAATTCTGGATGTTCGAGCGCTCGAACGGCAGGCGCGAAATCACCGTCACGCCGTGATAACCCTTCTGGCCATTGAGCGCGACATTCTCGTAGCCGAGCCGTTTGAAGCGCTTCAACGGAAACGCGTCATCCGGACATTTGGTCTCCTGCAGGCAGAGAACGTCCGGCCGCGCCGCTTTGATGAATTTGGCGACGAGATCGATGCGCAGCCGCACCGAATTGATGTTCCAGGTTGTGACGCTAAGTTTCACGATCAGAAGACAGGAAAGTAGCGGGTGATAATCATTCACTCGCAATATAGATATCGCGTCCCGCTTTCGCCAATCGCTTTCCAGACACTGACCACAGCTTACTGATTGCTGATGCCGCCGGAATCGCGGGCGTAATTGATCACGAACAGGTTCGGATCGGGCTTCTTGGCGGTATCGAGATTGTAGACCGCGACCGTGGTGTCGAAGCCCTGTGGATCGGTGACGGTCCACTGCTTGAGGGTCGTATCCTTGGCGTCGAACATCATCATCAGCCGGCTGGTGCCGATCATGACCTGTTTCTGCTCGATGACCACCGTGGTGAAAGTCTCATCGCTGGTGACGCTGACGGTATCGGTGTCGCGCAACAGATCGATGCGGTCGGCGAGCAGATAACGCAACGGGGTCTGCGACAGCGGATAAAGATCCTGAGTGGCAAGCTTGCGGTCGCGCACGACGACGGAATTGCCGTCGGCGACGATGTCGATCGGGCTCGGCGGATTATAGGTGAAGCGCACCCGGCCAGGCTTCTGGATATAGAACGTGCCTTCGGTGCGGTTGCCGTCCGGGCCGATCTGCACGAAATTTCCCACCATCGTCTGCACGCTGGTGAGATAGGCAGAGACCTTGTCGAGGAGCGCACGCTGCTTGGCGTCGAAGGCGGTCGCCTGCTGGCTCGAGGAGCCAAAGCCCGAGCCCGAATCCTTGTTGCCGAAGGGCAAAGTGAACGGGAAGAAGCTCGGCGGCTTCTGCTGCGTCTCGCTGGCGGCGGCCGGCGCGGCGCCGGTCGGCGCCGGAGTGGAACCGCTTCTTTGCTGCGGAGCAGGCGTCGGCAGCGGCACGTTTTCGGCCCAAGCCGGGGCAAGCGCAAAACCGCAGATCAGCGCTGCGAGACCAATTGCCGAATGAATCCTTGCAGCACGGATGGCCGCCATATCCCTCTCCCGCTGAAACACGCTGCTACGACTGTGAAGCCGTGACTCACGAAGCCCGCGATCCAATCCGCTACGGGAGCGGTATGGCGAATTCGCGGCTAGAGGGCGTCCCAATTCGATTGAACCGGAACGCCCTCTAGCATTTTATTTGCGCGTGTCCTTATCGGAAAACCGGTGTCCACTTTTCCGGGACATGCGCTAGGATTAAAGATCAAACGCCCGATTCTCAATAGATCTCAATAGGCCCACTCGTAGTCCCGTTTTCCCTCAGAACGGACTTTCTTCCGGGCCTTCAACGAGGATTTCGCGTTTACCGGCATGATTAGGCTGGCCGACGATGCCTTCCTGTTCCATGCGTTCCATCAGCGAAGCGGCGCGGTTGTAGCCGATCTGCAGCCGGCGCTGGATGTAGCTGGTCGAGGCTTTGCGGTCGCGGGTGACGATCGCCACCGCCTGCGAGTAAAGGTCGCCGCCTTCGGCGCCGCCCATCGCGGTCGCATCGAAGACCGGATTGCCATCGGCATCGGTCGGCTCCTCGGCGGTGACGGCTTCGAGATATTCCGGCGCGCCCTGCGACTTGAGATGGCGCACGACTTTCTCGACTTCCTCGTCGGACACGAAAGGTCCGTGCACACGGCTGATGCGGCCGCCGCCAGCCATGTAGAGCATGTCGCCCTGGCCGAGCAATTGCTCGGCGCCCTGCTCGCCCAGAATGGTGCGGCTGTCGATCTTAGAGGTGACCTGGAAGGAAATGCGGGTCGGGAAATTCGCCTTGATGGTGCCGGTGATGACGTCGACCGAGGGCCGTTGCGTCGCCAGCACCACGTGCAGGCCGGCGGCGCGCGCCATTTGCGCCAGCCGCTGCACCGCGCCTTCGATGTCCTTGCCGGCGACCATCATCAGGTCGGCCATTTCGTCGACAATGACGACGATATAGGGCAGCGCCTCAAGATCGAGTGCCTCGTTCTCGTAGATCGCTTCGCCGGTATCGCGATTATAGCCCGTATGGATGGTGCGGTTGAGCTTCTCGCCCTTCTTGGCGGCTTCGGCGACGCGCGCATTGTAGCCGTCGATATTGCGCACGCCGAGCTTGGACATTTTCTTGTAGCGTTCTTCCATTTCGCGCACCGCCCATTTCAGCGCTACCACCGCCTTTTTCGGATCGGTGACGACGGGCGTGAGCAGATGCGGAATGCCGTCATAGACGGAGAGTTCGAGCATTTTCGGATCGACCATGATCAGCCGGCACTGATCGGGATGCAGCCGATAGAGCAGACTCAGGATCATGGTGTTGATGGCGACCGATTTGCCCGAGCCGGTGGTGCCGGCGATGAGCAGATGCGGCATGCGGGCGAGATCGACCATGACGGATTCACCGCCGATCGATTTGCCGAGACACAGCGGCAAGCGGAGATTGGTCTCCAGGTAGTCCTTTGAGGCCAGAAGCTCGCGCAGATAGACCTTTTCGCGCACCGGATTGGGCAGTTCGATGCCGATGGCGTTGCGGCCGGACACCACGGCGACGCGCGCCGAGAGCGCGCTCATCGAGCGCGCAATGTCGTCGGCGAGACTGATGACACGCGAAGATTTGATGCCCGGCGCCGGCTCCAATTCGTAGAGCGTCACCACCGGACCCGGCCGCGCATTGATGATCTCGCCGCGCACGCCGAAATCGCCGAGCACGCCTTCAAGCCGTCCGGCGTTTTGCTGGATTTCGGCTGTGCTCAGCGTTGAGCGATCGCTGGCGCGAGGAGCCGCGAGTAGATTAAGCGACGGCGACTGGAAGTTGCTCCCCGAGCGGCGCGCGGGTTTCGCCGCGGCACGCGGTTTGCGCGCCCGCGGCGCGCTCTCCTCTTCTTCGTCGCTGTCCTCTTCCACGTCCTCGACGTCATCAGGCGCAAGGCGGGGTGAATCGTCGAAGCGCGGCTCGACGCGACGGCGCGCCGCGGCAGCGCCATCGCGCGACGGCAGTGGCGCGTGGCCGCGACGGGTGAACAGCCGGCCCAGCCAGGCGCGGAAGCTCAACAGGTGATGTTCGATAAAGCCGAGCGAGATCCAGGCATTGTCGCCCTCCTGCGGCGCGGCTCTTTCGCCCTCGTCGTCCTCTTCTTCCGCGTCGTCTTCTTCCTCTTCGTCGTCATGGTCTTGGGCTTCGCCACCGAGCACGATGCCGGCGGCCAGGCCAAACGTCACCAGCGCGGCAAAGCCGAGCACGAGCGCCGCAAGAAACCGCGCCGTGCCGGCAAGCTGGAAATGGAGCAGCACCACAGGCAGCCGCAATATGGCGTCGCCGACGACGCCGCCGAGGCCGGATGGCAGGGGCCAATGCAGGCTGCGCGGCAGGCAGGACGCAAAGGCCGCGCTCAAAACCGCGCCGAACAGCCAGACCATCACACGCAGCCGCTCATGGCTGAGCCGGCGATGGCCAAGGAGCCGATAGCCCCAGATCGCGACCGGCAAGAGCAGCGCCAGCGAGCCGAGCCCAAACAGCTGCATCAACAGATCGGCAGCGATGGCGCCCGGCACGCCGAGAAGATTATGCACCGGCGCATCGGTGGCATGAGAGAGCGACGGATCCTGGACCGACCAGCTCGCCAGCGCGAGGCCCGCCATCATCGCAACGCTGATCAGTGCGACGCCCGAGAGCTCGCGCAGCCGCCGGCGCATAATAACGCCGAGCTGGCCGGACAAAGCGGCCACGCCGTCAAGGCTGCGGTCGATCATCGACATCGCTGCGGCTGCCCTTTCGTCATTGCGAGGAGCGAAGCGACGAAGCAATCCAGGGCGGCGCCACCGCGCTGGATTGCGTCGCTTCGCTCGCAATGACGGGTGAACTTCATTGCAATTGCCTTAACCCAGCACCGCGACGAGGCGATGCATGGCCTCGGCGGTGATCTCGTTGTTCTGCACCATGGCGACGCGGATATAATCCGCGCCGGGATTGCTGCCATCGGGTTGTTCGCGCGCGAGGTAGCGGCCGGGCACGACGCGCAAACCGGCTTCGCGCCACAACAGCTGCGTCGCTTTTTCGCTGCCGCCATGGGCCGAGACATCGAGCCAAAGGAAAAATCCGCCGTCCGGCCGGCGATAGCCGTAACGATCGCCGATGATCTGATCGGCGAGATCGAATTTCTCGCGATAGAGCCGCCGGTTCTCCTCGACGTGCTTCTCGTCGTTATAAGCGGCGATGGCGACGTGCTGCATCGGGGTGGGAACTTGCGGCGCCGCGACATTGCGCAGCTCGAGGTAGCTTGCGAGGAACTTGCGGTCGCCGGCGGCGAAACCAATGCGCAAGCCGGGCAAGTTCGAGCGCTTTGACAGCGAGTGGAAGACGACGACGTTGGCGAAATCCGGGCCTGCCGCTTCGAGCATGCCGTGCGGCGCGTCTTTGGTGTAGATCTCGCAATAGCATTCGTCGGCAAGAATGATGAAGCCGAAGCGGCGCGCCAGCACCGCGAGCTTTTCCAGATAGCCGAGATCGGCGACCGCGCCTTGCGGATTGGACGGCGAAGCGAGATAGACCGCGACCGTGCGCGAGAGGAGTTCGTCCGAGAGCGCATCGAGATCGGGCAGGAAGCCGGTCTCCTTGGTCGCCGGCAGATAGACCGGCTCGCAATCAGCCGCGATCGCGCCGGCCGCATAAGCGGCGTAAAACGGATTGGGGATCAGCACCGCCGGTTTGCCCAAGCGCGCCGGCACATAGTTCTTGGCGGCGAGTGCCGCGAGGAAAAGACCTTCGCGCGTGCCGTTGAGCACCAGCACTTCGTGCACCGGATCGACCGGCCGCTCGAGCGCAAAGCGCTTGTTGAGCCAGGCCGCCACGGCTTCGCCGAAGGCATCGAGGCCCTTGTTCATCGGATAACGGCCGAATTCGTTGACATGCGCGGCGATCACCGGGCCGACGAAAGGCGGAATGGCATGCTGCGGCTCGCCCACGGCAAGGCTGATCGCGGACTTGCCGGGCGGAGAATCGCCAAGCAGCTCTCGCAACCGCACAAAGGGCGAGCGCGCATTCGGCGCGCGTAACGGCGTGGAACTATTCTGGTCACTCATCCTGTACATCATGAACAGCGGGAACCCCCGCCGCTTCAGGCACCCGGTACCATAGATGCGGCGAGGTTAAGACCCGATTAACCATCTAGATTCCTGGGCTTTATCGCGCTCTGCGGGCCACGGGAAGCCCTGATTAAATCCTCCACCGCGGTAGCGGGGGAGGTGGCGTGCGAAGCACGAGGTGGGGGCGCGGGCCTCGACGCGTGGCAAATAATCAAAAGCCCCTTCAGCACCGAAGCACTGCGCGTTTTCAATGTCTTGCCCCGCTGTACCATCGTCGCCCCTACCCGCCATGCTGCGCATGGCGTACCTCCCCCGCTATCGCGGTGGAGGATGAGAAAGCGCGCGTCCTTGCTGCGCCCATGCGCGCGAAGTCCCGTAGCCCGGATGGAGCGCAGCGCAATCCGGGAACGACGGTGACGCTCATATGCCGCCCCGGATTACGCTGCGCTTCATCCGGGCTACGAAGAAAAAGGAAAGCGGAGCGCCGAGAGGCGCACCATCCGTTGGCGGCATCAGCGGATGCCGCAGCGCGCCTTGCGATCGGCGCGCTCGCCTTTCGGCGCTCCACCGCGACATTCGTTGCGGCTTTGACCCCGCAACTCAGCCCCAGGCCGCGTTTCCTAAGACTTGGCTCGCGCGAGTGTTATCCGCGTCCGCCTGTCCCAGTTCAGCGAGCTCCTCGCGGACCGGTCGTAATGCCGGCCAAGCGGAACCCCAGAGCCTCCCGGGAGCGGGGTCACGACTCCCGCCCGCAGGCATCGCCCTTACTCCACTTCAGGGATCGTCTCGAGAAGCGCCCTTCCTGAGCAAGGTGCCGGTGACGTAACTACTTTGGTGACATTTGTCAACATAAAGGAGACGACATTTTTCGAGCGTCATACCCCGGCGTGACGTGCGAGTCAGCGCAACCGGTACAGCGCATGGCGCCGGTTACGCGTGAATGGCCGCACTTCGGTCGGCCAGCGTCCCGTTTCGCTCGCTTTGGCCCATTCGGGGCTGACGAGCACCTGCGGCCCGTCGATTTCGTACATGGCGCCGTAGCGCGGGCCATTTTGTGCGATCGCTTTTTCTTCACCGCCGATATTCAGCGTGAACGGCTCGCCTTCCAGGCGCGCGGCCGATTGCACGCCGGGCACGCTCGCGAGGTTGCGAACGTGCTCGGTGTCATAGACTTCGTTGAACAGCGCCTCCTTGTCGGCATCGACATCCATCGTGACGACGAACAGATATTTGGATTTGATCGGCATCGGCGTTCTTCCTCCGCGGCTTTTTATTTTGGCCCGCCGTAGGGTGGGCAAAATCGCCTGCTCCCAGCACAACAGCGTGGGCACCGCGTGGAGCGGTTTTGCCCACGCGGCTTGGCTTTCGCGACGCGGTGCCCACCCTACAGCGCTTTAGCCCCGCAGCGGCGTGAGATTCACCGGCCCCCTGAACAAGCCGCCGATCAGCTTCAGCACTTCACCGGCGCGCGCCTCGCTCCAGCCGCCGTGTTTGGCGTTGAGCAAAAACTTCTGCTCGATGTCAGCGCGGGTCAGCGGCTCTTGTGCGCCGCCGCGCATATAGGGCTGGCGCTCTTCGACCACCGTGCCATCACGCAGCGTGGCGCGGATGTGGCCGGTGAAATTTTTTGGGTAGGGGTTGTTGGGATCGATCTGGAAACGCACTTTGCCGGCGAGCGCCAGCACTTGCGGATCCTTCACAGCGGCATCGGTGAAATCGCTCAAGCCGACATTGCCGCGCACGAAGCCCGCGGCGATGCAATAAGGCGTCGAGAATTTTCCGGCATAGCCATTGCCGGGTTTCTGCTTGGCGGCGAGCGGCTCCCACAGCCGATGCACGGTGCCTTCGCCGACTTCGCAGACGATGTCTTTGATGTCGTC
>DATAQN010000092.1:0-41786 GCA_036264635.1 Xanthobacteraceae bacterium | reverse complement strand
TGGGTGGAATAAAGAAGATAGAAGCGAACTGAAATGCGAATTCTGGTTACCAACGACGACGGCATCCATTCCGAAGGCCTCGACATCTGCGCCGAGATCGCGCGCACGCTCTCCGAAGATGTGTGGGTGGTGGCGCCGGAGCATGATCAGTCGGGCGTCGCGCATTCGCTGTCGCTGAACGATCCGCTGCGGCTGCGCCAGATCGGCGATCGACGCTATGCGGTGCGAGGCACGCCGACCGATTGCGTCATCATGGGCGTGCGTCATGTGCTCGACGGCAAGCAAGTCGATCTCGTGCTCTCGGGCGTCAATCGCGGACGCAATGTCGGCGAGGACGTGATCTATTCCGGTACGGTGGCCGGCGCCATGGAAGGCGCGCTTCTCGGCATTCCCTCGATCGCGCTGTCGCAGTCCTACAAATCGCGCAGCGGCAAGCCGCCTTATTGGGAGACCGGTCTGCGCTATGCGCCCGACATCATCAAGCGCGTGCTCGGCAACGGCATTCGCAAGGACGTTCTGGTCAATGTCAATTTTCCCGATTGCGCGCCGGAGGAAGTGAAGGGCATCGCGGTCTCGCCGCTCGGGCGGCGGCGGCAGGAGCGGTTGCATATCGAGAAGCGTCTCGACGGCCGCCATAATCCTTATTACTGGATCGCCTATTCGATGCAGATGAAGATCGAGCCGGAGCACGGCACCGATGTCGCGGCCCTCGAAGATCGCTGCATCGCGGTGACGCCGCTCAAGATCGACATCACCGACGGGCCGACCATGACCGGGCTGGTGTCGCTGTTTGAGAAGAGCTGAGTCCCTAAACGTTGATCGCGTTGCGATCGGCGGCTTTCTCCGACCGATGGCTCGAATCGGATTAGTTCGGGCTAGCCCGCGACGCGCGAGGCCGCCTCGATCGCTTCCGCGAGCGCTTCGACCTGAAACGGCTTCTGCAAGGTGGGAGAGCCGCGATAGGGCTCCGGCACGCCACCTTGGCCATAGCCGGAAGCAAAGACGAAGGGCAGGCCGCGCTCGATCAGAATTTCGACCACGGGCGTGATCGGGCGACCGTTGAGATTGACGTCGAGCAGCGCCAGGTCGAATTCCGCGTTCTTGGCGAGCGTGAGGGCCTCGTCGATCCCACCGGCTTCGCCAGCGACCGTGTGACCGAGATCATCCAGCATGCCCTCGAGCAGCATGCGGATCATCATTTCGTCCTCGACCAGAAGGACACGCTTTCCTGTTGACGGCATTCAAACCCCGACCTTGACAGCGAGATTGTAATGGATTTCGCGGCTTACCAGCCCTATTTAATGCTAATTCCGCCGCCGCGCACAGGTCCCCGTTGGAGCCTCGTTAACGCAGCATGGCACCGTTAGTTCCGTTTCAAGACTGCGGCATTTGTGCGCAAGTTCTTTGGGGCCAGATCTTTGGGGCCAGATCTTTGGGGGCCAGATCTTTGAGGGCCTGGTCTTTGGGGCCAAGTGTTTTGGGCGAGGTCATTGTGGCGGAAGTTCCGGCAGCTGACGTTGAGCGCATGGAGTTTCAGCTCGCATTGCGGCGGCGCGGCATCAGCAATCAAGCGGTGCTGCGCGCGATGGATGAGGTCCCGCGCGAATATTTTGTCGACGCGGAATACGCCGACGCGGCCTATGCCGACCAGGCTTTGCCGATCGCCTGCGGCCAGACCATCAGCCAGCCCTATGTGGTCGCCTATATGACCGAGCAGCTCGAGGTCGAGCCGCGGCATCGCGTCCTCGAAGTCGGCACCGGCTCGGGTTATCAGGCGGCGATCCTGTCGCGGATGGCGCGCGAAGTGATCAGTATCGAGCGCTTCCGCACGCTGGCCGATGCCGCGCGCGACCGGATCAGGACGCTCGGCTACAGCAACATCACGATCCTGATCGGCGACGGCGCAGCCGGCATGACGCATACTGCGCCATTTGATCGCATCATGGTGACAGCGGCCGCCGAAGATGTGCCGGCGCCGCTCATCGCGTTGCTCGCCGAGGGCGGCAAGATGGTGCTGCCGGTCGGGCCGCATAACGGGCCGCAGCGCCTCGTCAAAGTGACCAAACAGGCGGGCGGCGAATTGATCCGCGAGAACCTCGTGGCCGTTCGTTTTGTGCCGCTTCTGCCCGGCAAGGCGCGCGAACTGTAACTGCGAAGACACACAATCAGATTTCGCAAAGATTACCGCGGCACTTAAACCCCTGTTTACCGCAACGATGTTTATTCACTTCTCTCAGTATTGCGTTCGAGTGAGTAACCATGTGCGCATCGCGTCGGTCGGCCGGCTGGCCGCAGCTGATTGCCATATCGTTGATCGGCATTGGGGTGGCGAGTTGCAGCGCCGATTCCGGCCGCTTCAACGAAGGCTTCGGCCCGAGTAATCCGCCCCCGCGCGGCGATGTGACCGGCTCTATACAGTCCGCGCCTGCAGGCCATATCGAAAGCCGGCCGCTGCCGCATCTGGGCAGTGCCGGCGACGGTTCCTACGGGGGAACTTCGGGCGGCGGCCGCGGCATGGGCTCCTACCAGGCGCCTAATGCCGAGGTCACGGGCTCGATTGCTGCGCCGCCACCGCCTCCGCCTCCAGCTTGGACCTGGGAAGGCGGCACGGCGGTAACGGTTGCGCCCGGCGAGACGCTCGAGACTATTGCGCACCGGCACGGCGTGCCGGTTTCCGCGGTCATGCAGGCCAACAACATCACGAGCCCGGCGATGGTCCACCCGGGCACGCATCTTGTGATCCCGCGCTATCACTCGGCTCCTGTCGCCGGACTTAACACGCCGGCCGCAAGCGCCGAGCCGCGCTATACCTCGAGTGTGGCGGCGCCGGTCGGTCCGCCGCGCAGCGCGCTGGCCGCGCCGTCGAGCGTGCATGTCGTCGCGCCAGGGGAGACGCTCAACAGCATCGCGCGGCTCTACAACAAGCCGGTGATGGTGCTGGCCAAGGCCAACAATATTCCGCCGACCACGATGGTCAGGGTGGGCGATCGCATCGTCATTCCGGATGTCCGCCAGCAGCCGCGTCAGACGACGGTTGCCTCTGCCGCGCCGGTTGCGGCGCCTGCGGTATCAGCGCCGATGACGGCGCCGCCGCGTCCACAGCCGGTGATCACGCAGTCGGCCGGGCCAAACCTTGCCGCTCAGCAATCGCCATTGAGCGCCCGCGTCGCCGCGCCGACCGCCACGCAGCAGGTGTCGGCGGAGGATGAAGGGGCGAAGACCGCCGAATCCGGATCGCCGGGTTTCCGCTGGCCGGTGCGCGGCCGCGTCATCCAGGCCTTCGGTCCGAAGCCGAACGGCCTGCAGAATGACGGCATCAATCTCGCGGTTCCCGAAGGCACGCCGGTCAAGGCGGCCGAGGACGGCGTCGTCGCCTATGCCGGCAACGAGCTCAAGGGTTACGGCAATCTCGTCCTGGTGCGGCACCCCAACGGCTTCGTCACGGCCTACGCGCATGCAAGCGACATCCTGGTCAAGCGCGGCGACGCCGTGAAGCGCGGGCAGGTGATCGCGCATTCCGGCCAGACCGGAAATGTCACGTCGCCGCAATTGCACTTCGAGATCCGCAAAGGCGCGACGCCGGTCGATCCGGCGCAATATCTCAGCGGCGCGTAGGACGCGTCATGGCCGGACTTGTTCCGGCCATCTCGATTCCGTCGGCGCGGCCCTACCATTGCGGTCGGGATGCCCGGCACAAGGCCGGGCATGACGCCGGTACAGATTAACCGCCGATCTTCACGCCCAACCGGCCGGCGAGGTCCTGGACATATTGCCAGGCAACGCGGCCTGAGCGGGCGCCGCGCGTGGTCGCCCATTCGAGCGCTTCGCGGCGCAATTCGTCGGGCGCAATCGGGATGCGATGCCGCTCGATATAGCCTTCGACCATGGCGAGATATTCGTCCTGGCTGCAGCGATGAAAGCCGAGCCACAGGCCGAAGCGGTCCGACAGCGAAACTTTCTCCTCGACGGCCTCGCCGGGATTGATCGCTGTGGCGCGCTCGTTCTCCATCATGTCACGCGCCAGAAGATGGCGGCGGTTGGAGGTCGCATAGAAGATCACATTCTCCGGCCGGCCTTCGATGCCGCCTTCGAGCATGGTCTTGAGCGATTTGTAGGACGTGTCGTCGGCGTCGAAGGAGAGGTCGTCGCAGAATACGATGAAGCGCTCGCGTGCCGTCCGCATCAGCGCCATCAGCTCTGGCAGCGATTCGATATCCTCGCGATGGATCTCGATGAGCTTTAACCCCGCTTCCGGATAGGCTGCGCCAATCGACGCATGTGCGGCCTTGACCAGCGAGGATTTGCCCATGCCGCGTGCGCCCCAGAGCAGCGCATTGTTGGCCGGCAGGCCGCGGGCGAAGCGCTCGGTATTCTCGACCAGAAGGTCGCGCACCCGCTCGATGCCCTTGAGCAACGCCATGTCGACCCGGTTGACGCGGCGCACCGGCGTGAGCTCGTGCCGCTCCGGGTGCCAGACGAAGGCTTCCGCGACCGAGAAATCGAGGACCGGCTTGGCCGCCGGGGCGAGCCGCTCCAGCGCGCCGGCGATCCGCGCCAGCAAATCGGCGCTGCCGTCGGCGCCGAGCGCTGGCCGCGGATTGGCGATTTTCAGCTTGCTGGCGGTTTTCGCCGCCTTTTTCTTCGAATGTGGGGGAGATTTGGCCATTTTCACACCGCTTTGCGGGGCCTCCCTTAGCGAGGCTCTTCGCCCGCCGCAAGCTTTCCGGCAATCCGCCACAGCGTTGCAATTAGGGGAACGGCCGCTATAGTCCGCGCCGATTTTGCGCGCAAAAGCGGCCCTTTAGTTCGGGCGGCGCGCCGCGCTGCCCGCCGCTTGGAGGAGCTATGTTCATTACGCCCGCGTTCGCGCAAGGCGCTGTCAGCGCCAGCGACTTTCTGTCCTTCCAGAGCCCGATCTGGATGGTCATCATGGTCGTCGGTATTATGTATTTCCTGGTGTTCCGCCCGCAGCAGCAGAAGCTGAAGCAGCATCAAGCCATGGTGAAGGCGCTACGCCGCGGCGACACCGTCATCACCAATGGCGGGCTCGTCGCCAAGGTGACCAAGGTGGTCGATGACGACCAGATCGAGGTCGAGATCTCCGACGGCGTGAAGGTGCGCCAGATGCGCTCGATGGTGAGCGAAGTGCGCGCCAAGGGCGAACCGGCCAAGGACGACGCCGCATAATCGCGCCATTTCCGTCCTACCGGTGAGGCAAGCGGACGGCGGATGACGGCGCGCGGTAACTAAAGGAAACTCAAGCTCCATGTTGTTCTTCACGCGCTGGAAAGCTGCGGCAATCGTGCTCTTCGCGCTGGTCATGTGCCTGTTCGCCGTGCCGAATTTCTTTCCCGAGCGTGTGGTGAAGTCTTGGCCGGACTGGGCGCAGCGCCGTATCGTGCTCGGCCTCGACCTGCAGGGCGGTTCGAGCATCTTGCTCCAAGTGGACACCAATGCGGTACGCAAGGAGCAGCTGCAGTCCGTCTATGACGATGTCTTGAGCACGCTGCGCGGCGCGCGAATTCCGTTCACCGGCCGTGCCATTCGCGGTAACGGCGTCGAAGTTCACATTACCCGCGACACCGATATCGACAATGCGCTCAGTAAACTGGGCGCGCTGTCGCAGCCGATGACCGGCATTCTGGCCAGTACCGGCCAGCGCACGCTGAACATCGCCAACAACGGCGGCACGATCACACTGACGCCAAGCGATCCGGCTGTTGTCGAGCGCGTGCGCCAGGCCGTGGATCAATCGATCGAAATCATCCAGCGGCGCGTCAACGGGCTTGGTCTCGTCGAGCCGACCATCCAGCGCGAGGGCACCGATCGCATCCTGGTGCAGGTGCCCGGATTGAACGACCCAAAGGAGCTCCTCGACCTTCTGGGCAAGACCGCCAAGCTCGACTTCCGGATGGTCGATCTGTCGATGACGCCGGAGCAGGCGGAGCAGGCGCATCCGCAGGATTCCGAAGTTCTCCCCAGTGAGGAAGGCCAGCCGTATCTCGTCGAGAAACGCGTCCTGGTGTCCGGCGCCGATCTCACCGATGCGCAGCCGAGCTTCGATCAACAGACCGGCCAGCCGGTCGTGACCTTCCGCTTCAATTCGTCGGGCGCGCGCAAATTCGCCGACGTGACCACTGCGAATGTCGGCAAGCCGTTCGCAATTGTGCTCGACAACAAAGTGATTTCCGCTCCCGTCATTCAGACGCCGATTACCGGCGGCTCGGGACAGATCACCGGCAATTTCACCGTACAATCGGCCAACAATCTTGCCGTGTTGCTGCGCGCCGGCGCGCTGCCGGCGCCGCTGACCGTCGTCGAGCAGCGTACCGTCGGGCCGGGACTCGGTCAGGATTCGATCAATGCTGGCGAGCGCGCGGCCTATGTCGGCGCCGCGCTGGTCATCATCTTCATGCTCGTGACCTACGGCCTGTTCGGCCTATTCGCCAATGTCGCGGTGGCCATCAACGTCGCCATGATCTTCGGCGTACTGTCGCTCCTTGGCGCCACGCTGACCTTGCCCGGCATTGCCGGCATCGTGCTCACGGTCGGCATCGCGGTGGACTCCAACGTGCTGATCTATGAGCGCATCCGCGAAGAGGTGCGCGCCGGACGCAGCGCGATCAACGCCATCGATGCCGGCTTCTCGCGTGCGCTCGCGACGATCCTCGACTCCAACATCACCACCTTCATCGCGGCGGCGGTGCTGTTCTATATCGGCACCGGGCCGGTGCGTGGCTTCGCCGTGACGCTCGGCGTCGGCATTCTCACCACGCTGTTCACCGCCTTCACACTGACCCGGCTGATCGTAGCCTATTGGGTGCGGCTCTATCGGCCGCGCGTCGTGCCGATCTAGCGAATTGAAAGAATACCCAGTGCGCCTGCTTCGCATCGTTCCTGACAATACCAAATTCGACTTCATGCGCTTTCGGCGCATCAGTTTTCCTATTTCGGCGATGCTGTCGATCGCGGCGATACTGCTGTTCTTCTTTCACGGCCTCAATTTCGGCATCGATTTCATCGGCGGCACGCTGATCGAAGTGCAGAACAAGGCCGGTCCCGCTGATCTCGCCAAAATGCGCGCGACCGTCCAGGGGCTCAATCTCGGCGACGTCCAATTGCAGGAATTCGGCAGCCCGGACGAGGTTCTCATCCGCGTCTCCGAACAGCCGGGCGGCGACGCAGCGCAGCAGGCGGCCGTGGATAAGGTCCGCCAGGCTTTGGGCGATACGGTCGATTACCGGCGCGTCGAGGTGGTGGGGCCGAGCGTCTCCACCGAGCTTCTGTCCTACGGCACGATTGGCCTGATGCTCGCGATCTTTGCCATTCTGATTTACCTATGGTTCCGCTTCGAATGGCAATTCGCGCTCGGCGCCATGATCGCCAACGTGCACGATCTGGTGCTCACCATCGGCTTCATGTCGCTGACGCATATCGATTTCGATCTCACCAGCATCGCGGCGCTTTTGACCATTCTCGGCTATTCGCTCAACGACACAGTCGTGATCTACGACCGTATCCGCGAAATGCTGCGCCGCTATAAGCGCATGCCGATGCCGGATCTGCTCAACGCTTCGGTGAATGCGACGCTGTCGCGCTCGATCATCACCCACGTTACGGTCGCGATGTCGCTGCTGGCTTTGTTGCTGTTCGGCGGCCAGGCGATCCACAGTTTCACCGCGACCATGATGTTCGGCGTGGTGCTGGTCGGCACCTATACGTCGGTTTTCATCGCTTCGCCGATCCTGATCTATCTCGGCGTCGGCGCTCACCGCACCGGCGGGCAGGAGCCTGAAGAGGGTGACGCGCTGACCGCGCCGGCACCAGCCGCTGCGGCGCCGGCGACACCGGCCCCGTCGCGGCCCGCGCAGCGCAGCAGAGCGCGGCGTTAAGTGGACGACCGCCACCTTCCGCGCCAGACACCAATCGATGCCCATGGCGGCGGCGGCTTCCGCTTCGCCGGCATGTCGCATCGCGGATCGCTGCTCAGCCTGCCGGACGGGATGTGGGCTTGGCCGGTGACCGAGCCGGCCGAGATCACCGACGCGTCGCTGGCGCTCGTTTACGCGCGTCTCGATCAGATGGATTTTTTCCTCCTTGGCGTTGGACCTGCGCCGTGGCCGCTGCCGGCAGCGTTGCGGACGAAATTCCGCGAAGCGCATGTCTCGATCGACGCGATGATGACGGGACCGGCACTGCGCACCTACAATGTGATGCAGATGGAAGGCCGCCGCGTCGGCGCCGGTCTGATCGCCATTCAGTGACGATGAAATTGCATCATGCAGGATGCTTCCGCCTATTGCGCAGAACTGGTTCGCGCAGCCGATCGCGACCGCTATCTGGCGGCGCTGTTCGCGCCGGCCGAGTTTCGTGGTGCGCTCCACGCACTCTATGCCTTCGATATTGAAGTCAGGCGCGTGCGCGAGGCGGCGCGCGAGCCTTTGCCCGGCGAAATCCGTCTGCAGTGGTGGACTGACGTACTCACGGGCGAACGGCGCGAAGAAGCCAACGCCAATCCGGTGGCGGCGGCGCTGCTCGCGACAATCGACAAGCATCGGCTCGCGGCGGGCATCCTGCTCGATCTCATCGAGGCGCATCGCTTCGATCTCTATGATGATCCGATGGCGAGCGTTGCCGAACTGGAAACCTATGCGAAGCAGACATCGTCGGCGCTGTTTGCCTTGTCGGCGCAAATCCTGGGTGGTGAAGCGGCGGCTGCAGCTGAACCCGCCGGTATTGCCGAAACTGTAACTCGGCTCCTTCAGGCCTTTCCCCTCCATGCCGCGCGCGGTCAGCTTTATGTGCCGAGCGAAATCCTCGATCGGCACAAAGTTGCTCCGCATCAAATATTTTCCGGCCAATCGTCGGCGGGTCTCGACACGGCGCTTGTCGAATTAGGCGGTCTCGCGCGCCGTCATCTTGCTGCGGCGGGCGAGAAGATCTCGACGCTGCCGCGCGAAGCCTTGCCGGCTTTTCTGCCGCTGGCGCCGCTGCCCGCGTCACTCGACCGCTTGCGACGCAGCGACGCCTTCTCGCCCGCTGAACTGCCGCCTTGGCGCCGGCAATGGTTGATCTGGCGCGCGTCGCGAAACCCGGCGCGGATTGCCGGGTAAGCGAGCGCGGAGCAGGGCGACCATTCATCGCGACATATCAGGGTCTCGCCGCGTCCCGCCTTGTGGCGAGCGGGCTTGTGGACTATCAGCTTGCGTCGCAAAGAAGCGCAAAGCGCGGAGGGGGCAGGAACATGTTTCGTCGCTTGCACGCATTGGCGTTTGCCGCGGGACTCTTGCTCGCGGGTTCGGGGCCGCTCGCCGCGCAGGACTATCCGACGCGCCCCGTTACCATCGTCGTTGCGCAACCGCCGGGTGGCGGCACCGATATCATCGCACGCATCATTGCCAATCAGCTTTCGATCCAAATGGGTCAGCCTGTCGTGGTCGAGAACAGGGCGGGCGCAGGGACTGTGGTCGGCACGACGTTCGCTGCGAATGCGCCGGCGGATGGTTACACGCTGCTGACCGGATTGACCGCCAACATGGCGGTCAATCCGAGCCTGTTTGCCAAGCTCTCCTATGATCCGATCAAGGATTTCACGCCGGTGAGCATGCTGGCGCAGTTTCCGTTCGCTGTTGTCGTCAGCAATAGTTTTCCGGCGCATTCGATCAAGGAGTTGATTGAAATGGCCAAGGCCAAGCCGGGCGAAATCAATTTTGCCTCGGGCGGTAACGGCACGGGCCAGCATTTGTCGACCGAACTGTTCGAACTCGAGGCCGGCATCAAGATGACGCATGTACCGTATCGCGGCGCGACACCGGCTTATACCGATGTCATGTCGGGGCAAACGCCGGTCTTCTTCGATAATCTGGCGAGCGCGCTCGGCCAGATTCAAGGTGGCAGCGTGCGCGCGCTTGCGGTGACGGGCAAACAGCGCTCGCCGCTATTGCCGAATGTGCCGACCGTCGCTGAGTCAGGTCTGCCGGAATATGACTATGAAGTGTGGTTCGGCCTATGGGCGCCGAAAAACACGCCGAAGCCGATTGTCGAAAAACTGTATGCGGAAGTGCAAAAGGCGCTTGCCGATCCCGATGTTAAAAAGCGGATCGCTGACAACGCCGGCGTGCCGATGAATATGCCGCTCGCCGACATCGAGCCGTTCGTCAAATCTGAAATTGCCAAATGGGCGGACGTCGTTAAACGCGGCGGCGTTGCGGTCGAGCAGTAGATGTTCATTTGAGCAGGGTCTTTTCCGAAAACCGGTACCCACACTCGGATCAGGTCCAAGGGCGTGCCTTTCGGGATCATGCTCTAAAACGCGAAGCGGTCGCGCAGATTGCGGCGCTCGGAGACGATGCGGGTGACGATAGCGCGTTCGGCATCGCTCTTGATCAGAGGATCGATCAGGTCGAGCTGGTTCATCGCGACGAGCTCAAGGATTTCGCTGCGCACTTCGCCTTGGGCGTTGCGCGGCAGCGCATCCACAACCTGTAAATGTTCCGGCCGCGTGTCGCCGAGAAATTGCATCAGCTCGCCGTCGCCTGCCGTCCCTTCCACGAAAGCGTAGAGCCCCGTGCCGGTGCGGCGGTCCGGAAATGGCACGATGGCGACATCGCGGACCTGCGGATTGGTGCGCAGCCGCGCTGCGATCTCCGGCGCGTCGCGGACGAAGCGCAGGCCGCGGCCCTCACGGTCGGTGAAGTTCAGGCCGCGCGTGATGGCGTAATAGACCTTCTTGCCGGTCGCCATCCAAACGCGGGTGATGAGGCTCTTCTTCGCCAGTACGCGGCGTTCGGCGGCGGTGAGCGCGTCCGGCGCATAGCGGCGCTTGTGTTTGAGCAGGTGGCGCAGGTCCTCGTAGCAGGCGATGCGGAACAGACGGCCGCGGCGGCGAAAGCAGGCGGCGAGCTGGAAATCG
The DNA here is from genome assembly GCA_036264635.1 of Xanthobacteraceae bacterium. Classification (GTDB taxonomy): domain Bacteria; phylum Pseudomonadota; class Alphaproteobacteria; order Rhizobiales; family Xanthobacteraceae; genus BOG-931. The sequence continues at coordinate 30,874 of DATAQN010000092.1, read as the reverse complement.
GTGAGATAGGCGCGGCCGTGCCCTTTGCTCTTGTCTTGTGCGTAGAGCCAGTTCTGCTCCTTGGCGAGATCGTTGTGCGCGATGCCGGCGCGATGCAGCGCGCGCAGCGCCGCCTTGGCTGAGCGGAAATAGCCGGCATCGCCATGAGGTTTGGCGATATGCAGCGGCACGGCGTCGATCCAGCCGCGCACCAGCGCGCGGCGTCCGGCAAAGAGCAACGGCGGCGCTACGCCAAGCGGCTTGGCGCGGGCGAGTGCCTTACGCTCGCGGCGAAACAGCTCATAGGCGAGCGGCCGGCTCCACCACGGCACCTCGTCGAGACGGCGCAGCACGGCGTCGACATCGCCATCGCTCGTGCGGAAGCGGCCACGCTCGATGGTGGAAAACACATCGCGCTTGAGCACTGTGCCGCTATGCCAGCTTGTGCCGAGTTCGGTGTCAGTCATGCGCTGGCTTTTAGAGCATGTGCGTTAAAGGAGGAACCGTGATCACTCGGCGGCCGCAGGGAACGCCCCTGAGAGCCAAGTGTCGAGGTCGCGCAACGCCCGGCTGCAGAGCGCGCGCTTTTTCGCGGCTGCCTTGGCAGGGCCGCGCAGCCGCTTGCCGTCGGCGTCCGTGGTCGGCTCCTGCGCCAGCGGCGGGAACAGGCCGAAATTGACGTTCATAGGCTGAAACGAACTTGGCCCGGCATCAATCGTTTCAACATGCCCGCCGGTGATGTGGCCGAGGAGCGCGCCATGCGCGGAGGTCGGCGGCGGCACAAAAGGCCGCTCGCCAAGCCGTTCGGCGGCGGCGAAGCGGCCGGCGAGGAAGCCGATCGCAGCCGATTCGACATAGCCCTCGCAGCCGGTGATCTGTCCGGCAAAGCGCAGCCGCGGCTGCGCCTTCAGCCGCAGCGTGTCGTCAAGGAGCTTCGGCGAATTGAGGAACGTGTTGCGATGCAGCCCGCCGAGCCGCGCAAACTCGGCACGCTCGAGCCCCGGAATGCTGCGGAAGACGCGGACCTGTTCAGCGTGCCGCAACTTGGTCTGAAAGCCCACCATGTTGAACAGCGAGCCGAGCTTGTTGTCCTGGCGCAATTGCGCGATCGCATAAGGCTTGCGCTCCGGCGCGCGCGGGTCAGTCAGGCCAAAAGGCTTCATCGGTCCGTGTCGCAACGTCTCACGGCCGCGTTCGGCCATGACTTCGATCGGCAGGCAGCCGTCGAAATAGGGCGTCGACATCTCGAAATCGTGAAAGGCGATTTTTTCACCCGCGAGCAGCGCGTCGACAAAGGCCTCGTATTGCTCGCGCGTCAACGGGCAATTGATGTAGTCGGCGCCGGAACCGCCAGGGCCCGGCTTGTCATAGCGCGACTGGAACCACGCCACATCGAAATTGATGGTGTCGCGATGAATGATCGGCGCGATGGCGTCGAAGAACGACAGCGCCTCTTCGCCGGTGAGCGCGCGGATTGAATTGGCAAGTTCAGGCGAGGTGAGGGGACCGGTGGCGATAATGACGCTGTCCCAGTCCGCCGCTAGTGCGCGGACCTCCGTGCGATCGATCTCAATGAGCGGCTCGGCTTCGAGCGCCGCGGTGATCTCAGCGGCAAAGCCGTCGCGGTCGACGGCGAGCGCGCTGCCCGCCGGCAGTTTGTGGGTGTCGGCCGCGCGCATGATCAGTGAGCCGGAGCGCCGCATCTCGGCGTGCAGCAAGCCGATTGCGCTCGCCTCGGCGTCGTCCGAGCGGAACGAGTTCGAACAGACCAATTCGGCGAATTGTCCGGTCTTATGAACCGGCGTCGCGCGCAGCGGCCGCATTTCATGCAGCACGACACGCACGCCGCGCCGCGCCAGCTGCCACGCCGCTTCCGAGCCCGAAAGCCCGCCGCCAATGACATGAACCGGAGTGCGCAGCGTGCTCAGAGTGTGCGCGTCATGGACTGGCCGTAAATCCTGCATCATGCCGCCCTAATTAGGCGTCCCGCGGCCAACAAACAAGCCGATGGGACGAAGTCGATCCGTGCGGTGTTTATCTCCGGGGCGGTAGCGTGGGGACACTGGATGCTTGATGTCGTCAAGGCGGCTTCACGGAAGAACGCGGTTACGGCTGGTTTTGATGTTGAAGTTTTATCGTTGGCCACGGCGAATCCGCCTCATCGGCTGAACCAGCGCGAAGCCGCCGCGCGGGCGAGGGAACTCTACCCGCATCTGAAAAAGCTGTGGCGGCTCTACGACAACACGTGCATCGAGACGCGATACAATTGCGAGCCGATCGAATGGTACCTGCAACCGCATAGTTGGGAAGAGCGCACTGCCTCGTTTCAGAAGAACGCGCTCGACCTTTTGGAAAGGCTTACGCGTGAAACGGTGCGAGTGGCCGGCATCGAGCTCGATGCGATCGACATGATCGTGACCAACACGGTCACCGGGCTCGCGGTGCCAAGTCTCGACGCCAGATTGATCAACCGCCTCAGTCTGGCGCCGACCATCGAGCGGCTGCCGATGTTTGGGCTCGGCTGCGGCGCCGGCGTCGCGGGCCTGGCACGCGCCACGCGTCTCGCGCATGCGATGGAGGGTGCGCATGTGCTGTTTCTCACTGTCGATCTATGCAGTCTGTGCATGCGCGTGAATGACCCAAGCCCGTCGATGTTCGTCTCTTCAGCGCTGTTCGGCGACGGCGCGGCCGGCGTGCTGTTGCGCAACACGCGGCAGAGCGCACGCAGCGCGGGCCCGCGCATTCTCGCCGTCGGCGAATGGTGCTGGCGCGGCACCGAGCACATCATGGGATGGGACATCAAGGACGATGGCTTCGGCATCGTGCTCAGTCCCGAATTGCCGGCGCTGATGAGCGCGGAGCTCAAGCCTGCGGTGCTGGATTTTCTCGGCCGCAACGGCTTTCGTCTCTCGGACATCAATGGATTCATCCTCCACCCCGGCGGCCGGCGTTTGCTCGAGACCGCGGAAGAGGTGCTGGAACTGGCACCGGCGCAGCTCGAGCATTCCTGGGAGGTGCTACGCGCTTACGGCAACATGTCGTCGGCGACGGTGCTGTTCGTGCTCGATCGCGCGTTGAAGGCGGGCGCGCGTGGGCCGCATCTTCTTGCGGCCTTCGGTCCGGGATTTTCCGCTTATTTTGTCGTAGCCGATCTGTGATGCCTTTCGGTTCGGGCGCAGTCCTGCTTGCCTACATCACGGTGCAACGCCTGGCGGAGCTATGGTGGGCCAGGCGGAACGAAGCGCGCTTGCTCGCGGCAGGCGGCGTCGAATACGGCCACTCCGATTTGCGTGCGATGCAGGTGCTGCATGCTGTTTGGCTGATCGGACTATGGGCACTGGCCTACGACCACACCGTGCAACCGATCTTCCTCGTGCTATTCGTCCTTCTACAGATCGGGCGATTTTGGGTTCTCGCCACACTTGGGCGGCGCTGGACCATCCGGGTGATCGTCGTCCCGGGCGAAAAGCTCGTCGCCGGCGGCCCCTATCGCTTCATGCGCCATCCCAATTACGCGGTCGTGATCGGCGAGATCGCCGTGGTGCCGCTGGCGCTGGGCCTGCCCATCTATGCGGTGCTGTTCTCGCTGCTCAACGTCATTATCCTGTGGGTTCGGATCACGCGGGAAAACGCGGCGCTCGCGGCGAATGCATTCAATACGCGCCGCTGAGGGCTATTTTGGTGCGGGAAGGGCGCTGTTGGCTGGATATGGCCGCTCTGCTATAGCCTCGGCGGAAGAAATAAGGTCACTGCTAGCCAATGTCTGTCGACGCCGATACCGTCCGCCGTGTCGCCCATCTCGCCCGCATTGCGGTTGCCGAGCAGGAGGTGGAAAGCCTCAAAGGCGAACTCAATGCCATTCTGGCTTTTGTCGAGCAGCTGTCGGAGGTCGATGTTGCCGGCGTTGAGCCGATGACCTCGGTAACCCCGATGGACATGAAGATGCGGAAAGATGCCGTCACCGACGGCGGCATTCCCGACAAGATCATCGCCAATGCGCCGGCCCATGAGCACCATTTCTTTCTGGTGCCGAAGGTGGTTGAATGATCCGTCCGCAGATCATTCAACTATCCTTGGGCGAGCGCAACGAGGCCCGAGGATCTCGTGCCGGCCACGCGGCGCGCGCAGAAATAGGAAACTGACCGATGTGCCTGGCCTGCGAACAGGACGCCATCTGGCTCGCTTATCTCGACAGTCAGGGGCTGCTGAAGCCTGACGATCCTGCGGCCGTCGAAGAGCTGTTTGCGGCGTTTCCGGTGAAGCCTTTGCCGGTGAAGCGGGAGTGGGACGCGCCGACGCCCGAGGCGCCGGCGGATGCTCTGGCAAAATCGGCTTCGCCAGAATCGGCCGCTAATAAACCAGCCCCAAACAATCCGTTCTCTTGCGACGATCCTACCGCTGAATGACCGACCTCGTTTCGCTCACGCTGGCGCAAGCGCGCGACGCTCTGCGCAAGAAAGAGTTTTCGTCGCTCGATCTGGTCGACGCGCATCTCGCCGCTATGGTGAAAGCGCGCGCGTTGAATGCCTTCGTGCTGGAGACGCCGGAGCGCGCTCATGAGATGGCGCGTGCATCCGACGCGCGGCTTGCCAAAGGTGAGGGCGGGGTGCTCGAAGGTTTGCCGCTCGGCATCAAGGATCTCTTCTGTACCGAGGGCGTGCGCAGTACGGCCTGCTCACACGTTCTCGGCAATTTCGTGCCGGCCTACGAGTCGACGGTCACCGCCAATCTATGGCGCGACGGCGCGGTGCTGCTCGGCAAGCTCAACAACGATGAATTCGCCATGGGTTCGTCGAACGAGACGTCGCATTTTGGCCCGGTCGTGTCGCCGTGGCGGCGTAATGGCTCCGATGCGAAGCTGGTGCCGGGTGGTTCGTCTGGGGGCTCGGCGGCAGCAGTGGCGGCGAACCTTTGCCTCGGCGCGACCGGCACCGATACCGGCGGCTCGATCCGTCAGCCGGCGGCGTTCTGCGGCATTGTCGGCATGAAGCCGACCTATGGCCGTTGCTCGCGATGGGGCATCGTCGCCTTTGCCTCGTCGCTCGATCAGGCCGGGCCGTTCGCGCGCACTGTGCGCGACTGCGCGATCCTGCTAAATTCGATGGCTGGCGCTGATCCGAAGGACACGACCTGCACCGATCTGCCGGTGCCCGACTACGAGGCCGCGATCGGCCGTTCGGTCAAAGGCATGCGCATCGGCATTCCAAAGGAATACCGCATGCCCGGCATGGCGCCGGAAATCGAGACGCTGTGGGCGAAAGGCGCGCAATGGCTCAAGGATGCCGGCGCGGAACTGGTCGATATTTCTTTGCCCATGACCAAATACGCGCTGCCGGCTTATTACATCGTGGCGCCAGCGGAAGCCTCGTCCAATCTCGCGCGCTATGACGGCGTCCGCTATGGCCTGCGCGTTCCCGGCCGCGACATTATCGAAATGTACGAGCGCACCCGCGCCGAAGGCTTCGGCAAGGAAGTACGCCGCCGCGTCATGATCGGCACTTACGTGCTCTCGGCGGGCTATTACGACGCTTACTATCTGCAGGCGCAGAAAGTGCGCACACTGATCAAGCGCGATTTCGAAAAAAGCTTTGCCGAAGGCGTCACGGCTATCCTCACGCCGGCCACACCGTCGGCCGCCTTCGCCATTGGCGAGAAGGGCAGTGCCGATCCGATCGAAATGTATCTCAACGACGTCTTCACGGTGACGGTGAACATGGCGGGCCTGCCGGGCATCGCCGTGCCCGCCGGGCTCGATGCGCAAGGATTGCCGCTCGGCTTGCAGCTCATCGGCCGTCCGTTCGAAGAGGAAACGCTGTTTGCGCTTGGTGAAGTGATCGAGCGGGCGGCGGGACGGTTTACACCGCAGGCGTGGTGGAGCTAAGGCCGCATCACTACATAGCGGCGATGAGCTTGGCCGATTTCAAGAAAAGTCTCGCCGACAATTCGCTGCCGCGCGGCCTTTCTCCCGCGCTCACTGCGCTGTGGTGGGCGGGCAAGGACGATTGGGACCAAGCGCATCGCATCGTCATGGACGACGAGGGCGCGGATTGCGCCTGGGTCCACGCCTATCTGCACCGGGTCGAAGGCGACCTCGGCAATGCCGGTTATTGGTACCGGCAGGCCGGACGCAAAGCGGCGACCGGGGATCTCACGGCGGAATGGGCCGCGATCGCCGAAGCGCTTCTAGACCATGATCCGATCAAGTTGAATCGGACCATGGTCTAGTTTTTTCGTTGGGCCATGATCTTTTCGGAAAACCGGTTTCCGCTTTTCCGGATCATGCTCTAGTCATCAACGGTAAGGCTCGCGCTTTGCTTCATTCCGTGCCGGCGAGACCGGCATCCTTGACGGCCTGCCCCCAGCGCGCCTGTTCGGATTCGATGAACTCCTGCAGCCGGTCCGGCGGCGGGCTTGATTGCGGAACCATGCCGAGCGTGATCATTTTTGCTCGCACGCTGTCGTCGGCAAGCACCGCGCGGAAGGCCTCATAAAGCTTGCCAATGACCGGCTCGGGCGTGTGCGCGGGGGCCACGACCAAGCCCCAGCCGGCGGCGTCGAAGCCGGGCACGCCCGCATCGCGCAGCGGCGGAATGTCGGGCGCAGAAGGCAGCGGGACGGCGGAAGTCTCGGCAAGCGCCCGCACCTTGCCGTCGGCAACGAGCGGCAAGGTCGGCGCGACGTCGGCGAACAGGAGCGAAATATGTCCGGCCATCAGATCGGTGAGGGCGGGCGCGGTGCCTTTATAGGGCACATGGGTCATCTCGATGCCGGTCATGGATTTGAACATCTCGGCAAAGAGCTGATGCGGTGAGCCAACGCCGCCGGAGCCGTAAGTGAGCGACCCCTGATGCTCCTTGGCGTATTTTATCAGCTCCGCCACGGAATGAACCGGCAGCGCCGGATTGACCACCAGCACGAACGGATTTTTGGCGACGAGCGCGACCGGCGCAAAATCCTTGTGCGCATCATAGGACAACGTCTTGTAGAGCACCGGGCTGATGGCCATCCCGCCGGTTCCAGCCATCAGCAGCGTGTATCCATCGGGCTTTGCTTTGGCGACATCGGCTGTGCCGATGGTGGAACCGGCGCCCGGCCTGTTTTCGACGACGATCGGCTGACCGAGCCGCTCACTGGCGCCGGGCGCGATCTCGCGGCATAGAACGTCGATGGCGCCGGCCGGCGGCCATGGTGCGATAAGCGTGATCCGGCGTGTAGGATAATCGTCGGCGTGGCCTAAGCGCACCGCCGTCATCAGGCAGGCGAAGCCGACCACAAGCCTGGTGCCGTAGCGCATGTTTCCCCCCAGACAATCCGCCGGAGATATGTTTGCGCGCAGCGTCTTGATCGGCCGCGCTGCATTGACTTGTGAAGCATAGTTGCAGCATCGCAATCGCTGCAACTCGTCTTTAGTTGTGATTGGCGGTGGAGGAGGCGGCTAAGATGCCACGGGCGGCGGCTCGCCCATCTTGCGGCCCGGCGCCTCGATGATTTCGTTGCGCTGCCGCGGCAGCACGTCCGGATATTCACGCTGCAAAAAGGCGATCAGCTTCTCGCGCACTTCGACGCAGAGATCGGAGGCATTGGACGCGTCGTCGGCTTTGAGCAGGACGCGGACTTCCATGGCTTGAACACTGGCATTGGTGACCTGCACGTTGATGAGCGTGCCGCCGACCTTCGATTCGGCGACCACTGCGCCGGCCTTTTCCCGGATCCGATCGACGGGAGCGGTGTAGTCGAGATAAAGCAGTACTGATCCGAGATTGGCGGGGGCGCGTCGCGTCCAATTGTAGAACGGCTGCTGAATAAAAAAATTCAGCGGCACGATGAGACGGCGCAGATCCCAGGGCCGGATCACCACATAGGTCGCGTTGATCTCTTCGATCCAGCCATATTCGTTCTGAACGGTAACGGCATCCTCCAAGCGGATCGGCTGGGTCACCGCAAGCTGCACGCCGGCGATAAGGTTCGAGAGAACCGGCTGCGCGGCGAGGCCGAAGACCACGCCGGCGACGCCTGCGGAGGCGAACAGGCTGACGCCGTATTGCCGCACCGAGTCGAAGGTCATCAGCGCGCAACCGACGGTGATCAGCACGATCACGGTGTCGAGCGCGCGCACCAGGATGCGCACCTGGGTGACGTGCTTGCGGGCGAGGAGGTTGTCCTCGACGTCGAGCCGCCAGCGCAGCAGATAAAGGTTCGCCGCGATCCGCAGCACGGTCAGTGCGATCCAGCCGATCAGTCCGACCGTCGCCAGCACCAGGATTTTGCCGAGGACAATCTCGGTGTCGGAATCGACCGGCGCGGTCGGCAAGGCTATGGCCAGAGCGGCGAGCAGGAATGCGAGACGGGTGGGCTCTTTGGTCGCCTCGACGATCGTCCGCAGATAGGGCCGGCCGTCCAAGACTCGCCGCAACACGACGAGAATCGTGGCGTGCGCGACGAGCGCCACCGCGAGCGCGACAATGACGATGACCAGAGATACAGCCCAGGCTGGCGCGTAAGTGCGTAGGCCGTTCAACACGGCCAGCTTGGCCTGCAGATTATGCGTGACGTCCTGCAACATCGGCTCTTGCCCTGTCGAGCCTCGTTTCACGAAGCTTCGTGGTGCGAGATATAGCCGAAACGGTCACAACGCGCGACAAAGCACGGCGGTTCGTCCGGTTCCACCCTGGACACCGCTATGATCAGGTGGCATCAAGACCCCCGCAAACAGGCGGCCAGACATGACGCGTTTCCTGCACGGTTTGAAGACTTTCGCGGTGCGCACCTTCACCTGGTGGAACAGCCAGACCTTCGGCACGCAGTGGTGGACGTACCGCTATGGCGAATTCGTCGGCACCGACGAGTTCGGCAACCGCTACTACCGGACCAAAGGCGGGAAGATTGACCCGACCCTCGGCCTCGAGCGGCGCTGGGTGGTCTATAACGGCCTCGCCGAGGCCTCGATGGTGCCGCCGACCTGGCATGGCTGGCTGCACCACAGCGCCAACGTGCCGCCGACCGAGGAAAAGGTGGTCGAGCGGCCGTGGGAAAAGCCGCATCGGCCCAATCTGACCGGCACGCCCAACGCCTATCGTCCGAGCGGCTCTATCCTGGCGGAGGGCCGCCGCCCGCAGGCCACCGGCGACTACAAGGCCTGGGTACCCGGGAACCAATAGACGGCCCTTGGGACAGCCCTGTCCGGTCACAGGCGGCGGGTCCCTGGAAATGCCTCATTCGCCGTGTTAACCCGGCTCACTGGCGGGACAAGCACACCGGGATAAACTCAAGGGGTTTGACGCGGAACGGCGCGTCCCGTCGTGCAACGAGCACATAGCGCATTTATGGCCCGAATCGCCGCACTTTTGGTTGTGATCGGCGCGCTGTTTGCCGCGGTTCCGGCAGGAATCCTTGCGGTCGTTCTTGCCGTGTCGCCCGCTCAGGCGCAGTTCGGCAATGTTTACAGCGATGCGCCGCCGCGGCCGCCAGGGAACATACCCGGTTTTCCCACGCAGCCGCCGCCAGTGCAGTATCCAGGGCAGCAGTCTCCCAGCCAGCAATATCCTGGGCAGCAGCAATATCAGCCGCCCCCGCAGCAGGCGTCGCGGCCGCCGCAGAGCAATATCCAGGCGAGGCCTTTGGCGCCGCCTCCCGGCGCAACGAGCGCTCCGCCGCCGCAGCAGGCAGCCGTCCCGCCGCGCCCCTTGCCAGGGTCGGCGCCAGGGTCGGCGTCAGGAGCAGCACCAGGACAGGCGCCCGCACCGTCCAATCCGCCGCCGCCTCAGCCTGCGGACGCTTCGCCGCAATCTGACGACACGGTGGTCACCTATACGCCGACGCAGAAGATTGAAAACCAGCGCGCCGTGTTCTCCGGGCTCGACAAGATCACAGGCCGCATCATCTCGTTCGACGCCGCCATCGGCGAGACCGTGCAATTCGGCGCGCTGCAAGTGACGGCGCGGGCCTGCAATACCCGGCCGCCGACAGAACCGACCAATACCGACGCCTTTGTCGAAGTCGACGAGGTGACGCTGCAGGGCGAGATCAAGCGCATCTTTACCGGCTGGATGTTCGCCGCAAGCCCCGGCCTGCATGCGGTCGAGCATCCGATCTATGATGTGTGGCTGACCGAGTGCGCTCAACCCGTCGGTGGAGCGGTCGCCCAAACAACCCCGCCGCCCGCGGCCGGTGCGGCGCCGCCCGGCGCAACCCCGAGGGCGCGCCAGGCTGTGCCGCAGCGCCAAGCGCCGCTTCCGCCGCCGTCGTCAGCACCCGCGCCCGTCACCGACGACTGATCGCGCTGGTCCTCAGCGCTCCTCAAGGCGTTTAAGAATTGTGGCGCCGGGAACCGGTTGGTCGGTCGGGAGCGCTGTGAAATCGGCTTCCCCGACGAGCGCGGCATCCAGCAGCTTGTGATAGGCCGGCCGCGGCACTTCGACGGCGCCGAAGGTCTTCAGATGCGCCGTGACGAATTGCGTGTCGAGGAGGCGGTAATGGCCGGCTCTAAGCCGGGCCACGAGATGCACCAGCGCAACTTTGGACGCGTCGCGCACGGTGTGGAACATGCTTTCGCCGAAGAAGGTGCGGCCGAGGCTGACCCCGTAAAGCCCGCCCACGAGCGCGTCGCCCTCGTAGACCTCGACGGTGTGGCAGTCGCCGCGCTCATAAAGCTTGCGATAAAGATTGCGGATGCGGGCATTGATCCAGGTCCGCGTGCGGCCGGGCGCCGGCCGCGCACAGCCGTCGATCACCGCATCGAAATCGCGATCCACGGCCACGGTGAACTGGTCGGACCGCACTGTTCGCGCCAGCCGGTCCGGGACGTGGAAGCGATCCAGCGGGATGATGCCGCGGCGTTCGGGCTCGATCCAATAGAGCGCCGGGTCGTCGGCGCTCTCGGCCATGGGGAAAATGCCGCAGGAATAGGCTTTGAGCAGCACTTCGGGCGTGATGTCGATGAGTGCGGACTCGCGGCTCGCCATAACGTTTGTTTAACCGCCCTGACGCCCTTCCTTCAAGCGGTCGCCGTTTGGCCCAAGCGGTTAACCGGCCGCAAAGCATAAGTGCTTAGGATTTTCGGAGATCTTGAACGCTTTTCCACGAGCGGTGTTGCGCTCGGTACGAGGGGCGACTTTGCAACGGGCTAAGCCGGGGTGCCCAGATGAAACTCGAACGAAAAGGAAGTGGACCGGTGCACGTGCTGTTTGTCGAGGACGAGTTCCTCATCAGCGAATGGGTGACGCAGTCGCTGTCCGAGCAGGGCTTCTGCGTGCAGGCGGTGAGCACGGCCGCGGAGGCGCTTTTGGCGCTGCGCACGGATCCGGTCGATATTCTCTTTACCGACATCAACCTGCCGGGCGACATGGACGGCGCTACCTTGGCGCGGCGCGCCCGCGAAATGCAGCCGGATCTGCCCGTCGTCTACGCCTCGGCGACATGGAGCCATCTGGTCGATCCGGCGGAGCGGGTGCCGGGCTCGTCTTTTGTGCCGAAGCCCTATGAGCCGACGGCCGTCGGGCGATTGCTCGCGGCGACGGTGCGAGCCGCTGAACGCGCTATAGCGTAGAGCTTTACTTTGAGCATGATCTTTTCGGAAAACCGGTTTCCACTTTTCCGGATCATGCTCTATTGGGCCAGATCGCCGCGCGCCAAATACTGCTCGAGCCAGTGGATGTGGTAGTCGCCGTCGATAATGTCCTTGTCGCGCACCAGCGCACGGAACAACGGCAGCGTGGTGTCGATCCCGTCGACGACGAATTCGTCGAGCGCGCGCTTTAACCGCATCAGGCACTCGCCGCGCGTCTTGCCGTGGACGATGAGTTTGCCGACGAGTGAGTCGTAATAGGGCGGGATCGTATAGCCGTGATAGACGGCGGAATCGATGCGGACGCCCAAGCCGCCCGGCGGGTGATAGTGCACGACCTTGCCGGGCGACGGCCGGAACGACACCGGGTTCTCGGCATTGATGCGGCATTCGATGGCGTGGCCGTGGAATTTCACATCGCTTTGCGCGAGCCCGAGATCGCTGCCGGCGGCGACGCGGATTTGCTCGAGGATGAGGTCGATGTCGGTGATCATCTCGGTCACCGGGTGCTCGACCTGAATGCGCGTATTCATCTCGATGAAATAGAACTGGCCATTCTCATAGAGAAACTCGACGGTGCCGACGCCGAGATATTTGATCTTGCGCATGGCGGCGGCAACGGTCTCGCCGATCTCGTCGCGCATCGCGATGTTGAGCGCAGGCGAGGGGCTTTCCTCCCAGACTTTCTGATGCCGCCGCTGCAACGAACAGTCGCGTTCGCCGAGATGGATGGCGCGGCCCTTGCCGTCGCCGAGCACCTGAATTTCGATGTGGCGCGGCCGCTCCAGATATTTCTCGACATAGATCGTGTCGTCGCCGAAGGCGGCGCCGGCCTCGGCGCGCGCTGCGGCCAGCGCCGGGCCGGCTTCGGCCTCGCTGCGCACGACGCGCATGCCGCGGCCGCCGCCGCCCGCGGCTGCCTTGAAGATCACCGGATAGCCGATCTCGCGCGCCAATTCTTGCGCCTGCACATCGGATGTCAGCCCGCCGTCGGAGCCTGGCACGACCGGGATGCCGAGCTCCTTGGCGGCGCGCTTGGCGGCGATCTTGTCGCCCATCAGCCGGATATGTTCGGGGCGCGGGCCAATGAAATGCAGATTGTGCTCACCGAGGATCTCGGCAAAGCGCGCATTCTCCGAGAGAAAGCCATAGCCCGGATGCACGGCATCGGCGCCGGTGATCTCGCAAGCCGCGAGCAGCGCCGGAATGTTGAGATAGCTGTCCTTGGCCGGCGGCGGCCCGATGCAGACGCTTTCGTCGGCAAGCCGTACATGCATCGCCGATTCATCCGCCGTGGAGTGCACGGCGACTGTTGCAATGCCAAGCTCCTTGCAGGCGCGCAGCACCCGCAGCGCGATCTCTCCTCGATTGGCAATCAGAATCTTGTCGAACATCGCGTTCGTTGCCGCACTATTCGATGATCAAGAGCGGCTCGCCAAACTCAACCGGCTGGCCGTTCTCGACGAGGATTTGTGTCACCGTGCCCGAGCGCGGCGCGGGGATCTGGTTCATCGTCTTCATGGCTTCGATAATGAGGAGCGTCTCGCCGGCTTTGACCTGGCTGCCGACATCGACGAAGGGCTTGGCGTCCGGCGCCGGGGCCAGATAGGCGGTGCCGACCATCGGCGAGGTGACAGCGCCAGGATGCTGCGCCGGATCGGCGCTCGCCGCTGGTGCGCCCGGTGGTGGGGCAGACGGCGCTTCCACGGTCCATGTCCGCCCTGCAGGCGCACTGGCGTGGCGTGCGACGCGGATCGAAGTGCCGTCGCGCTGATACTCGATCTCGGTCAGGCCGGTTTCGTCGAGCAGCTTCGCCAGTTCGCGAATCACATCGTGATCGACGGCGGGGGAATCGGATGTTGCTGGGGTCCCGGGCTTGCGCGCCACGATCACTCCTTAATCACTGCTTGATCACGTCTTGGCGCTGGTTTTCGCGCCGATCATGCGGGCGAGGCCGTTGATGGCGAGCGCGTAGCCTTCGATGCCGAAGCCGCAGACGACCGCGCGCGCGACTTTGGACACATAGGAGTTATGGCGGAATTCCTCGCGCGCGTGGATGTTGCTGATGTGCACCTCGATGACCGGCGCCTCCATGGTCATCAGCGCATCGAGGATGGCAATCGAGGTCGTGGTGAAGCCCGCCGGATTGATCAGGAGGCCTAAGGCCTTTTGGGCGTGCGCCTCCTGGATCCAGTCGATGATCTGGCCCTCGTGATTGGATTGCCGGAACACGACGGTGAAGCCGTGGGGCTGCGCCGTCGTCTGGCACAGTTTCTCGACGTCGGCGAGCGTCGCGTGGCCATAGATATGCGGCTCGCGTGTGCCGAGCAGATTGAGATTGGGTCCGTTGAGGACGTAAACGGTCTTCGACATTTGCGAGGGCTAAACCGGCTATCGGCGCGGACGGATGGCCCGCGCCGGCTGCGTTTATAGGGAAGCCTCTCGCAAAGGGGAAGCCGGAAGCCCAAGCAGCGGGACAAGCCGGTGGGATTTGCCTGAAACCAGCTTGACCCTTGCGGCTATTCAGCTTGGGGCCTGCGGCGCGCCCATTTTGAGGGCGCCTATTTCTTGTCGGTGGCCGTATCCCCGGCGCCGAGCTTCTTCTTCAGTTCGTCGAGGCCGACGGCGCCGACGACGACTTCGTCGCCGACCACATAGGTGGGGGTGCCGTTAACGCCGAGTGCGTCGGCGAGCTTCATATTCTCGTCGATGGTTGCCTTCACCTCGGGGCTATCCATGTCCTTTTCGATGCGGGGCATGTCGAAGCCGACTTCCTTGGCGACGGCGAGCGCGCGCGCCTTGTCGGCAGCGCCGCGGCCGCCGAGGAGCTTCTGGTGGAACTCGATGTATTTCTTGCCGGTCGGGTCCTGCATGCGGGCGGCTACCGCGACATGGGCAGCCTCGACCGAGCCGTCGCCAAGAACCGGGAATTCCTTGAGCACGAAGCGCAAGTTCGGATTGGCGCTCAGCAAGGTCATCATGTCGGGCAGCGCGCGCTTGCAGAACGCGCAATTGTAATCGAAGAACTCGACCATCGTGACATTGCCCTGCGGATTGCCGAGCACGACCTGGTGCGCGGAATTGAACAGGGTGGCGTTGTTGTCCTTGATTGTCATGCGCGCCTTATCGGCGTCGGCTTCCTTTTGGCGCTTGTCGAGCTCGTCGAGCGCTTGCTGAACGATTTCCGGATGCGCAACGATGTAGTCCTTGACCAGGACGCCGATTGCCTGCTGCTGCTCGGGGCTAAATGCCTTAGTGGCGAGCGCGGCGGCGGCGCTGTCCGCGGCTGGCGCTTGCGCCGCAGTGGACGCCGGCACTGGCGTCGAGGCTCCCTCCGCCGAGGCGGGCTGCGCGAGACATACGGCTGCCGCGGCCAGGCTTGCGAAAAGCACGGAATGGCGGGTCGCCGAGATCAGATTCTTCATTGTGACTGTCCTGCTGGTGAGTTCACTTGGAACTTGAAAAGTGGGTTGCTGCGCTGGTTCTTGTTGTAAGCGACAATGTCGTCGGCCCGCACCCAGCCGGGTGACCCGACCGGGAAACGCAGCTTCGCACGATCGGCCAATTCGCGTGCGGTCTTGTTGTCGCCGCGGGCGAAGGCGGCTTGCGCCGAAGCGAGATCCGCGTCGGCGAGGTCGTTCTTGCGGCCATAGGCCATGGCCAGGGTCGTATAGGCGTCGGCGGCTTCAGGCTCCTTGAGCAGGGCCGCATGCAGGAGCGGGATCGCTTCCTCCGCAATTTTCGGATCGTTGGTGGCGACCATTGCCTGCGACAACAGGATCTCAATCAGCGCAGGATCCGGCGCGAGCTGCACCGCACGGCGCAGCGGCGCGATCGCATCGGCCGGCCGCGCCCCCTCGAGCAGCGCCTGGCCCTTCAGCTCGTAAAAATAGGGATTGTTCGGCATCGCCGCGATCAGGCTGTCGATCTGCGGAATGGAGCTCTGCAGGCCCATGTAGCGGTAAGCCGAAATCGCGCGCGCATAACGAGCGGGAAGACTGGTATCGGAGAGCGGGTAATGCGCCAGCACCACCTGTGGGCGCTCAGTGAAGCCCCAAAGCTTCGCCCGCATCATGTCGTGGCGGAACTGGAGTTCCGGCAGGTCCTTCTTATCCCAGTATTGGTTGTGCACCAGGGTCGCCAGGGCGTCCATGCGCTCCTGCGGCATCGGGTGGTTCTGCGCGTAAGGATTGGCGCCATGCGCCGAGAACAGCGAATCGTCGGCGAACCTCTTGAAGGTGTCGTACATGCCCCTCGCAGACTGACCGGTCATGGTCAGGAAGCGGACGCCGGCACGGTCGGCCGATTCTTCCTGGGCGCGCTGATAGGACAGCAGCGAGCTCATGGCCAAGGACTGCGGCGCGGTGAACACCGCTGCGCCGGCATTGCCCAGGTCGGTATTGCCGTGGCCGGCCGCCAGCGCCGCCGCGCCAAGCAGCATGCCGATGATCATCGCGGTCTGCGCATTGGCGAGTTCCTGGCGCATCTTCGAAAGATGACCGCCGACGATGTGGCCCGTCTCGTGGGCGAAGACGCCGATCATCTGATTCGGCGTGGTCGCTTCCTTCAGCGCGCCGACATTGACGAAGATGCGGTGCGCATCCATGACGAAGGCGTTGAACGAGTTGTCGTCGATGATGACGACTTTGACGTTCTGGTTGCTCAGTCCGGCGGCCTTGAGAATGGGCGCTGTATAGTCGCGCAACAGCTGCTCGATCTCGGCGTCGCGGATCATGGGAATGCCGGCCGACGATCCGGTCTGAGCGTGGACGGGCACACTTGCCGGAACGCTCGACAGCGCCATTGCTGCGGCCGTGACGGCGGCAACGATGCGCGAAGCTGGCCTCGCCGGCCGCACCTTGCTAGGAGTTCGTGCAACGATCATGTGAGGCGAACTGTCAGGTCCCTGCGCCCGGCTCGCAAGCTATGGATCGATGAAGTTTCGGTCAACACGCTGTTGGCGCGCTGCGGGCCGCCAATTGGCAGGCAAGAAATCCGCGGAATACGGCATCAGCGGGGCGGAATCACAGGCTATAGCGTCCCATCCGCACGCGTATTTGTGATCGGGAATATGACGGAAATTCAGGACTGAAGGATGCTCGAAACGGCGAAAACCCTGTTGCGCAATAGCCCGGTTCAGCCGTCGGGCCGCAGCGGCGTGCCGCCGTTCATGGTGATGGACGTCATGGCGGCTGCGGCGCGTCTTGAAGCGCAGGGCCGCCGGATCGTCCATATGGAGGTGGGCCAGCCGGCAGTGGGCGCGCCTTCGAGCGCGATCGCTGCGGTGCGCGCCGCCCTGGGAAATGGCCCCCACGGCTATACCGAAACACTCGGCATCGGCTCGCTGCGGCGGCGGATTGCGCGTGCCTATGCCGATTGGCACGGCCTCGATATCGATCCTGAGCGTATTGTCGTCACCACGGGGTCTTCGGCGGGCTTCATGCTCGCGTTTCTCGCCGCCTTCGAGGCGGGGGACCGCGTGGCGGTGGCGCTGCCCGGCTATCCGCCGTATCGGCACATTTTGTCCGCGCTCGGCTGTGAAGTGGCCGCAATTGAAACCGGTGCCGAGACGCGCTGGTCCATCACCGGCGAAAGCCTCGTGGCACAGCATCGCATCAAGCCGCTCAAAGGCGTCATCGTTGCTTCACCAGCCAATCCGACCGGGACGATGATGACCGGTGCGGCGCTCAGCGAACTGATCGGCTGCGCCGAAGATGCCGGTATCGCGGTGATCTCCGACGAGATCTATCACGGCCTCGATTATGCGTTCGCGGCGGAGAGCGCCGCGCGCTTTTCGCAAAGCACGCTCATTATCAATTCGTTCTCCAAATATTTCTGCATGACGGGCTGGCGCATCGGCTGGATGGTGGTGCCGCATGCCTTGGTGCGCGCGGTGGAACGCCTGCAGCAGAATTTGGCGATCTCGGTACCGACCTTGTCGCAGATCGCGGCTGAAGCCGCTTTCGATGGCCGCGACGAGCTTGAGGCAATCAAGCACGGCTATGAAGACAATCGCCGCTTTCTGGTCGAGGCGCTGCCGGGCGCGGGCCTGAGCTCGTTCCTGCCGGTTGATGGTGCGTTTTATCTCTACGCTGATATTTCGCGGTTCTCAGACGACAGCTACGCTTTCGCAAAGCGGATGCTCGAGGAGGCAGGCGTGGCCGCGACGCCCGGCGTCGATTTCGATCCGGTGCGCGGACGGCAATTCCTGCGGCTGTGTTATGCGGGGTCGCGCGACGACATGCACGAGGCCGTGGTGCGGATCGGCGGCTGGCTGAAGGGCGGTAAGCCGTGAGCCTTGGAGAAAGTGCGCTCGTTCTTTTTTCCGGCGGGCAAGATTCAACGGTGTGCCTGGCCTGGGCGCTGGAACGTTTTACCCGCGTCGAGACCATCGGCTTTGACTACGGACAGCGCCATGCCGTCGAGCTCAAGGTGCGGCCGTGCGTCCGGGACGGGCTTAAGGCGTTGTCGCCGACATGGCGCACGCGGCTTGGCGACGATCATATCGTGCGCCTCGACGCGCTCGCGGCGATTTCGGAAACGGCTTTGACGCGCGATGTCGCGATCGAGGTTGCGGACTCTGGTTTGCCCACCACCTTCGTGCCAGGACGCAATCTGATCTTCTTCACCTTCGCCGGCGCGCTCGCTTATCGGCGCGGCATCAACCACCTCGTCGCCGGGATGTGCGAAACCGACTATTCCGGCTATCCGGATTGCCGCGACGATACGATCAAGGCCATGCAGATCTCGCTCGGGCTCGGCATGGACCGTCGCTTCGTGATCCATACGCCTTTGATGTGGATCGACAAGGCGGAGACCTTTGCGCTTGCCAACGACATTGGCGGCAAGCCGCTCGTCGATCTGCTTCTTGATGAGACCCACACCTGCTATCTCGGCGACCGGGAGCACCGCCACGCCTGGGGTTTCGGCTGCGGTGAATGCCCGGCCTGTCAGTTGCGGGCGGCTGGTTTTGCAAAATGGCAGGCGGCGTCGTAAGGCTTGATCTTGAGCGGCGGCGCAGTCGCGCGACGAGCGGCTCGGCCTCATTCGGCATGATTCTCTTTCGCGAGGCGGATAATGAGCAACGCTTTGTATGACGTTTTGCGCAAAGTCACGACCGCAACCATCACCACAATGCTTTTGAAGAAGGGCATCCGGCGCTGCTGGATGAGCGGCGCCAAGCCGCTCGTGCCCGGCGGCGAGCGTCTGGTCGGCCCGGCGTTCACGCTGCGCTTCGTGCCGGTGCGCGAGGACCTCGCGACGCCGGAGAGCTGGGCAAGCCCGATCTCGACGCGCGCTGCGATCGAGGCCATGCCGGAAGGCGTCATCGCGGTGGCCGATGCCATGGGCGTGCAGAGCGCCGGCATATTCGGCGACATTCTTTGTGCGCGCATGCACAAGCGCAACGTCACGGCGCTGGTCACCGACGGCGTGATGCGTGATCTCACTGGCGTGCTCGCGAGCAAGCTGCCGGTCTGGTGTTCGGGCATTGCCGCGCCGGCGTCCGTCAACGGGCTGACGTTCGTCGGCTGGCAGGAGCCGATCGCCTGCGGCGGTTGCGCGATCTTCCCCAACGACGTGATCGTCGTCGACGACGACGGCGCCGTCGTCATTCCGCAGGCCCTGGTCGACTTCGTCGCCCATGAAGGCGCCGAGCACGAGCTCTACGAAAGCTGGGTGTTTACCGAGGTTGAGAAGGGCGTCAAGCTGCCCGGTCTCTATCCGCCGAACGACGAGGCCAAGGCGCGTTACGCGGAGTGGCGAAAGTCGCGCGGCTGAATGCTCTTGGGTGGGTTAAAGTCCAGCGCGATCCATCTGTCCAACAGCCACTGGCGGTGAGATGTTCTTCGTCCTCTCGAAGCTCCTCGGCGTTATGGTCGTGCCCTCGAACCTCGTGGTCGAGATCGGCCTTGTCGGGATCATCCTGCTGCTGACCCGCTTTCGCCGGTTGGCGAGCTGGCTGGTCGTGACCAGCGTCGTGCTGACTGCGTTTGTCGGCCTCTCGCCGCTGGGCAATATTCTCATATTGCCGCTCGAAGATCGCTTTCCGCCCTGGGATTCCTCACACGGCGCGCCGGACGGCATCGTCGTACTCGGCGGCGCGACCATTCCGGAAATCGCCGCGGCGCGAGGCGACGATTCCGGTCTCAACGAGGCCGCTGAACGCATCACCGCGACGGTCGAACTGGCGCGCAAATATCCCGATGCCCGCATCATCTTCAGCGGCGGCAATGCCTCGCTGTTCGAAAACGTGCCGTCGGAAGCGGCCGTGGCGTTTCGGCAAATGGTCGCGATGGGCGTCGCGCCGGACCGCATCACGGCCGAAGAGCAATCACGCAACACCATCGAGAATGCCGTGTTTTCGCGCCTGATTGCCCAGCCGAAGCCGGGCGAGCATTGGCTCCTGGTGACCTCCGCCTTTCACATGCCGCGTGCCATCGCCGTCTTCCGCGCCGCGGGTTTTCCGGTCGAGGCCTATCCGGTCGACTACCGCACCCGTGGACTTAGCGATGCGACGCGGCTGTTTTCGACCGTTGCCTTTGGTCTCGCGCAGGTCGACGTCGCAATGCACGAATGGGCCGGTCTTGTGGCCTATCGGCTGACCGGCAAGACCTCGGAATTTTTCCCCGCGCCTTAGAACATGATCCAGAAAAGCATGCCCTTCGACTTGATCTGAGGGTGGAAACCGGTTTTCCGAAAAGATCATGCTCCAACGAATAAAGTAGTGCCGGCGGGGAGCGTTATCTTTACCGATCCTTCATTACGCTTATGGAATCGTTTGCCGTTGTGCTTCGTCCGATGGGAGAGGGACACCCTATGTCGACGACTGACGTGCCTGCCGACTTCGCGGATCAATCGGCAGAGGAAATCGTCGCGGCCGCGTCGCCCACCGGCCAGTGGGCCGAGATTGCGCTGACTGTGATCTTCGCCACTACAGCCATAATGTTCGTGTCGTTCGTTGCCGTTGTCACTGGCCTAGTGTGAATCATTACATCAGTTCGCGCGGATAGCGCGATGCGAGCGGGAGACGAATTGTCGTCGCCACATGACGACAAGGACCGCCGCTGTCGTCGCAATCAGCGGCAGCGGACCTAAAAACCAGCCGAGATAGCCGAGCGCAAAGAAGAACGCGCGCTGGCCGCGATTGAAATGCCGGCCGGCATCGGTGATCACCAGTGCCGCGGATCGCGCATAGGCCTTGGCTTCCGGCTCGTCGCGCTCGGAGGCGGGCGGGGCGGCGCCGACCAGGATCCCCACGTAATTGTAAAGCCGATAGGACCAGGCGAATTTGAAGAACGCGTAGATGAAAATGATCATCAGGCCGACGACCTTGATCTCCCACTGTTCGTGAGTGACGGCCTCGCCGAACGGCAATTTGGCGATGATGGTCAGCATGTCTTCGGTCGAATGCAGGAGCGTGACCGAGCCGCCAAGCGCGATCAGAGAGGTCGAGGCGAAGAAAGCGGTGCCGTTCTGCAATCCGGCGATGACCTGACCGTCCACCATGCGCGCCTCACGCGCCAGCATGCGTTCCATCCACAGGCTGCGATAGCGATGCATCAGCCCGTTCAGCCCGCTTTGTCCATAGGGCGTCATTTCCAGGACGAGCGCATAGCCGAACCAGGCCACGACAAACCACGCCAGCGCGATGAGATCGAGGTTCGAGAATAGTTGCATGGTCTGGCGTTGTGGGCTGGCGCTGCGTTGTTCCGCAAATGTGTAGCGTGGATTTCATCGCCGCGAAATCCGCGCTAAAAGGATAATCCACGCAAGACTAAAATCATGGCTCTGCATCTCATCATCGGCAACAAGAACTATTCGTCCTGGTCGTTCCGGCCTTGGATCGGCATGAAGGCGTCCGGCATTGCCTTCGAGGAAACCGTGATCTCCCTTGAAGCGAAGGACTTCAAGGCGCGCGTGACCGCGCTGAGCGGGGCGGGCAGAGTGCCGGTCCTGCTCGACGGCGATGTCCGGGTCTGGGAGTCGATTGCGATCCTCGAATATCTCGCCGAGAAATTTCCCGCCGCGCGGCTATGGCCCGAGAATGTCGCCGTGCGCGCGCATGCCCGCGCCGTGGCCGCGGAAATGCATTCAGGCTTTCAGCCGCTGCGCCGGCAGCTGCCGATGAATATGTGGCGGCCGGTGAAGGCGAGGGCGCTCGACGCCGAGGCTGCGGCAAACGTCACGCGGATCGATACGATCTTCGGCGAATGCCTGGCGAAGTCTGGTGGGCCGTTTCTGTTCGGCGCGTTTGGTGCGGCGGACGCGATGTTCGCGCCGGTGGTCGCGCGCTTTCACACCTATGCCGTCGAGGTGAGTGCTCCGGCGTGCTCTTACATGAAAGAGGTGATGGCGCTGCCGGCTTGGCGCGAATGGCGCACGGCGGCGCTGCGCGAGCCCTGGGTGCTGCCGCACGACGAGGTCGACTGGCCGGACGTGCCGAAAGTGCGCGAGTAGGTCGCACCAGATCGACGTCAGCACGAACCCTGGCCCAGGCGTTCCTCCAACTCCTTCAAGAACGGTCTTTGATAAGTGAGGATCTTGGCCATCGCGGCCGACAGAGTGAAGTAGGCGATGCGGTCGATTTCCGGAAAGCTCTGCCGCCGGCCGGATTTCGGCGGCCACTCGATCTCGAACGTGTTGCTGGCGAAGCGTGAAAGCTCGAGGTCGGCTTCGATGGCGAAGGCGTGGACGATTTTTCCGCTCTTTTGCTTAACAGGGGCAAGGGCGAGGACATCGCCCTCGGCAGCCAGACTGGTCTCCTCGGTGAACTCGCGGCGCGCTGTCGCAAGAAGATCGTCGCCCGGTTCGACCAAGCCTTTGGGGATGCTCCAGGCGCCATTGTCCTTCCTCGCCCAGAACGGCCCCCCTGGATGGCCGAGCAGGACCTCCAATTCGTTAACGCGGCGGAAGGCCAAGAGGCCGGCGCTGATTTCGACGGTCCGAGATTTTGAGGTGCGGGACATGTAAAGGTCAGCTATAGGCTGCGGCGACCGACCGCAGGACATTTCGTGCAGGTCTTGCCAAATAGGCCCCTGTCTGCATGATTTTGTCACGATTACGCCCACAATGCCCACCGCTCACGGGCTCTCGCGAGAGCAGGTTGCGCTCGTGAGAGCAAGTTGTGAGAGGGGGCGAACCGATCCAATTGCTGCACGGGAGTTACTGCCAATGCGATATGGATTTGTCGCCGCACTCGCCGCTGTTGCGGCGCTGCTTGCGCCTGCCGCGACTATTGCTCCAAAAGCCCTCGCCGACGACGCGCCGAAGGACGTCAAGGGCATCTATTTGATGAGTGATTTCCCCGCGGTGACAGTGCGCCCGGGCGAGACATCGACGGTCAATCTTCGATTACAGAATTACGACATGACGCCGGAGCGTCTGGCGCTGTCGGTGTCGGATGTGCCGACAGGCTGGACGGCGACGCTGATGGGCGGCGGCCAGCCGTTGGCAGCGGCGATGCCCGCGACCAATTCCAGCGTGTCGCTCGAGCTGCGGCTCGATGTGCCGAAGAACGCGCCGACCGGCACGCAGACCATCACCGTTGCGGCCCAGGGCTCGACGTCGAATTTGTCGCTGCCGGTGGCGGTGACGCTTGCCAAGGATCTTCCGGCGAAGCTGACGCTCACGCCGCAGCTGCCGCAATTGCGCGGCACCTCGAAGTCGGCCTTCGAATATCAGCTCGGCATCAAGAACGACAGCGGCAAGAAACTCACGGTGAGCCTCTCGGCCGTGGCGCCGCAGAATTTCGACGCGACCTTCACTGAGCAATACGGCTCCCAGGAGCTCAATGCGGTGCCGGTCGATGCCGGACAGACCAAGGACGTGAAACTTAAAGTCACGCCGCCGAACACGGCCGCGGCCGGCGACTACAAGGTCACGGCGCGGGTGGGGGCCGAGGATGCGTCGGCGACCGCCGATCTCGGCATGACCATCACCGGCCAGCCCAGGCTCGACATTTCCGGCCGCGAGGGCCTAGTGTCGACGCGCGCTTCGGCCGGCAAGGAGACAACTGTTCCGGTCGTCATCACCAATACCGGCACCGCGCCGGCCGAGGACATTCAGCTCTCCGGCTCGGCGCCGAGCGGCTGGAAGATCACCTTCGATCCCAAGACTGTCGATCGGATCAACCCCAACGACAACAAGGAAGTGCAGGCACAGATCACGCCGACTGACAAGGCGATCGCCGGAGACTACGTGACCACGGTTCGCGCCGCAGCGCGCGGCGAGTCGGCATCGACCAATTTCCGTGTCACCGTGACGACCTCGACCATGTGGGGCATCGCCGGCGTCGGCATTATCGGCATCGCGCTTCTCGTCATGGTCGGCGCGGTTGCGCGCTTCGGCCGCCGGTAAATCAAGCACGGGGTGAGAAGCAGCAGCAACGGATCAGCAGCGATGGACCAGGCAGTAATGGACCGGCCAGCAATGGATCAATCGGCACAACACGGTACGCAAGGCGGGATGTCAGACAGCGTCATCGTCGCCAACGGCCTCACCAAGGTCTACGGCAGCGCGACCGCTGTCGATCACATCTCGTTCGAAGTCGGCCGCGGCGAAATTTTCGGCCTCTTGGGGCCGAACGGCGCCGGCAAGACCACGACCATTCTGATGATGCTCGGGCTCACCGATATTTCGGCGGGCGAGGTGAGCGTGCTCGGCTTCAACCCGGCGCGCGAACCGCTGTCGGTGAAGCGGCGCGTCGGCTATTTGCCCGACACCGTCGGCTTCTACGATCAGCTCAGCGCTGCCGACAATATGCGCTATACCGCGCGCCTGATCGGCTTTAACCGCGTCGAGCGGGAAAAGCGCATTGCCGACGCGCTGGCACGCGTCGGCCTGTCCGAAGTGGCCGACAACAGTGTCGGTACTTTCTCGCGCGGCATGCGGCAGCGGCTTGGCCTGGCCGAGATCCTGATGAAAGGGGCGCAGATCGCCATTCTTGACGAGCCGACATCGGGTCTCGATCCGCAGGCCACAACCGAACTGCTCGCCATCATTCGCGGCTTCAAGGCCGAGGGCGTGTCAGTGCTCTTGTCCTCGCATCTGCTCGAACGGGTGCAGAGCGTCTGCGACCGCGTCGCGCTATTCACCGCCGGCAAGATCGCGCTGATGGGCACGGTGGCCGAGCTCGACCGCCAGGTGCTGGGCGGCGGCTATACCGTCGATATCGAAGCCGACGGCGCCGGCCTTGCCGAACGGCTTGCGCTCATTCCGGGCGTCAGCGGCGTGGAAAAGACCGGCCTCGGTAAGCTTCGCCTGTTTGCTGATCGCGATGTGCGGCCGGAAGCGGCGGCGGAAGTCGTCGCCATGCAAGGGCGGCTCAAGTTCCTGGGTGTTCAGGAGCCGAGCCTTGAAGCGATCTATACGCGCTATTTTGAGAACAAGGCCGAAGCGGCGGCGTCGCCGGAGGGAGCGCGCCATGCAGCGTGAGGGCTCGGCTTTTTCCGGTCTCGGCGTGGTCATGCTCAAGGAGCTGTCCGACCACCTGACCAGCTTGCGGATGCGTGTGCTGGAATGGCTCGTTGTGCTGGTGGCGCTGGCGGCGCTCTACGGCGCCATCCAGCAGATCAAGGATACGACGGCGGAGGACCCGTTCCTGTTCCTGCGGCTGTTCACGACGTCGCGCGATCCGCTGCCGTCGTTCGTCTCGTTCCTGTCGTTCCTGGTGCCGCTGATGGCGATCGGGCTCGGCTTTGATTCCGTCAACGGCGAGTACAATCGCCGCACTTTGTCGCGCATCCTGTCGCAGCCGATCTATCGCGACGCTTTGCTGTTCGGCAAATTCCTGGCCGGGCTGATCACGCTGTCGATCAGCCTGATCACGCTGTGGCTCCTGGTCATCGGCCTCGGTCTGCTGCTGATCGGCATTCCGCCGGGTGCCGAGGAGATCGCCAGGAGCTTCGTGTTCCTGCTCGTGACGATCGCCTACGCGGGCGTCTGGCTCGCGCTCGCGCTGCTGTTCTCGATCCTGACGCGGTCGGCAGCGACCGCGGCCTTGGTGACGCTCGGCCTTTGGCTGTTTGTGACCTTCATCTGGCCCGTACTCGCCGGTGCCGTGGCGCAAGCCATCGTGCCGCCGGATCCGCGCTACATGGCGCTCGGGCTGCAGACGCCGGGAACGGCCGAACTCGAGCAGATCCTGGCGCGCTTCTCCCCGTCGACGCTCTATGCCGAGATCGTGGTGGCGCTGCTTGATCCGACCACGCGGGCGCTCGGGCCGATCTATTTGAGCCAGCTCCAGGGCGCCGTCCTCGGCGCGCCGCTGCCGCTCGGCGAGAGCATCCTGATCGCCTGGCCGCAAATGGTGGCGATGATCGCGACGGCGCTTTTGCTCTTCGTTATCGGCTACGTGATCTTCCAGCGACAGGAAGTGCGGGCTTAGCCCAGGCCGCGGCGCCGCTCATTGTGCCCTCGCCCCTTGCGGGAGAGGGCATCGCAGGAGTTTCAACCGGCACAGTCGGGTGAGGGGGCGACGCAGCGGCCCCTCACCCATTCTTGTTGCTGATGCGCCGAGTAGCCCTCTCCCGCAAGGGGCGAGGGCACACGACGGCCACCTCGGCTCACGGTTTCTGCTGGTTGCGCTTACACTGCCGAAATAGTGAAATCGGGCGGGGAGGATTCGTGGCCGCCATCTCAACCAGCCTCGATACGGCATCCAGGGAGTTCCGCGCCAATCAGGTGGCGATGCGCGCGCTCATCGCCGAGCTTGAGAACCGGCGCGCGGAGGCCGCGGCCGGTGGGCCGGCGCGCGCCCGCGAGCGTCATCTGGCGCGTGGAAAACTGTTGCCACGCGAGCGGGTGATGACGCTGATCGATTCCGGGGCGCCCTTTCTCGAGCTGTCGCCGCTGGCTGCGAACGGGATGTATGACGATGCCATCCATGCCGCCGGGATCATCACCGGCATCGGCCGCGTGGCGGGGCGCGAATGCGTCATCGTCTGCAACGATTCCACCATCAAGGGCGGCACCTATTATCCGATGACGGTGAAGAAGCATCTGCGCGCGCAGGAGATCGCGCGCGAGAACCGTCTGCCGTGCATTTACCTCGTCGACTCTGGTGGTGCCAATCTGCCGCATCAGACCGAAGTGTTTCCCGACCGCGAGCATTTCGGCCGCATCTTCTACAATCAAGCGACCATGTCGGCCTTGGATATCGCCCAGATCGCGGTCGTGATGGGCTCGTGCACCGCGGGTGGCGCCTATGTGCCGGCGATGTCGGACGAGACCGTCATCGTGCGCAACCAGGGCACCATCTTTCTTGGCGGCCCGCCGCTGGTGAAAGCCGCCACCGGCGAGGTCGTCAGCGCCGAGGAGCTCGGCGGCGCCGATGTGCATACCAGGAAATCCGGCGTTGCCGATTATATGGCCGAGAACGACCGCCACGCACTCGAACTGTGCCGCGGCATCGTCAGCAGCCTGAATACCAAACCATCGATCGACATCGCGCTCACAAAACCGCGCGAGCCGAAATACGACATCGCCGAGCTCGACGGCATCGTGCCGGCCACCCTGAAGAAGCAATATGACGTGCGCGAAGTGATTGCGCGGCTGGTCGACGCCTCAGAGTTCAATGAGTTCAAGGCGCTTTACGGCACGACACTCGTTACCGGCTTTGCCCATATCCACGGCATTCCGGTCGGCATTCTCGGCAATAACGGCATCCTGTTCTCGGAAAGCGCGCTGAAGGCCGCGCATTTCATCGAGCTGTGTTGTCAGCGCCGGATACCGCTTTTGTTTCTGCAGAACATTTCCGGCTTCATGGTCGGGCGCGACTACGAAGCGGGCGGCATCGCCAAGGACGGCGCCAAGATGGTGACTGCCGTCGCCTGCGCGCAGGTGCCGAAGATCACCGTCGTCATTGGCGGCTCCTACGGCGCCGGCAATTACGGCATGTGCGGCCGCGCCTACGGCCCGCGTTTTTTGTTCACCTGGCCGAATGCGCGCATCTCGGTAATGGGCGGCGAACAGGCGGCTTCCGTGCTGGCGACGGTGCGGCGCGACAATCTCGAAGCCGAAGGCAAGAAGTGGTCGGAGATCGAAGAAGAAGAATTCAAGCAGCCAATCCGCGAGCAATACGAGGCCGAAGGCAATCCCTATTACGCGACGGCGCGGCTGTGGGACGACGGCATCATCACGCCCACCGAAACGCGGCGGGTGCTCGCGCTGTGCTTCGCCGCAGCGCTGAACGCACCGATCCCGCAGACGCGGTTCGGCGTGTTCCGGATGTAAGAAGTCGCTGAACATAAATCGGGGGAGACGAAGTCATGCCCAAAACCATCGAACATGTTCACTGGCCGGATGCGCCGGACCTCTGGATGCCTTATGCGCCCGCGATCAAGGTCAGGGGTGGCACCACCGTTTATCTGGCCGGTGTCACGGCGGCGCCCGTCTATCATCATCATCCGCATCGGCCGGAGGAGTTCGACTCCATGCCGCGCGATATGGCGGGGCAGGCGAAGGCGGCGCTGGAAAATCTCAAACGCGGCTTGGAGGCGGTCGGCGCAACCTTCGCCGACATTGTCACTGCCGACCGTTTCGTGACTGATTTGAGCGATCAGGATGCGCTCAATCGTGTTTGGGGCGAGTATTTTGGCGACGCCAAGCCCACGACCACCACTGTGCAGGTGGTGCGGCTCGCGACCGATCCGCGTTGCCTTGTTGAGATCAATGCAATTGCGGTGATCGATTAGCGCATGTCACGGAAGAGTGGGTGCCGGTTTTCCGACAAGGACGTGCCCAAAATCGAAAATCTAGACGAGGTGCGAAAGAGCGTGCTCTGGATGAGCTCAAGATGGGAAACCGGTTCTCCAAAAAGCCAAACATGGGCTCTGGACGCTCAGCGATTGAATAGCCACATCAAGACACTGGGCACGATGCTCAAGACAATGCAGGTGACAATCGGAAAATAGAAACTGGTATTGCCGCGCTGGATGAAGATGTCACCGGGCAGTCGGCCGATGCCGATCCGCGACAGAACCGGCCAGGCGATCCCAGCCAGCAAGATCACAAGCCCAAGCCCGATCAGGAAGCGCTGCATGTCCATCGTGACCTCGATGCGCAGGTGGGGAGTGCGCCTCGAGCCATCAAGCCCCAGCTTTTCCAGGTTCGTCCTTCACAGGTCCTGCCCTTCACGGATCTAGTTTTCAGAAGTGCAATCCATCTGAACGTTCAACGGCGGAGTCTTCCATGACCGAAACCCCTTATCACACAGCCCTCATTGTCGGCGTGGGCTCGGGCCTGTCGGCCTCGCTCGCGCGCCTGTTCAGTAAAAACGGAATGAAGGTCGCGCTCGGGGCGCGCCGCGCCGACGGGCTTGCGGCGCTGGCGAAAGAGGTCGGCGGCAAGGCCTTTGCCTGCAATGCCGCCAATCCCGACGAAGTGGCAAAGCTGTTCGCCGACGTCGAGGCTGCCTTCGGCGCGCCAGACGTGGTTGTTTATAATGCGAGCTATCGCACCCGCGGTCCCTTCGTCGAACTCGTTCCCGAAGAGGTGGCGAAGTCGATTGCGGTGAGCGCGTTCGGCGGTTTCCTGGTGGCGCAGGAGGCGGTCAAGCGCATGCTGCCGAAAAAGCGCGGCGTCATCATTTTCACGGGCGCGTCGGCCAGCGTGAAGGCCTATGCCCAGTCGGCGCCGTTCGCCATGGGCAAGTTTGCGTTGCGCGGGCTGGCGCAAAGCATGGCGCGCGAATTACAGCCCCAGGGCATTCACGTCGCCCATGTCGTCGTCGACGGCGGCATTCGCAGCGAACGGCGAGCCGATCCGCCGGACAAGCCTGACAGCTTCCTCGATCCGGACGCGATCGCGCAGAGCTATCTGCATCTTCTGCAACAGCCGCGCAGCGCTTGGGCCTGGGAAATCGAATTGCGGCCATGGGTGGAGAGATTCTAGGTGGAGAGATTCTAATAGAAAGATTCTAATCAGACGAAAAGCTTTGAAATTCTGATCGCGTCCCGTCATAACGGAGTCATGGCAAAACCTGATACGAAGATGATCGGTGCGCTGACGGCGGCTCTTCTAATTGCCGTGCTTGTGGCAGCGGGGAGCGCGCAAGCGCAGACCCATCGCCGCCACGAGCGCTTGTCGCCGGAGACCGAAAAGCCGGTGCCCGCCATTGCGCCCGATAAGCGGGACAGCATCGTTGCCGCGCCCGGCCCCGATAAGGGCAAGCCTTATTGGCTCGCGCTCGCGCAATGCGGCGGCATCTATTTCAAGCTCAATGTTCTCTACACCAACATTGCCGTACACGCGCGGGTGACCAAGCCCGATCCCACGCTCAACAACGAAGTCACCAAGAAGCTCAACGACGCGATCCGGACCGCGACCACCTATTACACCGCGGCCGAGCGTTTCCTGATGAACGACCGCGGCATCGAACGCACCGATGCAGTGCTGATCTACAACGATCAGGCGCGTGCGGCCGGCGACCGCTTCAAGGCGACGAGCGATGAGACGAGTGCCGTCAACACCGCCATTGGCGCGGCGCTCGCTGCGGCCAAAATCTGCCCGGTGCTCTATCAATCCTGCCAGGCTGCCTATCCCAAAGCATGCAGCGATCAGCTTGCGCCGACGAGCTGAGCTTGGAGCATGATCCCGAAAAGTGGGAACCGGTTTTCGGAAAGATCATGCTCAATTGAAACGACGACGGGCGACGATCCATCGCGCAAGGAGAGGTTCGATGAAGTTGATTGTTGCCGCCGCGTCCGTCGCGATTTTGCTTGCGCTTCAAACGGCGTCCGCGGAAGACAAGCCCGCGACATCGGCGCCCGCCGCGATGCCGGCGGATGAGCCGCACGGGCCCGGCCTGGGCGAAATCATGTCGCTGCAGCAGATGCGCCACATCAAGCTGTGGTTCGCCGGCAATGCCGCCAATTGGCCGCTCGCCGACTATGAGATCGGCGAACTCGGTGAAGGCTTCAACGATGTGCGGAGCCTTCTCGGCAATGAGATCGTCGACCAGCATGTCGGCAAGCCGATTGAAGCTCTGCAGAAGGCGATCGACGGCAAGGATCGCAAAGCGTTCATCGCGGCTTTCGACAATCTCAGCGCGGGCTGCAATGCCTGCCACCATGCGCTCGATCACGCTTTCATCGCGATCCAGCGCCCGAATATGCTGCCCTATAGCGATCAGAACTTCGTGCCGCAGAAATAGGTCCGCCGCACGAGAGCGGCTTTTCCAGATGCGCTAGGGCATGATCTGGAAAAGTGGAAACCGGTTTTCCGAAAAGATCATGCTCCGACGAACAAACTAGACCATGATCCGATTCAACTTGGCCGGATCATGGTCTAGGGCACGATCACGTAAAGTCGCTCATCGTAAAGTGCGCCCGC
>DATAQN010000073.1:0-2364 GCA_036264635.1 Xanthobacteraceae bacterium | reverse complement strand
GAAGGTTAACGCTGGCGGCGCTTGTGGCGCTTGGCTGCCGGGGGCGTGAGCTGTTGCGGATTTCCGCTTCGACGACGCATCGAGGGAACAGGTGGCCTCTCCTGCCTTGAGGTCAATGCCCAGCCCGGCACGACCGAGACGCCGCTCGTGCCAGAACTCGCAGCGTTTGCGGGCATAACATTTGACGAGCTCGTGCAATGGATGGTGCAGGACGCCTCGCTCGATCGCTGAGATCGCTGAGGCCCCAGGCTGACCTGAAAGCGGCCGCCTTCGGCGCGGTCGTGCTGTTGCGCGACCGTTTGGGTTTTAATCGCACCCGCGCCAAAAGGCCTTTGGAGCGCGAACAAACTCCGCACCGCCTGATCGCACTTCTCGAGCGCTACTTTCCACCTCGCGCCGGCGCCGCCGCGACCGTCTTGATCCTGCTCGGCAGCACCGGTTTGGGTGTCGTCAGGGGCGGTCACCTCGAGGAATTGACCTCGGCGTTGAGCGACACGCGCAATGCGATCGCCAATTCGGCGGGATTTCGGATCACGGCGGTCGCCATCAATGGCCGAAAGCAATTGACCCAGGACGAGGTTCTCGCGATCGGCGGTGTCAATGGCCACTCGTCGCTGCTGTTCCTCGACGCCGCGGCCGTGCGCGACAAGCTGAAAGCCAATCCCTGGATCAGCGAAGCCACGGTGCTGAAGCTTTATCCCGGCCAACTGCAGATCGATATTGTCGAACGTTCGGCCTTTGCCCTGTGGCAGCGGGATGGCCGGCTGTCGGTGATATCAGATGACGGCGCGGTGCTTGAGCCCTACGTTTCGCGCCGCTTCCTCTTGCTGCCGCTGGTTGTCGGCAAGGGCGCCGAGGTACGCGCCCGGGATTTCCTCGCCCTGCTCGCCCGCTATCCGCAGGTGCGCGAAGCGACGAAGGCCGCGATCTTCGTCGGCGAGCGGCGCTGGAATCTGCGGCTCAAGGACGGTCTCGATATTCGGCTGCCGGAAAACGACGTCGGCAACGCGCTCGCGGCGCTGAGCAAGCTCGACAAGGACGACCGGCTGTTCTCCCGGGATATCGTCGCCGTCGATATGCGTCTGCCCGACCGGCTGACCGTGCAATTATCCGACGATGCTGCGAAAGCCCGCGAGGAATTGTTCAAGGACAAGAAGCTCAAGAAGAAAGCCGGTGACGCATGACCGGTCTTGATCGCAATCAGACCCCGAAGACGCGCCCGATGCCGCAGAATCGCACCGCGCTGGTGGCGTCGCTCGATATCGGCACCAGCAAGATTGCCTGCATGATTGCGCGGTTGAAGCCGTGCCCGCCGAGCGACGCCTTGCGCGGCCGCAGCCATGCGGTCGAGTTGATCGGATACAGCCAGATCCAGTCGCGCGGGGTAAAGGCCGGCGCGGTGGTCGATCTCGCCCAATGCGAGCAGGCGGTTCGTCAGGCGGTAGGGCTCGCCGAACGCATGGCCAAGGTCCAGGTCGAGTCCGTGCTGCTCTCGGTATCGGGTGGTCGGCTGCAGGGTCAGTTGATCGAGGCCGCGGCCGACGTTCGCGGCGGCGCCGTCACCGCCGCCGACGTTACCCGCATCACCTCTGCCGGAATGCGCCACGCCACCGGCCATGGCCGCACCGTGCTTCATGCGCTGCCGGTCGGCTACACGCTCGACGGCGTCAAGGGCATACGCGATCCGCGCGGGATGGTGGCGCGGCAATTCGGTGTCGACATGAACGTCGTTACCTCAGATGCAACGGTCGCCAAGAACCTGATGCTGGTCGTGGAGCGCTGTCATCTCAACGTCGAAGCCATGGTGGCGAGCCCCTATGTGGCCGGCCTGTCGGTGCTGACCGACGATGAAGCCGATCTCGGCGCCGCCGTCGTGGAGATAGGCGCGGGCACGACCACGATCGCGATCTATTCCGGCGGGCGCTTCGTGCATGCCAGCGGGTTTGCGGTCGGCGGGCAGCACATCACCATGGATCTTGCGCGCGGCCTCAGTGCGTGCATTGCGGATGCCGAGCGAATCAAGACGTTATATGGCACGGTGTTAACCGGCGGATCCGATACGCGCGAGTTGATGTCGGTGCCGGCTGCCGGCGACAATGACCGGGATGTCCCGCAGATTGTGTCTCGCGCCACGATAGCAAACATTATTCGGCAGCGCGCCGAGGAGATTTTTGAAATGGTCAGGGACCGGCTCGCGGATTCCCCCTTTGCGGCAGAGCCGAGGGCGCGAGTTGTATTGAGCGGCGGCGCTTCGCAGCTTACCGGGGCTCCCGAACTTGCAACCCAGGTTCTCGGCCGGCCGGTGCGTATCGGCCGTCCGCTCGGCTTTGGACGGCTGCCCAATGAGGCGAAAAGCGCGTCGTT
>DATAQN010000056.1:0-10205 GCA_036264635.1 Xanthobacteraceae bacterium | reverse complement strand
CTGCGCGCGCGGCGGATTGGCAGCCGATGACGTCGCCGGGCCAGCCGGCGCTCCGGCCGCGGCATTATTCGGCGTCGCCTTGCCGGTCGGATCGCCGAAGAAGCGGAAGAAGTCGCTATCCGGGCGGAGCACCAGATGCGTGTCGCTATGCTGCATGCTGCGCTCATAGGCCTGCATGGTGCGATAGAAGCTGAAGAAGTCGGCGTCCTTGCCATAGGCGTCGGCAAAGATGCGGTTGCGTTCGGCGTCGCCCTGGCCGCGAATGTTTTCGGACTGCGAAGTGGCTTCGGCGAGGAGAACGGTGACGTCGCGGTCGGCCCTGGCGCGGATTTCCTGGCTCTTCTGGCTGCCTTGAGCGCGGAATTCGGCGGCTTCGCGCTGCCGCTCGGTTTGCATGCGCTGATAAACCGCCTGACTGTTCTGTTCCGGAAGATCGACGCGGCGAATGCGTACGTCGACGACCTCGATGCCGAACGGCTGCGCATCGCGATCGAGCTGTTCGCGCATCTGCACCATCAGCGCCTCGCGGCGATTGCGCACCGCGTCGGCAAGCGTCGCCGCGCCGAGCACGCGGCGCAACGCCGAGTTCAAGAGAATCGAAAGCTGCGAGCTGGCGCCCTCCGGACCGACGGTCTGATAGAACTTCAGCGGATCGGTAATGCGATAGCGCGCGAAGGCGTCGACGACCAGCCGCTCGCCCGCTTGCGCCACGCCGGCATTGGCCTTGTCCTGGCTCGATGCGATCACCTCTTGCGCCGGCGATTCGATCGCGAGTATGCGCTTGTCGATATAGATGACGGCGTCGATGAACGGGATCTTGGCGTTCAGGCCGGGCTCGGTGATGACGCGCACCGGCTTGCCGAGCCGCACCACCAAGGCCTGCTTGGTTTGATAAACGGTGAAGAAAGTGCTGTAGGCGACGACCAGCGCGATCAGCAGCAGTACAGCCAAAGCGCCGCCGGCGAGACTCAGTCTCATTGGTTGCCTCCCGCCGTCGGCTGCTGCTGTTGACCCGAACGCGGCAAGCTTTGCAGCGGCAGATAGGGCACTACGCCGGGGCCCGACTGGCCGCCGGTGTCGATGATGGTCTTGTCGGTGCCGCCGAGCACCCGCTCCATGGTTTCGAGATAAATCCGCTGCCGCGTCACGTCGGGCGCCTTCTTGTATTGCTCGTAGACTTGGCTGAAGCGCGAGGCCTGGCCCTTGGCTTCGGCGACGGTCTGCTCACGATAGGCTTCGGCGTCCTGGATGATCTTGGCGGCGCGGCCGCGCGCTTCCGGCACGACGCGATTGGCATAGGTCTGCGCTTCGTTCTGCGCGCGCTCGAGATCGGAACGCGCCGCTTGCACGTCGCGGAAGGCGTCGATCACCTGCGTCGGCGGATCGACCTTCTGTAATTGCACCTGCTGCACCAGGACGCCGGCGCCGTAATCGTCGAGCGTCTTCTGCATGCTTTCCTGCACCGCGGTCTCGATGGTCTGCCGCGCGCCGGTGAGAATGGCCTGAATGTTGGAATGCCCGATCACTTCGCGCATCGCGCTTTCGCCGACCGCCTTCACCGTGCCTTCGGGCGCCTGTACGTTAAAAAGGTAGTCGCCGACGTGGTTCGGCTTGACCTTCCACAGCACCGAGAAATCGACGTCGACGATGTTCTCGTCGCCGGTCAGCATCAAGGCTTCCTCGGGCACGTCGCGCATGGTCGAGCCGCGGCGCAGATCGAAACCGATGTCGATCTTGTTGACGCGCAGCGCCTGCGGCGTGAGCGCGGTCTCGATCGGATAGGGTAGGTGATAATTCAGCCCGGGCGGCACCTCGCGCACGAACTGGCCGAAGCGGAGCACGACGCCGAGCTCGTCGGGCTCGACACGGAAGAACCCGGAAAAGCCCCACAGCACGAGCGCGGCCACCGCGATCAAGGCGAAACCGCGGCCGCCGAGATTGCCGGGCATCAGCCCGCGCAACCGGTCCTGGCCTCTGCGCAGAAATTCTTCGAGATCGGGCGGCTTGGGGCCCTGCGACTGCGGTCCCGAGCCCCACGGTCCGCGCGGTCCGGACCCCCACGGGCCGCCGGTCTGATTGCTCCACGGCATGACATTACTCCTTACCACCGGCATATCGCCGGGGGGCCGCTTTTGGCTGCCGGGGTTATAGGGGAGCGGCTTTGCGCTTACAACGCGCAGTTATGCCGCGCCGTGCCCTGCATTAACGACGCGTTGATACGTGACAAAAGCAAAATCGGCCTCGTCTTGCGGCCCGGATTTTTGCTCGCTGCGCGCGGTTTCGCGCCACAATTCAGCTTCGAACGCGGGGAACCGGGCGTCGCCGTCCACGCGCTTATGCACTTCGGTGATGATCAGCCGCGTGGCGAGCGGCAGCGCTTGCACATAAATGTCGGCGCCGCCGGCGACAATGATGGCGCCGGCGCCGCGCCGCAAGGCGTCGCCGCGCGCGGTGGCAAGTGCCGATTCGAAATTCGGCGCGACCACGACCCCGGGAGCGCCGAAATTTTCGTCGCGGCTGATCACGATCGTGGTGCGGCCGGCAAGTGGCTTGCCGATCGAGGCAAAGGTTTTGCGCCCGAGCACCACCGGCTTGCCCATGGTGAGCGCGCGAAAGTGCGTCATGTCCGATTTCAGCCGCCACGGCAGCGCATTGCCGCGGCCGATGACGCCGTTCTCGGCCACCGCGGCGATAATGATAATGTCTAATTGCATTCAATCATTCGGAGCGAGCGGCGTCGCTATCGACCGACTGCCTCGGCAGAATAAATTGAAATACTGCGCCCCTTCTCTTGCCCGACGACGCCGAAAGTTGACCGCCATGACGGTCAATAATCATCCGGCAAATCGCCAGTCCCAATCCCATCCCTTGCGGCTTTGTCGATACGAACGCATCAAATATCCCGTCTAACTTCTCTGGATCAATTCCCGGTCCCGAGTCCTCTATCGCCACAACAATTTCATCGCGGCCATCATGACGCTCAGTCCTCGCCTGCAGCACTCGCCTTCCGTCCTTGATAGCGTCCATTGCTTCGATCGCGTTACGAACCAAGTTTAGAAGAACCTCGTGCAACTGGCCTCGATGGCCCATGACCAGCGGCAGTTGGGATGTCAGCTCGGTGCGGACCGTAATAACGCGATCTTCATATCGATTAGTTCGTGTCCCTTGTCGACTTTTCCGAACAAGGTACGAATGTTGTCGAATACCTGGCTAGCACGATGGCTGTTGGTAATTATCCTACTCAAAGATGACCGTACTTCCTTATGATCGGGCGGCGTTCGTCCAAGAAATCGCAGTGCCGCGTTGCCGCTCGTCGCGATGGCTGACAGAGGCTGTCTGACCTCATGTGCGATGGAAGCCGCCATCGCTTCCAAGTTCATGAGCTTGTTGTCTCGCTCGCGCTGCAGGTCCGCCAGCGAGCGGCCGAGTTCTTCGGTGCGTTGACGCAGCTCGGCGATCAGTCGCGTATTTTCAATGGCGATGACGGCCTGGTCGGCAAAGTTCTGGGCGAGTTCGATCTGTTTGTCCGTGAACGGCCGGACGGTAACCCTCATCAGCGAAATGGCGCCGATAGGATGACTCTCCCGCAACAGTGGAACGGCGAGGACGGTGCGATAACCAACCCTTTGTTGGGCTTCGTGAAGCGTGTACTCCGGATCGCCCAGTACGTCAGCGACCTGCACTGGCTTAGCCTCCAGCGCCACACGTCCCACAATGGTGCCCCGGCCAGGCTCAAAGACAACGTTGCTGGCAACTTCGCGGTGACTAGTGGGGAAACCGTATGTCGCAAAGGCACGAAAATACCCGGGATTTGCGTACACGGCCGCCAGATCCGCATCGCAAAGTCTCGCGGCCAATTCAACCACGGTATCGAGTACAGCCTGGAGATTGAATGCCGAACGGCTGATGATCTTTAGCACATCGGCGGCAGCGGACTGCTCTTGCAGTGTTTGCCGCAATTCATGAAGCAGCTGCGCATTTTGGATTGCGACAATAGCTTGGGTGGCGAAATTCTGAACGATTTCGATCTGTTCATCGGCAAACGGCCGGACCTCCTTGCGGCCGATGGATAACGAACCCATCAGTTCGCTATCCTTCAGCAGCGGCACCGCGAGCATCGTCCGGATTCCCCCAATTTCGACGGCGGCAACAGGTGGCGCGTCGCCTTCAAGGTAAGCCGGATCCGCGGCCAAATCCGCGATGTGAACGAGCATCCCGGTCGCTAGCATACGGCCGCTGGGGGAGTGCCGGAGCGGCCTGTAAGGCGACTGCTCACGTAGTTCGATGAACGCCTGCGGCATATTGTGTGTTGCGACGAGATGCAAAGCGTTGCCGTCCCAGCGACTAATAACGCCGTTGTCGGCATCGCAAATCCGAACGGCACTCGCCAATATGCTGGCAAAAACTGGCTGGGGATCGCCGAATGAGCTGCTGATGAGCTTGAGCACCTCTGTAGTCGCACGCTGTTGTTCAGCTATCGTGTTCAGCTCGCCGGTAAGGGGCTGAATCTCGGTTTCACGCCGGAAGACGCGCGATATACCCCGGCGCCGGGTTGTTGAACCGTAAGGACGCTTTTGCGCGGCCCTCCTGCGAAGTCGCGTTTTTGACCCGCCGGCTGATTTAGAGCGCCGTCTCATTCTCTTGGACCAAATAATCAAGCAAATGACATTCTAATGGTTCATACTATTGCACATTTGAGTTGAAAATTCTGCTGTAGAGGATGCCCAGTCAGACCTGATCATGTCCGCTTTACACCGGGAAAGGAGACCTCGGCTGAGCGAATTGGGAGCGAAGTGCCGCAAACAGACTCACGCCGTGCAGCATAAGGCTAATGCACGCGGTCGGCTTTACATCTGTTTTTCCACGTCCGGATTGAGTGCCTTGGCTGCGGCCGTGTCGGCGTCGCTGCCGGTTGCGTCGCCGTTTCTGCGCTTGGCAAGGCCGCGGGCGAAAAGCGCTTTGGCGTCCTTCGGGTCGAGCTGAACCGCCATCGTGAGGTCGGCAATAGCCTTCCTATTGTCGCCGGCGTTCAAATAAATCGTGCCGCGATACCAATAAGCGCGCTGTGAGTCGGGCTTGCCGCTGATTGCAGTGTTCAAATCGGCCAATGCCGCCGCGGTATTGCTTTTCTGGACATAGGCAACCGCGCGGCTTACATAAGCGTCCATCATGGATGGATCGAGTTTGATCGCTTTGCTGAAGTCGGCAATCGTCTTGTCCAGCTGGGTTTTATCGGCGCCTTCGACGAAGCCTCGGTTAAAGTACGCATTGGCATA
The DNA here is from genome assembly GCA_036264635.1 of Xanthobacteraceae bacterium. GTDB lineage: Bacteria > Pseudomonadota > Alphaproteobacteria > Rhizobiales > Xanthobacteraceae > BOG-931. The sequence continues at coordinate 4,929 of DATAQN010000056.1, read as the reverse complement.
AGTAGCATCGAGCTTGATCGCTTGTGTGAAATCCGCGATCGCCCGGTCCGGCTGTTTGATATCTGCATAGACATTGCCGCGACTGTTGAAAAACCCTGCGTTGTCAGGCTCGAGTTTTATCGCTTTGTTGAAGTCCGCCATTGCCTGGGAAGAATTGCCGTTCATTCGGTAGGTGATGCCGCGCGAATTATACAATTCCGCATTATTGGGCTGGATCGCGATCGCTTGATCGAAGTCGTGCAGCGACAGGTCGTAATTCTGTGCGTCACGATAGGCGATACCGCGCCCGCTCAGGGCCGGAACGAGTGTCGCCATCAGCGCCAGCGCCTGGCTGTAATCGGCGATTGCCGCGGCCGTATTGCCGTCGGTACGGGCGGCGTCGGCGCGGAAAGTGTAGGGTGCCGCGCGGTCGAGAGCACTTGAGCTTGGTGCCTCGATGATCCGATTGCAGGCGGCGACAACGTCAGCGTTAGCGGGAAGTGTGGCACACATCTTCTGATCAGCCGTTGGCGTGAACGCGCCGGCTGAGTAGACCAAAGCGCTGGCAAAGGCGAAAAGCGCGAAGCGAAACAAGGCCGTCTTCCCGAGCTCAGGAGAAGCCATTATAGCGAGCCAGGCGCAACCAGGCCCATGAAAATCGCGATGATGGCGACGGGCGGAGTTGGTGGCTATTACGGCGCCCGCCTCGCCGCCGGTGGTCACGATGTGTATTTCATTGCGCGTGGTGCACACCTGACGGCATTACGAACCAACGGCCTTAAGCTCATCAGCGCCAATGGCGATCTTCATCTCCCATCTGTCCGCGCCACCGATGAACCTGCGACGGTTGGCACAGCCGACATCGTGATTTTCGCGGTTAAGCAATACGATACGGAGACGGCCGCCAAGTTGGTTGTTCCTGTCATTGGTGATGAGACAGTCGTGATTTCAATTCAGAATGGCATGGATCCGCGGGAAAGTTTGAAATCGATCGTAGGCCGCGACCACGTCTTGGGCGGCACGACCTATATCACCGGCGCGAAAGTGATCTCGCCCGGCACCATCACGCATACCGGCACCATCGCGCGCCTTGTCTTCGGCGAGTACGACGGGAGTGTCAGTTTGCGAGGTGAACGCTTCTTAGATGCTTGCAAGACAGCCGGCATCGACGCTCTTTATTCTGCCGATATAGGCAAAGAAATGTGGGCAAAATTCGCGCTGCTTTCCGCGTTCAGTGGGGTAAGCAGCATGTTGCGCAAGGCGGCGGGACCGATAATGAGCGATCCTGATACTCGCCAACTCCTGAAAGACGCCATTGCCGAGACTGTTGCAGTTGCCAAGGCCAAAGGAATTGACCTTGGCGACGATTATGTCGCGAGGCATGGCGACTTCTACGGCAGCATACCGCCTGACACTAAATCATCGATGCTGATGGACCTCGAAAACGGTCGCCGCATTGAGCTGAACTGGTTGTCTGGAGCGGTTGCACAGTTCGGTGACGAATTAGGCGTGCCCACGCCGACGCATCACGCGATTTACGGTGCGCTTAAAGTCGCCGCCGAAGCGGCCGGCTTGATGTCTACACCGCGACCGCGGCCTTGATGTGCGGGTGCGGCTCATAGCCTTCGAGGACGAAATCCTCGTAAGTCAGCGCGAACAGATCCTTCGCCGCCGGATTGATGCGCATGGTCGGCGGCGGCCGCGGCTGACGCGTGAGCTGCAGCCGCGCCTGCTCCAGATGATTCAAATAAAGATGCGCGTCGCCGAGTGTGTGGATGAAGATTCCCGGTTCGAGTCCGGTCACTTGCGCCACGGCAAGCGTCAACAGCGCGTAGGAGGCGATGTTGAACGGCACGCCGAGAAACACATCGGCCGAGCGCTGGTAGAGCTGGCACGACAGCGCGCCATTGGCGACATTGAATTGGAACAGGCAATGGCACGGCGGCAGCGCCATGCCTTCGATCTCGGCGGGATTCCAGGCGGTGACGATGAGCCGGCGCGAATTGGGATTGCGGCGGATTTCCTCGGCCACGTTCGCGATCTGATCGATGCACCGCCCGTCCGCGGCCGGCCATGAGCGCCATTGGTGACCATAGACCGGACCGAGGTCGCCGTTTTCGTCGGCCCACTCGTCCCAGATACGCACGCCGTGCTCGTTGAGATATTTGATATTGGTGTCGCCGCGCAGGAACCAGAGCAGCTCGTAGACGATCGATTTGACGTGCAGCTTCTTGGTGGTGAGCAGCGGAAAACCGCGCTGCAGATCGAACCGCATCTGATGGCCGAAGATCGCGCGCGTGCCGACGCCGGTACGGTCGTGCTTTTCGACGCCCTCGCTGAGCACGCGTTCCATCAAATCGAGATATTGGCGCATTGGACTTTGCGGTTCCGGCCGATTCGTTATGCGGAGTCTAACGCCAAATGAGAGGTGGACGAAGGGAGTGCAAGCCTCTGCCGATGTTAAGCGATTCACTTTCCCTCCCCCCGTGTGGCGATGGGGGGATCGCCTAAATCACATCCATCGTGACTTCCCCCAGCCCCTCGACGGTGAACACCGCCCGCTGGCCGGGCGCGATCGACACCGTCGGAATGAGGCTGCCGGTGATCACGACCATGCCGGCTTTGAGATCGCGGCCGCGCTCGGCGACATGGTTGGCGAGCCAGGCCAGCGTGGCGCAGGGGTCCTCCGCCGCGCCTTCGCCGATTAACTTGCCGCCAAGGGTAAGACGGCCGGTGATGCCGACGAGATCATCGAGCGCGATGCGCTTCGGCGTTCCGATGACGATCCCGCCGTTCCAGCAATTCTCCACGATCAGCGAGGTAGCCTCGGTCCTCGCATAATCGGCGTTGCGGTCCTCGATCAACTCGAAGGCGGGCGATGCCGCGGCGACCGCCGGCGCGACGCTTGCGCGCGTCCACGGCGCGCCCGAGGCCGGCAGATCGGCGCCGAGTTGCAGCGCGATTTCGCTTTCGATGCGGAGATTCACAAAATCCGCCGCGCGCAGCCTGGCCGGCGATGCATGAATCGTGCGGCGGAAAACCGCGCCGCCGCACGGATGATTGATACCCATCAGCCGCTGCATCACCTTGGTCGTGGTCGCGATCTTGGCGCCGGCGACCGCGCCATAGGGAGGCTCCGCCAGACGGTAATAGGCCTCCTGCGCGGCGTAGGCCTCGGCGATCGAGGCCGGACGCAAGTCGTCGGGCAGGTTGCGGTAGGGCAGGCGGCGCGCCCGCGCCGCCCACATCCATTGCGCCATTGCCTCTAGACGCGCGGGGTCGCTCATTGCTGCTCCGAATTTCAATCAGCGCCGCCACCATGCGGGCAGAACCGCGCGTGCGCAAGACGAACCGCCGATCAAACCAGGCCGGCGAGACCGAGCAGCGCCGCCGCGGCGAAAGCCCAGAGCGGATGCACGCGCATGAACAAAGCAATGCAGGCAGTGCGAGCGTGATTGCCGCCGCGACCCAGTTGTAATCGGCGACGCTGACGATCACCGCAGCGCTGGCCGCGCTCAGTCCGAGCGTCACCGGGACCAGGCCGCGGGTAAGGGCGCCATGCCAGGCGGCGCCGGTGAAGCGCTCCGAGGCGCGTCCGACGATGAAGGCCAGCACCGAGGTTGGGCCGCACATTGCCAGCGTCGCCACCACTGCGCCGGCAATGCCGGCGACGTGGTAGCCGATCAGCGTGACGATGATCAGGTTTGGCCCCGGCGTGAGCTGCGCCAGCGCGAAGGAATCGGCGAACCGCCGGTCGGACAGCCAGTGTTGGACATCGACGGCGTAGCGATGCATTTCCGGAATGACCGAATTGCCGCCGCCGACGGCGAAGAGGGACGTCACCGCGAAGAACGCCGCCAGCTTGACCAGTGAGCCGCTCTCGGACTTCATCGGCGCGCCTCGATGTTGCGAAAAGCCACGCCGATGTTCACCGGAACGATGACAAGCAGAACCAGCGGCAGCGGCCAATGCAGAATGCCGATCGCGACAAAGGTCCCGACCGCGGTCAGCGGGGCGATCGCGGCCGGATTCCTGGCTGGCACCCTGAACAGTGGCCGCGCCATCATGGCGACGGTGGCGATCATCAGTCCGGCTGCCGCGGCGGCGACGCCGGTCAGCAGGTGGTGGAGCGCCGGCAGGTCCCCGTAATGTGCATAGAGCGCGCCGACCGCGATAATCAAAATCATTGGCGGGCCGAGCAGCCCGGCCAGCCCCGCCAGCGCGCCAAGCGGCCCGCGCATGCGGGAGCCGAAAATCACCGCGAAGTTGACCATGTTCCCGCCGGGCAGGAAGGCGCACAGCGCAAAGGCTTCGTTGAATTCTTCCGCGGTGAACCAGCGCCGCCGCTCCACCATGATGCGCCGCGCCCAGGCCAAGACGCCGCCAAAGCCGGACAGCGAGATCGCGGCGAAGGCCAAGAAAGGCCAAGAACAGTTCGGCGATGCTCGGCGCCGGCGTGGTGGCGGCCGGAACGTTTGCGTGTTGTGGGGCGGGGACGAAACGGAGGACCTGCGGGGAATGCATTGAAGTCGTTTAACCTACAGCGGTTTTCCCCGCCGGCCGGACCGGCACGTGCCGACCCCTGGTCTTTTTTCGACAACCATTTGCGCTTATAATCCTGGGTGCCGGCGCAAGCCGGCTATGGCGATAAAGGGCCGTCGTAATAAACCATTCGGACCCGGGGGCAGTACCCGGCGACTCCACCAATTCCAGGGGTCAGAGGTCAGGGATCAGACGCGCATAACGAGAGTTGGCATTCCTGATACCTGAACTTCCTGATCCCTGATCACGGGGTCGAAATAGGATCGACGAGGGCGTAAAGGACGTGCTTTTGCCCGGCATGGTTCCGCCGTTATCGGGCCAAATTCATAGTTGCCAACGACAACTATGTTGAGGTTGCTCAGGCCGCGTAATGCGGTTTGAAAGACCTACTTTGAAGTCCTAGCGCCT
>DATAQN010000016.1:0-23225 GCA_036264635.1 Xanthobacteraceae bacterium | reverse complement strand
CCTGCGCTTCCGAGCCGCCGGCGTTATGGATGACGCGGCCGTCGGCGACGGCGAACGGACCGTGGAAGCCGGTGGCGGCAAGCTCGCCGACCATCGCGGCAAAATTCGGCGCGAGTTCTTCCCAGCTTCGCGGCCCGCGGCCGGAAGCGGCAAGGCCGCCGAGCGGATTGATGCTGGCACGTAGATCGACCTTTGCGGGCGCGATGCCGCGGCGTTTGACCAGCGCGGCGAAATCGCGGACGACGTGGCGTGTCGCCGGCGAAAGGTTGAGATCGATCGCCACGGCGGTGAGATCGACGCCGTCGAGCGCGCGCGCAAGCGTCGCCGGCGACGGATCGAGGCCAAAACCGTTGGCGCTCACCGAGCCGGCGAACACCAGCACCAGGCCAGTCGCGCCGTTTTGCAGGTCGTCCAGTGCCTGCGCATTGGCGGCAGCCGGGTTGGGATGATCGACGCGCTGCATGACGGTCCAGGCCGCGCCAGGCTCTCGCCCGCCAAGCGCGGTCGCGGTGGCGTCGCGCGCGTAGAGCGGCGCGATGATCAGGCCGTCATAGGTCCGGCTTTCGAGCCGCGCGAACGGCGCGCCCTTGAGCACGGCATCGACCAGCTTGCGCCAGTCGGCTTCGGTCGCGGGCGCGAAATCGCCGGCAAGGGTAAAGGGTTCAGCGGTCGTCATGGTCATAAATTGCCATGCCGGGTTCGGCGGGCCAATACGCGGTAACCGGAATTAGACTTAAGGTTAGAATTAGACCCGGGTTGCAGCGTGCAATTGCCGTGCCGTGTCGCCAGGGCAGGGAAGGACTACCGCAACCGCTCGATGCCGGCTGTCTCGACCCGCGCCAAAGCATCGCCTACGCGGACACCGGAAATGACCCGGTCCGGCACGATCTCGGCGAGCGGCACCAGGACGAAGGCGCGCTCGAACATCCGCGGATGCGGCAGCGTCAGTTCCGGCGTGTCGAGGGTGACGTCGTCATAGGTCAAGAGGTCGAGGTCGAGGGTGCGCGGCCCCCAGCGCTGTTCAAAGCCGCGGTTGCGGCCGAAGTGCCACTCGACTTCGCGCATGCGGTCCAGCAGATCCTGCGGCGAGAGCATCGTGGTAACTGCGATCACCCCGTTCACAAAGGCCGGCTGCTCCGTCACACCCCATGGTGGGGTGCGATAATTCGACGAACGAGTTTTGAGCCAGACGCATCGGCCGTCGCAGAGCATTGCGATGGCGCGGTCGAAGGTAGCCGGCACATCCCCGACATTGCCGCCGAGCGCGATCAGCGCCTCGGTCGCAGCGGTTTCCGTCATTTCTTCGCGCCGCGCTTGCGCGCGACGGTGACGCCGACATCGTCGAAGGTGGCAGCCACCGGCGCATGCGGCTTGTGCACGGTGACACGGACGGTGCTGACTTTCGGACACCGCGCCAACACTGCATCGGCCACCGCGCCGGCGGCGGCCTCGACCAGACGATAACGGCGACCGCAGAACGCCTCGCTCACCGTCTTCACCACGAGATCATAGGACACCGTGTCTTTCAGCTTGTCACTGCGTGAGGCAGCAGCCAGGTCGATGTCGAGAACGAGATCGAGCTTGAAGGTCTGCCCGACTTTCCCTTCATGGGGCATCACGCCGTGATAGGCATGCAAAGCGAGGCCGTTGACGAAGATCGTGTCGCTCATCGCAACTGGCTCACCGGGCTTGCCTGATGGCGGCGGCGACCGCAAGCGCCTGCAAAGTAGGCGCAACGTCATGCGTGCGGATGATCGCTGCGCCGTTTTCGGCAGCGAGAAGATGCGCGGCAAGCGAGCCGCCGAGGCGCTCCTTTGGGTCCGACGGCACGACCGAGGCGATGAAGCGCTTGCGCGAAGCGCCGATCAGGAGCGGCGCGTCGAAGCCGCGCCATTCGCCGAGCCGCGCGATGCAGGCCATGCTCTGCTCCGGTGTCTTGCCGAAGCCGATGCCGGGGTCGAGCACGATGCGATCGTGAGTGATGCCGGCGCTCCAGGCAATCTCGAGTGAGCGCGAGAAGAATTCCGACACGTCGTTGATGATGTCGATGGCCGGATCGGCCGCGTCGCGATTGTGCATCATAATGACAGGCACGCCACGCTCGGCGGCGACACGCGCCATATCCGGATCGCGCTGCAGGCCCCATACGTCATTGACGATGCTGGCACCGGTTTCGAGCGCCCAGGCTGCGACGGATGCCTTCATGGTATCGATCGAGACCGGAATACCGATGGCGGCAACAGCCGGCAGCACCGGTTCGAGCCGCGCGCGCTCACCCGCGGCGGAGATCGGCTGCATGCCGCCATAAGGCCTTGTCGATTCGGCACCGATGTCGATGATGTCGGCACCTTCGTCGGCCAGGCGGCGCGCCTGCGCGATCGCCGCATCGGGATCGAGAAATTGCCCGCCGTCGGAAAAGGAATCCGGCGTCACATTCACGACGCCCATGATGATGGGACGCCCCAACGGCCGCACCTTGTCCAGAAGCCGCGTCAGCACGCCGCTGGTTGCAGGGGCGGCCCGGTGGGCCGCGTCTATGGCCGCGCTATTGGCCATGTTTGAGATAATCCCGGAGCTGATCGCAATGACGGTTCGACAGGCCGTTCTTTGGTCGAGGCTTTGCGCGTCGGTGGCGGGGAGTCAAGCGGCCGGACAGAGCGGCACAGCATCAAAGGCTCAATAGCGAATAGCGGGCGGTAGCTTCTTGGCGTTCTCGATCCAGCGCGTGACCGTATGCACGGACGGCAAAACCCGCACCAGGTTGCGCCTGGAATTGATCTCCGCCATTGCGGCCGCAAGCTTCTGCGGATTGCGGAAGCGCAATTCGTTGGCTGTACGTACGCCGGCGGCGCGCAACAGCTCGGAATATTCCCAGCCGACGCCTTTGACGCGCATGCGATCGGCAGCCGTCACCCAATCGAGCACACATTTTTCCGGCGCGCCGGTTTTGACCGCGATCTTGAGCCGCTGTTTCGGCGTCTTGGCAAGGTGCAGCAGACCGATCGTGGTCCGAATCCCATCCGATTTCAGGATCGCGGCGATCTCCGTTCCGATCACCTGGATCTCGGTAATGGGATACCCCATTTAGTGCCCCCAGCCCAACTCTAATCAGTCCCAAGTACAACACCGGCGCCGCACGCCGCGCGCAAATTGACTCAAACAAATTGCGCTAACCCGGGAATTGCTGCGCCGACCTCGCCGATGGCCTTGTCGCCAGCCTTCTCGCGCGCATAAGCGAGCACGGTGCGAGCAACATCTTGTACCTCGCTCATGCTCAGTCCCGCCGACATCATGCGCATGCCAGCGCCCATCACCCCACCCATCAGTCCATCTACGAACCCGCCGCCGCCCGCGCTCGCCGACTTCGCAAGCACGGTTTCTGCTCCGGGGAGCTTGGCCAAAAGGGGCTGCACTTTGTCGGCGGGACCTTCCTTGACCAGAAAGTCCAGAATGATGCCGACGGCTTTTTCCGCAGCGGAACGATCAATACCGATATCGGCGACGAGACGCGCGATCAGTTCGTCCATTAGCCCCTCAACCCCGCACTGCCGGCGGGTTGTATCCATAATGAAGATTCAAACAGCAGGTGACAAGGCTATTACGTTGTTCTGTGACGTTCCGCGCGGCAGTCCGCAACGAAAGGTCGACGGGCGTTGCAAAGCTGCAACGCAGGGAACGGCCAAAAACCCCGGTGGAAACAACGGCGGCTGGGGATTATAAAAATAGTGGGCCGCCTATAGCGGCGAATGAAGCGATAGAAGACATAAATGACGGCACCGGATCGCGACGGCGAAATCTTTGTCGGCAAGGGAGAGCATGACGAGTTTCTGTCCTTGGCGCTCGCCAACCGTCATGGCCTGGTGACCGGGGCGACCGGGACCGGCAAGACCGTCACCCTGCAGGTGCTGGCGGAGGGCCTGTCGCGGGCGGGGGTCGCGGTCTTCGCCGCCGACATCAAGGGCGACCTTTCGGGAATCGCGGCCCGCGGCGAGGCCAAGCCGGCTTTCGTCAAACGAGCCAGTGATTTGGGCTTTACGTATGCGCCCGATCAGTTTCCCGCTGTGTTCTGGGATCTGTTCGGCGAGCAGGGCCACCCGATCCGCGCCACCGTGTTCGAGATGGGACCGCTGCTCGTCTCGCGCATGCTCAATCTCAACGATGTGCAGGAAGGCATCATCAATATCGCCTTCCGCTATGCCGATGACGATCCGGAACTGAAGGCGGCCGGCGGCTCGGGGCTGATCGATCTCAAGGATCTGCGCGAGCTGCTCTCCTATCTGTCGAAGAACTCGAAAGAGATCAGCGCCCGCTATGGCAATGTCGCGGTCACAGCGGTGGGCGCGGTGCAGCGCCAGCTTCTGGTGCTGGAAAACCAGGGGGGAACGAAGTTCTTCGGCGCGCCGCAACTCGACATTGACGATCTGATCAGAACGGATCCGATGAGCGGCCGCGGCATTATCAACATTCTCGCCGCCGACAAATTGATGTCGAGCCCCAAGCTCTATGCCACCTTTCTGCTGTGGCTATTGTCCGAACTGTTCGGGAAATTGCCGGAAGTCGGCGATCCGCCCAAGCCCAAGCTCTGTTTCTTCTTCGACGAGGCGCATCTTCTGTTCAACGAAGCGCCCAAGGAATTGCTCGAGAAGGTGGAGCAGGTCGTCCGCCTGATCCGGTCGAAAGGCGTCGGCGTCTATTTCGTCACCCAAAACCCGGCCGACGTGCCGGACAAGGTGCTGGCGCAACTCGGCAATCGCGTGCAGCACGCGTTGCGGGCGTTTACGCCGGCGGACCAGAAGGCGGTCAAAGCCGCTGCCGACACGTTTCGTCCGAACCCGAAGCTCAATACCGCGCAGGTCATCACCCAGCTTGGCAAAGGCGAAGCGCTGGTCTCGTTCCTGGAAGGGGCGGGAACGCCGGCGATGGTCGACCGCACGATCATCCGGCCGCCCTCGGCGCGGATCGGGCCGGTGTCCGATGACGAGCGCAAAGCGATCATCGCCAAGTCTCCGTTCAAGGGCAAATACGACACTGCGGTGGATCCCAATTCGGCATTCGAGATTTTGCAGAAGCGGCTGGCCGAAGGCGGCGGACTGCCGGCGCCTGGAGAAGGGGTCCCAGGCGCGCCGGGCGAAGCGGCGTCGACCAATGTCGGCTTCTTCCATCGCATCACACTGTGGTTCAAGAATCTGTTCGGCATCGGGCGGCCGCATGGCCAGACGCTCACCACCTCGCAAGCGATCGCGCGCAATGTCGCGCGCGCCGTGGTCGCCGGCGTCGCCACGCAGGTGGCCTCGGAAATCTCCAAATCAGCGGGCGGCCGGACCGCGGGAAATATTGGCAAAGCCGTTGTGCGCGGTGCGCTCGGTGGCGTTTTAAGACGGTGACATCATGACAGCAATGGAAGCCCTGCCTGCGGTTCTCGATCGCGTCGACCGCGATCTCGATGCCAGTCTCGATCGATTGTTTTCGCTGTTGCGCATCCAGTCGGTGTCGACCGATCCGGCCTATGCGCCGCAGTGCCGTAAAGCGGCCGAGTTCGTCGCCGCCGATTTGAGCGGACTAGGCTTCGATGCCAGCGTGCGCCCGACCGAGGGCCATCCTGTCGTCATCGCCAAAAGCACCGAAAAGACCGGCGACGGCGCGGGCAATGGCAAAGCGCCGCGTATCCTGTTCTACGGCCATTATGATGTGCAGCCGGTCGATCCGCTCGATCTGTGGAAGTCGCCGCCCTTCGAACCGAAGATCGAGACCATCGAGGGTGGCCGCAAGATCATCGTCGCGCGCGGCGCTTGCGACGACAAAGGCCAGGCCATGACCTTCGTCGAGGCCTGCCGCGCCTTCAAAGCGGTGACCGGCAAGATCCCGCTCGACATCACAATGATGATCGAGGGCGAAGAGGAATGCGGCTCCAAGCATCTGTTCGGCTTCGTGCGCGACAATGCCGCCGAGCTCAAGCGCGACTTGGCGCTGGTCTGCGACACCGGCATGTGGGATGCGCAGACGCCCTCGATCACGACCTCGCTGCGCGGGCTGGTCTATGAAGAGATCAGATTGACCTGCGCCGATCGCGATCTGCATTCCGGCCTGTTCGGCGGCGCCGCACGCAATCCGATCCATGTGCTCGCCGATATTCTGTCAGCGCTGCACAAACCGGACGGCTCGGTGGCCATTCCGGGCTTCTACGACGGCGTTCATGACCTGCCGGACGACATCAAGGCCGATCTCTCCGGCCTCGGTCTGACGCCGGAGAAATTCCTCAATCCCGTCGGCCTGAAGATTCCGGCCGGCGAAAAGGGCCGCATGCTGATCGAGCAAATCTCGACGCGGCCGACGGCCGAGGTCAACGGCATTATCGGCGGCTATACCGGGGAGGGCGCCAAGACCGTGATCCCCGGCAAAGCGAGTGCCAAGGTCTCGTTCCGCCTCGTGGGCGCGCAGGATCCGGAAAAGATCCGCGCCTCCTTCCGCGAATTCGTTCGCGCCCGGCTGCCGGGTGATTGCACGGTCGAGTTCGGCAACTTCGGCTGCAATCCCGCGATCGAAGTCGATTTCGACAATCCGGCTTTGAACAAGGCGCGCGCCGCGCTCGCGGATGAATGGGGCAAGAAGGCCGTTACCGTCGGCGCCGGCGGCTCGATCCCCATCGTCGGCGATTTCAAGGCCGTGCTCGGCATGGACACGCTGATGGTTGGCTTCGCGCTCGACGACGATCGCGTGCATTCGCCGAATGAAAAGTACGACCTGCGCTGTTTCCACAAAGGCATCCGCAGCTGGGCGCGTATCATCGCGGCGCTGGCGGATTGATTGGATCGTCGCTTTGCTTCTCGCAATGACGGGTGATGACGATCACTCCGTCGCCTCCGCCAGCAGGCGCGGCGTCACGAAGCGCTCGAGCCGGCCGGCGCGCGGATGCAGCAACGACCAGTCTTCGATCGGCAGGTCGATGACGACAAGGCCCGAAGTCGGCAGGCCTTCCTTGAGCTGCTCGCGCAAATTCACGTCGCCCGCTGCGACCAATTGCACCGCGAGTTCGTGAAAGCTCGGATTGTGGCCGATCATGAGCAGCGCTTTGGCTTTCTTGGTCTCGGTGATCACTTCGACGAGCTGGTTGGTGCTCGCATTATAGATTCGGTCGTCCATCTCCATGGGCGGCGTCTTGGCGAAGCAAGGCGCCACGAGCGCCCAGGTCTCCTGTGTGCGCGCGGACGGCGAAACGAGCGCCAGATCGGGAACCAGATTGTGCTTTGCCATATAGGCGCCGATCATCGGCGCGTCGTTGCGTCCGCGTTTGGTCAGCTTGCGGTCGCGGTCGCGCTCGCCCGGTTCGGCGCGCTCGGTCTTGGCATGACGCAGCAAAAGCAATCGGCGCATATCGCTAATGTCGCTTTCCGCGATTACCGTGTCCAGTACAGGTGTGCCGGCTCGGGCATATGACGTAGCGGCGGAATTTGCCGTAATGGCGGCTCTTTATACGGAATCAAGCAAGCCACTAGTGCTCTGCGTCCAAATTCCGTAAAAGCCGGGGCAATCGCAGGCGGTGCAGTCGGATTCCTATCTTGAAACGTGACGACACCCCAACCGCGGCTTATGGAAATTCCTGGTATGCCGCGACCAAAATCGACGCGCCCGAGCGGCCGCCATTGTCGCAGGACCTCGACGTCGACATCTGCGTCATTGGCGGCGGACTCGCCGGGCTGACGGTCGCGCGCGAAGTGGCGAAGCGCGGCTGGTCCGTCGTGCTCTTGGAGGCGGGCCGCCTCGCTGCGAGCGCCTCGGGCCGCAATACCGGCTTTGTGCTGCCGGGCTTCGGCGCCGACGAGGACAAATTGGTCGCCCGCGTCGGCTTCGAACGCACCAAGGATCTGTGGACGCTGTCGCAGGCCGGTCTCGATTACGTGCGTCAGACCGTGAGCTCGCTCGGCGTTGCCGGCCTCGATCCACAGATCGGCTGGCTGCATGTGTCCAAACAGGACAACAGCGACGACTTTGTGCGTCAGGTCCAGTTGCTCGGCGGATTGGGCTGCGAGATCGAAGCCTGGCAGACCGACCGCGTACGCGGCGTCTTGCGCAGCGAGCGCTACTTCTACGCCGTCAATTATCCGCGCGCGTTGACGATCCATCCGCTGAACTACGCGCTCAAGCTCGCGGCTGCCGCCGAGCATGAGGGCGCGCGCATTTTCGAAAACACCCGCGCGCTCTCAATCGATCCGGCCGGCGTGCGCAAGCGCATCGTGACGCCGCAGGCGCGACTGCGCGCGAACCACGTCGTGTTGTGCGGCAATGTCGGGCTCGGCGGCCTATTGCCGAAAGTGGCCGCGACACTGGTGCCGATGACGACTTACGTGATCACCACAGCCCCGCTCGGCGAAGCGCTCGGCGCCGCGGTCGGCTATCGCGGCGGCATCAGCGATACCGATCATGCCGACAATCACTATCGCATCGTCGGCGGCGATCGCTTGATGCTCTCAGGCCGCGTGACAAGCTGGGCGCGCGATCCGCAGGCTTATGTCAAAGCGCTGACGAGCGACATCAAGAAGACCTATCCGCAGCTCGGCGATATTGCGGTCGACTATGCGTGGTCCGGCACCTTGGGCCTGACATTGCATCGCATGCCGCAGATCGGCGAGCTCGGGCCCGGCGTGTGGCTTGCTTCGGGCTTCGGCGGCCACGGCCTCAATACGACGGCGATGGCGGGCAATCTGATTGCGCGCGCCGTTGTCGAAGGCGACGAGACGTGGCGGCAATTTACGCCGTTTGAGCTGGTATGGGCTGGCGGCATCCTCGGCCGTGCCGCGGCCCAAGTGCGCAGCTTTGCAAAACGGCTCCGCGCTGACTTTGCCGAGTCGCGCGCCAAGGCACGGGAAAGGCCGCGCGCTCAAGCGCGCAAAAGGGCAACCGAAGTACTATTGGAGGCACAGGCAAAGCGGCCGGAGCCGCCGCAAGCTGATGCGGCATCGCTTCACACGGATGAAGCGCAAGGCGATTCCACTGCCGGTGCGATCATTCCACCGGCGTCGGCCGTGGAAACGACTCAGCAGTCATGATGCGAGCCGATCGCAGGTGGCAAAACCTGGTCAAAGCGCTTGACCCCCGGAACGCCGCAAATGCGCAACAGATGCGCAGGAACGTCATGGCGGCACGCTCAATTATTCGCACCGCCATTATTCCTGCTATGCCGCCATTATTCCTGCTATATGGTCCGCCACGTTTTGTGCAGTGCAATGACGTTGGGGAGTCGTGGGAATGGCGGTGCAGTGGCGGTATGGGGTTGCAGCATTACGAGTCATCGCCACAGGTCTCCTAGCCACAACAGGACTTCTCGCGGCGGCTGTCGCTGCGCCTGATCTCGCGCGTGCCGCAGATTTGCCGCAGCCGGCTCCGGTGCCTGCGCCGGTGACCTATGCGCCGCCAGTTCCGGATTGGATCGTGACCATCGGCGCCGAAGGCCGCATCGTGCCGGCTTGGCCCGGCGCAACCGACAACAAGCTTCGTTTCACCGGAATGCCGCTGTTCAGCATCCGTCATGCCGGCGAGCCGCCGCCTTATTTCGGGCCGCGCGACGGTGTCGGTTTTACGGTGATCGATCTCGGCCAATTGAAGTTCGGCCCGACTTTCAAGCTGGTCGACCAGCGCAAGGCGTCGGACTATGCCGCTACCGTCGGTCTCGGCAATGTCAATTATGCGCTGCAGGCTGGCGTCTTCGCCGAATACTGGCCGATCGATTGGCTGCGGCTGCGCACCGAGGTGCGCCAGGGCTTTTTCGGCGAAGGCGGCGTTACCGGCGATGTGTTCCTCGATGCCGTCGTGCCGTTCGGACAATTCCGCTGGTCGGCCGGCCCGCGCGTGACATTCGCCTCGGCGCCGGCGATCAATCCTTATTACGGCATCACGTTCACGCAATCGATGAATTCGGTCGACGCCGGCTTGCCGCAATTGCCGGCCTATCACGCCGGCGGCGGCCTCTATTCCTACGGCGCCGGCACCCAGCTGCAATATTTCATCAACGACCAATGGGCGGCGCACGGCTTTGTCGAATATGAGCGGCTTGCCGACTCAGCCGCCAATTCACCGCTGGTGACGCAGCGCGGCTCGGCGAACCAATGGACCTACGGCGTGGGCGCAACCTATTCCTTCACCATGCATCCGCTGTGGTGAGCGATTAGCTACCTTCACCGTCATTGCGAGCGAAGCGAAGCAATCCAGTCCGGCGGCTCCGCTCTGGATTGCTTCGTGGCAGAGCCTGTCATCGAGCCGCGCTTTGCGCGGACCCGTTGGCTCCTCGCAATGACGACGGTGTTTACCGCCCCTCGCGTCTTGCCATAAAGGCAAGCCGCTCGAACAGGTGCACGTCCTGTTCGTTCTTGATCAGTGCGCCATGCAGCGGCGGGATCAGGCGTTTGGGGTCGCGCTCGCGCAGCGTCTCGGCCGAGACGTCCTCGACCATCAGAAGCTTCAGCCAATCCAATAACTCCGACGTCGACGGCTTCTTCTTCATGCCCGGAACGTCGCGGATCTCGTAGAACAGCTTTAGCGCTTCGGCGACCAGGCGCTGCTTGATGCCGGGGAAATGCACGTCGACGATAGCGCGCATCGTGTCCGGATCGGGGAAGCGGATGTAGTGGAAGAAGCAGCGGCGCAGGAAAGCGTCCGGCAATTCCTTTTCATTGTTGGATGTGATGACGACGATCGGCCGGCGTCGGGCATGGATCGTCTCGCCGGTCTCGTAGACGAAGAACTCCATGCGATCGAGTTCTTGCAGCAGATCGTTGGGGAATTCGATGTCGGCCTTATCGATTTCGTCGATCAGCAGGACAGGGCGCTCCTCGGCGGTGAAGGCTTCCCATAATTTGCCGCGCTTGATGTAGTTGCGGATATCCTTGACGCGGGCGTCGCCCAATTGGCTGTCGCGCAGCCGCGTCACCGCGTCATATTCGTAGAGCCCTTGCTGCGCCTTGGTAGTCGATTTGATGTGCCATTCGATCAGCGGCGCCGACAGCGCCTTGGAAATCTCGATCGCAAGCACCGTTTTGCCGGTGCCGGGCTCGCCCTTGACCAGAAGCGGCCGCTCTAGCGCGATCGCGGCATTGACCGCCACTTTAAGATCGTCAGTCGCGACATAGGCGGTGGTCCCTTCAAAGCGCATGAATTTCTTTCCGTTTCCTGTTCGTTGTGACGCCGGCTGTTCTATTGCCGGCGATTAGATCACGGCGATATCGACGGCCACAAGGCGCGGAGCCTTCACAGCATCGAGGTGCTCGCGCCGTTGCATGAAGCGTCAATCCGTCTCGGCAAATTTTGCCGCAAGCCCGGCATAACTGGCCCCGGCTGCGTCCGGATCATCGACGCAAGACATTGAATTACATCAATAAATTCCATGGCACGCAGCTTGCTGCAGACGTCTCGGCTATGCGGCTGCCTCGTCAGAGCCGCCGTGGCGTAAAGACCGAGTTGGAGACTTAAGTCATGGGTATCTTCGATGCTTTGACCACCGCAGTGGCTGGTCTGCAGGCACAATCGTTCGCGTTGCAAAACATTTCCGGCAACATCGCCAACTCCCAGACCACCGGCTACAAAGAAACCAATACGGCCTTCCAGGATCTGGTCTCGCAGGCATCGCTCGGCTTGCAAGCGCCCGAGGGCGTCACCGCGAGCTCGGTGGCGACCAACACGGTACAAGGCTCGATCACCGGCACCTCGGTTTCGACCGACATGGCGATCAACGGCAACGGCTTTTTCGTCGTCTCCAAGCCGACCGGTTTCGTCGACAACCAGCCGACTTTCTCCGGTATCAACGACTATACGCGCTCCGGCGATTTTACGATGAATAGCAACGGCAACCTGGTCAACAGCGCCGGCTATTATCTGATGGGCATTCCGGTCGATGCGACCACCGGCAATCCCTTGGGCAGCGTGCCGCAGGTTCTGCAATTCAACAACAATTTCATTCCCGCGGTCGCGTCAACGACGATCAACTATCAGGCGAATCTACCGGCGACGCCCAAGGCAGGCGTGCTCAATCCCAGCAATTTCGAGGCTAATCCGGTTGCCGGCGCCCCCGCGGCCGCGCAGATCCAGGGCACCGGCGCGAAGCTCAAGTCGGATGCTGCGGCTGTCGGCACCGGCACCGTCGGCTCGCTCACAAGCTCTACGACGCTCGCCAGTCTCGGCATGAGTGCCGGCGATATCATTACGATCAGCGACGGCACCAATCAGACGCAATACACAGTGCCGTCGACGGGTTCGCCGACCGTCGGCGATCTGATGACCGCCATCAATGCCGGCACGGCCGGTACGGCATCTGTTACCGCCTCGCTCTCGAACGGTAATCTCGTTCTCACCACCAACGGCAATAATGGTGCTAACGCAGATACCAGCACCATCACTGTCAGTTCGACATCGACCGCCAACGGCAACGGAGCCGACGCCACGGATCTCGGCTTCGGCAGCGGCAACACATCATTCAATCCCACGAACCTGCTCACGCAAGGCGCCGTATCGCAAGGCCAGACCTTGACCATCACCGTGCCCGCCGGCGGTTCGACCACCGAGACGGTCACCTTCGGCACCGGCGCCGGCCAGGTCCAGACATTGGCGCAGTTGCAGTCGACGCTCACGAGCCTGGCGACCGCCAGTGGCAACCTTTTCACCCCGACGGTAAACCTCACCAACGGCGATATCACGATAACGGCGACCAACGCGACGGACAGTGTTCAAGTCGGCGGTACCGCTTCGGCCGCGAAATTCGGCATCAATAATCTCACCGCACAGCCGGCCAACGGAACGGTGATCGCCAACGACGTCTCCACGTTCGATTCCGAATCGGCCGACGGCGGCTCGATCACCGCCTATGACTCGGTCGGCAATCCGGTGAACGTGCAATTCCGCTGGGCGCAAGTGTCGAGCTCGTCGAGCGGCAGCACGTGGCAATTGTTCTACCAGAGCAACTCGGCCGCCACCGGCACCCAGTCCGCCTGGCAGAATGTCGGGACCACGTTCGCGTTCAACGCCAATGGCGAAATGGAACCGCAAATTACCAGCCTGACGATTCCAAACCTGACGGTGAACGGCGACAATCTTGGCAACGTCCAGATGCAGATTGGCACCGATGGGCTGACGCAGTTCGCCAGTACCAGCGGTACTGTCCAGGTCAACGACCTGCAGCAGAACGGCTATGCCGCCGGCTCGCTGCAATCGGTCTCCGTCGACAGCCAGAACCGCGTCGTCGGCAATTTCAGCAATGGCCAAACCATTCCGCTGGCCGAGGTCACGCTCGCGACATTCAACGGCGCCGACTCGCTGCAGGCGCTCAATGGTGGCGCCTATGCCGCGACCCCGGAATCCGGTCCGCCGAACTATTCGGCAACCGGCAGCATTGAGGGCAGTTCGCTGGAGGCCTCGAACGTCGACATCGCCACCCAGTTCAGCCAGCTCATCGTGGCGCAGCAGGCCTATTCGGCGAATGCCCGCGTCATGACGACCGCCAATCAGATGATCCAGAGCTTGCTCACGGTCATCCAGTAAAGGGCTTGCCACCGTCGATTTGGCAGCGAGGCGCGTAAAGGGTCATGAGTGTAAATCAGGCGCTGTCCGCCGCATTATCTGGCATCAACGTCACCCAGCAGGCCATCTCGACCATTGCTGGCAACGTCGCCAATTCCAATACGGCCGGCTATGTCGAGGAGACTGTCAATCAGTCCGAACTCGGCACCGCCGGCATGGCCGGCACGAGCGTCATATCCGACGGCGTCAACCGCAATCTCAACACGCTGCTGCAGAGCCAATTGTGGACCGAGACGTCGGGCGGCTCCTATGCCGACCAGCTCTCTTCGATGTATCAGCAGCTCCAGACCATCTACGGCACGCCAGGCTCCTCGACATCGTTCGACGCGATCTACAATAACTTCACGACCGCGCTGCAGTCGCTGGCGACGGATCCGAGCTCCTATTCCAATCAGTCCGGCGTGATCGGCGCGGCGCAGGCGCTGGCGCAAAACCTCAATTCCATGACGACCAGCGTCCAACAGCTGCGCACGCAGGCTGAAGCTGGCATAGCCAACGATGTGCAGACCGCCAACGGGCTGTTACAGAACATCGCCGACATCAACGGCAAGCTTGAAGGCACCGGCTCCAATCCCGACAGCACCGCGGCGCAGCTTGAAGATCAGCGCGACCAGGACATTACGCAGCTGAGCCAGTTGATGAATGTCAACGTGGTGCACGGCGCCAACAATCAAGTCTCGGTCTTTACCGGGACCGGGATGCAGCTCGTCAGCGGCGGACAGGCGTCGCAGATGTCGTTCGGCAATGTCGGCACTTTGGGCGCGACATCGCTATGGAGCGCCGATCCGAGCAAGGACAGCGCCGGCACGATCACGCTGACGGCGCCGGGCGGCTCCACCACCGATATGATTGCCGACGGCGCTTTTCAGTCGGGCCAAATCGGCGCCTATGTGCAGATGCGCGACACGATCCTGCCGCAGGCGCAGACGCAGCTCGACGAATTCGCCAGCCAGATGTCGCAGGCGCTGTCGAATAAGACCGTCAGCGGCACCGCGGTCACGTCCGGCGGCCTGAACGGCTACAATGTCGATGTCAGCAGCCTGTCGCCGGGCAATACGGTCCAATTCACCTATACCGACAAGAGCAACGTCCAGCATACCGTCACTGTCGTCGATACCCCGCCGGGGACATCGCTGCCGCAGCAGACCTCGGCGTCGAATCCGAACAATACGACGATCGGCTTGGATTTTTCCGCGGGCGTCGGTTCGGTGGCCGCGCAGTTGAACCAGGCCTTCGGTTCGCAACTGCAATTCTCGAATCCTTCGGGCACACAGCTCCAGGTCGTCAACGCCAACGGCAGCGGCAACACGGTCAATTCGCTGTCAGCGACCTCGACGGTGACGTCGCTCACCAGCGGCAGCCCGCAGGTACAGTTGTTCGTCGACGGCACCCAGCCGATCACCGGCGCTCTGACGAGCACCGGCGGCACACAGACGACCGGACTGGCCGGCCGCATCAGCGTCAATTCGGCGCTGGTCAATTCGCCGTCGAACCTGGTCGCTTATTCGGCGAGCACGACCGCCGGCGACGCGACGCGGCCGAATTTCCTGCTGAGCCAGATGACCACGGCCTCGCTCGGGTTTTCTTCGGCCACCGGGATCGGCACGGCGCAATCGCCCTATAGCGGCACGCTGGTGCAGTATTTGAGTCAGGTCACCACCGTCCAAGCGCAGGCGGCTAATGCAGCCAGCAATTTGCAGCAAGGCCAGAGCACCGTCCTGACAGCCTTGCAGCAGCGCTTCAACACGCAATCCGGTGTCAATATCAACACCGAAATGTCGAACCTGATCGCCCTGCAGAATGCCTATTCGGCCAATGCCCGGGTGATGTCGACGATCCAGAGTATGATGCAAACACTGCTGCAAATTGGTGGTTGATCATGAGTATTACCGGACCCGGCTCGGTCACTGCTGCGCAGATCGTAGCGCAGAACAATATGATGGACCAGGTGAACAAGCTGGCCGAGGAGCTCGCCACCGGGCAGTCCGCACAAGTCTATTCGGATCTGCAATCGCAAGCCGGCATGGTGCTGTCGCTCAATTCGCAGCTTGCCGCGATCAACGGCTACAGCAGCACGACTTCGACCGTGAATACGACGCTGGGCGTCGCACAATCGATATTGACGGAGCTCGGCTCGACGTCCAGCACGGTCCAGCAAGAGGTCACCGCTCAGCCGGGCTTCAGTCTCAACGCCAATGGCCAGACCCAGGTCCAGGTCGCTGCCCAAACCCAGCTCGACCAGATTCTGTCGGCGCTCAACACCCAGTCCGGCAGCAATTATATTTTCTCGGGCAGTGCGGTGAACCAGCCGGCGGTGGCCAGCACCAGCGACATTCTCAACGGCACCGGCACGCAGGCTGGGCTTACGCAAATCATCTCGGAGCGCGAGCAGGCCGATCAGGGCACCACCGGCATGGGCCGGCTGAGCGTCGCGACAACCGGGAGCACGGTGACGCTGAGCCAGGACGGCACGCCGTTCGGCTTTCAGCTTACGGGAGTCAATTCGAGCCTGACCGGTGCGACCACAACCGGTCCATCCGGCACGCCGCCCACGATTTCAGTGGCGCTCGGCTCCAATCCGAATGACGGCGATACAATCTCGTTTCAGCTCACGCTGCCGGACGGCTCGACCCAAAATGTCTCGCTGCAGGCGACAACGGCGTCGCCTCCAGGCACCGGGCAGTTCAGCATCGGCGCGACAGCGGCGGATACCGCGACCAATCTGCAGAATGCGCTGAGCAGCACGATCAGCAATCTCGCGCAGACCGCGCTGCCCGCCGCGTCGGCGATGGCTGCCGGCAACGACTTTTTCCAGGACCCGCCGCAAATCGTCGTTCCGGGCGCCGGAAACAACTATGCAGCCGCGACCTCGCTCACCAACGGCACGGCCGCAAATACCGTGATCTGGTACACCGGCGAGAACGGCTCGACGCCGGCGCGGCAGACCCAGACCGCGCTGATCGGTCCTTCGACGACGATCGATTACGGCATGCGCGCCAACGAACAGGCCATCACCAATCTGGTCAAGAACGTGGCGGTTCTGGCGGCGACAACCTATTCGGCCAGCAATACCAACGCGAAGGCGAGCTATGAGGCGCTGTCGCAAAAGGTCGAAGTCAATCTTAACCCGGTGTCGGGCACGCAATCGATTTCCGACATCGAATCCGATCTCGCCAATGCGCAGATCACCGTCACCAATACCACGAAGCTGAATACCCAAACGCAGACCACGCTGAACGACATTCTGCAGAATGTCGACGGCGTCAACCAGAACAATGTCGGTGAACAACTCCTGACGCTGCAAAACAGCCTGTCGGCATCGTTGTCGGTGTCGGCGCGGATCGCGCAGCTCAGCCTGGTCAATTATCTTTCCCCGAGCGCGGGATAGCCGTCGTCATTGCGAGTGTGAGCGAAGCAATCCGGCGCGTCGCGCCCGTGCTGGATTGGCTCGTCGCCTATCGGGCCTCATCGCTGTCCGTCCTGACAAAGATCGAGTCTGCGGCGCAGGTGGCATTGCGGCCGAAATTGTCGGTGAAGCGCGTATCGACGAGATATGCACCGGGATGAGCGGCAAGGAACGTACGCAGCGCCACGCGCTTGATGTCGCTGTCCTCGACAACGAGATAGTCGCCGGGCTGCAGATATCGGTGCATGTGCTCGATCACGGCCGCCACGTTATGATGCGCATCTTCGACCACGAGCCACGGATGCGGCTCGGACTGCAGCAGTTCGGCGGCGAACAGCGTCTGCGGCGCCGCGCAATCGCCCTGATAGAAGCGCACACCCGGACAGGTCGCCCCGACCTTGACCCGATCCACCGAATGGACGCGGCTTTCGACAGCGTTCATCGCCATATGATCGGCGAACCAGACGGCGCTGGCGCCAAGCCCCGATCCGATTTCGAAGATGGTGCGCGGGCGCAGCTCCGCAATCAGCGCCGGATACATGGCGAAATCGAAGACGTTCTTCATCAGCGGCACGCCGCGCCAGCGCATCAGCGCGGGCGCGCCCTGGCACGTCAGCAGCACATCGGCACCGAATTCGGTGCCAAAGCGCGGATGATAATGCGCCGCCGAGCGCTCGCGCTGCCCATAGGCGACGAAGCGGCCTTGCCGCCAGCGATCGAGGAATTGGCGCAGCCGCTGCAGGTCCCACAACAGGCCCTGGAAGCGGGCTGGCTCGCGCGCGGCGTTCTCGCCAACGCTGTCCTCCCAGCTGCGCGTCGGGTCGAAATCGATGAGCTGGGTGAGAACGCGGGTGAACCAGCTGTCAAAGACGCTGGGCAGGCCGCGTTGGTCGTGCGTGATCTTGGTCCGCATTTCGCCGGTGAATTGCAATGCGGCGGCCTTCAGCTCGTCGCCGGCGATCAGATCCGCTGCCTGGGCCGTGATGTCGGTCATGATGTGTTTCCCGCGGCGGGCGTGTGCTCTCGCGCTCAAAAGATTTGGCGCCGCCGCGAGGCTGCCGTCTCATTTACCCCTGCGCGAACCGGCCTCCCCCTGCAGGGGAGGCTTACGCCACTGAGAAAAGACCCTAGAAAATCATGGTAAACAAATCGCTTACGCGCCGCGGCTACAAACGAACCGTTAACCAACGCGATCTACGTTGGATTTCAACATATTGAAGCTCTCGGGGGGCGAATAAATGTGCGGAATAGCAGTAGCCATCGATTGGGATGGCGCTGAAACGGCAGTGCAGTGTCTGATTGCGGGAATGCAGCATCGCGGCGACGTCACCGATCCCCTGGTCAGGGTCGGTCCCAGGACCGCGCTGTGCACGCGCCGCCTGCGTATCGTCGATGCGGCCAATGGCATGCAGCCGAAAGCGTCATTCGATGACCGCTTTCTCGTCGCGTTCAATGGCGAAATCTACAATCACGTCGAATTGCGCCACGAACTCGAGGCGCGCGGCGTCGAGTTCAGCAGCACCTGCGACACCGAAGTGGTCGCCAACATGCTGCGGGTCTTCGGTCCGGCGGGCATCAAACGGCTTTCCGGCATGTATGCCTTCGTTGCGATCGATACCTCGACCGGCGAATTTCTCGCCGCACGCGATCCCTTCGGCGTCAAGCCGCTCTATCTGGTTCAGAGGCCCGAGGGCCTGTTGTTCTGCTCGGAAATCAAGCCGCTCTTGGCGACGACGGCAGACGACGACGTTTTGTTGCTCCCGCCGGGCTATGTGCTGACCCGCAAGTTCTGCGGACCCCATTACAGCCTGCCGTCGCCTGCCGCGGCGACCACGGCTTCGCTGCAGGAGCTGGATCGCGTGCTCGCGGAAGCCGTGCGCGTTCGTGTGCCGCTGGATCTGCCGGTCGCGGCGCTGTTCAGCGGCGGCATCGATTCCACGCTGATCATGCATTATGGGCGGCGCGTGCGCCCCGATATTCCGGGCTATATCGCGGTCGGCAGCGGCTCGCCCGATTACCTCTTCGCCAAGCACTATGCCGAGGAGACCGGCCTTGATCTGCGCGAGGTCGAGATCGGACCCTATGGCGCAGCGACGCTGCCGCTCATCGCCAAGGTCGTCGAAGCGGTGGAGGCGTTCGAGCCGGCGGTCATCCGTCCGAGCCTCCACACATATCTCCTGTCGCAGCGCATTCATCAGGACGGCTTTCGCGTCGCACTGTGCGGCGAAGGCGCCGACGAATTGTTCGCCGGCTACTCGCCGCTCGAAATCGCCTTCGCGCAGCAGAACGGTCTCGGCCGCAATCTGCAGAAGCAATGTCTCGGCATGATGCATCGCGCCAATCTGCAAAGGGTCGATCGCTGCTCGATGCAATTCCAGCTCGAAATCCGCGAGCCGTTCTTGGATCAAACGGTTGTCAGCTATGCCGCGGCGCTTGACCGCTCAGCGCTGCTGAATCGTTTGGGCAATGGGGTGCCGGTCGGCAAGGCGCCGTTGCGGGCGCTCTATGATCTTTATCCGTCGGAGCTGCCGATCTCGATCAGAGACCGAGAAAAAATGCTGTTCAACGAAGGCGCCGACGGTGCCGTCGAAGATTCGGGCTGGCTCGATCTGTTCGAAGAGGCGGTGTCAGATAGAGATTTCCGCGACGGGCTGCGCCAATTCGCGGCGTTCGGCATCGCCACCAAGGAAGAGCTGTTCTATATCCGCAGCCTCGCCGCCAAGGTGGATGTGAGCCGCATCC
Source organism: Xanthobacteraceae bacterium (assembly GCA_036264635.1). Taxonomy (GTDB): domain Bacteria; phylum Pseudomonadota; class Alphaproteobacteria; order Rhizobiales; family Xanthobacteraceae; genus BOG-931. Next base: position 3,517 of record DATAQN010000016.1, on the reverse strand, counting down.
CGCATCTGCGCGGCAGGCTCCGCCTGGACATGCCGCAGGCCGCGTGATCACCCGCGGCTTTTGAGCTTGGCTCGGCGCAAAAGCGCGCCAGGCTCGCGCATACAATGTTTGTGCCGTGCCTTCTCGGCGGAGAAATCCGCCGTCGGCGCACGCAGATTTTGGATGAGCTGAGGCTGGATTGGCCCAGACTTGTTGGCCCAGATTTGTTGGTCCAGACTTGGACGTGCGGAGCTATAGTTAGCCTTTATCGCGCAGGCCTGCGGCGAGGCCGCGATTGATCTTGATGATCGCTTGCAGATGTTCGGGCTTCGGCTTGGTCATCAGCGAGAATGTTTCGGCCATGACATAGATGCCGAGACGCTTGATATTGTCGCGCGTTTCCTTCGGCAACTTGTTGCTGTCGTTGCTGACTGCGTCGATGAAGATCGTCCACAGCCGGCGGTTATAGAGCAGGGCGTCGTCGAGGCCGCGCGGCTTGTCGGACCATGAGTCGTGAACGGCCTGCAATTTCGCCGCGGCCTGCAACAATAGGTTCGCCTCGAGCGCGCGCGGGGACGCCGTCTCAACCGTGGCCTTCGCGTAGGCGCTCGCCGCGTGTCGCATATTCAAATGTTCCTTTTCGTAGGCAATGAGTTTGCGCGCTTCCTTGAGCGCCTTATAGGGATCGCCTGTTAAAATTAGGTTGTTGATATTATCGACAATGGACTTAGCGCTGGGCGCGGCCTTGAGGAATTTATCCGCCAGCTGGAAGTAGAGCCCGTGGTGCTCTTTCGGGTCTTTGGCCGTGTAGATGAATTGCACGGCCAGATAGATGAGCTTCGCCAGGCTGTCGGCGCGGCTCAGCGTCATGATGTCCTTTTCGCGCAGGATCCGGACCTGTCCCTCGATCCGCAAACGCGTGCGCGGTCCCGTATTGGTGACGACGCAGTCGCCAAGCAGGATCCTCTCGTTCGGCTTGAGCTCGATTTTCAGGGCCACGGGTCATACCTCGCTGCGAATCCTCGCTGCGCGCCCCCGCATGGTTGCGCAACATAGTTAACGGTCTCTAAGCGATCGGCGTCGGCCGCGGCCGTCAGCCATGCCGCCAGCATGCAAAAGAAAAGCGGCGGGGTTTTGCCCCGCCGCTTCAGGTAAGTCCTATACCGGACGAAATTAGCTGAACAGTTTGAGCACCGACTGGTTGGCCTGGTTGGCGATCGACAGCGCCGAGATTTCCAGCTGCTGCTGGGTCTGCTCGGTCAACAGGTTGGCGCTTTCCTGGTTCTGGTCGGCGACGACCAGGTTGGTGGCGCCGGTCTGCAGCGTGTTGATCAGGGCCGTCTCGAAGTGCTGACGGGTGTTTATGGTCGAGGCGTTAGTGCCGAACGTCTCGGTCTGGGTTTGTACTGTCGCGATCGCCGCATTGATCGAGGCGATGACGCTGGCCAGCTGGCTGTCCGATTGGAAGGATGTCGATCCCGACCCGGTGACGGCCGAGAGGCCAAGGCCCGCGGAATTGAAGGTCACGCCGGTGATGGTCAGCGAGCTGGTGCCGGTCGGATTGAAGTCGATGGTCAGGCTGTCGCCGGCAAGCAGGTTGATGCCATTGTAGCCTGAGTCGGAGGCGAGCTGATTGATCTGCGTCAGCAGGCCATTGAAGTTGCCCTGCAGTGTATTCCGTGTCGAGCTCGAACCGATGGCGACGTTATTGGTGGTGGCGTTTGTCGTGACGCCAAGCCCCGCGGAATAGGAGTTCGCCGCGACAGTGAAGCCGATCGGTGGCTCGTTGGAGGCCAGCACGAGGTGGCCCGAGCCGTCGTCGGTGGCGCTGACAATGCCGTTGGCGCCGAGTCCGGTCGTGCTGTTGATGTCGGCCTCGATCGCTGCCAGGCTGGAACTGGCGGAAATCGACACGGTATAGGTGCTCGAACCGACATCGATCACCAGACTGCCGGCTGCGAGCGTCGTGGCGGCGGACGTATTGAAGCTGCCGGCCACGCCGCCGCCCGCAAGGCCGAAGGTCGAATCGGCTGCGACCGAGAAAGACGGCGTGCCCGAGGTGCTCTTGAGGATCAGGTGGCCGGTGCCATCATCGGTAGCGGTGACCTTGCCGCCGGTCGCGGTGCTGATGGCGTTTTCAACTTGGCTCAAGGTCTCGCCGGACGTGAGTGCGACGCTGATCGCGGATGTGCCGATAGAGATTGTCAGCGTGTCGGCAGCGGTGAGCGGCGAGGCGACGCTGGTCGTGCCGGTCGTTGTTCCGGCGGTGAAGCTCGCGAGATTGGCTGATCCGGTGCTCGAAGCCGCAGTCGTCCAGTTGGAGGACTGCGCCTGCTGCACGGTCGACAGCGCCTGCTGCAAGAGGCCGGTCAGGCTGGTGAGGCCGTTGGTGGCCTGTTCAATGGTCGATGAACCTTGGCCGATCTGGTCGAGCAGCGCGGCCAATGAATTGGCGGTCTGGGTCAAACTCTGCGAGGTAAAATAGGAGCTGGGATTATCGGCGGCGGAATTGACTTTCTTGCCCGTCGCCAGCGCTTCCTGCGTCGTGGTCAAGTCGGTCGAGGTTTGCTGCAGCGACAGCAAGTTCTGCCGAATGCCAGTGGTGAGGGTAATATCAGACATCGTTCTACCTTCCGCTTAAAGGGCCGTGCCGACTGCCGAGCACGAAACGCTCATTCGGCTTGAGTTCGAGCTTTGCGAGCACGGTCGAATCCTTGCCGCGGCGAACATGGTTACCCATTATGGTTAATGGACACCTAATCCGGGCATGGCTGCTGCATCTGGAGCGGCGCAACAGGCCTAACCAATTGTCATGAAAAGAAAAAAGGCAGAGCTTTTGCCCCGCCTTGAAGCCGCAAATCTTAACAGCACGCCGGTTGTCGTGCTGCCTTCGAGCACAAAAGAGAAAAGCGCAAAGCCAACTGCACAAAAGAAAAACGGCGGGGCTTTCGCCCCGCCGCCGGTCGTGTGGACCTTGAACCGATCGAGTTTAGCCGAACAGCTTGAGCACCGACTGGTTCGCCTGATTGGCGATCGACAGTGCCGAGATTTCCAGCTGTTGCTGGGTCTGCTCGGTGAGCAGGTTGGCGCTTTCCACGTTCTGGTCGGCGACGACCAGGTTGGCGGCGCCGGTCTGCAACGTGTTGATCAGCGCGTTTTCGAAGCCCTGCCGCGTGTTGATCGTCGACGCATTGGTGCCGAAGGTCTCGGCCTGGGTCTGCACGCTCGAGAGCGCCGTGTTGATCGACGATACCAGGCCGGAGAGCTGCGAGTCGGACTGGAACGACGCCGTGCCCGAACCGCTGGCGGCCGACAGGCCGAGGCCCTGGGCATTGAACGTCACGCCGGTAATGGACAGCGAACTGGTGCCGGTCGAGTTGAAGTCGATGGTCAGGCTGTCGCCGGCGAGCAGGTTGACACCGTTATAATTGGCATCCGAGGCGAGCTGGGTAATCTGCGTGAGCAGCGTGTTGAAGTTGCCCTGCAGGGTGGACCGCGTCGAGCTCGAGCCGATAGCGACGTTATTGGCGGTCGAGCT
>DATAQN010000079.1:0-20367 GCA_036264635.1 Xanthobacteraceae bacterium | reverse complement strand
GGCAGGGTCCGCACGTGGGACCCCGCAAAATCGCGCCGAATACGAAATCCAGGAGAGAATGATGCGCGCCAAGGACAATATGCGCACTGCCGCCGAGGTTCTGGTCGATCAGTTGCGCATCCATGGCGTGCAACACGTTTTCTGCGTGCCGGGCGAGAGTTACCTCGCCGTGCTCGACGCCTTCCATGACAGCGACCTGTCGGTAACCGTTTGCCGGCAAGAAGGCGGCGCTTGCATGATGGCGGAGGCTGTCGGCAAGGCAACCGGCCGGCCCGGTGTGGTCTTCGTGACGCGCGGCCCCGGCGCTACCAATGCCTCGCCGGGCATTCATATCGCCAAGCAGGATTCGACGCCGGTCGTCATGTTCGTCGGCCAGGTCGCGCGCGACATGAAGGAGCGTGAGGCGTTCCAGGAGCTCGATTACCGCGCCGTGTTCGGCTCGATGACCAAATGGGCGACCGAGATCGATGATCCGACGCGCGTGCCGGAAATCGTGTCGCGCGCATTTCACGTCGCCGCCAATGGCCGGCCGGGACCGGTCGTCGTCGCCATTCCGGAGGACATGCTGATCGAGCGCGTGAGTGTCTCTGACGCGCCGCCTTTTGCCCTGATCGAGTTGTCGCCCGGTCAAGCCGAGATGCAGAAATTTGCCGAGATGCTCGGGGCGGCGCGCTCACCGATGATCCTTCTCGGCGGTAGCCGCTGGTCGCAGGAGGCTTGCGACCAGATCGCGCGTTTCGCGCAAAAACATTCGCTGCCGGTCGCGACGACCTTCCGCCGCGGCCATTTGTTCGATCAGACGCATCCCTGTTACGCTGGCGATCTCGGCATCGGACCGAATCCGAAATTGCTCGAGCGGATCAAGGCGGCGGATCTCGTCGTCCTAATCGGCGGCCGGATGGGCGAGTTGCCGTCGCAGAGCTATACGCTGTTCGATATTCCGACGCCGCAAGTGCCGTTCATTCATGTGCATCCCGGCACCGAAGAGTTGGGCCGCGTTTACAGCCCGACGCTGGCGATCAATGCTACGCCGACGGCTTTTGTCGCGGCGCTGGAAAACCTGAAATTCGCCAAAGCGCCGACCGGCGATGCCAAAGGCGCCAATGCCGAGTATCGTGCGTGGACAGAGACGCCGACCGAGCAGCCCGGCGGCGTCAATTTCGGCAAGGTCGTCGTCTGGCTCCGCGACAATCTTCCGCACGACGCCCTCATCTGCAACGGCGCCGGCAATTTCCCGGCCTGGATCCATCGCTTCTTCCGCTTCCGCCGTTTCGCCCAGCATGTCGCGCCGGCGTCAGGCTCGATGGGCTATGGCGTGCCGGCGGCGGTGGCGATGAAGCGGCTCTATCCCGAGCGTACCGTCGTCTGCGTCGCCGGTGACGGCGACTTCCTGATGAACGGCCAGGAATTCGCGACCGCCGTGCAATACAATCTGCCATTCGTCACCGTCCTCGCCGACAACGGCATGTACGGCACCATCCGCATGCATCAGGAGCGCGAATATCCCGGCCGCGTCTCAGCGACCGAATTGCGCAATCCGAATTTCGCCGATTATGCCCGCGCCTTTGGCGGCTTCGGCATCTCGGTCGAGCGCACGGAAGATTTTCCGGCGGCGTTCAAAGAGGCGGTCGCCTCCGGCAAGCCCGCGATCGTGCGCCTTGCCATCGACCCGGAAGCGCTCACGCCGGGGATGACGCTGTCGAAGATCAGGGAAAAATCGTTGGCGGAAAAAGCGAGCTGATTTACTTGAACGTCACCAGCGCGTTCAGGGCGGGATAATCGTTCTTGAACGGATGCTCGGGCCCAATCGGGCCGAAATGAATGACGCCAGGCGCGCTGACATTGGCCTCCACCGGTCCGCTCGCTTCGCCTTCGGTGAATGCGTAAGGCACGCCGTTGCCGGCGAGGAACGACGGCTGGTCGTCGATATGCATGTGCAGATGCGGCTCGGTCGAAGATCCGGTATTGCCGACATGGCCGAGGATTTGTCCGGTGCGGACCCGGTCGCCGACTTTCACCTGCACGGTGCCGGGCCGCATATGCGCATAGAGGACATAGCGGTGCGGCGCGATCTCGACCACGACGTGATTGCCGGCGGCATTGTTGAAATCGATCGGAACGGTGTATTTGCCGGAATGCGGCACGTTCTCCGCCATGCCGTCCGACGCATCGACAACTTTGCCGGTTGCAACGCTGTAGATCGGCTGATCGTAGCAGAAATAGCTTTCGTTCTTGTCTTCCGGGCCTTTGAAGGTTGTGGACGCGCCGTTGACCGTTTGGACCTGCACCCAATCGATGGCGAAGCGTTGCGCGAGCCAAGCCTGGCCATTGTCGATTAGCACGGCGCGCCGGTGCGCGGCGTCAGGTTGATTGTTGACGGAATCGCCCGCGATCCATTGCCCGCGCAGCGGCGGCGCCACAACGATCGGCGTATCCTGCGCCACCGCCAACGGCGCGAGCACGATGTCATGCGGCTCGTTTTGATCCGCGAGCACGTGCAGCGTATGCGCGACGGCCCGGGGCGGGAGCGATTTGCCGAAATCGAGGGTGAGGTAGACGATGACGCTGCGGCCGCCCGGGATGCTGCGGACGGCAAGATCGTCGCTCGGCGCCGCAACGCCCGGGTGAATGATCAGTGGCGATAGCGCCTTGCCGGACACCTTGGATTGCGTGTCGCCAGCTCGCGCCTCGATCGAGTCGAGTACGTAAGCGTTCTTGGAGAAATTGGTGATCAGCATTTCGTAGAACAGCCGCGTCTGCCCGTTCTGTACGATGGGCGACGGCTGCGCGAGGAACGAAACGTTGAGCGCCGGCGGATGCGGGTCGCCGGGTGACGCTGCCGCCGCACTGAGCAAAAGGCAACACCAGACGCAATATAAGACGCAACACAAGATATGGGCGCGCGCAATGGCCATTACGCTTACTCCGTACGCTGCTGATGGATTCGATTTGCGCTCGCGCTTGGGGAACCAAATTGGAACCGGAGGACTTAGACAACAATAAATGGAGTTCAAACAAAATGAAAAAGGTTCTTAGCCAAATTGCGACCGCTTCTGCGCTGGTATCGGCGATATCGTTGACGATTGTGGCAACAGCCGCACCCGCCGATGCGAAAGGCTGCATCAAGGGCGCGGTCGTCGGCGGCGTCGCCGGCCATGTGGCCGGCCACCATGGCGTGCTCGGCGCCGCGGCAGGCTGCGCCATCGGCCATCACGAAGCATCCAAGCACGCGAAGGCGAACCAGGACCCGCAGGCCAATCCGCAGCAATAGAGCATGATCCGCAAAAGCATGCCCTTGGACCTTGATCCGAGGGTGGGAACCGGTCTTCCGAGGAGATCATGCTCAAACAAAAAGCTGGAGCGGGATCATGATTCCACGAGAATCACTCCGCTCCAGCCTGTTTATTCGGCCTTTACGCCGGCGGCCTTGATGATCGGCCACCACTTGGCGATCTCGGCCTCCTGGAAAGTCCGTAGCGCTTCCGGCGTCTGTTGCTCGGGCGGGTAGAAATCCTGCGCCAGATCGACCATGCGCTTACGCGTCTCCGGATCGGCCAGCGCGGCGATGGCGGCTTTGTTGAGCTTCGCGACGATGTCCTTGGGAGTGCCTTTCGGCGCCCATATCGCGTGCCAGAATGAAAAATAGAAACCCGGCAATCCGGCTTCGTCGGTGGTCGGAATATCGGGCATCACCGAGACGCGCTTGGGCGCGGCGGCCGCGAAGGTCTTCACTGTGCCGGCCTTGAATTGCGGCAGCACGACAGCCGGCGCATCGAGCGCGATATCGACATTGCCGGCGACCAGATCCTGGATCGACAATCCGGCGCTGCGATAGGGCACCATCTGCCATTTCAGGCCGAGCGTCTGCTGCAGCAGGATGCCCGCGATGTGGCTCGGCGAGCCGACGCCGGAATTGCCCTCGGTGGTCTTGTCGCCGTTCTGTTTCAGCCAGGCGATCAACTCTTTCAGATTGTTCGGCGGCAGCGCCTTGCGCGAGTCGATCATGAATGGCTGCGTGGCGACGAGCGCGATCGGCTCGAAATCCTTCACCAGATCGAAATCGAGCGAATAGATCGCGCCGTTGGCCATGTTGGTTCCCCACTGGCCGAACAGGATCGTATAGCCGTCGGGCGGCGAACGCTCGGCCTTGGTGACGCCGATTGTGCCGCCGGCGCCGCCGGTATTTTCGACCACCACCGGCTGGCCGAGCTGCTTGCTCATGCCTTGCGCGGTGATCCGCGCCAGCACATCGGTCGACCCGCCGGGCGCCAGCGGGACGACCATGATGATCGGATGCGAGGGATAGTCTTCCGCACGCGCCAAGCTCGCCGCCATGTACGTCACGGCCAGACATGCCGCGGCAGCGACGACCGGACCGTGATCCAAGAGGAAGCGCAGGCGGATACCGAGCGCGGCCGCGACACGATGAATCATTCGCTCCTCCCCGGAAAATTTCTTGGTTCCCGTATGCCAGAGGAATGCTCGCAGCCAAAGGGCAAAGCGAGCCGCGAGACGGAATGTCCGAGCCGCGTTTTGGTGTCAGGGGTGCATTGTCAGGAGATATTGAATCATGGTTCACTTGTTGTGCCGTCCACGATTCCTTTGCTGGCCGCGACGTTGGCCCAATGCCTTATCGCCGCACTGAAAGTGTCACACGTCGTCTCGCTGCCCGGCACGCCGCGATCGTTGCCGCTGCGGCGGAGTCCGCCCGTGAGGGTGGCATGGCCGCGGTGCAGATTGCGCCAGTCGCGGCGCGCGCCGGCGTCGCCGCCGGGACCGTCTATCGCTATTTCCCCGGCAAAGCCGATCTGGTCGCGGCGCTCCTCGCCGAGATTTCGGCGCGCGAGATCACGGCACTGCGCCGCGCCGCCGATGTCGCGCCCGGTCCGTTGTCGGCGCTCTCGGCCATGATCACGACCTTTGCCGTACGCGCGCTGCGCGACCGCAGGCTGATCTTCGCCGCCATTGCCGAGCCGGTAGATGCCGATCTCGATGCCGAACGGCTGAAATTCCGCAAAGCGATTACCGTTGAATTCGCCACGCGCATCACGGCGGCAAGCGCGGGCGGCAATTTGTTGCCGGAGCAGGATTCCGCGCTCGCAGCCGCCGCTTTGCTTGGCCTTCTGGTCGAAGGGCTCGTCGGCCCGCTCGCACCCAATACGGCAAGCCGCGAACGCGATGTCGTTCAGTCGCTCACGCTTATTGCCCTGCGCGCGCTGGGCGTCGCCGATGCGCGCGCTCGCGGCCTTGTTGTGCAGACAGCGCTGCCGGTATGAGCTGACCTTCAGGCCACGCTCTTCCGCAAATGCGGGAACCGCTCCGTCAATAGCGAGCCGTGATAATAGGTCGGCGTGAAAGCAGGGTGCGCGCGGATAGCGTCGAACCAACGCGCCACCCGCGGTAGATCCTGCCATGCCGTGTCCTGGCCGAGATCTGCCATGCGCACGATGGCCGGCATGGCCATGACGTCGGCCAGCGAAATGTCCGTGCCGAGAAGCCACGGGCCGCCGCTCTTATCGATTTCGGCGTCCATACGCTCATAGGTTCGCCGCAGCCGCGCCAAGGCCTCATCCATGTCCTTCTGCGGAAAACCTTTGCGGCCCATCGCCAGCATGAATTCGCGCCGCAGCGGCTTGGAATTGGCAAAGGCGACAAATTCGTCCTCGCTCATCGCGGCAAAGCGCGGCAGGAAGGCGAGGTTGAAGGTCGGCACGCGCACCGCCGGCGCCGGCATCTCGTCCATGAAATGCATCAGCGAACGCATTCTCGCGCGCAGCACCGGATCGTGCGGCGTGAAGTCTTGTGGCTGCGGCAAAATCTCGTCGAGATATTCGATGATGACGGAGGAATCGATGACGATCGCACTGTCATGGTCGAGCGTCGGCACCACACCGTTCGGATTGAGCGCGAGATAATCCGGCTTGAGCTGATCGCCCGCGAGCAGATCGAGCTTGACCTCGGAGAACGGAATCTTCTTGGCGTTAAGCACAAAGCGGACACGCTGGCTGCATGTCGATTGCGGCGCGTTGTATAACGTAAATGGCATGAGGCGTTTCCCGCGTGTTTTCTGGTCTTGAAGAGGCCGGAGCTTAGTCGGGTTTCATGCCTTTCGCCAATGGTGCGAGCCGCGCCGCACCATCACCAGGCCATCAACACTCCGGGATCAATGCGCCATCAGCACCGGCACGGTCATCGACTGCAAAATCGAACGCGTCACGCCGCCGAGCACGAATTCGCGCAAGCGCGAATGGCCGTAGCCACCCATGACCATGAAATCGGCGCCGCTATCGGCGGCGTGCGAGAGCAATGCGTCGGCGACATCCACATCGCCGGCGGGAATGCGCTCGACATCGATCTTGAGCCCATGCCGGGCGAGATGCTGGCCCATATCGACGCCATCGATCTCGCCCTGCTTGCCGGGCTCGTTGGCGATGATGACGACCTCGACCTTGCCGACTTTGGCCAAAAGCGGCATGGCATCGCCGATGGCGCGAGCGGCCTGCCGGCTGCCGTCCCAGCACACCATCGCCTTGTCGAGCTTGAGCGGGGCCTTCTGGATATAAGGCACGACGATCACCGGCCGGCCGGATTCAAACAGCGTAGTTTCGGCGATGATGTCGTCGACCGACGAACTGTCGGGCTCGGCCTGTCCGACTACGGTGAGGTCGAAGCGGCGCGCGATGCGGGCGAAATGCTCGCCCGCGCCGGCGAGACTCGCATTGATTGTCAACGGCTCGGCCGAAATGCCGGCGCGCTTGGCGGCTTCGCCGAAGCCGTTGACGGCGGCTTTGGCAAAGCCTTCGTTATCCGCCTGCTGCCGCTCGATCACTTCGGCAGGAATGTAGCCGGTGGCCGAGACCGGGACGATGGGATCATAGACAAAGGCGACACCGGCCAGATGTGCGTTCAAGGTGCTCGCGATTGAAACCGCATAACTGCCGGCGGGGCCGCCGCCTTTGGTGACGCTCAGATTAACGACAATGTCCTTGATCATGAAATGTCTCCCGGTCAGAGGCCGCCACCTTATTCTACATCCGATCGCCAGAGCATGATCCGGAAAAGTGGATACCGGTTTTCCGAAAAGATCATGCCCAATCGAAATCCTAGAGCGACCATTGATTTCATATAAGATATTTTCGCTCTAGGATCGTTGAGGCAGATCAAAAGCGGCGCCCCGGCTATTACTTGGTATTCCCGTCGGCGTCGAACTGCTTCACATAGGCCCAAAGATCATTGACATCCTGGTCGTTCTTGATGCCGGCGAAAACCATTTTGGTGCCGGGTATCTTGGCGGCCGGGTTCTTGATGTATTCCTTGAATGTCGCTTCGTCCCAAGTGATTCCGGAATTCTTGTTGGCGTCCGAATAGCTGTAGTTCGGCGCCGTGCCGGAATGGCGGCCGTCGAGCCCGTTCAATTCCGGGCCGATCTTGTTCTCGGCGTCGGGACCGATCGCGTGGCAAGGCAGGCACTTGTTGAACTGCTTCTGGCCGGCAGCCACATCCTGCGCCGAGGCCGCGCTGACCGACGCGGCGATCGATACCGCACTGATTGCCGTCACGAACATCAATCTTTTCGTCATCCCGAATGTCCCTTTGCGCTTGTGCTGCTCGTCCCCACATCCGTTCAAGCGAGCCGCAGCGAGCCTGTCAACGGCTCCGCGGCGCAACGGTTCAGTGCCGCGAACCGCATTCATCGCTTCGGCTTTTCGGCTATACTGATCGTTCGCAACGGCGAGCGAGGCGTCTGGGAGCGCCAGAACACCAAGAAGCGGCCAAGAAACCGAAAGAGGGCCACGATGCCGATCATGATGCCGCTGTTCGATGACGCAGTCCTCAAGCGCCGCAGCGAGATCATTGCGGCGCTCAAGCGCATTGTGCCGGGCGAAGGCGTCATCTCGTCCGAACAGGCGATGCGTCCGTTCGAAAGCGACGGGCTGACCGCCTATCGCCAGCTGCCGATGGTGGTGGTGCTGCCGGAAACCACGGCGCAGGTTTCAGCCGTCCTCGCCTATTGCCATGCCGGAGGCATCAAGGTCGTGCCGCGTGGCGCCGGCACTTCGCTTTCAGGCGGCGCGCTGCCGCTCGGCGACGGCGTCCTGCTCGGGCTCGCCAAATTCAACCACATCCGCGAGATCGACTACGACAACCGCGTCGCCGTGGTCGAGCCGGGCGTGACCAATCTTGCGGTGTCGAAAGCCGTCGAGGAGGAGGGCTATTATTACGCGCCCGACCCGTCCTCGCAGATCGCCTGTACCATCGGCGGCAATATTGCAGAGAATTCCGGCGGCGTGCATTGCCTCAAATACGGCATGACCACTAACAATGTGCTCGGCTGCGAACTGGTGCTGATGACGGGCGAGATCTTACGGCTCGGCGGCAAGCATCTCGATGCCGGAGGCTACGATCTGATGGGCATCGTCACCGGCTCCGAGGGCCTTCTCGGCGTAGTCACTGAAATTACCGTGCGCATCCTCAAGAAGCCGCAAACCGCGCGCGCAGCGCTGCTCGGCTTCAACGCCTCGGAGGATGCCGGTGAATGCGTGGCTAAAATCATCGGCTCGGGCATCATTCCCGGTGGCATGGAGATGATGGATCGGCCGGCGATCGCTGCGACCGAGGAATTCGTTCACGCCGGCTATCCGCTCGATGTCGAAGCGCTGCTGATCGTCGAGCTCGACGGGCCGGGTGACGAGGTCGATCATCTGCTCAAGCGGGTCGAGGATATTGCCAGGCAGTGCCGGGCGGTGACCTCGCGCCTGTCCAACTCGGACGAGGAGCGGCTGTTATTCTGGGCCGGCCGCAAAGCGGCGTTCCCGGCGGTCGGGCGCATCTCGCCGGATTATTACTGCATGGACGGCACTATTCCGCGGGCCAAGCTGCCTTTGGTCTTGCAGCGCATGCAGGAATTGTCGGCGAAATACCAATTGCGTGTCGCCAATGTGTTTCACGCCGGCGATGGCAATCTGCATCCTTTGATTCTTTACGATGCCAATAAGCCGGGCGAGCTCGACCGTGCCGAGCAGTTCGGCGCTGATATTTTGCGGCTTTGCGTCGAGGTCGGCGGCGTCCTGACCGGCGAACATGGCGTCGGTGTCGAGAAGCGCGACCTGATGCCGGTGATGTTCTCCGAGGAAGATCTCAATCAGCAGCAGCGGCTCAAATGCGCCTTCGACGACAAGGGCCTGCTCAATCCCGGAAAAGTATTTCCGACCTTGCATCGTTGCGCCGAACTCGGCCGCATGCATGTGCACGCCGGCCGGGTAGCACATCCCGACATTCCGCGTTTTTAGGCAGCGGACAAAGCTGACCCGACAACACGCCGGCAAGAACAGAGATTAGGGAAGCACGCCGTATGGAATTCGGTTTGTTTTGTTCAGCCCAGGCCAATAACGACGCCTTCGGTCCGGAAACCGGGCAAGGCTTTCGCGACTATTTGAATTTCAATGTCGAGGCCGAGGGGCTCGGCTTCAAGTCGAGCTTCCTGGTCGAGCATCACTTTACCGGCTGGAATCAGGTCTCATCGACGCTGATGCTTTTGACCGCGCTCGCCATGCGCACGAGCAAGCTGCGGCTCGGTTCGGCGGTCATGGTACTGCCGTGGCACAATCCGGTGCTTTTGGCGGAGCAGGCGGCGACGCTCGATTTGATCTCCGGCGGCCGCTTCGACTTCGGCATCGGCAAGGGCTACCGGCACAGCGAGTTCAACGGCTTTCAGATCGCGCCCGAGGAGGCCGAGGCTCGTTTCGAGGAGGCGGTCGAGGTGATGACGCGCGCCTTCACGACGCGACAGCGGTTCTCGCATCACGGCCGCTTTTGGCACTTCGAGGATATCGTCGTCGAGCCGCCGCCGGCGCAGCAGCCGCATCCGCCGTTCTGGGTCGCCGCCGGCAGCGAGGCTTCGATCCGCCGCGCGGCGGCGCGCGGCTTCAACCTGATCCTCGACCAATATGCCAGCGCGGAGACGCTCGGCGAGCGGATCGGCATCTACAAAGCCGAGCGCAAAAAGCACGGTTTGGGCTTCGATCCAACGCAAGTGGTCGTGGCGCGGCAGCTCTACGTCGCCAAGGACGAAGCCGACAAAGCGGCGGCTTTGGCGCGCCAGGCCGCCTATACCCAGCGCACAGTCGACGTATCGCGCAAGCCGGACGGCAAGGGTGGCTCGCAAAGAGGCTCACATGTCCTGGCTTACGCCGACAAGAAGGGCAGCACCGAAGAGAACGCGCTCTACGGCACGCCGGACGAAATCGCGGCCATGCTCGAGGACCTGCAGCGGGCAGGGGTCACCTACGTGCTCATGGTCGTCTCCGGCGGCGTTGCTCAGCTGCGCCGGTTCGCCCGCGAGATCATGCCAGGCTTCCGCGGCGCAGCACCCGCAGCGGCGGCGGAATAGAGCGCCGCCCGATGGCCGATAACCTCAAGCCGCGCGATGCGACCGAAGTCGAGTTCATCGTCCGCGCGGCACTGGCCGAGGAAAAGACGCTTGAAGTCATTGGCTGCGGCACCAAGCGCGCGATCGGCCGCGCCGCACAATGGGACGCAACGCTCGATCTTTCTGAGCTTTCCGGCGTCACGCTGTACGAGCCGGAGGAGCTGGTTTTGTCGGCCAAGGCGGGGACGCCGCTTGCCGAGATCGAGGCGCTGGTCGCGGCGAGCCATCAGGAACTCGCCTTCGAGCCGATGGATTATGGGCCGCTTCTTGGCGTGCCCGCCGCCGGCGCCACGATTGGCGGCGTGTTGGCCAGCAATCTCGGCGGTCCGCGCCGCATCAAGGCCGGGGCCGCGCGCGATCACTTTCTCGGCGTGTCGGCCGTGTCCGGCCGCGGCGAGGTGTTCAAATCCGGCGGCCGGGTGGTCAAGAACGTCACCGGCTACGATCTGTGCAAGGTGATCGCAGGCTCCTGGGGCACGCTCGCGGTGATGACCGACGTGACCATTAAGACCCTGCCCAGGGCCGAGACCGAGGCGAGTGTCCTGGTGCTCAATCTCGGCGACGCAGCCGCCAGCAAGGCCATGACGGCAGCGATGGGCTCTTACGGCGATGTCTCAGCGGCAGCGCACTTGCCGGACGGTGTCGCGGCACGGATTACCGAGGTCGCGTCCAGCCGTGTTGCCGTGACGGCCTTCCGCCTTGAAGGCGTCGCGCCTTCGGTTGCGCAGCGCAAGGCTGTCCTGGAAGAGGTCGTCGCGCCGTTTGGTTCGCTTGCCGCCCTGGACGAGCAAGCCTCGCGCGCCTTCTGGCGCAGCGTGCGCGACGTCATGCCGTTTGCGGTAGCTGGCCCTTCCGGCGGGCACGACCTCTGGCGCGTCTCGACCGCACCGACCGCGGGGCCATCGGTCGGCCGCACGCTGGCCGACAAGGCTGGCGCAGAGATCCTCTACGACTGGGCGGGCGGGCTCGTCTGGGCGGCCTTGCCGGCTGCCGACGATGCTCATGCGGTGCTGGTGCGTGCCACGGTGGCGGCTGTCGGCGGCGGTCATGCGACGTTGGTCCGCGCGCCGGCCGCCGTGCGCGCTGCCGTCGACGTCTTCTCGCCGGAGCCCGCGCCTGTTGCGGCCTTGACCGGGCGCATCCGCAAAAGCTTCGATCCGCAGGGCGTGCTCAATCCCGGGCGGATGTGGGCCGGCGTTTAATCACGATGCAGACCTCATTCACCCTCGCGCAGCTTGCCGATCCGGACATTGCGGAGTCCGAGAAGATCCTGCGCGCTTGCGTGCATTGCGGCTTTTGCACCGCGACGTGCCCGACCTATGTGCTCGACGGCAACGAGCTCGATTCGCCCCGCGGCCGCATCTACCTGATCAAGGACATGCTGGAGCGGAGCCAGCCGGCGACCGCGGAGGTGACCCTTCATATCGACCGCTGCCTGTCGTGCCTCGCTTGCATGACGACCTGTCCATCGGGTGTCCACTACATGCACCTGGTCGACCACGCCCGTGCCCATATCGAAGAGACCTATCGCCGTCCGCTGTACCTGCGACTTCTGCGCGGGATGCTGGCGAAACTGATGCCCTATCCGGAGCGCTTCCGGCTCGCCCTATGGGCTTCGCTCTTCGCCAAACCCTTCGCACCAGCCGTTGCGGCGCTTGGATTGAAGCAGTTCGCCGCCATGCTCAGGCTCGCGCCGTGGCGTCGGCCCGGTCAGCCGCTCGCGCCGCAGACCTTCCCCGCGTCTGCGTCGAAACAGGCCCGGGCCGCGCTGCTTGCCGGCTGCGTCAACGATCTCCTGGCGCCTCAGATCAACGCCGCCGCCATCGCGGCGCTGACCCGGCACGGGGTGGAAGTCGTTGTGCCGCAGGGGCTCGGCTGCTGTGGTTCGCTGGTCCATCACATGGGCCGCGAGCATGAGGCGCTGGCGCAGGCGCGTGCCGCAATCGATGCGCTCCTGGCGATCGACGGCCTCGACGCTATCGTCATCACGGCGTCCGGCTGCGGCACGACGGTGAAGGACTATGGCTTCATGCTGCGCAATGACGCGGTCTATGCCGAGCGCGCCGCGCGCGTCTCAGCACTGGCGAAAGACGTCACTGAGTATCTTTCGGGCCTGCCGCTCAGTCGCGATACCGCGGCGAATCAGTCGGGTGGCGACGCGCCAAAGCCGGAAGGTCTTGTCGTTGCCTATCACGCCGCTTGTTCGCTGCAGCACGGACAGCGCGTCACGCGACAGCCGAAGGAGTTGCTCACCAAGCTTGGCTTCGTTGTTCGCGACATTCCTGACGGTCATCTGTGTTGTGGATCGGCAGGTACCTACAATATTTTGCAGACAGACATCGCAATAAGGTTGCGCGATCTTAAAGTCAGGACTATCGAAAGAGTGCGACCTGATGTGATCGCAGCGGGCAATCTTGGTTGCATCACGCAGATCGCAACGGGCACTGCGGTTCCGGTTGTGCATACGATCGAGTTGATCGACTGGGCGACAGGAGGGCGATGCCCGCAGGGGCTTCGGGAGCATCGGCCGCGCATGGCGATGCATCCGGCCAAGGCGGCAGGCTGAGCGAGTTCTCGGTCAGCTTCGTTTGCCACAACACCGGTCGCCCCATGGTCGCGCTGTGGGGGCGCGGGGGTTTTAGGATCGGTAGCAGCGATCGGGAGGTCGATCATGGCGAAGAAATCGAAAGCGAAGAAGAAATCCGGGAAGAAAAAGAAGGCCGCGGCGGCCGGCAAAAAGAAGAAAACACTGAAGACAACGGCGAAGAAAAAGACCGCAAAAAAGGCCGCGAAGAAGTCCGCCAAGAAAGTGGCGGCCAAAAAGGTAGTGGCCAAGAAGGTGGTGGCGAAGAAAGCGGTGAGCAGGCCAAAGAAGGCCGCGTCCGCTCCGAAGCCGGCGCCTGCTCCGGCACCTGAACCGGCGCCTGCGCCGGCATGGACACCGACAAGCCCGGAACCAGGTTCAGTCGGCGACGGCGGTTAGTCCGCGCCCTTTTGGCGCGGGCGCGTCACGAGGCGCTCGCCGCGATCGGGCCCGCATTGCATCAGCTTTGCGGGCCCAATAGCATTGGCCCGAGACTGGTTTCCGATAAGGACCGGCGGCGACAGAACCGCTGTTCCAAGGCCAGTTGAAGGGACCTTTGCTGTCATCGTTGCGCTGGGAGGAATGCCATGGCGAACTACAACATCCTTTTGATGGGCGCGTCTTACGGTTCGCTGCTCGCGTCGAAACTTCTGTTCGGCGGTCACTCGATTCATCTGGTCTGCCTGCCGGCCGAGGCGGACCTGATCAATGCCGAAGGCTTCAAGGTCCAGCTGCCGATCCGGGGGCGTAAGGATCCGGTCCGTCTCGAATCGCCCAAGCTTCCGGGCAAGGTGACGGCGGGTCCAGCAACCGGCGTCGATCCGAAGCAATACGATCTGGTCGGCCTGTGCATGCAGGAGCCGCAATATCGCTCCCCAGGCGTGCGCGAACTGCTCGATGCGGTGGCGAAATCGCGGGTGCCGTGCATGTCGATCATGAACATGCCGCCGCTGCCCTATATCAAGCGCATCCCGGGGCTCGATTATGAGGCGCTGAAGCCCGCTTATACCGACCCGACGGTGTGGGACAGTTTCGACCCCAAGAAGATCACGCTCAACAGCCCGGACCCGCAGGCGATTCGTCCGCCGGACCAGAAGGCAAATTTCCTTCTGGTGACGCTGCCGACCAATTTCAAATGCGCCAGGTTCGAGGACGACAAGGACACTGCAATCCTCCGTCAACTCGAGAAAGACGTCGACGCCGCGCGCTTCGATACGCCCGAAGGCAAGATCGAACTGCCGGTGAAGCTAAGGGTCTATGATTCGATCTTCGTGCCGCTCGCCAAATGGGCGATGCTGTTGGCCGGCAATTATCGTTGTGTGACTAAAGACGGCATGCGCACGGCTCAGGAGGCGGTGCACAGCGACATCGAGACCTCACGCGCGGTGTATAATTTCGTGTTCGATCTGTGCGTGAAACTCGGCGCCAATCCGGCCGATCTTGTGCCGTTCGAGAAATATGCGGCGGCGGCCGAATCGCTGACGCGGCCGGCTTCGGCGGCGCGTGCGCTGCAAAATGGGGCGCCGAATATCGAACGCGCCGATAAGCTCGTGCAACTCATCGCCCGGCAGAAGGGCATGAGCAATGCGGCGATCGATGCCCAGGTGGCGCTGGTTGATGCGCGGCTCGAGGCGAATCGCAAAAAGGCGGCTGCAGCCTGACCATGTTCAAAGCTGAGGCCGAGAAGAAATTACTTCCCGGCGCCAAAGCACAGTAGCTTTATTTCACTTCAACCTCGTGCCAGAAGCCGAACCTTCCGCCGACCTGGGCCATTTCCGGCCGCGGCGCCTCGTAGGACCATGCGGCGCGCGTATGCCGCTTGCCCTGGACGATGACATCATAGAACTGCACCCCATGCGGGCAGGCTAGATCATCGGTCGTCTTCTCGACCTTTTCGAGCCAGTCCATGCGCACCGCGCTGCGCGGAAAATATTGATATCCCTTGCATTCCACGACGTCGTCGCTGTGCGCAATGACGCGGTCGCCGACCACTGCCTGCATCGTCCGTCTCCGCCTCGCTGTGGATAATTCTAATCCGGCCCGTCAAGAACTAGGTAGGCGTGCGCTCTCGAATCGACAACGACGCGAGCAAATCACGTTGTTTGGTTCCGTCCGGCCGCTTGCGCAGCGGCGCGGACGTTGAAAACCCGCTGCCGACGAACCTGTTGCCCGCCAAAAGTGTAGCGCCATTGCAACAGTACCTAAGAAACTATGAGGTTTTCCCGCTAAAGCTCAAAAAGTAAGCACTTGCTTTCGTTTTGATCTTGGCTGTCACAGACATTTTAGAAAAATTAACAGCTACAGGCCGCGAGCAAAAGTCATTGCGGGGATGGGTTGTGTCAGTGGCTGCCAACGCGGGTAGCGCGGACAGTTAGAAGCAAAGGGGCAAGTTATGAAGAGAGTCGCATTATCGTTGGTCCTTGCGGCAGGATTGGCCACGTCGTCGGCGATGGCCGCCGACATGGCTACCAAGGCCCCGCCGGCCCCACCGCCGCCGCCGTCGCCGTGGGATGTGGCTATCACTGCCGCCCTCATGACGGATTACAATTTCCGCGGCGTCACCCAGTCGGCGCATCATCCGTCGGCTCAAGCCGGTTTCGAGCCGCGCTATAACTTCAATTCGACTTGGCAGGGCTATGTCGGTATCTCCGGCGAGAGCATCGAGTTCCCGAACGATGCCGCGGCCGAGATCGACTTCTACGGCGGTATCCGCCCGACCTTCGACAAGCTCGCCCTCGATTTCGGCGTTTGGTACTACTGGTATCCGGGCGGCAATTGCTTCGGGAATGTGGCGGGCTCGTCGCCGGTAGCCACCTGCACCGCGCCGGCCGGCGCGACGGTGCCCAACAAGAACCTGCAGCCTCTCGGCGGTAACGTCGCGAAGTCCAATGCCAGCTTCTACGAGGTCTACGCCAAGGCGACTTACACCATCAACGATCAGTGGGCGGTCGGCGCGCAGTACTACTATTCGCCGTCGGTTTCGAACCTCGGCGCCACCGGCAATTACATAACCGGCAATATCACGTACACCGAGCCGAGTTCGTGGTGGGGCTCCACCGGCATCGGCGGCTATATTTCGGGTGACGTCGGCTACTGGGCGCTCGGCAAAAGCGACAACTTCTACGGCACCGGTGTTGTCGGCAGTCCGTTCTTCTCCAGCGTCCAATACACCGACTACTGGAACTGGGACGCCGGCCTCGGCTTCACCTACAAGGCGTTCACCCTTGACCTGCGCTACTACGACTCCAGCCTGAACCAGGCCCAGTGCAGCGTCCTCACCAGCGCCTCCAACGCGACCTTCTCGCCGGGCAACGTCACGACCCAGAACCCGACTGGTCTGGGCTCGAACTGGTGCGGCTCGTCTTACATCGCCAAGCTGTCGTTCGCGACCAACCTGTCGAGCATCAAGTAGTCTTCGACGGAAGATTTCTAACCACGGGGCCGGCAGCGGTTGACGCTGCCGGCCCTTTTCGTTGGCCGGGAGCCGTTCGTGGAGCCGCTCGTGCCGCGGCGCCCGCTTGCGCCGCAGCGCCCGATTCTTGATTGGGCATGATCTTTTCGGAAAGCCGGTACCCGCCTTTCCGGATCATGCACTCAATCATTCCGCCGCCGAGGCGAGCGGCACTTCGCGCATCCGCGAGGCCGCGCTTCCGGTGACGACCTCGATGCGGCGGTTGTGGAAAGCCGAAAGCGTCGAGCGGTGGCCGATCGACACGATGGTCGCGCCCGCGAGCCGCTCGTGCAGGAGCCGGTAGAGCTGCGCTTCGGCTTCCTCGTCGAGCGACGCCGTGGCCTCATCGAGCAGGAGATAGTCCGGCTCCTGCAGTAGCGCGCGCGCAACCGCGAGCCGCTGCTGCTCGCCAAGCGACAGCATCCGATTCCAGTGCGCTTCTTCGTCGAGGCTGTCGCTCCATTCGGGCAATCCGACCGCGGTGAGCACCTCGGCGATTCGCGCCGCGTCGAAGGTGCCGACCCTGGCCGGATAGCTGACCGCCGCAGCGAGACTTGCGACTGGGAAATAGGGCCGCTGCGGCAACAGCAGGATTTTGGAATTCTCCGGCACCGAGACGCGACCGGAGCCGAACGGCCAGATGCCGGCTACGGCGCGGAACAGCGTCGATTTTCCGGCGCCTGACGGACCGGTCACCAAGACATGCTCGCCCGGCGCCACGGCGACGCGATCGGCGTCGATGAGTGGCTCGCTGTTGGGCAGCCGAACATTGAGCGCGTCGATAACGATGCCGTCCGCGGCGCGCGGCACCACCTCGACGGCCGGCTGCCGCAACGCGGCCTGGCGGCCGGCCTCGATCGCCTCCTGGAAGCCAGTCAAGCGTTGCACGATAGCCAGGTATTGGGCGATGTCCTGATAGGCCGAGACGAAATAGGTCAGCGCGGTCTGCACTTTGTCGAACGCGGTTGCGGTCTGCATCAGGTCGCCGAGCTGGGTGACGCCGGCCAAAAAGGCCGGACCCGCCATCAAAAACGGGAAGATCACTGCTGCCTGACCAAAGCTTTGGGTGAAAAACTGAAGCTTCTTCTGCCGCCGCATGATCGCGATCCAGTTCTGGATGATCTGGCCGAAGCGGCCGGCATGGCCCTCGCGTTCGGCAGCTTCGCCGCGAAGTGCCGCGATCTGTTCTGCATTCTCGCGGGTACGCACCAGATTGAAGCGGAAATCGGCTTCGTAGCGCTGTTGCAGGAAGTTGAGGGAAATCAGCGGCCGGCCGATCAGGTGCGTCAACACGGTGCCGAATACCGCATAGATGAGTGCCGCCCAGACTAGATAGCCGGGAATGGCGACATTGATGCCGAAGACATGCAATGGCGCCGCATCCGACAGTTTCCAGAGAATGACGACAAAGGAACACAGCGTCACAACGGAGCTCAACAGATTAACCCCGATCGACATTGTGTACTGGACGAATTGCGCCAGATCTTCGGAGATACGCTGGTCGGGGTTGTCAGCCGCATCGCCGAGCAGCTGCATGCGATAATGATTGGCGGTGTTGAGCCATTGCCGCAGATAGGTCTGCGTCATGAAGCGGCGCCAGCGGATCTGCAGCCAAAGATTGAGGTAGTTTTGGTAGACCTTGATGACGGTCACGATGCTGGCGTAGATGCAGAAGAGCAGGATTTCCCACCAGAAGCCGCTCCAATCGCGTTGCTGCAAGGCGTTATAGAAATCATTGTACCAGTAGCTCAGAACCACCGTGATCGCGACCGCTGCCAGTTCGAGGCCGATCACAGCGGCGAGCAGGATGCGGCCCGGCCAGCGATCTTCAGAGCGGTAATACGGAACAGACAACCGCCAAATCGTGGCCAGCGACGACAAGAGACGTTGCAAAGGAGGACCTCCAAGGAGTTTGCGGGCAACGCAAACGATCCTGCGTTACCAAAATGCCGATAAGGAACCCAAATCGCTCGCCGCCAGCACGACTTGAATATCACGGATTATCATGGGCCTAGCCCGGACGGCAGAGGCTTCGCCTGCCATCACCGAGACCGTCGCAACCGCGATTAGCCTGGATTTACGACGGTTTAGGGCAGGGGTGGTGGATAATCGCGGTTTCTTGATGTCGGGGTGAGGGGCCGAAATTGGCGTTCCGCGCACGGCAAGCCCGTTTCGGCATGTCCAACTTGCCTCGCGCTTGCGGCGTGGTTTCTCCGCAAACGCAGCATCGGGCATTTCTTGTGAGCATGATCTTTTCGGAAAACCGGTCTCCACCCTCGGACCAAGTCCAAGGGCATGCTTTTCCGGATCGTGCTCCAGCCGCGGCAAAATCGATGAGACCGCCGGGCTGACTTTTGCACGCTCGTGCCTTAGATCATTGCGGCGCGCAGCCGCCCTGCTGCGATGCGATCCTTCTTCGCCCGCACCATCGTATCTCGTAACCGGAGTGAGTCGTCGATGTCCCGACTCTGGCTGTGTCGCCGTTTTGCATTCTGCATCGTTCTGCTTGTCGCCGTGGTCGCATCCATGCCCGTCTGGCCGGTGGACGCCAGCGAGCCATTCCCGTTCGGCAGCGAGCTCATGCTCGATGCCGCGCCAATGCACGGCTCCAGACGTGTCCCGATCATCGAGATCGAAGATAACGGCACCGCCTCGATCGATCTGTGGTGCGCGAGCCTTAAAGCGCAGGCGACGATCGACGACTCGGCCATCACCATCGTTCCTGGCGCTGCGCAGCCGGAACTGGCACCAGCACAATGCGATGCGGACCGCCAGGCTCGCGATGCCGATCTTCTGGCCGCGCTGACGCAGGTCACCGGCTGGCGCAGGAGCGGCGAAGTGATCGAGCTCACCGGCGCGACGCCGCTGCGCTTCCGCATGATGGCGAACTAGCTCGACATGATCCTCCACCGCGGTAGCGGGGGAGGTAGCCGCGCGCAGCGCGGAGGTGGGGGCGCGGGCCGCGCCGTTGTGGCACGCCGTTAAAAACGCGCGCCGCATCGAAACGAGTGTCCCGATAGGACCGCGCGTCTTTAACGTCGTGCCCTGCTGCACCGCCGTCGCCCCCAACCCCGTGCTTCGCACGGTTACCTCCCCCGTTACCACGGGGGAGGATGAGCGCGCCGGCGCGGCGCTACTCATACAAGTCGCGCGGCATGCATTGCCGCGCCTTGCGCTCGGGCGCGCCGATATTGGGCGGCGTCGCGTTGAGAATGGCCTGCCGCGCGCGCCATTGCACATCATGCGGCACGCGCGGCAGTCCCTGCTTGAGGCAGGCATCGGCGTCGCCGCAGCATGCGCCTTGCCTGCGGCAGTTCTTGTCGCGGCAGGCCCGCCACAGCGCGAAAGCATTGCAGTAGCGCCGCTGCTGCAGCGCCTTTTCGATGGCAAAGCGGGCCGCGTCGTCGGGCCGGCGGAGCTTCGGCTTGCCCTTCGGCGTCGCCTGAAACACCGCGAGCGCCACCGCGAAATCATCGCGATCGACGATACGGTCGGCATCATGACCCATGACGCGATTCAAGCGACGCTTCATGACGCATGCTCCCCTGTCTTCATCTTCCCCCGCGATAGCGGGTGAGGATGAATGTGCGCTCTCACTCTCGCAGCGCGTCTGCGCGCGAGTTTTGTTGGAACGCTACGGTGTGAAGGGCGAGGATCGTGCGCATTAGGAAAAGAAGGGGTGGGGCCTTCGTTTCGTTTTGCGCTTTCGCTTCGCTTTCGTTGTAGCCCGGATGGAGCGGAGCGCAATCCGGGGACGATCGAGACGCTTGCACTGCCGCTCCCGGATTACGCTGCGCTCCATCCGGGCTACGAAGAGAAAGAAGAAAACGAAAGGAAATGGAACGCCGACAGACGCTGTAGCCAACCTGCCGTGCTGCTGGGCACGGCCGCGCATCCCAGCAG
>DATAQN010000223.1:0-1622 GCA_036264635.1 Xanthobacteraceae bacterium | reverse complement strand
CATGTGGCTGGTCGGCGATGACGGCTTGCCCAGTGCGTTCGTGAAGCCCGCCGGAACTTTCGACTTCTCTCGAGGCCTGTCCGTCGAGCACGCCGACATCGATCATTGCTTCACCGGTTGGAATGGCGTGGCCATCATCGCGTGGCAGGACAAGACTCAGGCGCTAGGAATAACCGCTTCCAGGGAGCTGTGCAACGCCGTGGTCTATGTCCGGCGCGAGCTCGATGCCTTTTGTTTCGAGCCCGTGGCGCACATCAACAATGCGCTCAATCGGCGCGATCCGGATTCGGGCATGCCGGTCGCCGCACCCGGCGAGAGTTTCGAAGCCAGCATCCGTTTTCGCGCCATCCGGCGCTAGCGCGGCGGCGCGCCGAGGTTTTAGGGTTTAGGCAGCGCGGCAGCGGCGCAGCGTTTTAGCGGCTCGGAGGCCCGTCGGAGTCGCGGCGCACCAGCGTAAAGTCGAGCAGCGCATGTTTCACTTCTTCGTCGCGCCCCTCGCGCCGAGCCTTGATCTTCTTCAGCAGCAAGAGCACGGCCGAACGCGACATGTCCGCGATCGGCTGCCGAATCGTGGTGAGCTCGGGCCAGATTGAGCGCGAGAACTCAGTGTCGTCAAAACCGCAGACCGTGAGGCCCTTGGGCACATCGAGGTGGTGGCGATGTGCGACTGCCACGGTGGCGGCACCCATGTCATCATTGCTGGCGAAAATGGCGGTCGGCGGCTTCGCGAGACTCAGCAGTTGATCGGCGGCCTTGAGCCCGGATCGATAAGTAAAAAATCCCTGCCGGATCAGCGAATTGTCGATCGGAATGTCGGCTTCCGCGAGCGCCGCCCTGTATCCGGCGAGACGCTGCGCACTCGCGGTCTGATCGGGATTGCCGATGATGAAGCCGATGCGCGTGTGGCCGAGCGATAAAATGTGACGCGTCATGGCGACCGCGGCCGCATGATCGTCGATTCGCACCGCCAACAAACCCGCCCGTGGACTGGCGCTTGCGACAGCGACGGCGATCGCGTCGGCTTTCATCAGAACGGCGTGAATGCGCTTCGAATCGCTCAAGGGCGGCGGCAGAATGATGCCGTCGACGCCCGTGGCGAGCAGTTCCCGCACCACATCATCCTCGTTGGTATCGACGTCGCACTTCTCCACCACCAACTGCACGTGGCTCAGGCGGGCCTGCTCCAAGCTGCCGACCAGGAATTCGCTCAAGAATGCCGCGCTGGGATTGCTGTACAGCATGCCGAGGCGAACTTGCTCGGCGCCTGCCAAAGTTCGCGCCGCAAGATTCGGAGAATATTTGAGCTTGGCGATCGCGGCTTGCACGGCCTCGCGCGTTTCCTGGCGAACGTTGCTCTCGCCGTTGATGACGCGCGAAACCGTCATCGGCGCGAAGCCGGCGTACGCGGCGACATCCGCGATCGTCGGAGCACCCTGTTTGCGATGCTTCGGTTTCCGATCATGGCGGGTCGCGCTGCGCTTTCGAGCTGATCTGTTCGTCATTTGAAGTCAGCTTACATGTAGAGCAAGCTCGTATTTGACTCCGGTCGGGGTTCGAAAAGCAAATGGATTGACAAAGCCAAATGAAATCCATCATGGTAGCGCTATCAGAAAACTCATGCC
>DATAQN010000210.1:0-4758 GCA_036264635.1 Xanthobacteraceae bacterium | reverse complement strand
AATGAAGCCGGACACCGGCTACGCCTATGACAAGGAAGGCAAGACCTTCCAGTACAAGATGGGCACCAACAATGCCGGCCAACTATTGAAGGGCGCCAAGAAAGTGCCGAAGGGCACGCTGTTCTTCATCGGCCAGAACGGCCAGCTCTATATGCGCGGCGGCCCCTATCTCGACGGCGGCGGCAAGTTCTTGTTCGGCTCGGAGTGAACCGTCGACGGATTGAGGTCTCGTAGGGTGGGCAAAGGCGCTCTTCGCGCCGTGCCCACCATTGACATCTCAACTGCTGGCCGTGGGCACGCTTCCGCCTTCGCTCGTTGAGCTACGGCGGACGCAGTCGTTGCCCCTACAATTCGTTCGGCCGGGGCTAGAACGCCGCCGCCAACTCCCGCGCGCCCGGCAGGATGCTGTTGGCATCCATCCGCGCGTCGGTGACCGCGAGCAATCTGGCGACCGTATTGTTGCGGCTTGCAACCGGATTGCGCTCATAGCCGGAGCGCTGGAAGAAATTCGCAGTCGGCACTTGCTCGCGCATATCTGATGGCATGGTCACCATGTCGAGGCCGGTCGAGTCGCCGGTCAGGTTCATCATTTCGAGCTCGGCTGCGGAGAGCGGACGCGGATAGCCCTTGGTGCGGGCGAACAGCACCGAGGTCAGGAGCTTGTGGGTTTGCAGCATCGGGCCGACATCGATGTCGAGTACCATGGCATGCAGCGCCCAGCCCTGCGGCGTGTCGCCGATCTTCTCATGCTCGGACCATTCGTCCGGCACCGAACGGGCGATCGCCACCATCTGCTTGAGCACCGCGATCTTGGCATCCATCGCCTGGCGCGCCGGGCCCGAAAGTTGCGCGGCGCGGTTGCTCAGCACCTTCACGAACAGCGGACCCCGCTCGGCGATCAACTCGACGCTGTTGGTGGTGAGAAGCTGGTTGTAGCCGATCGCGGTCGAGATCGCGTGCGCGCCGGGTCGCCATGAGCTTAGTCCCGCCTGCATGTCGTGATTGCCGTTGCCGCCGGTCTCAAAGGCGTAGACCCGCACCGCCTGTTCGCGCGTCAGCCCGGCGGCTGCGGCAAAGCTGGCATAGGCGCGCTTGAAATCGAGTTCGGTCGCGGGCCGCTGCGGCGTCCACTGGAAATTATCGGAAGCCGCCTGCAGCAGATCGGCGACTACGGGAATGATCTTCTTCGGGCGCGGCGTCGCTTCCGGCTCGGGTTCGCCCTCCGGATTGAGCGGACGCCGCGGGCCGGTATAGACCGGCGGCTGCGTCAGCACATAATCGTCGAGCGTGACCTGCTCATGCTCGCGCCGCTTGGCATTGCGGCCGCGCCGCTTCTCGGCGATTGCGCTCCAATAGGCGGACGCATCCGCTTCATAGGCATCGTGCACCGCCTGATATTCCGCAAGCCGCCGCTGATAATCGGCGATCGCCTCGGACGAAGCCATCTGTGCGCGCACCGGCTGGGCCATCGCCAGCGATAGCGACGCAAGCGCGAGAATGCGAATCGTTGTCGGGCGCATGGGGCTCCTTGTAGCCGAAACTGCGCCTACTTCCAGGCAAACACCGGTTGTTCCAGATCAACGACGCGCGTGTTCCGCCCTGCCAGCACTTCACGAAATTGATAGATCATCGCCGCCGTCGGCGCATGGATCAGCCGCTCTTCCCAATGGAAGCGGATCACGCGCCGGTCACTTTCGGGAATGGCGGTGAAATCGAAGGCGTCTTCGCGCTCGATCGCACCAAGTGCAATGCGATGCACGGACGCGACCTCCTGCGGGTTCGGCCTGATCGTCTCGTGGCCATTGGCCCAGACCACGACCGGCGTGATCAGATAGCCGGAGCGGGTCGGATAAGCGTCGAGCAGGCCGAGCACAGCGTCATCAGCGAGATCGAGGCCGAGCTCCTCGCGCAATTCGCGTAAAGCGCCCTGGATTTGCGTCTCGCCGGCGTCGCATCGCCCGCCCGGCAGCGCCCATTGCGCGCGGTGGGCGCGTAAGCCGGCAGCACGCCGCGTGAGCAGCAGCGCCGTCTCCTCCGCCTCGTCGGCGCGGGTGAGCGCAATCGCAACCGCCGCGCGTTTCAGATCGCTCGCGGCGTCGGAAGCCGGCGTGTGCACAAAGCTCGCGCATAGCTCTGCGATATTCCGCCGGGTGGTATCGTCGAATGGACGGCTCATGGTGCTTGACTACATCAGCTTGGCGCTGGATGGAATGAGGCGAGACGCGAGGGACAGGAATGCACGACATGATCGACAAGGCGGCGGTCCGGATGAAATCCGACGGCTGGAAGCTCGTCGAAGCGACCGGCTTCATCCAGATCGTCGGTCCGCTCTGGGAGCGCCTTGTCGACGGCAAATATGAATATGCGCTGCCGACCGAGGACAAGCACCACAACCGCCGCGGCCTGGTGCAAGGCGGCGTGCTGATGACCTTCGCCGACCGAACCTGCGGCATGACCGCCCGTTTCGTCACCGGCAAGCCGACCATGGCAACCGCCCAGCTCGACGTGCATTTCGTCGAATCCGGCAAGATCGGCGAGTTACTGGTGTCGCGCCCGCGCGTGGTGCGCGCGACGCGCAGCCTGATCTTCATGAGCACCGAGATCACTGTCGACAAGCGCGTCATCGCGATGGCCAACGGCGTGTTCAAGATTTTGAAGAACGAAACCTAGTCCCACCGTCATTGCGAGGAGTGCAAGCGATGAAGCAATCCATGCCGCAGCAAGTTGAAAGACGGATTGCTTCGCTGCGCTCGCAATGACGAACTCCAGCGGTTATGCTCCGCCCATAGGAAGGAAGCGCCATGAAATACAGCAAGCTCGGCCGCAGCGGCCTGAAGGTTTCGCCGATCTGCCTCGGCACCATGATGTTCGGCGGGCCGGCCGACGAAGCGACCTCGACGCGGATCGTGGCGAAGGCGCGCGAGGCCGGCATCAATTTCATCGACACTGCGGATGCCTATAACAACGGCAATTCCGAGCAGGTGGTCGGCCGCGCGATCTCCAATAACCGCCCGAGCTGGGTGCTCTCGACCAAGCTTGCCAATCCGATGGGCGACGATCCCAATCGCGGCGGGTTGTCGCGACGCTGGGTGCTGCAGGCGGCCGACGAAAGCCTCAAGCGGCTCGGCACCGATTACATCGACCTTTATTTCCTGCACAAGGAAGATCACTCGACGCCGCTGGAAGAGACCGTGCGCGCGATGGGCGATCTGATGCGCGCCGGCAAGATCCGCTATTTCGGCGTCTCGAACTATCGCGCCTGGCGCGTCGCCGAGATCTGCAACATCTGCGACCGGCTCGGCATCGACCGCCCGGTGGCGAGCCAGCCCTATTACAACGCGATGAACCGCATGCCGGAGGTCGAGCATTTTCCGGCCTGCGGCTATTACGGGCTCGGCATCGTCTCCTATAGCCCGCTGGCGCGCGGCGTCCTGACCGGCAAATACGCGGTCGATGCCGCCCCCGACAAGTCGACGCGCGCCGGACGCAACGACAAGCGCATGATGCAGACCGAATGGCGACCGGAGTCGCTCAAGCTCGCGCAGGAGATCAAGGCGCATGCCGAGAAGAAAGGCATCACCGCCGGCCAATTCGCGGTGTCCTGGGTGTTGAACTCGGCCTTCGTGAGCTCGGTGATCGCTGGCCCCCGCACCGAAGAGCAGTGGGACGATTACGTTCGCGCGCTCGACTATACATTCACCGCGGAAGACGAAGCCCTGATCGACCGCCTGGTCGTGACCGGCCATCCCTCCACGCCCGGCTTCAACGATCCGGCGTACCCGATCGAGGGACGGCGCGCACGCACGGAAGCTTGAACCTGCAAGACAACGCAAAGAACCCCGCCGTCTCCGGCAGGGTTCTCGTTCGATAAATACTTCAGTACATCCGTGAAATATTCGTCGCTTTTATTTGAGCATTATCTTTTCGGAAAACCGCTTCGCACTTTTCCGGATCATGCTGTAGCGGATCAGACGAGCGCGAGATTTTCCGCGCTAGTCTTGCCACGCATCTTGTCGGTCTTGAGCTCGAAGGTCACTTTCTGCCCTTCGGCGAGGCCGGTCAGGCCAGCCCGCTCCACCGCGCTGATGTGAACGAACACGTCCTGTCCACCATCCTGCGGCTGAATGAAGCCAAAACCCTTTTGGCCGTTAAACCACTTCACAACACCTGTAGTCATGTAACACTCTCTTCCAGGCGCAACAGCGCCTTACGCCCGCACGACCTCCGTGCAGGCTCCAATTCAATCTCAACGATGTCTCGGGGAAGGAGGCTTAGGCCGCAATCAACAAGGAAGCGCGTTCAAATCGAATGCGAATTACTTATAGCATTTCCTGGCAATTGCAAGGGGAGCGGCAAAACAACTTCTATACGATCTTGTTTACGGTTACCGTGGCGGCGAAGGAAATGTGTCGAGGCAAGTGTGGTGAGGCAAGTGTGGTTCACCGGGATCGCTACGAGCTGACGCTATCGTCCGCCTCGACTGAGGCCGCAGAGGCCTATCGCGACGGCATCGATCTGATGCTGTCGGCGTGGCCGGGAGCGGCGGAAGCGTTCGAACAGGCAATCGCGGCCGATCCGGATTTTGCGCTCGCGCATATCGCCCGCGCGCGCATCCATTCCTTTTATCAGCAGAGCGAAGCTGCACGAAAAGAAGCCGCGCTCGCCCGCGAACTCGTGACGCGCAATGGCACGGCGCGCGAGAAGGGCCATGTCGAGACGCTGGCGCTTGCGGCCGAAGGCCAGCTCGGCCCAGCGCTG
>DATAQN010000194.1:0-25693 GCA_036264635.1 Xanthobacteraceae bacterium | reverse complement strand
ATAAAATCGGCGTAACTGTGGGCAGGCTTTGTTCCGTTCCGCGGTTAGCGCACGCCGCCCGCATTGACGACCGGGCCGGTATAGCCTTCGAAACGCTTGCGCAATTCCGCGACTTTCGGCTGATCGGTCAGGAAGGCGCGGTAATCGTTGGCGACCTTGTAGGAGAAGATCGGTTGATAACCGGCGGGCGGCGGTACGTCGCTGCGTCCCGACCATGTTCCGGTCGCGATCTGTTGCTCGGGCTCGAGCAGCCAGGTCAGGAACAGTTTGGCCGCATTCGGATGCGGAGCGTCTTTGAAGATCGCGCCCGACAGCGGCCAGATCGGCGTGGCATCGACGGTCGCGAAATGCGTCTCCACCGGCATGCCCTGTTTCTTCAGGACAGTCGTGATGTTGAAGATGGAATCGAAGGTGACAAAGTTTTGGCCGGTGCCGATGCTGCGCTGCTGGCCGAGATGGCCCTGAATGAAGTTCGGCTTGGCCGCCATGTATTTGTCCATGTAGCTCCAGCCGTATTTGTCGACGGTGTGAGAAAACACCCAGAGCGTCACGTCGTCGTCGGCCGGATAGGGCGTCACTATCTTGCCGGCAAATTCGGGTTTGAGGAAATCGAGCGCTGAGTTCGGCACGTCGGCCGCCGCAAGTTTCTCGGCGTTGTACATATAGGGCACCGCGTTCACCATGGTTGCCCAGAACGCGCCGTCGGGATCTTTGAGGCTCGGGTCGATCTTGTCGAAGCCGGCCGGCTTGAAATCGAGGAGCCTGCCGCTGGCCTTCCAGCGCACATAGTCGGCGATGGTCTGCAGGATCGCGGCGTCGACCTCGAGCTTTCCGGCCGCGATCTGCGTATCGATCTTCTGATCGAGCACGTTGGAAAAGCCACCGGAGATCGCGACATTGATGCCCGGATAGCGCGCGTTGAACGTCTTGGCCATGGCTTCCCACGGCGCGGTCGGGCCACCGACATAAAGCACGAAGGCGCCTTCGCTCTTGGCCTTGGCATAGATGCCGTCGAGCGATTGCGCTTGCGCAAACTGAGCTTCGGCCACCAAACCCAGCACAGCTGCCGTGATCACAGCGCGCGTGATTCTCCCCGCAAATGCGAGCATGGACGTCCTCCCCATATTTTTGTGGAGGATGATCGCTGCCTCTGGCCGCAAAAACAAGCGTCTCGCCAAAGATCGCGCGATCATGCTAGGTCACCCTCCGGCGCATGGCGCCTAGATTCTTGGTTGAGCATGATCTTTTCCGAAAACCGGTTTCCACCCTCTGATCGTTGTCCGAGGGCAGGCTTTTTCGGGATCATGCTCTGCGGGTAGGGGGAAAAACTCCAAATGAAAATGATCGCTTATCTTCTGGCCATTATTTGCGCCATCGCCGCCGTGATGTATTTCGTGATGCCGGCCGGTCAATTGCCGACCTTCATGCCCGGCTATATTGAAGGCTCTTCGCACGTTCACACCACCCACGGCATCGCTGCTGCGGTCGCGGCCGTGGTGCTCATCGGGATCGGAAAGTTTGTCGGCCGCGGCTGAGTTCGGCCGCAACATCGGCGGCTATTTCCCGCCGCGCACCTTGCATTGCACGCGTTCGTCGAACCGCTCGACGCTGACCACGACACGCCGATGCGTGCCGCCGCCGATCTCTTCGAATTCATCGCGGGCCGCAACCTTGAATGTGATGGTACGGCCTTCGACGTGAATGACCTCGGCGGTTGCGGTGACGCGAAGGCCGATTGGGGTCGCCGCGGTGTGGCTAACGTCGAGATGGATGCCGAGGCTCTGATGTCCCGCCGGCAACAGGTGCTCGACCGCGGCCAAGGCCGCAGCCTCGAACAGATTGATCATCACTGGCGTCGCCAGGACCTCGATTCGGCCGGAACCGACAAAAGGCGCGGTATGTTCATGCGCGACCGTGATCTCGGTCGTGCCGGCGAGGCCCGGTTTGATCTGGGCTAAAACAGGACTGATTTTGGCCGAAGCCGCCGGAGAGGGGTTGGTCATTTCGCCTTATAGCCCTGTTTTCCACGGTTTCGACACGCCACTTGGGAATTTCGGTGCCTTTCGGGACTGCCTACCAGCAAAGCAGTTCCTTGCCGGAGGGGATCAATGCTAGAGTGGTTATGGGGCACCGTCCTTTTGGGCAAGCAAGTCTCCCATCGGGGTAAGCCAGGGGAACCAGTAATGCGTCGACATGCCTTTGTTTTCGCAATCCTCATTGCCACGCCGGTCGCTATGCTGCCGAGCGCGCCGTCCTTTGCCTTGAGCGCCAAGGACAAAATGGCCACCTGCAAGTTCGGCGCTGACGATCAAAAGCTTGACGGCGCCGCGCGCGATGCATTCATGAAGAAGTGCATGTCCAGTCATAACGATCCGCGCGGACCTGGGGCCGGCATGCCGGCTGCTGCCGCCGGACCGCCAAAGCAGTAGTCGCGGGACGAAGCCGATTTTCGAAAACCGGCTTCCACCCTCGGATCGTTGTCCGAGGGCAGGCTTTTTCGGGATCATGCTCCAAAAAGATATCGCGGCATGAATCTGCCGCCGCTGCGCACGCTGTTTTTCGAGGATCTTTCGGTCGGCATGACCGAGACCCTCGAAAAGACCGTGTCCTCGTCCGACGTTGTCGGCTTCGCCCAGCTCACCGGCGACCGCAATCCGATCCATCTCTCCGAGCATTTCGCCGCGCGCACCTCGTTCGGCAAACGCATTGCGCACGGCCTTTACACGGCAAGCCTGATTTCGGCCGTGCTCGGCACTCGCCTGCCGGGTCCCGGCGCGATCTATATTTCGCAGACCTTGAACTTCCGTGCGCCGGTGAAGATCGGCGACACCGTTGTGGTTACAGTCACGGTCCAGGAGCTCATCTCGGAGAAGTCGCGGGCGCGGCTGTCTTGTGTCTGTGCGGTTGACGGTGAAGTCGTGCTCGACGGCGAGGCGCTGGTCAAAGTGCCAAGCGAGAAAGCCGCCAAAGGCAAACGGCCGATCATGAAGCTCTGACGCTGCCCGCGTGAGCTGCCTCACGCCAAGAGATCGCTGACTTCCGGATGCTTGGCGACATAGGCGCGCACGAAAGCGCAGCCCGGGATCACTTTGAGGCCGCGAGCCCGCACGATTTCGAGCGCGCCCGCGACAAGCTTTGAGGCGATGCCCTGGCCGCGGGCCGCCACCGGCGTCTCGGTGTGAGAAATCGTGATGATGCCGTCGTCGAGCTGATAATTGGCGAAAGCCGTGACGCCATTGACGTCAAGCTCGAAGCGGGAAAGGGCTTTATTATCGCGCACTGCGGAAGCCATGATTGTCCGAGCATCCATGATTGCGCTCTGCCTTTCAAGCTTTTGTGGGCGAGGAGTCACGTGATCGACATGACGACACCGCCGTCAACGCGCATCGGCGAGCCGGTGATGGCGCTTGCCTCACGCGAACACAGAAACGCTACGGCGTTGGCGACTTCCTGCGGCTTGGCCAAACGCTTGATGATCGAGCTCGGTCGCGAGCCGTCGATATATTCGCGCTGCGCTTTCGGATCGTCGGCGGATTTACCCATGGATTCGAACATCGTGTAGACGCCTTCGGTAAGCGTCGGTCCCGGCAGCACCGCGTTGACGGTGACGCCGGTGGCTGCAAGCGCCTGGGCAAAGCCGCGCATCACGGCAAGATCGGCGGCCTTGGTGACGCCGTAATGGATCATCTCGGTTGGGATCTGTACGCCGGATTCCGAAGAGATGAACACGATGCGGCCAAAACCTTTGGCGCGCATCAGCGGCCCGTAGTGTCGCGTCAACCGTACGCCGGACATCACATTGGTGGCGAACAGCCGTTGCCACTCCTCATCGGGAATCTCGAACGCATCTTTGATCTCGAACACACCGGCATTGTTGACCAGAATATCAATCGCGCCGGACGCCTTGATGATATTGGCCACGCCCTCGGCGTCGGCAACATCGCCCGTCGCGCCGGCAAGACGTGCTTTGGGCTGTTTGCTGCGAATGTCCTTGATCGCAGCTTCGACGTCGGCGGATTTGCGTCCGTTGATGACGACTTCGGCGCCGTTCGCTGCCAGCGTCTCGGCAATAGCGCGGCCGATGCCTTTGGTGGAACCGGTGACAAGAGCGCGTAATCCGGACAGATCGACTTGCATTGCAATTGCCTCGTATGACGCGTTATCGCGCGCTGTGACACACCGGCGGATGCGGCTGATGAAAATCGCACCCTGCAAATGGGGTTCCCGCGCGCCGGCAACAAGACGCTTCGCCGGGACAAGCCCGGCGATGACGTTGTGACTGGTGAAGCGCAGTTTCGAACGGAACTTCGCAGCGGCGATGTGTCGGCTGAAACAATTTGCCGTGCGCGCCGTTGAGGCCATGCCTGTCTCACACCAAGCACCCACTTCAAGTTCCAAATTCTCGGAGGACACAAATGCGCAAAAGATATCTCGCGAGCGCCGCTTTGCTCGGTGCAACATTGATGGCATCGGGCGCCTTTGCGCAGCAGAGCGCGCCGTCGGGAACCGGCTCTGCGCCGGGTGTCGTCAATGGATCGGGACAGAATGAGCCCGGAACCGCGACGAAAACTGGACACGGCTCAAGCGCCAAAATGACGAAGCACCACGAAGCCAACAAGAAGTCCCAGAACAAGATGTAGCAGCTTCGCTCGTGCATTGACGCTCCGGCCGCGCGGGCGGCGCGGCCAGGGTGTGCAAATGGTCGCATAAAACTGGTCACATAAAGGCGTGCGGTGGTGCGCCGCTAGGCTTTCGCGAGTCGCGCAACCATCGCATCCGTGAAGGCTTTGGTGCCGAGCGTACCGCCGAGATCGCGGGTGCGTTCGGCAGGCGAAGCGATTGTTTGGTCGAGCGCCTCTTCGAGGGCGGCGGCGGCTGTCAGGTAATAATCTTTGCCGTGCTTCTGGCCGAGCCAGCCGAGCAGCATCGCCGCAGAACCGATCAGCGACGACGGATTAGCGAGATCCTTCCCGGCGATATCGGGCGCGGACCCGTGCTGTGCCTGCGCCACGCCATAGCGATCTCCGGCGTTGAGCGAAGCGGCAAGCCCGAGGCTTCCCGACAGTTCTGAGGCCTGATCAGAGAGGATGTCGCCGAACATATTGGTGGTGACGATGACATCGAATTGGCTGGCGTCCCGCACCAAGAGTGCCGCCATGGCATCGACGATCTTCTCTTCATAGACGATGTCGGTATGTTTGGCCGCGACCTGGCGGGCACATTCAAGAAACAAGCCGTCCGAGACGCGCAGCACGTTCGCCTTGTGCACAGCGGTGACCTTCTTGCGGCCCTCGCGCCGGGCGAGCGCAAAGGCCGCTTCGACGATGCGCGTCGAGCCAAGCCGCGTGATCTTGCGAAACGACAAAGCGAGGTCCGGCGTCGGCATCATCTCACCGGGACCAAGGAACATCGAGCGGTCGGAGTAGAAGCCCTCGGTATTCTCGCGCACGATGACGAGATCGAGCGGCTTGCCGCAGGGTGGCTTAAAGCCGGCGCGAGTGCGGGCCGGGCGGATATTGGCGTAGAGATCGAGCCCGATGCGCAAAGCGCCGGACGGGTTGATGCCGCCTTGCGCCACGGGCGGATAATCGTTGTGCGAGACCGGGCCGAGCACGGTGCCGTCAGCAAGCTTCGCGGCTTCGAGCGTCTCCTGTGGAAACGTGGTCTTGAACTTCTCCATCGCCGCAAAGCCGATCGGCATTGAATTGAATTTGAGGCCGAGGCCGAAAATCTCGTCGGCGCGAGTCAAGACGCGGATAGTCGCCGAAGAAATTTCCGGGCCGATGCCGTCGCCTTCGAGGATGAGGAGGTTCATTGTGCTTGACTTCCCCCGTTCATATGCGTCTGTTTGCTAGAGTGCTCTGCGTATAGAACAAAGCGCTCGAGAAACATAGCGCTTAAGGCGGGGGAGGAAACGATGGCGTACCGGGCGATATCCGCCTCCGCGCTGGTTATGTTTGCCGGTATTGCAATTCATACGCCGCCCGCCGCAGCGCAGGATTTTTCCGACAAGCCGATCCGCATCATTGTCGGGCTGGCGGCGGGTGGCGCGACCGATGTCACCGCGCGCCTGATTGCGCAGCGGCTGACGCAGAGCCTCAATACGAATGTCTATGTCGAGAACAAGCTGGGCGGTGCCTTTGAGCCGGCTTATCATGAGCTCACCGGCGCTGCGCCTGACGGCCATACCCTGTTCATGATCTCGGCCGCTGTGACCGTGAACCAGCCGGCGCAGAAGGACTATCCCTACGACATCCGCACCATGACGCCGGTGACGGAAGTGTCGGAAGGCCCATTCATCCTGGTCGGCCGCAAGGCGCTGAATTTCAGAAACGTCACTGACCTTGTCGATTACGGCCGGAAGAATCCGGGCAAGCTCACCTTCGGCTCGGGCGGCGGCACCGGCTCGTCACTGTCGCTGGCGGCGGAGCTGTTGCGCATCTCCGCCGGGATCAGCATCGTCAATGTGCCCTATAAGGGCGCGGCCGAGGCGCTCAACGATCTGCTTGGCGGGCGCGTCGACGCGATGTTCGATGCCATGCCGGTGCAGGTCGGGCAGGTGAAGACGGGCAATGTCGCCGGCCTTGCGGTGACCAGCGCGCAGCGTGCGCAAGCCTTGCCCGACGTGCCGACCATGGTCGAGTCGGGTTTTAAGGATTACGTCGTGTCGAATTATTTCGGGCTGCTGGCGCCGCCTGGAACGCCGCCGGGTGTCGCGAGGAAGCTGCGCGACGAAATGGCCAAGATCGTCGCCGCGCGAGACGTCGCTGAATTGTTCGACAAGCAAGGCATGAAGCCTGTCGCGGATGAGCCGGCACAATTCGGGCAACTGCTTGCCGCCGATCTCGCGCGCTGGACCGACGTGATCAAGAAGGCCGGGATTGCGGTGCAGTGATTTCGCGCCGCCCTGCAAACCGGGGCGTGAATTGCGGCGGCTTCGCTATTGGCTCAGCCGGCTTCCGCGCCGAAAGCGGCTGAACTGGAAACGTTGAATCGTCCCCATTGGTGTTTGATGCGAGTGGCGGCGGCTCTCCAAAAAGACGAATGAGGGGCCGAGCAGCGCTCCGATCGCCGTCGAGTCATAACGCACGACCGGCAAGCCGCTGCAGCGCTCGGGGCCATCCAGGGCGAACGTACCAATAATGACGTGGCCGCCGGGGCGCACGGACCGCGACATGCGCTCGACGTAAGCGGTACGATCTGCCGCTTCGGTCAGGAAATGTAATGCCGCACGGTCGTGCCACAGATCATAGGTTTGAGATGGCTCCCAAGCCGTCACATCGGCGGCGATCCACTCTGCTTTTGCGCTCAACGCGCCGAGCCTCGCTTTCGCGGTCGCTAGAGCCTGCTCCGAAATATCGAGGACAGTGATGCTGGAGAAGCCTTCCGTAAACAGTGCATCAATCAATCGTGACGTGCCGCCGCCAATGTCGACAATTGAGGCATCGTGGGCTACGCCTGTGGCGCGGATTAAATCGAGTGAAACGGTCGGATTTTCCTGAAACCAGCTGACGTCACGTTCGCCCTTGGTCTGATGCGCGTTCTGCCAGTGGGAGCGTCGATCAAGATCGGTCATGTTCGTTGCCTGAGTCCGCAGGAAACCTATTTAATTTAATTGTATTTGGAATGGCACCACATTCCGTTCAACCTATTGAGGAGATCGCGTGTCGACCCCGCCAATTCTCGATAACAAACGCCCCGACGCGCCAACTGTTTTCGAACCGGTCGCCTTGCTCCGGGAAGCGCGCCGTCAGAAGGGCCTGGCTGTCGCCGAAGTTCCGCCAATCTGCATCCTTGATCCGGACGGTGACATTGTCCGCAGCCTCAAAGCGTCGGGCATGGCGAAGCCTGTGGAGCATTGGCCGTGCTACCACACCGATCTTTACAGCTTTCCGCTTGCCGGGCTGACCGCCGGCATCGTCGGCTGCACTGTTGGCGCACCCTTTGCCGTTCTCGTCGCGGAAGAGCTTTTTGCCTGCGGATGCGAGCTGCTGATCAGCATGACATCGGCGGGGCAGATCGTCCCGGCGGGGTCGCCGCCGTATTTTGTCGTGATCGATAAGGCCCTGCGCGACGAAGGCACGAGTTACCACTATGCGGCGCCGGCGGCCTTCGCTGAGGGTGATCCGCGGCTGGTCGCCAAGGCGCTGAGAATCCTAAACGGCGAGGGCATACCGGCTCATGTCGGCGCCAGCTGGACGACCGACGCACCGTTCCGCGAAACGGCAGAGGCGATTGCGTCGGCGCGCGACAAGGGCGTGCTGGCGGTCGAAATGGAGGCGGCTGCGCTCTATGCCTTTGCGCAGAGGCGAAACAGGGCGGTTCTTTGCCTCGCGCACGTCACTAATACGATGGGCCTTGCTGACAAGGACTTCGAGAAGGGCTCAGCGCAAGGAGCGGACGACGCTTTGGTCTTGCTCGAGGCGCTGGCCCGGGGTCTCGCCGAGGAGTTGGGTTCTATGTCACGGCGTTAAGTCGCGAAGGTGGTCGTCCAACGTAGCATGAACGCGCTTCACGACATTATCCCATGCGCGTGACTCGTCCTGCCGGAACAGCCTGGCGGTCGGGTACCACGGGCTGTCGTCGCGATCGAGCAGCCAGCGCCAGTCGGCATTGTAACAGAGCAAGACCCAGACCGGCTTTGCCAGCGCGCCCGCGAGATGGGCCACGCTGGTACAGACGGAGATGACGAGATCAAGATTCGCGACAAGCGCGGCGGTGTCAGAGAGGTTTTGCAGCTCTTCGCCGAAATGAAGGATGTCGGAGCGTTCTTGCAGGACCGCCGTATCGGCGCTGCGAACCTCGCGCTGCAGGCTGACAAAACTCGCTTCGACCCCGGTGATGGCTGATAAGAAGGTGCGGAGCCCGATCGATCGGTTGTGATCGTTTAGTTGCTCGGCACGGCCGGACCAGGCGATGCCTATTCTGGGACGGACTTTCGGACCCAGTCTGCGGCTCCAATGCGCCACTGCATCGGGCTGTGCCTGCAGATACGGCATCGCGGACGGGATCGTGGTGAGCTCAGTGCCGAAGGCGAGCGGCAGGCTGAGCAGTGGGCAATGCAAGTCGAAGTCGGGCAGTGCTTCGCCCTTCACAACCACCTTGGCCGCGCCCGGAAGTGTGTGCATCAGGTCTCGCAGTGGCTTTTGCACTTCAAGAATGACGTGTGCTCCGCGCTCGGCAACATGCGGCACATAGCGACAGAACTGGAGCGTGTCGCCGAGACCCTGTTCGGCGTGAAGAAGTATGGTCTTTCCGGCAATCTCATCACATCCACGCCACTGGTCCTGCGCGAAGCTCCGTTTGAATGCATTGAGATGCGCGGTTTGCCATCGCCATTCATAGTCCTCCCAGCCGCGCCGCAGGTCTCCCGTCGATAACCGGCAGAACGCGGCGTTGTGATGAGCATCGGCGAAATCCGG
Source organism: Xanthobacteraceae bacterium (assembly GCA_036264635.1). Lineage (GTDB taxonomy): Bacteria > Pseudomonadota > Alphaproteobacteria > Rhizobiales > Xanthobacteraceae > BOG-931. The sequence goes on along the minus strand of DATAQN010000194.1, from coordinate 16,271 downwards.
CCGCAGCGCGGCGGCGCGATCGTAATGCGTCATCGCCTCTTCGAACCGCTTCAGCTTTTCCAGCGCGACGCCCTGATTGTAATGCGCGTCGGCACTGTCCGGCCGCAGCGCGAGCGCGCGATCCTGGCTCGCCAGCGCTTCCTCGAACCGTCCCAACTTCTCCAGAACGATGCCCCGGTTCGAATGGGCTTCGGCGTAGTCCGGCCGCAGCGCAATGGCGCGATCGTAGCTCGCGAGTGCTTCGGCAAAGGTTTTCAGCCGCTCGAGGGCGATGCCGCGATTCAAGAGCGCTTCGGGGTAATCCGGCCGCGCCGCGAGGACATGATCGTAGTCCGCGAGCGCCTCTGTGAATCGCCCCAGCGCAAGCAATGTGTTGGCGCGATTGTAGCGGCCTTCGACATAGTCGGGCCGCAGTGCGAGCGCGCGCTCGTGGCTGATGCGCGCTTCTTCAAAGCGCTTCAATTTGTGCAAAGCGAGGCCACGGTTCGACAGCAGCTCGGGCGAGTCCGGCCGCAAGGCGAGGGTGCGATTGCAGCTCACGAGCGCTTCCTCGAAGCGCTCAAGCGCAAGGAGCGTGACGGCGCCATTGGCGAGTGCCTCGACATGATCCGACTGCAGATCAAGCGTGCGGCAATAACTCGCGAGCGCTTCCTCGTACCGCTTCAACGCATGGAGGGCATTACCGCGATAGGTGCAAGTCTCGGGAGAGTGGGGGCGTGCAACCAGGGCGCGGTCGTAGCTCGCCAGCGCCTCTTCGTGTCGCCCAAGCGCAGACAGCGCTTTGCCGCGATTGTCGTGAGCATAAAAGCTATTTGGATTTATCCTGAGAGCGCGGTCGATCTGACTGACAGCTTCGGCATATTGTCCGCTCTGAGCAAAAATCACGCCGAGCAAGTGCAGGGCATCGAAATGATCGGGCTCGCCGGCGAGGATTTGCCGATAGATCTTTTCGGCGTCGGCCATCCGGCCGGCCTGATGGTGCGTCAAGCCTTGTGCGAATAGCGACTTCGTCTCTTGCGTATTTGCTGTCTGTTGCACCGGCGCGTATCGGGCTGGCTGCGGCTTCGGATGGTCGCTCGTGCAGCAGGCCGTACACGGAGAGAGACCGGCGAGCTTGCGAATCGCAAGACATAATACCACGCGCCGGACGATCAGCCGCCGGTCAGCCGGCCGGATGGCGGCGATGCCAGTGGGTCATGTGTCGAGGATCATCCGGCGCGCACCGACTCGCAGACGACCGGATTGATCTGGATCACCTGCAAGCTTTGCGCGCGTCGACATGTGATCGCATGCGGTCGCGTGCAAATCGAAAGCGTCATCCGCACGCGGAAAGCGAGTGCGATTTTGGAACTATGAGCGAGAGTTCCGCGCGTCCATTTTGTCGCCACGCGGCGAGCTTTGTATCGCCACGGTTATCGCCAAACTCGCGCACCGCGACGCGCGTGAATTTGTCTACGACGCCGCGTCGGATTTAGCGCTTATGCCTTGGAATTTGGAATGATGTGAACGCGACGTCGCGCTCGCCGCATGTGTGAAGTGCCGACGTTGATGCCAATTGCGTTGCGGGGAGAGTTCCCGCGTAAAGGAGCATCATGGGGTACAGCGGCAGCTTTCCACACACGAATACACGGAACCAGACGACACCCGGCATACAAGTCAACAACACGGCCTTCTCCGGCAACGTCGCTAACGCCGGCTTTATCAGCAAGAGCGGCATTTCCGTCACCAACAGTACAATCAGTGGCTCAATCGTTGACAGCGGCACGCTCGCCGGTGGCATCACGGTCGACGATACGAGCAAAATCACTGCAGGGAACAGCGGAATCGCGATCGATATCACCGGCGCGATCTTCGGCGGCGGCATCCACAATGCGGGGACGGTTCAGGCAGGTTCCAACGGAATTGCGGTTGGCGGCGCGACCACGAGTAACGGCAGGTTCGCCGTTTCGGTTTTCTCTGGCGGGATTGTCAATAGCGGCGCGGTCAGTGTGACTTCGGGCGCCGATATCACGGTCTCTGACGTTTCGACTTTCGCTGGCGGCGTTACCAATAACGGCACGATAAATGTCAGCGCCGGTGCGGGTATCGTGATCGATGACGTTTCGACCTTCTTCGGCGGCGTCTCGAATGCCGGCACAATTAACGCCACGCCGAGCGGCGATGGTATTGACGTCAACAATGTCTCGACCTTTTTCAGCGGGATCACCAATACCGGCGAAATCTCGGCAGGCACCGGCGACCATGGCATTTACGTCGGCAGCGCCGGGGAATTCTTCGGCGGCGTCAACAATGCGGGCACGATCCAGGTTGAATTTGCCGGCGCGGGAATTCAGGTCGGTGTGAGTTCGGGCAGCGCCGATTCCGTGTCGCATTTCGCCGGCGGCATTGCCAATAGCGGCACGATAAGCGGGGCGACCGGCGCTCTTGGCATTTATGTCGTCGATGTGTCGACACTGGCCGGCGGGATTATCAATAGCGGGTCGATAACCGCGGTGAGTGATGTCGGCATTCTCGTCGACGGCGTCTCTCATCTCGAAGGCGACATTATCAATACCGGCACCATTTCCGGTGGGACTGCCATCCAGGTCATAGAGTCCGGCTCGGTGAATGTGTTCGACACCGGCACGCTCGTCGGCACCGACGGCATCGCCGTCGATTTGTCGGGCAATTCAGCCGTCAGCAGTTTCACGCTTGGATCCGGCTACAGCATTACCGGCGACGTGATCGGCAACGGCTCCGATTCGCTGAAGCTCGGCGGCACCGGCAATGGCAGCTTCGATCTCAGTGATGTCGGCACGCAGTATACCGGCTTCTCCGACCTCGATGTGATTGGAGGAGTCTGGACCACGACCGGCACGGGCTCCGGCTGGAATGTCGAGAACGGAACCTTCCGCGTGAGCGGCACTGCCGACAACACGGTCATCTCAGGCGGCACCGTCGAAGTGACATCGGGCGGCTCGCTGGGCAGTTCAGTGCACTTCGCCGCCGATACCAGCGTGCTGCAGATCGACGGTAATTCGACCGGCAATCTGCTGCCGGGCACAACCATTTCCGGCTTCGCTCCCGGTGACACGATCGATCTCGCCGCGATCAAATTCACCAGCGGCGCCCACGCCGACATGAATTATACGACGGATGTTCTGACGATCACCGACGGCGGCACGGTCCATACACTCGATTTCGGCGGCAACCTCTCCGGCGAGTTTTTCCACCTCGCAGCCGACAGCAGCGGCAACGGCACGGTGATCACCGAAAACGGTGCGCCCTGCTATTGCCCGGGCACGCTGATCTTCACCGAAGATGGCGAGCGGCCGGTGGAGACGCTGTCGATCGGCGATAAAGTGATGACCGGCTGGGGTGTGCTGCGACCGATCAAATGGATCGGGCGAAGAAGCTATGGCGGCCGCTTCGTTGGCGGGCGCAAGGACATTCTGCCGGTCTGCATCAAAGCCGGTGCACTGTCCGACAATGTGCCGGCGCGCGATCTGTGGATCTCGCCGCATCATGCGATGTATTTCGACAATGAAGGCGGCGGCGTGCTGATCGAGGCCAAGGACCTCGTCAATGGCGTGTCGATCGTGCAGGCCGAGAGCGTCGACAAGGTCGATTATTTCCATGTCGAGCTCGACATCCACGACGTGATCATTGCCGAAGGCGCGCTGTCGGAGACATTTATCGACGACGACAGCCGCCACATGTTCCACAATGCGCATGAATACGCCGCGCATTATGCGGACGCGGCCGCTGCGCTGGCGTGCTATTGCGCGCCGCGGATCGACGAGGGCTATGCAGTCGAGAAGGTGCGGCGAAGTATCGCGCAGCGGGCCGGGCTATTCGGCGCCGACGGACAACGCGCCGGCGTACTGCGCGGCTTTGTGGACGAGATCAGTGCGACCTGCATCACCGGTTGGGCGCAAAATGCCGAGGCTCCTGAAGCGCCGGTCTGTCTCGACGTCCATGCGGGTGACCGGCTGATCGGGCGGGTGGTCGCGAATGTTTATCGCAAAGACCTCGAGCGAGCCGGCCTCGGCAGCGGACGGCACAGTTTCACCGTGACACTGCCAGACGATGTCGATATCGACACGGTTTCGGTGCGCCGCTCGCTGGACGGCGCCGCCTTGTCTTTGTCGCTCGAGGCGCAACAGCTCCGGGGCTCCAGAGCTGCCTGAGGCAGTAGCGGTCCCGAGGCCGAAAATCCGCACAGGGCGGACATCCAATGATGTCCGCTCCCTATGCGGCCTGATATGCCGGCCGGGAGCGCCTCAGGCGGCCGGAAACGTTTGCATATTCGTCCATTTGGGGCGTACAGAGGTTTGGGGCGTACAGAGATAGCGTGAACGCCGGCTGGTGTTCGCCGTCCGCAATCCCGCTCAATTGAGGGAATGAGGGCCCGCACGAGGCCCGGACCCGCCGATGGACCGATCGCGTTAGACCGGCCTATCGACCGGCCGAGGCGAAAGCCGGTCGGCCTGGTCCTGGTCTTCCAGTGCCATATCTTCCAGTGTCGTGGCCTAGATGGTTACAATGCCGTTCCCGCGAATCTGGCTGGCGGCAAAGAAGCGGTGCTCATGCGCAAGAAAATCGACCCGCTGAAATTATCCTCGCCTCATGTCTTCCTGATCCGGATGCTCATATTCATCATTGGGGTCGGAGTCATCGGCGCCTTTTTGCGCAATCAGATCATGGCGGCCTTCATGGCCAATCCTGGTTTGAACGGGCTGATCGTCTTGGTGGAAGTGATCGGGATCGGATTGTCGTTGCGCCAGGTGCTGCGCCTCTATCCGGAAATTGCCTGGGTGAACAGTTTCCGCCAGCGTCAGCCCGGCGTGACGGTCAAGCACGCACCCGTCCTGCTGGCGCCGATGGCGGCGATCCTCAGCACGCGCGCCGATCCGATAACTTTGTCGGCGCAATTGATGCGCAGCCTGCTTGACTCGATCGCCACGCGTTTGGACGAGGCCCGCGACATTTCGCGCTACATCACCGGGCTTCTTGTGTTTCTCGGACTGCTCGGCACGTTTTGGGGATTGATTGAAACAGTCAGCTCGGTCGGCAACGTCATTCAGGGCCTGAAGGCGACCGAGGATGCCAGCAAGATGTTCGACGCGCTGCGCTCCGGCCTGGCTGCGCCGCTCTCCGGCATGGGCATCTCATTCTCGTCGTCGCTGTTCGGGCTTGCCGGCTCGCTGGTGCTGGGTTTCCTCGATCTGCAATCCAGCCAGGCGCAGAACAGATTTTACACCGAGCTCGAGGATTGGCTCTCGACCACCGTCAACGACGAGACGGCCGAGCCCTCGGGCATCGCCGGCAATTTGGCCGGCGAGGTCAATACGGCGCTCGATCGCTTGCGCCGAGCCGTCGATTCGGCCGGCAGCGGCAAGGCGGCGGCCGGCGCGATGGCGGATTTGGCGGAATCGATCCAGCTTCTGGTGCATCACATGCGCGCGGAGCAGCACACGATCCGGCAATGGGTGGATGGCCAGGCTGAACAGCAAAGCGAGATCAAGAAACTTCTGCAGATCATGACGGACGAGAGAGTCAAACGTGAGGAGGCGTCATGATGGCCCTCGCTCGTGCACGCCGCGGCAGCGGCATGAATTACTGGCCGGGCTTCGTCGACGCACTGTCGACGCTGATCCTCAGTATCATCTTTCTGCTCACTGTGTTCGTGGTGATGCAGTTTTATCTGCAGCAGGATGTGGCCAATAAGAACAGCGCCCTGACGCATCTCAGCGCGCAAATCGCCTATCTCGGCCAGCTGTTGTCGATGGAGAAGACGGACAATTCCAACCTGAAGGATCAGGTTGCGCAACTCCGCACCAACTTGACGAGCGTCGAAGGCGAGCGCAGCCGTGCGCAAGCGGCGGCCGATGCGGCGCAGGCCGCGGTTGCCGCGGGGCAGGATAAGCTCGCCGCGGAGCAGAATAAGCTCAATGACGTGACCGGAGAGCTTTCGGGTCAGAAGCAGATCTCATCCGACGCGCTGGCCCAGGTTCAAACGCTGAACCAGCAGATTGCGGCGCTGCGCGATCAGCTTTCATCGCTGGCGCAAACGCTGGACGTTTCCCAGAAGAAGAACGAAGAATCGGACGCCCGCATCAAGGATCTGGGTCAGCAGCTGAATCTGGCGCTGGCCGAGAAGGTCAATGAGCTCAACCGCTACCGTTCGAACTTTTTCGGCAAGCTGAGCCAGATCCTCGGCGACCGCCCGGACATCCACGTCGTGGGCGATCGTTTCGTATTCCAGTCCGAAGTGTTCTTTGACAGCGGCCGCGCCGACTTGAAGCCGGAGGGCCGCGTTGAGCTCGACAAGCTGGCGGCCGTATTGCTGGATCTGCAAAAATCCATACCGGGCGATATTGCCTGGGTGCTGCGTGTCGACGGCCACACCGACGTGCGTCCGGTGACCGGCCTCTTCAAATCGAACTGGGATCTCTCGTCGGCACGCGCGATCTCCGTCGTGCAATATCTGATCAGCAAAGGCCTGCCGCCGCAGCGGCTGGTCGCCGCCGGTTTCGGCGAATTCCAGCCGATCGATACCGGAAATACTGAGGACGCCTACCGGCGCAATCGCCGCATCGAGTTCAAGCTGACGGAGCGTTAGCTTCCTCCACCGCGATAGCGGGGGAGGGGGACCATGCGAAGCATGGTGGAGGGGGCGTCTCACTCGACGTTTAGCTTTCGCCGAAAGAGTTTTGTTGAGGCCCGCGCCCCTTCCACCGCGCTTCGCGCGGTCCCCCTTCCCCGCTAGCGCGGGGCAGGAAGTTACAGTCCCGCCAGGTATTTCGCCATGGCGTCGCGCTCGCTTTCGGTGAGCGCTTTCATGAAGCCCGGCATGTCGAGATTGTTGGTGCGCTGGCCGTCGGCGAAGGCATTCATGGCGCTGCGCAGATATTCGTAGCTTAAGCCCGCGAGCCGCGGCGCCGGCGCGCCGCCTTCGAAATTCGCCTGATGGCAGGCCTTGCACATCTGGATCTTGGTGGCGATGGCTTCGGGCGGGGCGGCGGCCGATGTCGGGGCCCCGTTCGAGGCGAGCTTGGTCGGCCAAGGCTTCGCGGCGAAATAATCGGCGAGCGCGCGTAGGTCGTCGAGCGAGGTGCCTTGGACGAGCGGCGCCATGACCGGGCTCTGGCGATCGCCGCTGTGGAAATCGTGCAACTCCTTATAGAGATAATTGCTCTGCTGCCCCCAGATGATCGGGAATGTGGCGGAAATCGGCGTGCCGCTTTGGCCGTGGCAGGCGCTGCAGGCCTGCTCTTTCGCGGCAATCGCAGCATCGTCGGCGCGCGCTGCGGTGGTGAGAGCGGAGAATCCGATAGCGGCAAGAATAGCCGCCACAGACGGCAGCAAAGACCGTTTGAACATGGTCGACACCTCCCTACAATTCGCAGCTTGGCCCGGAATTGGCTCCAGACCGGCCGCGTCGGCGCGTGTGTGCGCTCTTGAGACTCCAAAGCTGCCAAGTGTGCGGCGCTTGCGCAAGGTGCTGTTCTGGCAATGCCCGCGCCGATGCATAGATAAAGGGTTTGAGCCAACCGGAAATGTGGGGACAGAGCATGAAATTCGGCATTGGCCAGCCCGTGCGGCGCGTAGAGGATCTTCGGCTCATTACCGGGCAGGGGCTCTATACCGACGATATCGTTTTGCCGCAGGCCGTGCCGGCCTTCGTGCTGCGCGCGCCGGTGGCGCATGCCAATATCAAGCGCATCGATACGGCCAAGGCGCGCGCCATGCCGGGCGTGCTGCTGGTGGCGACCGGCGAGGATCTCGCCGACCTTGGCGATGTGCCCTGCGTCGTACCGCTGAATAATCGCGATGGCACGCCGCGCCACGACACGCCGCGGCCGGTTCTGGCGCGTGGCAAGGTGCGCCATGTCGGACAGCCAGTAGCGCTTGTCGTCGCCGAAACGCTCGCGGCGGCGCGCGATGCCGCCGAAGCGATCGAGATCGACTATGAGCAATTGCCGGCCGTGACCGAGGCCAAGGATGCCATCGCGCCGGGCGCGGCAAAGCTGTTCGACCATATTGCCAACAATGTCGTGTTCGACTGGGACAACGATATGGGAGACGCGGCAGCGACCGACGCTGCCTTCGCCAAGGCGGCGCGTGTCGTCACCCTCGATCTCGTCAATAACCGTGTGGTCGCCAATTCCATGGAGCCGCGCAATGCGTCTGCCGAATACGACGCGGCCACGGACCGCTCCACGCTCTATACCGGCACGCAGGGCCCGCATTTCGTGCGCGATCCGCTGGCCGACATGGTGCTCAAGATCGGCAAGGACAAGCTGCGCACGATCACGCGCAATGTCGGCGGCGGCTTCGGCATGAAGGCCTTCGTCTATCCCGAACATGCGCTGGTGGTCTGGGCGAGCCGCAAATTGCGGCGTCCGGTGAAATGGCAGGAAGACCGCTCCGAGGGCTTCGTCTCCGACAATCAGGGCCGCGATCACACCACGCATGCCGAGCTTGCGCTCGACGCCAAGGGCCGCTTCCTCGGCCTGCGCGTCAATGTCCTCGCCAATATCGGCGCTTATCTCTCGCCGTTCGGCTCGTTCGTGCCGACGCGTTCGACGGATCTGGTGTCCGGCCTCTATGTGTTCGGCGCCATCCACGTCAATGTCAAAGGCGTGTGCACCAATACGGTGCCAGTCTGCGCCTATCGCGGCGCCGGCCGTCCCGAGGCGGCCTATCTGCTCGAGCGGTTGGTCGATGCCGCGGCGCGCGACACCGGTATGAGCCCGGACAAGATCCGCCGCGTCAATTTCGTGCCGCCCTCAAAGATGCCTTACACGTCGGTGACCAAGCTCGTGCTCGATTCCGGTGAGTTCGAGAAAGTCATGGACCAGTGCATGGACGCGGCCGAATGGTCGACCTTCAGGAAGCGGCGGCGCGACAGCGAGCGCAAGGGGCTTCTTCGCGGCATCGGCATGGCGACCTATACCGAGCGCTGCGGCGGCGGCTTTCCTGAGACCGCGTCCATCGAGTTCAAGGACGATCACGTCGAACTCGTGATGGGCAATCAGGAATATGGGACCGGCCTGCACACCGCCTATAAGCAACTCGTTTCCGACCAGCTCGGCATCGATGCCGACCGCATCGAGGTCGTCATGGGCGATACCGATCGTACGCCGTCAGGGCTGACCGGCGGCTCGCGTGCCATCGCTGTCGGCGGCGCGGCGCTTTACGAGGCGGGCCGCATCATCGTCAACAAGGGCAGGGACCTTGCCGCGCACATGCTGGAAGTCTCGGCTTCCGACGTGACCTTCGAGGACGGCGTGTTCGGCGTGCCGGGGACCGATCTGCGCGTCGATCTGTTCGAGCTGGCGAAGGCTGCAAACGATCCGAAGAAATTGCCGCCGGGCATGGAGCCGGGCCTTGATGCCACGCATCAGCGCGTGCCGCCGGCGCAGACGTTTCCGAATGGCTGCCACATCGTCGAAGTCGAGATCGATCCGTCGACCGGCGCAGTCGCGCTCGAGCGCTACACCATCGTCGATGATTTCGGCCGCACCATCAATCCGCTGATGCTGGAAGGCCAGGTGCATGGCGGCATCGTGCAAGGCATTGGTCAGGCGCTGCTCGAGCACGCGGTCTACGATCCGGATTCCGGGCAGCTGCTGTCGGGCTCGTTCATGGATTACGCCATGCCGCGGGCGGGCGACATTCCGTCATTTGATTTCTCGACCCACAACGTGCCGTCGACTTCGAATCCGTTCGGCGTCAAAGGCGCCGGCGAAGCGGGCGCGGTCGGCGCGCCGCCGGCGGTGATCAATGCCATCGTCGATGCGCTGCACCACAAGAACGGCGTGCGCCATATCGACATGCCAGCGACGCCGCCGAAGGTTTGGGCGGCGATCAACGGGCAGGCCGGGCAGCACGCCAGCCCCGCTTAATGGGCGGTGAGGCCAGCCCTGTGAGCGGCTATAACTGTTGAATGAAATCGGCAAAGACAAAGCCGCGCCGGCCGCTTCTTGTCATCGACGGCGATTCCTTTGCGCATCGCGCTTATCACGCTTTGCCAAAGACCATCCGGCGTGACGGTAATCAGCCGGCCGGCGCGATTCTCGGCTTTGCCAACCGGCTGTTGCAGCTTTACCGGAGCGAACAGCCCCGCGCGGTGCTTGTCGGCTGGGACACGCTGGAAGCGGTGACCTATCGGCACACCGCCTTTGCCGATTATCAGAGCGGGCGCGAATTCGACGATGATCTCGTTGAGCAGCTCGACCTAATTCCGAAATTCGTCGCGGCCTGCGGTTTCGCCAATGCCAAGCGCGCGGGTTATGAGGCGGACGATTTCCTTGCCGCTGCCGCGGCAGCCGAAGAGCGGCGCGGCGGCACGGTGCTGGTTGCGAGCGGCGACCGCGACACGTTTCAGCTTGCTTCGCCGAAGACGACCATTCTCTACCCGGTGCGTGCCGGCGAAATGGCCCGCATCGGACCAGAGCAAGTGCGGGAGCGCTACGGCGTCGAGCCGAAACAGGTGCCTGATTTCATCGCGCTGCGCGGCGATCCTTCGGACAAATTGCCAGGAGCGCCAGGGGTCGGCGCGACCGGCGCAGCATCGCTGTTGCGGAAATATGGAAGCCTGGCGGCGATCTTGAAAGCCGGCCGCTTCGCACAACAGGCCGAGGACCTGAAGCTCTACCGCTCGATCGCAACGATGGACAAAAAGGCGCCGCTGCCGAGCCTCGTCGGACAGAAGCCGACTTTCGCCAAGGCCGCGACATTGGCGCGCAAATGGCAGCTCATGCAGCTGGCGGGACGACTCGAAGAACTGGACCGCGAAACGTCATTGCGAAAGGCTGACGGGCGCGGCGCGAAGCGAGCGGCTCGATGATAGCGAGACGTTACCGCGTCTCCTGATATTTCGTGATCGCCGCACCAAAAGCTTCGAACAGTGTGCGGTTGATCGGATTTTTGGCAGCGTCGTGCTCGGCATGCCATTGCACGCCAAGCGCAAAGCCGGGAGCTTCGGCGACGCGGATCGCCTCGATGGTCTCGTCCTCGGCCACGCCCTCGATGACGATGCGTTGGCCCGGCTTGAGAATGCCCTGACCGTGTAACGAATTGACCCTGATCGTGTTGGTGCCGAGGAGCTTTGCGAAAACGCCGCCGGGCGTCAGCCGCACGTCGTGGCGCTCAGCAAAAACGATGGTGATGTCGGGGTGGAATTCGCCGTTCGGCAGCCGCGGCGCGCGATGGTTCAAGCGGCCGGGCAGGTCGCGGATTTCCGGATGCAGCGTGCCGCCATAGGCGACGTTCATCTCCTGCAGGCCGCGGCAGATGCCGAACAGCGGCACGCCGCGCGCCACGCAGGCTTGGATCAGTTCGAGTGCCAGCGCATCGCGCTCCGGGTCATAGGGCTCGTAGCGCGGATCTTCGTCCTCGCCAAAATGGCTCGGATGCACGTTGGCGCGCGCGCCGGTGAGGAGGATGCCGTCGACGACATCGAACAGCGCCCCGATGTCGGTGATCTCCGGCGAGCCGGCAAAGATCAGCGGCAAGGCGCCGGCGGTCTCCGCGACCGCGCGCAGATTGCGCTCGCCGACCCGCTGCGCCCGGAATTTGCCCTCAACCAGATGCGCGCTGCCGATGACCCCGACAACGGGACGTTTTCCGTTCATGCCGCCATTACTACCGATCCGTTCTCCGGAGGCAATAATGGCGGGCAAATCCTTCCCCGCGCTCGGCGCATTGCTCGCGCCGGGCCGAAAGCCGGTGATCAGGCGGGGTACTTTAAGCCGCGTGCCGCCGCTTGGCCGGTGCGCCTTTGCGCGGCGTTTTCTGCTTTCGGGCCGCCCGCTTGCGGGCTGCTGCCGCGCGCTTGGCCGGCGCTTTAGGGGCATGTTTGGCAGGCCGCCGCGCGTGCGGCTTTGGGTGCTGCGTGGTCTGCCGTTTCGGCTGCCGTTTGGCGCCCTTCGTGTCTGCGCCAGATCCGCCCGCGGGCCCGGTCGCCGTCGCGGCGCGTACCTCGCCATTGCCCGGGGAGGGCGCCGGCATGGGCTGACCGGCCGCAGCCGGCGCCGAAACGCCTTCGCCCAGCCAGAACTTGATCTCAGCCAAATCGGGGCTGTTGTGGGCGAGATAGCTGTCTTGCCAATGCGGGTCTTCTTTCGGCCCGTGCCAGACCTGCGGATCCTTGTCGTGCTGATCGACATAGGTGTTCCAGCGGTAGGTCTGATAAATCGCGATGATGTTGATGGCATAGGCGGCAGCGAGCGGCGCATTGCCCTCGATGATCATCAGATTGTCGTCGTTCTGGGTCGAGGCCTTGTGGCCGAGATTGTGCGATCCGGTCATGACCACAGGCTTCTCGCCGAACGGATCGATGACGATGACCTTGCTGTGGACGTGAACGCCCTGGTTCATCACTTCCGACATCCAATCGTGGAAGGCTTCCTTGATCGCCTTCGGCACGATCGAGCCATAAGGGACCGGATGCGGCGGATTCTTGCCGCCGTCATACAATGTCACCGGCGCGCTGTTGGTGGCATCGAGCGCGGCGTGTTTCTTTGATTTCTTGTTGGGGTCCTCGGTGGTCAGCCCGGCGATCTCCTGATTGACCACGCCGTGGATGTAGAGCGCCGGATTGTAATGCGGCGTGCCCTGCTCGTGCCGGATCAGGATGTTCTGCAACAGCGTCCATTGTTCCGGCTTGTCGTCGGGCTCGAAGACGCCCGGATTGAAGAACAGGAACAGGATGCCCTGCTGGGCGCCATTGATCAGCCCGCGCGCATAATCGAGATCCTGGCCGCCGCCGGTTGGCGCAAACCATTGCGTGATCTTACCGCCGTCGAGCGCAAAGGATTTGGCTGTGGAATTGGCCTGCATCAGGGATGACGGATAAGTGTTGCCGGCGGCTTTGAGCAGATTCCATTCATTGAGGAAATCGGCCGCGACATCCGGATCGTCGACAATGATGCTGTTATTGGCCTGGGTGCACAGGCCGGTCGAACTCCAATTGGTGCTGCCGGAGAGCACGCGCTGCGGTTTGCCGGCGGCGTCGCAGACGACGACAAATTTGTTGTGGGCGAAATGGCCGTTGGCGACCAGGCGATTGTAGAGATCGACCTTGCCGCGCAGCTGCTTGCGTATATCGGCGTTCTCGTCATTGGTCGGCGGCTTGAACGCGCCATTGGCGAGAATGAGATGGCATTTCTGCCCGAGCGCGGTCAGCCTTTGGATCAGTTCCGGATCGTTCAGCTCATAAAGCGCCGCATAGATCTGGCCGTTATTGGCTTTGACCTCGTCGAGGATGTCCAGCAATTGCGGGCGCAGGAGGCCGCTCAGCGCATTGCGCAGCGGATTGCCGACAGTCTTGATCAGCGCATTCAGGTTCGGCTTCTTGCCGAGCGATTGGAGCACGCGCGACACCCATTGCGCCGACACGATGCCCTTGTTGAAGTAAGCAGAGACATGCGCCGAAGACTGGCCGGTAATGGTCATCGGCGGCGTCAGCGCGCTGGCCAAATTGTTGGCGAGCGAGAGGTGATCCTTATCCGGGCCGACGACCGGTACTACGGAATATTGCACGACATTGCCGGGCGCGACGCCATAGTCCCACCACATGTAACGCTGCAGCGGAAATTTCCACGGCGCGTTCGGATCGAGCTTGTCGGCATCGGAAAATCCGACGAAGCCGTGCAGATAGGATTCCTGCACCGGCTGGCCGACATCCGCCTTCAGCAGGCGGTGAATGGTGAAACCAAGGCACTTGTCGATGGGCGTCTCGTCATCGGGCAGCCAAACCAGACCTGTATGATCGCCATTGTCGTAGACCTTCAGATCGATGGACATAGCTCTCTCCTCTGGGGGTTAGTTCATTGACCTTCTTTCATGAGGGGATCGGCGAACGCGCAGGCGCGCGCGGCGCGGGACGCGCATTGATCGGCGGCGATGATTTCAGAACAGCCGGGCATTCCGCGCCCGAGGCGGTTTCCCGTGCAAGCCGAGGACATTAGCACCTGCTCGCAGACTTCAAAAAAGATCGGCGTAGAGCGGGCGCGCGGAAACCCACGCGCGCGTTGTCGTGCTGTCATGAATACGCGCGGATGTTGCGACTGGATGATGACAGGCGCGCACTTTTCTTTGGATCATTTGCGGCGAGTGAGATGGAACTCATCAATGTCGTCATTGCGAGGAGCGCGGCGACGAAGCAATCCAGACTCTTCGTTGATGCGGAGCGAAGAGACTGGATTGCTTCGCTTCGCTCGCAATGACGTGTTGCGGGGGCCGCGGTCCGCCTCAACCGACCGGCGGATAAGCCTCGTATTGCGGCAGGTCGTCGGTGATCTCGAACCATGGCGCCTTGCTGCCGGTGAAGCAGTGGAGTTCCGGTGCGACTTGTGGATCGTCGAGCAGCGCGAGCGCGACGCCGTATTGCGGCGCCGTGACCGGGAAATCGGCCGGCACCTTCCAGTTCGGTCCGGCGCGATTGATGATCGGCGAGCCGCACTCGCGGCAGAAGCCGCGCATATAGCCGCGCGGGCTTTCGTAATATTTGATCAGGTCCTCGCCCTGGAGCCAGCGAAAATCATCCGCCGCGACGCGCACGCGGCTGCGAAACGCCGCGCCATGCTGCTTGCGGCATTGCGAGCAATGGCAGTTCATCGGCGCGAGCAGGGGGCCGGTGATCTCGAACTTGATGCCGCCGCACAGGCAGCTGCCGCGAATGGGTGGCATGAAGGTCTCCGTAATTTGCGGAATGCTTTATGTTCGACGATGACGGCGGGATTTTGCTTTTTCTTCACGTCATGGCCGGGCTTGACCCGGCCATCCATGCGGGCGGCAAATGAGCATGGACCACCGGGCCTTCGCCGCGCCGAAGCGACTTCGGCCGCGCAGGCGGGTCAAGCCCGGTGGTGACAAGTGTGGTGATGTCCCCATCCTTGCGATTGCTCGGCTCGGCGGTTCGGCTGGTTAGTTGCCGAATATCGCGACCTCGACAGTTCGCGACGTGTTCGCGATGTGTTGGCGCAGCGCCGCACAGGCCTTTGCGCTATCGCGCGCCAGCGTCGCCTCGACGATCTGGACATGCTCGGCGCTCAGCCCGGTGCGCGGAACCGGACGCCGCAAAACGGTGCGGTGGCGATAGCGCTGCCACTGATCATAAAGAGCGTTGTTGAAGCGCAGCAGCCATTTCAGCGGGCAGCCGGAAATCAGCGCCATGTGAAACTGCCGATTGGCCAGTTCCCACTTTACGACGACATCGGGCGCGTCTGACGACATCGATGTCTCGGTCCGTTCGAGGCTGTGGCGCGCGGCAACAACTCCGCTTTCCCATTCGAGCGATCCATGCTGGATCGACTGCGCAAGCGCCTCGACCTCGAGCACCATGCGCGAGCCCATGATGTCGTGGAGCTCTTCACGGCTGATCGGCGCCACCCAGAATCCGCGCTGGCCTTCACTTTCGACCAGACCCTCGGACACCAGGCGCGACAGGGCTTCCCGCAATGCGCTGACCCCGAAACCATAGGTTTCGCGGAGCTGGTCGATGCGGAGTTTGTCCGATGGCTGCAGTTTGCCGTCGATGATGTCGCGGCGCAGGTGCCAATAGGCACCCTCGAACTGCGTGTTGAAGAGCTTGCGGTCCATCGGCGGTAGTGCCTCCCGGGCTTAGTCACTAAAGCGAGTGCTATTCCACAGTACACGCCAGAGCAATAAAATTGTTGAATTCCTAGATCGTTGATTTTATCGTGGAATATCGATTTTATCAGGGATCCGCAGGAGAGAGCCATGCGCAAGCTGATTTTGGAGTCGACCGCGCCGTTCCAGGGACTGCCCGAACTCGTCGCCTTTGAAGAGGGCCTGTTCGCCAAGGAAGGTCTTGCGATCGAATGGGCCCAGCGTGACGACGGCGACAAGGACAAGAAGGCCGAAGCCGATGTCACCAGCCCAAAAGGGCTAAACCCGTTTTCGAGCCACGGCAGCCTGCTCGAGCAAGGCCGTGCCGACATGTACAATGCCTGTGAGTGGGGCAATTATTGTCGGGTCCAGGACACCAATAAAGGCAGCCGGCAGATCGGCCGGCGCGGCATCGTCAGCTATGCCGCGATCGTAGTGCGGCCCGACTCGCCGGTCTATACCGCCCAGCAACTCGCCGGACGCAGCGTCGGCGTGCCGTTCTATTTCGGCACGCACTACCTGGCGCTCCACCTTCTCGACGGCTTCATGCCGCGCGACATGATCAACATTTGCAGCGCTCCCAACGGCTCCAGGCGCCGCTACAATGCAATGTTGCGCGGCGAGATCGAAGCGACGACGCTGACGGA